>JAWLGJ010000001.1:0-156307 GCA_041685145.1 Magnetospirillaceae bacterium | reverse complement strand
CACGCGCTCCACGGCGCTGGTTCGTTCGCGGGCGACGCCGGGGGCCGCCTCGACGGCGGCCGCCGGGATGCGGGCGACGTCCGAGACGGAATCGACCACCACCCCCACGACGGCGTCGTCGACGGTCAGCACCATAATGCGCTGGCGGTCGTCGCGCTCGATGGCCGTCAGCCCGAAGCGGCGGCGCTGGTCCACCACGGGAATGACCGCCCCGCGCAGGTTGACGGCCCCCATGACGTGCTCGGGAGCGTTGGGAATCGCCGTCACCTCGTCGGGGATGCGCACGATCTCGCGAACCTCGGTGACCGGCAGGCCGTAGTGCTCCTCGGCGAGCCGGAAGACCACGAACACCTCGTCCTCGCCGCCGGTGCCGGCATCAGACTGCATTTCCCCATCCTCCGCTTGCTCGGCCCGCGCGGCGGCGTCGCCGGCATGGGCGACCAGGGGCGCGGCGCCCAGCACCGCCAGCAGCCGTCGCCCCTCGTCCAGCCGGCACATCGCCTCCAGCAGGTCATTGTCGCCGCCGCCGCGCAGCAGGCCCGGCACGTCCTCCAGGGCGGCCTCCTCCACCGACAGCACCTCGCGCACCGAATCCACCACCAGACCCAGGAGCGCCGTGGCGGCGCCGGTGCCGCCCGACAGGACCACGACCCGCCGCTGCGCGGCCGCGGCGGCCGGCAGGCCCAGCACGCCCTGCAGGTCGAGCAAGGGCAGGATCTCCTGGCGCAGCCGCATCACCCCCAGCACATGCGCGGGCGAATCGGGCAGGACGTCAACGTCCTCGGGCAAGTCGACGATCTCGCGCACCGCATCCACCGGCAGGGCGTATTCCTCGCGCCCCAGCATGAAGCAGACGAGGGTGCGTTCCGGGCGCGCCGCCGCGCCGTCGTCGCCCCGCCGGCGCGATTCCGTCGCGGCCGGCATCGCGCCGGCACCGCGCTCGCCCGCCGCCGACTCCACGGCGCAGACCCGCCGCACCTCGCCCGCGTCCAGGACCATGACCGGGTGGCGCTCCAGCTTGAGCACCGCCGCCAGGAGGCGCTGGTCCGGCCGCGACGGCAGGCGCGCGCCGCTTTCGATCTGGCCCTGGTCGGCGTAGACGACGTGGTCCATGCGGTCGACGACCATGCCCAGCGGCTCGTCGCCGTCCAGCACGATGACCCGCGCCGCCTCGCCGGCGTCGCTGTCGGCCATTCCCAGCAGCCGGCGGCCGCTGACCACCGGCAGCACCGAGCCCCGGAGATTGGCGATACCCAGCACATGCGGCGGCGTCAGCGGCATCTCGATCAGGTCCGGAACCCGGACGATCTCGCGCACCGATTCCAGGGGCAGGCCGAAGACCTCGCCGGCAAGCAGGAAAGTGAGGTAGCGGCCCTGTTCCGCCTGGACGGCGCGTGTGCCGGCGGCCTGCGCGTCGTCGGTTTCCGGCGGATGCGCCGCCGCCTGGGCCTGGGTGGCAGGCATGGCGGTTCCTCCTCGCTTCGCCTCAGTGCGCGATCGACTGGAGTTCGTCGGCGTTGGAGGCGATTTCCTCGACCGCCATGGCCAACTCCTCGGCGGCCTTCGCCTGCTCGCGCGCCGCCTGCGCCGCCTCGCGCGCCGAGCGCGACGCCTGATGGGCGGCGGCGGAGATCTGCTCGCCGGCCTGGCGCGCCTCGTCGACGGCCTTGAGGATTTCCTCGGACTCGTGCAGCGTCTTCTCGCTGTTCGCGCCCATCTCCTCGACCTCCTTGCCGACGGTGCCGAGGGCCTTGCGGATGTCCTTGCTCTTGGCCGCCTCCGAGGCGCTGTTGGCGGCGATCTCCTCGATAGTCCTGGCGCACGGAGGCGACGTTGTCGCGCACCTCGCGCACCATGTCCTTGATGCGGTCGGCGTTCTCGGCGGAATCCTCGGCCAGGTTGCGGATGTCGGTGGAGACCACCATGAAGCCCTTGCCGTACTCGCCGGCCCGCGCCGCCTCGATGCCGCCATTCACAGCCAGCATGTTGGTCTGCACCGAGACGGTGGTGATCGTCTCGACGATCTTGTCGATGCGGCCGCTGCGCTGCTCGACCTTGTTGACGCCATCGCGACTCTCGCGGGCGCCCGCCACGGACCGGTCGATGCCGTCGATAAGCTGTTGCACGGCATCGCGGGTCTCGCCCAGGATCTTGCGCATGTTGGAGGCGCGCTCGTAGCCGCCCTTGGCTTTGGTGGCCGCGGCTTCGGCGGCGCCGTGCACCTGGGCGATCGCCGTCGCCGCCTTCTCGCTGGCCTCCGCCTGCTGGGTGGCTCCGGCCTCGATCTGCTCGATCGCGGTCATCACCTGGTCGGCACTGCGGCTGATTTCCTCGACGGCGGCCGACAGTTCCTCGGCGGCGGCGGCGACGCTCTCGGCGCTCTTGGCGATATCGGTGCTGGAGCGCAATTCGTCCGACAGATCCGACAATTCCTCCGCCGCTTGGGTGCTCTGCCCCAGAGCGACGGTCTGTTGCTCGACGGTCTTGATAGCCTCGTGGCAGGCGGCGGACTGCTCCTCCGCCGCGGCCGCGATGGCCTCGGACATTTTGTGCGCCTCGCGCGCAGCCGTCTCGGAGTGCACGGCGTCCTCGGCGACCTCGGCGGAGCCGTTCAGCACCTCCTCCATCAGGGTCGTCAGGCGCGCCAGGTTTTCGGACACGACCTCGCCGCGCTCGGCCTCCGAACGGGCGCTTTCGGCCGAGCGGCGGATACCCTCCGCCACCGCCTTGACCTCGGTCTGGATCTGGCCGATGAGATCCTGGATCTCGGTGGCGCTGCGCTCGGAGACCTCGGCAAGGTTGCGCACCTGGTCGGCGACGACGGCGAAGCCCTTGCCGTGTTGCCCGGCCCGTGCCGCCTCGATGGCGGCGTTGAGCGCCAGCAGGTTGGTCTGGTCGGCGATGCGCCCGACGGCGTTGACGATTTCGCTGATGCTGGAGGCCTGGTCTTCGAGTTCGGTGACCAGCTCGACAGACTTCGCCTGGCGGTCGGCGCCCGTCTTGATGCTTTCCAGGCTGTCGGAAATGCGCTCGTTGAGGCGTTCGACCTGGGCGTAGAGCTCCTTGGCGCGGGCCGCCGCCGCCTCGGCTGATTTGCGCGAAACAGCCAGCCCGTCGGCGATGTTGCCGATCGAGACCCGCGACTGCTCGGCGGCGCTGGCGGCCTGGTCGGCGCCGGCGGCGATCTGCTCCATCGCCTTTTGCAGCTCCTCCGCCGAGGCGCTGGTCTCGTTGATGCCGCTGGCCAGTTGCGCCGTGGAGGCGGCGATGCGCTCCGCCGCCTGCTGCTGACGGGCGAAGGTGCGGCTCTTGGCCTTGCGGGGGCGCCCGTTCTGGGTGGGAGCCGGCAGGGCCGCCCCGCCGTCCTTGCCCCGCGGCGGCGCCGGTTCCTTGTCCAGGTCAACCTTCTTCACGAGCGTCATCGTCTTGCTCCTGCCGTTCGTCCCATCTGTGACAGCTGCCGACGGCCGCGCGTTCCGCCGATGCCGGTATCGGTGCGAGGGCCGCGTCTGGGCGCTAAGAAGTGTCTAACCAGTACGATATATGCGTGTAAGAAAAACAAGCCATACGAAAGCAATATATGAGGCCTACTTCAAAGGCATGTCGGCTATTGGCGACGTATTGGCCGAACAGCCGAGACACGCCGATTGGAAAGCGTATATTCAATACACGGTTGCAGCCGCGCGTTCGCCGCATATTACTGCGGTAACGGAAGGCACATTATGGGTATTATTTTTATTGAATGAAACGCGGCGTCCGGAGGCGCAAACCCGCGGCGCGCGGGCGGGCCTGTATTGCCGTGTCCGCCGTCCGCCCTATTCTACCTTTCGGGGAAAAGGTGTATTTTTGACGCGGGCGCACCACGGCGCCGGCGGCGCGGCCCCACTGGTTTTGCGCTGACCGGCCCGCCGGTGTATTTTTTACGTTCGGAGTGGCGGTCTTGGGCCTCGCGCCGAGGCCGGGCTGTTCCCGCGCCGCCGCCGCAGCGGTCTGGCCGGTCGACGGAACGCCGGGCAAGGCGGCCTTGATATGGCCGCATGATTCGGTGGTCCTGTGCCGCGCCGTAATGCCTCTGCTCATGGCCCCGCTCATCCCCGCCCCGCCCCGATCGCCATCGGAGGTGAGGCTCTTGGGAGGCAAAAGATGGCGAATAGGGCGGATAATAGCCATTTTTTGGTCGCTTGCCAAGCAAAAACATGTCCATCGGTTTCGCCGGGTGGCTCTTCCCCCAAGCGGATCGATGCCGCTCCCATGCAACAGCCCAGGCTTTCCGCATGAAAAGCAGACGCAGGACATCAAGAACTGACGGCGCGGAGTGCAGTGCTGGCGAGTGGCGCCAGGGGTCCGCCGGTGGATTTGCCGACCGGCTGCGGCAATGCATGGGGCGGCGCAGCGCCTATAATGTGGCGGAAGCGATCGGGGTTGCCGCCTCGACGATAAAAAATTGGCGCGCCGGCAAGAGCGAGCCCAGCGTGAGCAATCTCGCCGCGCTCGCCGAATTCCTGGGCGTGTCGCTGGAATGGCTGGCCACGGGCCGGGGCGCCTCGCGGGGCGACGGCCCCGCGTCGGCGGCCGCCGCCGGCGCGGTCGACGCGGTGCTGCTCGCCCAGTTGATCGACGGCATCGCGGCAATCTATCGGCGGCACCGCGTCGAGCTTCCCCCCGCGCAGCAAGCGCGGGTGGCGGCGGCGCGTTACGCCGAGGTGGTGTCGGTGTCCATCGACCCCGTCGAGCGGCGCGGCGCCTTCAAAATGGCGCTGCACCAGATCGAGCGTGACCTGCTTACCGAAAACGGCAGTCCGGGGCCGAACCCACGCCGGACATGATCCGCCACCGGAGGCGATCGGCTTCAGCCACCGTTGAGGCGGAATGTGCGGCCCATTCCAAAGGCGCCCGCTTCGAGCCCAGCCTTCGACGACGGGGCAACGGCGGGTGCGGGCGCGTCGCGCCAGGGACAGCGGAAGTCACTGCTCGGGCGCCCCGCGGCTTATAATGGTGCCGGCTGAGGGACTCGAACCCCCGACCCTCTGATTACAAAGGGGCTACAGCCCATTTTGAGCAGTTCCGGCCGAACTGCCTTTGTCAACATATTTGCGTGTAAAAACAACGTGTTGGCATATAGCCGCAGCCACTTTTGGTGGTGGTGTCTGCACCTGTCAACATCTTCACCTAGTGTCCCGCGTGGTGTCCCGATCCCTTGCGCGCGGTGTCCCGTTTTGTCAGAGTGGTGTGTCTGAGAGCGGTCCACCAACAGGAGGGACACCATCGATGGCGCGAGAGCGAACGGCGATCACCGGCACCACCCTGAACCGGGCCCTGCGCATGACCCGGCCGCACGAGATCGGCGACGAGCGGGTGCCGGGGCTGTGCCTGCGCGTGCGCAGCCGCTCCGTGACCTGGGCCCTGCGCTGCCGTCTCAACGGCAAGCAGACCATCCGCACCATCGCCGACGCCCGCCTCGCCAAGGACGTCGAGGCGGTGCGCACCCTCGCACTGCGGGCGAGGGCGATGGTTGCCAGTGGCAGGGATCCGTCCCCCCTGTTCGAGGAGTTTCGCCTCTCCAACACCCCCGCCGACCTGGAGGCGGTGGAGGCCCGGCTGGCCGAGCGGGTCAAGCGGGAGGAACGCGAGAGGTCCGGCGCCTGGCGGTGGGAGGACCTGCGGGACCGGTTCCTGGAGGACACGCTCCGCAACAAGCGCCGCGACACCTACCGCTCCTACAAGAGCGTGCTCAACCTGCCCGACTGGGCGCCGCTGCGCGGCAAGTTCGCGGCCGAGGTGAGCCCGGAGGACGTCCGCAGGGTTCGCCAGTCCATGATCGAGCGCGGCGCCCCCGCCCAGGCCAAGGCGGCGGTCCGCACGGTGAAGGCAGCCTTCAACTGGGCCTGCGAGCAGCCCGGGAGCGGGCTGAGCACCAACCCCATCCGCGACGTGAAGACGACGCCGCGCACCCGCTCGCAGCGACCGGAGGACTTCACCGCCGATGGGACGGCGCCCGGCGCTCAGCGACAGAAGCGCCTGCCAAGCGAACGTGAGCTCGGCCTGCTGATGCACGAACTGGACACGGTGCCCAACGCGGCGGTCCGCCTGGCGCTGAAGCTGGCGCTGTTCACCGCCCAACGCCGGCTGACGGTGGTGCAGGCGTTCAAGAGCAACTTCGAGGAGGAGCCGGAGGGGATGGTCTGGAACGTCGATCCCTGGTTCATGAAGGGCGGCCGCCGCCACCGCATCCCCCTGCCGGCGCCGGCGGCTGAGGTGGTGCGGCAGGCGACGGTGATATCGCGGCCGGACACGCGCTGGCTGTTTCCCAAGCTGCGCCACCGCCACCAGGGCGACCCCATGGACACCCATATGTCGGAGAAGGTGCTCACCGACGCCCTGCGCGACCTGCAGAAGCCCGG
Source organism: Magnetospirillaceae bacterium (assembly GCA_041685145.1). Lineage (GTDB taxonomy): Bacteria > Pseudomonadota > Alphaproteobacteria > Rhodospirillales > Magnetospirillaceae > JAWLGJ01. The sequence continues at coordinate 149,906 of JAWLGJ010000001.1, read as the reverse complement.
CCGCCCCCTGCACTCCCCCCGCCCCTTCGCCCCCCACGACTTCCGCCGCGCCTTCCGCACCTATCTCGGCCGCCGCCTGGGCCTCAGCAACGACGACGCCAAACTCATCCTCGACCACCGCGAGGGCGTCGGGCAGGACGTCACCGAGGAGCACTACAGCCTAGACGAGGTTCTGCCCAGGAAGCGCAAGATCATGGCGGCGTGGGTGGGATTCTTGGTGCGGCTGGGAGAGGAGCATCGACCGCCGGCACGGTGATGTTTCTTGTCACCCATCACCTTGAGCAGTGTGCGGGCCGGACCGCTCCACGGGGATGTCTGACGCCCGCCCGCGCGCGGTGTCGCCCTTGGCGTAGGCGATGGCGTCCTCGAGGCCTTCGCGGATGCTGTCGCTCATCACATTTCTCCTTAGTTAGCCGCGCGGCCAAACCGGGTGGTGGTCGTCGATGGTGAACGCGTGCGCGTGGCGGAACCTGCGGTGACGGTGGGTTCCGTCCTCCTCGTCGATCCACTCTGTGACCTCATCACTGTGATGCGCGTGATCGAGGGCGCCGTGCGCGTGGGCGACATCTAAGTGCTCGTGCTCGATCACCAGCGGATCGTGACGTGGCCACGCCAGCATCGCCAACGTCACGCCGACCGCCGCCCCGACCGCCATCACCGCGAACGTCACCTCGAGCCCGAGGCGCGCGCCCAGCCATCCGGCGGCGGGATAGGCGGCAAGCCAGCAGGCGTGCGACAAGGCAAACTGCGCCGCGAACAGGGCGGGCCGGTCGTCGTTCTGCGCCGAGCGCTTGAGCAGCAGCCCGGACGGCGTCTGGATCAGGGACATTCCGGCGCCGAGCCCGGCCCATAGCAACAAGAACCCCGCGTAGACCGGGGCCATGGGGATGCTCCCCGCCAGCACCGCCACCAGCAACAGGCCGCCGGCCAGCATTGCCTGGCGCGGCGCGACGCGATCGAGCAGGCGCGGCAGCGTCAGCGCCACCAGCATGGAACCGATGCCATACGCCGCGAAAAAGATCGCCACGTCGCGGTCATCGCCGCCAAGAATCTCGCGAACCAAGACGACGGTGTTTACGATCACCATCGCTCCCGCCGAGGCGACGGCGAGACTGAGCGCAAAGAGGCCCTTCAGGCGCGGCGTATTGAGATAGATCCAGGCGCCGCGGGTCAGGCGCTCGCGGAACGGACGCTCACGCACGCGGGAGCGCACCGTCGGCAGAGCGGCCGAGACGACCAGCGCGGCCGAGGCGGCGAAGCCGACGGCGTTGCCGACGAACAGCCAGTGGAAGCTCGCCACCGTCAGCAACAGCCCCGCCAGCAGGGGGCTGAGCAGCGATTCCAGGTCGTACGCCAGGCGCGAGAGCGACAGGGCGCTGGTGTAATCCTGATCGTCGGAAAGGATATCGGGGATGGTCGCCTGGAAGGTGGGGGTGAAGGCAGCCGAGCAGGCCTGGAACAGGAACACGAGGACGTAGATCTGCCAGACCTCGGTGACAAACGGCAGCAGCGCGACCATGCCGGCGCGCACGAGGTCCAGCCCGACGAGGAAGCGGCGTCGCGCAACGCGGGCCGCAAGGGCGCCCGCGACGGGGGCGACGCCGACATAGGCGACCATCTTGATCGCCAGCGCCACGCCGAGCACCAGTCCGGCGTCGGCGCCCGCGAGATCGTAGGCCAACAGCCCCAGCGCCACCGTCGTCAGCCCGGTGCCCAGCAGCGAAAGGGTCTGAGCCGCGAACAGGTGGCGGTAGGTGCGGTTGGCGAGGACGGACAGCATCGGATGTCCTGTTTGTTTGACCACCGGCGCGGCCATGCTCGCCGCCAGTCACTGACATGTCGAGAACATTAGGGAATCCTGCTATAGACTGCCCGGGACCACACCGTACCGAGGAGGATATGCCCGTGATGCGCGCCGCACTTCGGTTGGCCGTCACCGTGGCGGTGGCCTTTCCCGCAACCGCCACGGCTTCCGACCATGGCGCCACCGTCTTTGCGGAGACCTGTGCCGCCTGCCACAGGGAGAACCTTTCGGCGGCGGAGGCGGATCACGTCGAAGATCTTCTCGCGCCGCCCATGAACCTGCTGACGACCATCATTCGCAAGAAGACCGGCAACAGCGAGGCCGCCTTCGTCGCGCACGTGGTCGATTTCACCTTCGACCCCGCCGAAGAGAAGATCAAGGCGATGCCGGCCGCGCTTCAGCGCTTCGGCCTCATGCCGCCGATCGAGACCATCGACCCGACCATCTCCCGCGCCGATATCGAGGCGGTGGCCCGCTGGCTCTTCGCCCATTACGACTATGAGACTGAGCTGCGGGAACTGACGGAGCACGAGAAGGAGGCGGGCCAGGAATAGGCCCAAACAGCAGCAGCGGTTCGTGACTAGGGCAGCCTCCGCCCGTCTGCCTAGGCTCCCGCTCGTCCTGGAACAGACTCCGCAAGCGGGGGCGGACGAAGAGCGGCGAGCCTGCGTGACGCGGTCACGGCGCCACCGTTTCCGTGCTCGCGCCTACGGCCCGACCACCACGAGGTCGTGGTCGACCTGCGCTCCCTACTACCAGCCGCCTCACAGCACTGGTCACCGCGCCTGCGTCTCAGATCGAAGCCCACCACTCCCCGCGTGCCGGCCCGGGGGAGCCGTCGCCGCCCCCGGTGCGCCGCCGCCCGAGCCCCAGCCGACGTCGCCGGCGGTGCTGACCGGGGATGCTATCTGCGAAGGTTCCGCCGCGAGACCGCTCAGGCGTCCAGTCGACCAGCTGGTACAGCCGTTCCAGGACGCCCGCAGCGTGATGGCGATCCACCGCCCCCCTGCCCGACCAGCAGAAGCGGACCTGCCCTTTGCACTCGGGCGTCGGGCCGGAACGTCACCGACGAGCACTACAGCCTCGACGAGGCCCTGCCCAGGACGCGCAAGATCATGGCGGCGTGGGGTGGGGCCTTGGTGGGGTTGGCGGACGAGCACCGACCGCCGACACGGCGACAAGCGGAGCGCGGCAGTCGCACGCCACATCGTCGAATCACGTTCGTACAGCGCCCGCGTAAAAATCCGTTACACAGAACTATATCGCCGATTCTCGATGGTGGAGTAACGGGGGGAGCACCCTTTCATGCCAGCCCTCGACGACGGGGCAACCGCCGGTGCGGGCGCGTCGCGCCGGGGCGACAGCGAAGAAGCTGCTCGGGTGCCCGCGGGCGGACCGGCAGACACTGACGGTGCTGGCGGCGCCTTTGGCGACGTCGGGCGACCATGACCCGGCGGGGAACCAATTTCAAACGACGGCGAGGGCGCGGAAAACCTGCGGACGATCCTGGCTTGCCGCGGGGATGTCGAGCCCGGATAGCGGGCCCCGCGCGCGCAGTGATCGCGTTACGCATTTTCGATTCGCGACCAGCGAATGCCGATTCTACTATCTAAGTTTTCGATTCATGTATCTAAGTTTTCGATTCACGTCTGCAGTTCGTCGTTACGCGCCTGTGCAAAACCGTTGCACACGGCAATATCGTCGATTCCGATTTCGGAGGGGAGACGGCGGTCACTCGCAATGGATATCGGCTTGAAGGGCGGGGGCAGCGCTGGGGCTCGAATCCTACCAGAACGGAAGGAACGGCGCGACTGAAGGCGGAACCAGATAGCGGGTACGGCCCTGTGGAAGCCTGCCCGATTCCGTTTGGTCCGAGCAAAACGGCTCCGTTATCCTGATCCCATGGAGAAGATCGGGGGCTCTTTCCGGCTCAGTGCCGGCGATCTCGTCGGATATCTGAATTGCCATTATCTGACCGCCCTTGACCGGGCGGTCGCCGAAGGCGCCCGCGCGAAGCCGAGAGTCTGGGACCCGCTGCTCGAAATTCTGTGGGAGCGCGGCTCGATCCACGAGCAGAACTATGTCGATCACCTGACAAATGCGGGCCTGACCGTTGTCAGGATCGACGGCGTCGATGTAACCGACGCCGCTGTCGGCGAGACGCTGGCCGCCATGAAGGACGGGGCCGAAGTCATCGTCCAGGGCTCGCTGGCCCATGACGGCTGGGCGGGCCGCGCCGACATTTTGCGCCGGGTCGAGTCCCCGAGCGGCCTGGGTGCATGGTCCTATGAGCCGATCGATACGAAACTGGCACGGGAGACCAAGGCGGGCACGGTGCTTCAGCTCTGTCTTTACGCCGACCTGTTGGGCGCGGCGCAGGGGGCAGCGCCAGAATGGATGTACGTGATCGTGCCGTGGTCGGATTTCGAGCCGCAATGCTACCGCTTCGCCGATTACGGGGCCTATTACCGGCAGGTGAAGAACGGGCTCGCGGCGAGCCTTGCCATGGGCGATGCGAGGCAGACCTATCCCGATCCCATCGCGCACTGCGATATCTGCCGGTGGCGCGAGGATTGCGACAAGCGCCGGCGCGATGACGATCATCTCTGCCTCGTCGCCGGCATCTCGAAACTACAGATCAATGAATTGAAGGGGCATGGTGTCGCGACGGTGCAGGACCTCGCCGCCATGCCAGTGCCGCTTGGCTGGAAGCCGGACCGGGGCTCGCCCGAGGCGCTCATCCGCGTGCGCGAACAGGCGCGGATTCAGTGCGAGGCGCGTAACGCCGGCGAGCGCAAATACGAAGTGCTGCCGGTGGAGGAAGGCTTCGGATTCACCCGCCTGCCCGCACCCTCCAAGGGAGACATCTTCCTTGACCTGGAAGGCGATCCGTTTGTCGGCGAGCACGGCCTCGAATATCTCTTCGGCTACCTGTTCGCAGACGAGCATGGCGAGATAACCTACCGGGGCGAATGGGCCTTCACTCGCGCCGATGAAAAGCAGGCGTTCGAACGCTTCGTCGATTTCGTGATGGCCCGCTGGGAGGCCTTCCCCGATCTGCACATTTATCACTACGCGCCCTACGAGCCGGCAGCGCTCAAGCGGCTGATGGGCCGCTATGCGAGCCGGGAGGACGAGATTGACCGAATGCTTAGGGCAAAACTGTTCGTCGATCTGTACCAGGTGGTCCGGCACGCCGTGCGCGCGAGCGTCGAAAGCTACTCCATCAAGCAGCTCGAACCGTTTTACGGCTTTGAGCGGGAGACGCCGCTGGTCGAAGCCAATGCCGCGCTCGCCGTGCTTCAGGCCAGCCTGGAACTGGATGACGCGGTCCAGGTCACCGAAGAGAGCAAGGAAACGGTCCGGGCCTATAACCGCGATGACTGCCGCTCCAGGCGCCGGTCCTTGGCGCGCCGGTCGCTTGCAAGGAGCGGGTGTGCGGGCACGTTACCGAAGCAATGATGGAGACGGCAGTATCAGAATCGATCAGCAAAGCTGAGCGCTGAATTCTGGCCCAAAACCGGGCTCCTCAGGGAGCCCGCCACAGGATCCAACCAATCGGGAGGAGCACCTCAAACGACGTGCGTCAAACGACGTGCGTCAAACGACGTGCGTCACTAGGCGGATTGAAGCATGTTGGCGTCTGCGAGCCTCGAAAGCGCGTCCTTGACCAGGTCGATGGCGGCATCGACGTCCTGCTCGGTCGTGTATCGGCCGATGCTGAACCGGATGGATGCGGCCGCTTGCTCGGCCGAGAGCCCGACTGCCTTCAGAACATGGGAAGGCTCGGGGATGCCGGACGTGCATGCCGAGCCGGTGGAGGCCGCTAGTCTGGGCTGTACGGCGCCAAGGATATTGTGAGCCGTAAAACCCTCGAACTGCAAGTTTGCGTTGCCGGGATGGCGCTCTGCACCCGCAGCGCCGTTGAGAGAAATTCTCCACGGCAGCTCCATCATTCCGCGAACGAATTTGTCCCTCAATAGCCGCAGCCGTTCGCGCTCAGCATTCGCTTCGGCGCCGCCGAGCAAGGCTGCGGCCGCACCCATTCCTACGCAAAGGGGGACGGGGACTGTTCCCGAACGCAATTCCTGCTGTTGACCGCCACCATATTGGAGCGGCTCCAGGGCATCTTTGATCTCGCGTCGGACGAAGAGGGCTCCTATGCCCTGTGGTCCGTACATCTTATGACCGGACAGGCTCAGTAGATGGACATGCCGATTGAAGTGGCCCAAATCTATCGCACAAGGAGCTTGTGCGGCATCGCAGTGCAGAACTATGCCTGTGCCTTCCAGCAGAGATGATATTGCAGGTATATCTTCAATCGTTCCGGTCTCATTATTTACAGCCATCACGGAAACCGCGAGTACATCGTCCGCCGCCAAGTCTCGCAGCGCCGACAGGTTGACGCGGCCCAAGCGATCCACAGGCAACGAATCGAGCTGATAGCCGAGTTGGTCGCGCAGGACACGGCTGACAGCGAGGACGCTCTTGTGCTCCACCGCGCTGACAAGAAATCTCCGACGCTTGCCCCCAGCGGCGCGCCTTCCGAGGCCGAGCAGAGCAAGGTTGTTTGCCTCAGTCGCTCCCGATGTGAAGATGATCTCATCGGCATCCGCGCGGATCAACTGCGCCACGCGCGCCGCCGCGCCCTCGACGGCCTGCGCCGCGCGCCATCCTGCAACGTGATCTGTGGAATGAGGGTTTCCGAAGGACTCACCAAAATATGGGGCCATCTCGGAAAAAACTCTTGCGTCGACAGGGGTGCTCGCCTGATGGTCAAGGTAGATCGTGTCGCCGATTCTCATGGTCCCCCAAATGCCTAGCCCGGAAATCGTTGGAAACTGTCGCCCCGCGTGCTCAGACGCGTTCTGGAGGATACCTCCAGGCCCTCGATTGACCCTACCACATCTTGTAGGATAAAGTCGACCTGGAGGAACTGTCCAGGTCGGGGGGATATGGCACGCGGACCGCTTTTTCAGGATGGGTACAGCCCACAGCTATCGGGTCACGAGACCTTTCCGCTGCGCTACGGGTGGCTGAAGAAGGCGTACGAAGTCGTCGCGGCCACGGAAGGCGATTCGGAAAACAAGTCGGTGTTCGGCGACGGTGCCATCGCGCGTTTCGGCGTCGGCAAGAACATGGTCGCATCAATGCGCCATTGGGGCTCGGCTGCAGGCATACTTCAGGATTCGCCGAAGTCGCCCGTGATCCAAACAAGTGAGCTAGGCAGGAAGATCTTCGGTTCCGCTGGCCGCGACCCGTATATGGAGCATCCGGCATCCCTTTGGCTCGTCCACTGGAACTTGGCCGCGCGCCCGGCAAAGACAACGTGGTTTTGGGCGTTCAACCACTACCCCGCGCTCACCTTCGATCGCGATCACCTCGTCAAAGGCATTACTCGCCTTGCGAAGGATCGCGGATGGAAACGAGTGGCGGCGAGTACCGTCAAAAATGACGTCGCGTGTTTCATTCGAACCTATGTGTCACAGCAGCCATCAGGGCAGGCCGGACACGACGACGCGTTGGAGTCCCCTCTCACAGAGCTCGGCCTTATCAGGGCTATCCGCAAGCGGGACGGTTTCCGCTTTGTTCGTGGGCCGAAGACCAGCTTGGGCGGTGGTGTGTTCGTCTACGCTCTGCTGGATTTCTGGGGACGGTACTCGCCCGGCGCAGCCACTCTGTCGTTCGAGGCGATAGCCCACGAGCCCGGCAGTCCCGGCCGCGTTTTTCTTCTGGACGAGAATAATGTTGCGGACCGGCTCTCCGATCTCGACGCTATTACCGACGGAGATCTGCATTGGTCGGAGACAGCCGGTCTCAAACAGGTCGTCCGAAATCCTGATCTCAAGCTCGATGCCGGACTGTCTTTCGTTGACATCGACTATGCAGGCGGCACGTGGGGTGAGGCGGCCTTATGACGATGCAAGATCGCGTCCATGTAGCCCGGCGCTTCTTGCGCTCCGTTCGGATCGACACCGATCTCGGTGACGCAAAGGCTCTTGAAGGGTTTATCTGCGCCCAATCTTCCGCAGAAATGCTCCTTACGATGGCGCGCCATGTTTCTGAAACCGGGCAGGGCGCATTCACATGGACCGGCCCCTACGGGAGCGGCAAATCGAGTCTCGTCATCGCCCTCAGTGCCTTGTTGAGCGGCGACGCGGCTCTCCGCCAGAGCGCTGCCAAGGTTTTTGGTCGCAAGCTGACATCGGCCATGTCCAGCGCTTTGCCGCCCGGCGAAGAAGGCTGGCGGATCGTTCCCGTCGTCGGACGCCGAGATGATCCCGTTCGCGTGACTGGCCAAGCTTTGAGAGCGGCTGGCATTGTCGCGCGACAGCCCCGCGGCGGATGGACGGAGAGCCATCTGGTCAATGCGGTCGTCGAAGGTGCGGCCGCAAAGCAGAAGAGCTATGGCGGCCTCATTCTCTTCATCGACGAGATGGGCAAGTTCCTTGAGGGCGCTGCGCAGGACGAGGCTGACGTTTACGTGTTTCAGCAGCTCGCCGAGGCAGCCTCCCGCAGCGGCGGTCGCCTCATTGTTGTTGGTGTTCTGCACCAGGCGTTCGAGGAGTATGCGCATCGGCTGTCCAGTGAGATGCGCGACGAATGGTCCAAGATTCAGGGCCGCTTCGTCGACCTCGCCGTCAATACGGCCGGCGACGAGCAGATCGACCTCATCTCCCGCGCGATAGAGAGTGAGCACCGTCCGAAGGCGCCAAGTAGTCTGTCGCGGCAGGTGGCAGCCCTCGTGCACCGGGATCGGCCGGCAGATAGTGACCGCCTTGCCTTGATGCTCGAAAGCTGCTGGCCACTTCACCCGGTCGTCGCCTGCCTCTTGGGACCGATCTCCCGCCGTCGTTTCGGGCAGAACCAGCGCAGCATTTTTGGCTTTCTGAATTCCGCAGAGCCCCACGGCTTCCAGGACTTCCTGCGTCGGGCGGAGGAGTATGCGCTCTATGGGCCGGATCAGCTCTGGGACTATCTCCGCGCCAACCTCGAGCCCTCGATCCTGGCATCTCCGGACGGGCACCGATGGGCGCTCGCGGTCGAGGCGCTTGAACGTTGTGAGGCGATTGGCGGGGACGCCCTGCACACGAAGCTATTGAAAACCATTGCTGTCCTGGATTTGTTCAAAGAGCGGTCAGGTCTTCTTCCCAGTGTCAAACTATTGCGCGCGTGCCTGCCCGAAGTGTCGGACGCAGCTTTTAGGAAGGCGCTCGCGCAGCTCGACAGCTGGTCATTCACGCTGTTTAAGAAGTTCCTCGGCGCTTATGCGATATTCGCCGGGAGCGATTTTGACATCGAAGAGGCGGTCAGAACCGCGCTCGCCGATGTTGATCAGATCGACTTTGGTGCTCTGAGTTCCTTAGCTGGACTCCAGCCCGTGCTGGCCAAGCGGCATTACCACGAAACCGGGGCGCTACGCTGGTTTGAAGTGAATATTGCGCCCGTCAGTCGAGTGATTGAGCTCGCGTCGGGATACGACCCAAAGGGCGGAGCGATCGGCCAGCTTCTCCTCGCGATCCCCACCGAGGGGGAGAGCGACAACGAAGCGGCGAGGCTGTGCCGTGAGGCCGCCCGGCACAGTGACAGCTGGGACGTTATCGTCGGGATCTCTAAACGTGCGCCCATCGTGCTTGCCCTCGCCCGCGAGCTGTTGGCACTGGAGGCGGTGCGAAACGACCGGCCCGAACTTGCGGGCGATCCAGTTGCCCGGCGAGAGGTGGCGGCGCGCCTCGCGGCGCTTCAGGGGAATCTAGAGAGCGAGTTGCACAAGGCGTTCGATAGCGCGCTCTGGTACCGAAAGCATCATTCGCCCAAGCCGTACCGGCATGCGGAGCTCAACAGTCTCGCATCTGATCTCGCGGACCGCCGCTTCCATAAGTGCCCAAGGCTCCACAACGAGCTGCTCAATCGGCAACGCCCGTCGAGTAATGCGATTGCGGCTCAAAATGCGCTTCTGCGGCGTATGGTGCTGAACGAAGGTGAGGCGCGCCTTGGCATTGACGGCTTCCCCGCCGAGGGAGGGCTGTTCGCCTCCGTGCTGGAAGCGACGGGCCTCTACGCTAATGATTCGGATGCGTGGCGCTTTGTATCGCCGCAGGACGATCATGATAGCCGCCTTGCGCCTCTGTGGGAGGCGGCATCGGACCATCTTCGGCACCATCACGACCGCACGATTTCCGTCTCCGAATTGTATGACGTGTGGAGAAGGCAGCCCTTCGGCCTCAAGGATGGCCTCATGCCTGTCCTTGCCGTCGCGTTCATCCTCTCCCGGCGCAGCAGCCTGGCCATCTACCGTGAGGGCTTTTTCCGGGCGCGCTTCGACGACGTTGATGTCGAGTACCTCGCCAAGGATGCATCGACCATCCAGCTCCGCTGGATGGACCTTTCGGAAGTCGCGCGACGGCTTCTCTCGTCCATGGCGCAAATCGTTCGCGACCTCGACCGGCGAAACGAACTGATCCACCTGGAGCCCATTGATGTGGCCCGCGGGCTCGTGGGCATTTACGACCAACTGCCGCCGTGGACGAAGCGCACGATGCGGCTTTCGGCAAATGCCGTTCGCGTCCGCGACCTTTTCAAGCGCGCCCGCGATCCCAACAAGTTTTTGTTCGACGATATTCCTGCCGCGATCGGTGCTGCCGGAAGCACTGCAGCAAGCGCGGATCTGGAGCGCATCGTCACGGGACTGCGCGAGGGGCTCGTCGAGCTCGTGCAGGCCTACCCCTCAATGCTACACCGTCTTCGCCATATCATGCTCTCCGAGCTCCAGGTCCCCAACACGGCACCGCAGTCTATCGCTGAGCTCCGCGACCGGGCGGAGAACGCAAGGCAGCTCGCCGGAGATTTTCACGTCGAGGCGTTCGTCAGCCGGCTTTCGCAGTTCGACGGGACTGACGGGGGAATTGAGGGGATCGCAAGTCTCGCGGCCAACAAGCCGCCTCGGGACTGGGTCGACCCCGACCTCGACCGGGCGATGGTTGATATCGCGGACATGGCACAGAAGTTTCTTCGGGCGGAGACCTACGCCCGCGTGAAGGGACGGCCGGACAAACGCCACGCGATGGCGGTTGTCATTGGAATGGGCGGGACTCCTAGACCCATACTCAAAGAGTTCGACGTGACGGAGGGTGACCGCGATGCCGTCAATGCGCTCGTAGAGCGCGTCGCTGCGGCATTGGAACAGGCAGACACCAGCAAGCGAAGTGTCATCCTAGCGGCACTCGCCGAAGTTAGCGCCCGGTACATGGCCGACCCGATCGTGCCGAAGGCAAACGGCAAGGGCAGGGAGGCGTCGTGAGCCGAGGCGCAGTAAAGCATGTGCTTGGGCTTTCCGGCGGCCGGGACAGTGCGGCCCTTGCCGTCTATATGCGACAGCACCATCCGGAAATCGACATCGAATACTTCTTTACGGACACGGGAATGGAACTTCCCGAGGTCTATGAGTATCTCGGCCGCCTGGAGGGCGTTCTCGGCAAGCCGATTGCGCGGCTCAACCCGGACCGGGACTTTGACTTCTGGCTCAAGCAGTACAACGATTTCTTACCCTCTCCGCAGACTCGGTGGTGCACCCGCCAACTCAAGCTCCGACCGTTCGAGCGTTGGCTGCGGCCCATGCTGGACGAGGGAACAACCATCTACAGCTATGTCGCGATCCGAGGCGACGAGGAGTATCGACAGGGGTACAGCTCACAGCACGACGATCTGATCGTCCGGCTTCCGTTCAAGGAGGCCGGAATCGACAAGGCCGGCGTACTCGAAATCCTCGACGCTGCAGGGCTGGGGCTCCCGCGCTACTACTCTTGGCGGACGCGAAGCGGCTGCACGTTCTGCTTCTTTCAGCAGAAGATAGAATGGGTTCGCCTCAAAGAGCAGCACCCGGACAGGTTTGAAGAGGCGAAGGCATACGAGAAAAACGCTGTCGAGCACGGCTCTCCATTCACCTGGAGCCAGGGCGAGTCGTTAGAGGAGCTAGAGCGCCCCGAGCGCATGGAAGCGATCAGGAGAGATCATGCGGAAAGGATCATGCGCCAGCGCGCGAAGGCCAAGCCCAACCCTCTGCGCCCGGATGAAGAGCCTCTCGATATTGATGATCTCTATGGGAAGGCGAAGGTGTGCCTAGCGTGCCACAAGTAGTTTTTCGACCTCAGGGTGCCTCGTTCAAGAGAAGGTCGAGCTGCCGGCTGTGTAAGCGGCTTTCCAGCCGCGCGCCAATCAACTCTAGCGCGGCTTTGTATTAGGTAGCTTATTATCCTATCGCTGCGACTGCCATTCACCCCACCGCAGATCAAATCGCAGAGCTTCTCCAGAGCTATCCAGGACCACATGAAGCGCGTTGGAGCCGCGACATAGGCTTCAGTCAGCTTGACCTGAGACCGAAAAACGCCTCCAGCGAAAACGGGAGTATTCCGGCAAGATTGGAACCATGAAGCATGGATCTTGTCGATGAGGAAATCGAAGTTCACGGATGAACAGATTGCATTCGCCCTGCGCCAGGGCGAACTGGGCATCCCCGTCGCCGAGGTGTGCCGCAAGATGGGCGTGTCGGAGGCGACCTACTTCCGGTGGAAGCAAAAGTTCGGCGGCCTGGGACCGTCCGAACTGCGGAAGGATGCGCCAGCTCGAGGAGGAAAACATCAAGCTTAAGCGGCTGGTCGCAGATCTCAGCCTCGACAAGGCCATGCTGCAAGAGGTTCTGGCAAAAAAGGTCTGAAGCCTGGTCGGCTGCGCGGGATCGTCCGGTGGCTTCAGGATCGCTACTGGATCAGCGAACGGCGCGGCTGTGCGGTCATCCGCCTTTGCCGCAGGACCCACCGCTACAAGTCGATCCGCGCCGATCAGGCACCATTGCGCCAACGCATCAAGGAGATCGCGGCGACGCGGGTGCGCTACGGCTACCGCCGCATCCATGTGCTGCTCAGAAGGGAGGGCTGGATGGTCAACCACAAGCGTGTTCGGCCGCACACCGGCCTGGCCGGCGCCACCCCAGCCGAGGTGGCCGCGCGGTCGGCGCCGCAACGGGGTGTGGGGCATGCCCCACACCCCGTTGCCATCACCGCCTGTATCGGGCAGAACTCAACCACCGGGCTCTACTTCTGACCGGAGGGAAGAAGGGGAGCAGGTCAGACATCCTCCCCATCCCAAGACCGTGCAATAACCTCTGCTACCCCTGCGATCTCGTCCTCTGTCGCGAAGGGCACTTGCGCGAGAATGATCTTTCCTTCGCCCGACAGTTTCGCTGCAAGGTGGCCGCGGCCGAGAAGACGTTCGGCGCCAGGTTCGTCGAGGACGAGTTCAGAGTTACGCTTGTCAGCGACCTTGAGGACCAGGCGGTTTGAGAGATTGGCCCGTAGCTGCATCGGCAGAGCGTCCTTGTCAGGACGCTGCGTCACCATGACCAGATTAATGCCGGCGGCCCTTGCCTTGACACCGAGCCGGGTGACGTTTGTCTCCACCGCATCCCGATACTCGTCAATCAGCATCCAGTCCGCCAGTTCGTCGTGGAACAGCCAGATCCGTGGCAGACGATCTGCCGGTGCGACCCTCTTGTTGTATTGCGCCAACTTGGTCGCCCCGGAGTCTGCGAGAAGCCGGTTTCGGCGCTCCATCTCAGCGACGAGAGACTCGAAGAGCGCGATCGCTTCCGACTGGTCCGTCACCAATTCGCCGTCCAAATGCGGCATGCGGCGAAGCCAGGGAAAATCGATCCCGGCCTTCGGATCGATCATCCGGATTTGAACGCTTCGCGGCGAATTCGTCGCGCAGATGTCGAGCAGGAGACACTGGACCAGAACGCCCTTACCGCTGCCGGTCTCGCCCGCGATCAGCGTGTGCGGACCGTGGGGCTGGTATCCCGCAAACCCGTCGCCGACATTCAGATACAGGAGATCTCCGTTTGACTCGCGGGCACCGATTAGCAGACTCGTATTCTCGTCCGGCGCGGAATCCGGCAGCTGTCTCTGCTGCCACAGGTCCTGAAGGCGCAGAACGGCACGTTCCGGACGCCGCACCATTATGATCACTTCCATCGGCGCGGCGAGAACGTTGATCACGTCGATGGCGTGTGACGTCAGAAGCTCCTGCCGCCGCCGCTCCACCTTTGGGATCGTGAGGTCGTCGCTGCCCCGGAACCGGACGAGGGCGGCATTGGGCGTGAGCCGAGCGCCGAGCAACTCTGCGGTCATATCGTAGCCGCGCAGGGCGCGCTGAAGTCGGGTCACGGTCTCATCAAGCCAGCTTTGTGCCGCACTGTCCGCTTCACCCGAGGCCTTGCCGCCCATGACCCAACGTGCGAGCTCGCGCGATGGCCACCCGCTCGGGAGCGTCGTCTCCGGTTCATCGAGATCGGCTGGGTTGCCGTCCTCCCCTGTGGTGTTTGCGTCGGAGTCGGGGCCTCCACCGGCAGTCCCGGACACGTCGGCGGCATCCCCATTGAGTTCGCGTTCCGAGTCCGCCGCAGCCGCACCCGATTCCGGCGGCGGCTCTTCATCCTTAGATGGACGTTCCTTCGCTCCGCGTCCCTCGCACGGACCGGGTGTCATCTTCTCCGCATGGTCTGCCTTCGAGACGAGCGCCTTTGACCAGCCCTCCCGCTCTTTCGCCGCTTCGGCCGCCGGCTCCGCCTCGCCTGCCGCGAACCGCCTCAGTTCCGCGGCGACGCGCGGCTTATCGAAGACCTCCTGCGTGCACTGTTCCATGCCCTTCAGCGGAGTAGGCCCCCCGGCGTCGACGTAAACTTCATCATCATGGACGAAGACGTGCGAGAAACCTGCGAGAACGATCCGCACGTTGTCCTGGCGTACCTCGTCAGACCAGCGGTGGAGGTCCCAGCCGCTCGGCGGGATGTCATTGAAGGGCTCCATTCCTTCGATCATGAAGTCACCTATCCGGTGGAGCCACGCCTCGCGGTCGATGCGTTTGTGGGCGGGATCCAGTGCCCGCGCCACCCGCACCACGGTCTCTTCCAGCTGCTGCGCGGACTTCTTCGCGTGCGTTCGGTATCCTTCAGAAGAGACGAACTTGGCCTCTGAAAAGGCGATCTTGAGAACTCGCTCGCCATCCTCGATACGGGGCGCGATCGCCATGATGTCCGCGATACGCTCTTCGCGCTGGCCGAACCAACTTGCGAAATCGTCGAGGAAGTACCAGCCGACAGGCGAGGAAGAGTCGCCGAGACTTGCCTGGAGCCGCTGCATTGATAGCACGATCCCGAGCAGCTCGTTGGCGAAGTGGCCGTATCGTGCCGCCCGCATTACGACCTGACCGGAAAGGGCGTTTGCTCTATCGATCAGCCGATCGACGACGCTGTCGCCGTGCATCGCTATGATTGTCGGATCGATCCGGTCAAGCCGGTCGCGCAGCAAGGTCCGGAGCAGCCGCGGCTTGGAGGTCGTCGATACGACGATGTTCCTGTCAACACTGCGGTCGTGGATGTGGCGGATGACGCTGACGCCGTTATTGCTTAGCAGGCGCCGGTCTACCAGCTCATCAAAATTGACGACCCACTCTCCAATACGGTGTGTCTGCCTGAATACGTCGCCAAGCTCGCGGTCCCGGAAATTGATCTCCCTCGCCGGTATCACGTTGCCGGGCTGTGCGTTATCGCCTTTCAGAAAGATATGTACTGCATTCAGATATGACTGAGCGGGAGAAGGCTGAACGGGCGCAGTCAGATAGACGGCCGCCGCCGTATCGCCTGGCCCCACGGGGCGGCGTCGCGACCAGCGCGCCGGTACATGCTCGAGCAGAGCCGGATGCCGGTCTCCGGGCGCCGTCTTCCACTGGATATCGGCATTGCGCGCAATGACGTCCTGAAGCAGAACGAGATCACTTGCCCGGCTCGCCTCGTCGTCCTTGATTGTGCTGGCATCGAGGAACCCGACGCGGAGTCGCGAAAGGAAGTTCCGTGCTGCCTCGCTGGCCATGACGGAGCCGGAGTCCTCGCTGACCGCGACGTTCTGCTGCTCATAGATGCGCCGCATCTGTCTCGGCTGCGAGTGCGTCAGAAGCAGGTCGCACTGAAGCTCGCTTTCCTGCTCCACCTTGCTCGACAGCTCAGAGGCAATCGCACCAGGAAGCGCCTTCGACTCGGCATTGTAGAGAACGACGGAGAAGTTGGTCTTCTCATGTGGCAGGAGATCGAGATACTGCTCGCCGACGGCGCCGAAGGCGCGCGCAGCGATACCTGGCTCGATATCCAGCGCATCAACCCCGTTGGCTGTTTGCTCTCGCTTCGGAGGCTCGGCGAGCGTGTAGTCGAACAATGTCTCGGAAGCAGCGAGGAGTTCCGGTTGACCATCTTTGAACCCGATGCATACCTCCGGATAATAATCGGAACCCAGTTCCTGCTTTTTCTGGTTAAACAGGATGTCGGCGCGGAAGATGTCTTCTTCCTGGGCCGCTAGAACCTGGCGGACCAACTGTGCAGTCTGCGCCGCCTTGACGTGTATTTCCGCCAGCCGTAGTGGGTGCCACGGTGAGACAATGGCAGCCGAGCTTCCTCCTCCGACATTGGCGACGCCAACGCGCAGGACTTCGCGCCACAACTTGTCCCTAGCCAGATCCTTGTTGGCGCACTCGCGCAGCGCAGTCAGCAGTTCGCCATAGGCTTCGGCCTGCTCGGCCAGCTTCGCGGAGGAGATACCAGACTCTCCCATCCAGTCGCGAATGGCGTCGGTGTAGGACGCCGCAAACGCACCAAAGGCGGCGCGGACGCGACTGTGCTGTCGATCATCAAGGATCGCGCCCTTCAGTTCGTCAAGGTGTGCGAGGAACGCCTCGCCACGATCGCCTGATGAACTGTTCGGCGCCACCAGGGCCCCGTCATTTCCGTTCAGAACATCCCGGATCGTGTTCAGGTCCGCGAGCGAAATCCGCTGCACCTGGCCTTTCGCGCTGACAGACTGGCGCGCGATGTCTGCGGTCGGCAGGAGGGCGCGATCTGCCTTCGGGCAGGCGATCTGTAGCAGATCACCTGCCATGGCGGTGGCCAATGCGCTCGGTGGCATTTCCCAGTAAAACAGCAGCTTCGATTTGGCGCCCTCTGGGTCGAGCTCAACTTCTACTTTCAACTGCCGGGCATCACGAGAGGCGGAAAGCGATTTCAGCAGATCCGGGTCGATTTCGGGGAAGTAGAAATCCCAGAGCTTCCCAAAGTCAAATTCGACATCATCGCCGAACAGCTTGGCCAGCCCTCGGTAGCGGAACGCGAAGAACCGCGCGACATGCGCATTCTTACCGCGCCAGAAGCTCTTCTCCCGGCTGTTTGGAATGCGGACCACGAGCTTGCGGCTTACAAGATCGCTATCGTTCGTGCGCTCGCGCAGGCGATGCAAGGTGTCAAGCAGGCCAACCAGAAAGTCCTGGAAGGGCTGCGGGTTGCGGAAGATGTACTTTTCCCACTGGCTGTAAAGCTTCTTGTCCCGCGCCAATTGCTCCCGGCGGTCTTCAAAAAACGATTCAAGTTTTTCACTGGGAGTCTTAGGAAGCGTCCCCTCGAGCAGGTCACGCTCATCCTCATCGAGCTGATCGTCGAACTCGTCCTCAAAGTATTGGATGGTCCTCGGGCCCATCGGCAAAGCCTGCTGCCGCTCGGTTCCCTCGAACAACTCGGAGATCGTGCGCCAGTCGAGTTCTGTTAGTTTTCTTTGAGCTGTCGTCCAGCCGTCCGGGGAAACATCGTCCTCCAGAAATGCCTCGATCGCAGAAATCTCTTCTGGGGAAAGCCGGTCCCGAAGCTTTTCGAGGTTGCGCCGCAGCTGATCGGATATCGGCTCACCTCTTTCGCTCTCGCGGACGAGCAGCGGCCGCACCCGTGCATGAAGACGACGAAACTGCTTTCCCCACTCGGCCTCCGAGCCGCGCCCCTTTTCCGGGATGCGATCGAAGCCTCCCGCGTTCCGCGGCAGCCTGAGCGCCGGCAGCGCATTGTCGATGGCTTTTTGAGGGGGTAGGCCCTTCGAAATCACACCTTCGGCAATGGACAGGACGAAATCGGAAAACATCTCGATCGTCCGCGCCGCATGGGTGTCATTCGCCGCATGCAGCGCGGCCCGAAGGTGCTCTTGCTTTTTTTGGTCGAGATGGCGTGCCGTCAGGCCTGCCCGCTCCGCCCAAAATCGATCGTGTTCACGCAGCCGGTCCGTCTCGATTCTCGTGATCTTTTCGACGCTCTTGTCGTTGCGCTGGAGCTCCTCGTGCGAAGCTGCGAAAAGAACTGCGCGCTTGCCCCCATCAAGGCGGCAGTGGCGCCAATGGGTAATGGACTCATCACTGACCACGGCACCGGGGAGTCCGCTTCCTTTGGCGAAGAGAGACGGAATGCGGACCTCGACAGTGCTGCTGATTGCGGTATCGGCGAGCGCCGTCTTTGCGATCTCGACGACGACCTCAGGGTCGAGCCCGACCATACAAAAGCGAAGCGTACCCTCTTTCTCGGTTTCGAGTTGCTGCCGCAGATAATCTACCGCGACCTTCGCTATGAGTTCGCTGCGGGTCATGCCCTCGTCCTGAATGGGTTTTCGACATAGGCGCAATCATCGGACAGTCGCCGCAGTAGGCCCAGTGTTCGGAGGCGCTGCTCCAGCCGCTGAGTATTCTGGGTGAAGGCCTTCTCGTCAGTCGGAAGACTGCCGAAAGCGAGTTCGGCCTCCTGAACTCCCACGACGATCCGGTACCGGTCGTAGAGCTTCCTGAGGAAGCGGTGGTATTCCTCCCGGCCCTGATCGACGGTCGTCATGACGACCGCCTTCAGGAAGGCGTCGTCCGGTGCGTACCAGGTTCCGGCCCTTCGTCGTGAGACAATCAGGCCGATCTGCCGGCTCCATTCGGTGTGGACCTTAGCGACATGCTCGCTGTGACGCTTCTCGGCATAGTTCCGTAGGGCGTGGAAGATGGCATCGGGATCACCGCCCGGCAGGCCATCTTCGGGTTTCCACGAGAACCGCTTCATCAGAAAATCGCGAGCCGCATCAGCAGGCGCCCGCGCCGCGAGTGCCTTCGTCCAGCACTCGTCATTCCTGGCCTGATCGATGTAGGCCTGGATGGCCCGCTGTGAGAGCCGTCGGTTGCCGCTCAGGTTCTCTAGTGAAAGCTCACGAATCGAGGTTTTCCGGGGCGCCGCGAGTTCCAGCACGAGCTTCGGCTCCTCACCGTCCCCCACCTCCTCGTGCGATCGCCGCACCATGTAAAGCAGCATGTGCAGGGCCGAAATCCGCATAAGCGGATCGAGAAGCGTGGCGCCGGGCAACTTCAGATCCAGCAGCCTGTGCCAGTCTTGGGCTAGGTCTCCATATTCCTGGCGCTCGGGATAGGGCAAATAGCCGATTGAAGCTACCGGCACCGTGTCCGGCTCCACCCGATAGTCGTTCGGCAGCAGGGCCCGTGCAACGCGATCCCACCTGTCATCAGCCGGTGTCAGCAGGCGGTCTGCGATCTTCTTCGCGAGCGCCGGTCCATCACCACTGCGCGCCAGCATCAGATAGAGGAGTTCACCGCCGCGGGCGAAAAACCGCCTGTCCGGGCTGCCGGAAATCTTCCCTGGCAGGTCGGCGTAAATGCAGTGCGGGCCGTAGGGAAACAAGAAGCGCGAAGTCCACCGTCGTTGGCGCTGCGCCTCTACAGCCGTGCTTTGGAAGAATTCGATGACGCGAACGAGACGGCCAAAGCTCCCAAAGCGCTCTCTCAGGTACCCGAAATCATACTCGCCGTTGAACTGCTCTAGCCATGTTGTCCACCTATCGCCGTCGGTCGGTTCGGACTCCTCGATGTGCTGCATGTGAGGATTGTTGAAAACGAGTTCCCGCAGCGGGCCCAGTCGCGGGATGTGGTACGGGATGCGCTCATGCTCCTCACCCGACCGCTTCTCATTAAGGGCGCTCCCGTCCATGTGCCGGGACCGAAAGACGGCCATGAATTCCAGCAGGACGAGCCACGGCGTCTGGTCATTATGAAAACGGTGACCCCAGATGGCCTCATCGGCCCAGAGATTGACGACGTCCTTGTGATTTCCTGGCGCAGCGATCCGGTTCATGGCGCCCCCACGCGAATCCGGATATCGTCTACCTGCGGCCGGCCGTTCTCGTTGACTGTAATGGCGTGCAGGGACACTTCGCGATCGTCCGGATCCGTACCGAGCAGGACATCTAGTCGCTCGATGAGCCGGAGCTTGAAATCGAGGAAATCCTCATAGCACTGGCGAGAGAAGCTCGCGGGCAGGCTTCCGCTGGCCACGCGCAGCAGATATTCGAAATGGGTCAGCTGCAGGTCCAGGCGATCGATTTCCTGCCGATCCTCAGGTTGCGTCGGATCCTTGACCAGAAGCCGCGGTGTAAGGCGATCTTCCGCCAACCCAAAGGCGAGGTAGATGTCCCGCCGATGGACGCTTGTCCGCAGATCATAGTTCAGGACTGTCGCAATCCGGCCTCTGCCGTCGCCCCCCGACGACGCGAGGTAAAGCTGTGATCCGTCGTCTATCATCATTCCGCAGAAAGTGCGGTTAAGGCCGCGAATCAGCTGCTCGGTGACGCGGGCCACGTCTTCTCCGCGATCGACCTTCTCCGCGAACTCCAACAGTACGCCAGCCGAGCGGTAGACGCTCAGACGCCACGGATCCAGCCCGGAATCCGGCGGAAGGCTGAAGAACAGGCGTCTGCGCTGGCGCTCCAATGCCTCCATAAACTCCTTTATCGATGCGCGCTCGCCTTCGAGGTAGTCGCGCAAAAGGGGGCGGTATGCCGATGCCCCGTAATTTTGATCGCTTCCGACCAGTTTGTCGTAGCGCGCGGCCTCGTTATAGGGCCCGTAGATAAGCAGATCGTCAAAGCGATTATCCGTCTCACGCCCGATCCCGAAGCCATCCAGGACTGTGAAGGCTTGATACTTCTGGCGGTCTTTTTCAGAGAGATTGGCACCGAACGCATTCGCGTAGGGATTCGTGAGGGCGTAATTATCGCTGTCAGCGCGATTTTTTGCCGTCCGGCAGGTCAGGAGCGGCTGCCCCAGCTGCTGATCGCCAAGGATGATATTGACGCCCAGCAACAGCAGGTCGCGGATCGGCAGGTGCATCCGGTTCGCTCCAGCCAGGCGGAGGAGGGACATCAGCCTTCTTCGGAAGGGCGAATTCTCGCCCCGGAGCAACTGACGATTAAGCCTGATCGGACACTGCGTCGTCCCGTCTGGAGCCATGAGTTCGCAGTCGGCACACCCGCGCCACTGCGGATGCTCCACGATCTGCTCTACCAGAGCATCGAAATGCAGCGAGGCGTCGAGCCGGCTCAAATTGTAGAGGCGAAGGCGCAGCCGTGCATCGTGTGAGCGCTCCTCGACGAGCATCTCCTCTAAAATTTTGAAATTCTGGAAGACCTTTCCGCCCTTCGCCTCTGCCCAGTCACGCCAGCTCGCGACCAGTTGCCCGTCATTGGCCGCCACGAGGAAAACCTTCTTCTCCTCCTCTCCCGCAACCGCAGCAGCGAGCATGGGAAAAAGCCCGTCCTTGTCCATTGAGGACAGCTCGCTGAGATCCTTGACGATAACGAGAATCTTGCCGCTAGCCGGCAGCTTCAGCTCCGCAATCTTGTTACCAAGCTGCCAGTGCGCCGGGTCTCCGGCGAAGTGTTCCCAGATCCGGCGGCAGTGGTAGGTCTTCCCGTCGCCCGCCGTACCGGTAAGAATGACATTGTCCGGCTGTTCCGCACTGAAATTGTCAATCAGGTGCTTTAGGCGCGCTGGCTCGATATGTATCGGAGGATCGACATTGTATTTACTGATCTCCGCCTGGATCAGCTCATCATACATGTTGTCGCTCGCTGGAATCGGGCCATAGTGCCGCAAAAACGCGACGAATCTATTCGCGTTCGAGCGCGCTGCGCCGCTCTCAGCAGGTGCGGCGTGGCGCTCTTCCGTGACCGACGGCTGATTCTCGTTCACGATTCCCCCCTTATCGTCGTCTTCGCGGCAGCCTTGCGCAGCAGCGGGTCGAGGGGGAGCTCTGAGACCGCGTCGCCATTATGCCGGATAATGAATTCCGAGACCGCGCGCCGAATCATCCACGCTGCCGACAGGTCGAGCTCAGCGGCCAGTCGGCTGACTTCGGCGTATTTGGCCTCGTCCAACGTGACAGAGACGCGAATGCTCTTCCTGGTGCTGTTAGGTCTCAAGGTTGTACTTCCCCAATAGCGCACCACTTTTACACCATTTTGCTGGTTTTCCAAGGCAAATGGTGCTTGCTACGTGACTTAGGCATTCCGGCGGCTGCCCCGGTGAGTTGTGGGCCTGCGCTCAGCGCGCGGTACGTCTTTGGCCAAGACTTTGACCTTGGCGTTAAGGCAAGGGCAATGGCCAGCCGTCGCGGCCGGTCGAGGCTCGCCGCCCGATTGGGGCTGATTTCGAACCGCGGAGTCGACCAACGGTCCTTCAGGCCGGGGTCTATGCCGCCGCCAGAGATTGCGAGTACGGCAGCCCCGGCGCGGCGAACAGCCAATCGACATCGTCGAGCACCACTCAGGTAGGGACCCCCGTGGATGCTCACGTAGAAGCTCCGCAGGTTAGTCACTCTTTCCCAGGTGGTAGCAAGCCGGATATCTCCAACCCCATGGCCTCGTAATCCAGGCGCTCGATCGCCGTCTTCAGCCAACCGATATCGTAGTCGGTGTAGTCGTCGGTCTGGCGCAGGCGCACGACCTCGGGGGCCTCGTCGTCATCGTCGTGCCCGGCAATCGCCGCCACCGTCAGCGCGTCCACCTCCGCCTTGTTGCGCATCGCCGTTATGAAGGTCCGGCGAAGGCTGTGGAAGTCCCGCAACGGCTCGTACAGCCCGCAGCGCCGGCGGTAGTCGGTGAAGTGGGTGGAGTAGGTATCGCCCAGCTTCTTCAGCCGCCCGCTGGGCTTCAGCTCGGGGAAGATGCGGCGTTCCTTTCTCGCCGGGTCAAACAGGTCCAGGACGCCGAAGCGGATCAGCGCCGAGTGCACTGGCACGTTGCGCACGCTCGACGGCGCGACTGCCAATGGTCCATCATCCCTCAAGCATCGGAGGGAGGGGGCGGTGGTCAAACTTGGGGAACTTGCTATGATTCTTGATCTTCACCGCCAGGGCCTGACCCTGTCCGCCATCGCGCGACGCACCGGCCTCGACCGAAAGACGGTGCGCAAGTATATCAAGCCGCGACCGCCCAAGGAGCGCGTCACGGCGCCCTAGGAGGACTACCTCCGGCAGCGTGTCCAGGCGTTGCCCGATCTGAGCGCCAAGCGGCTGCTGCGCGAGATTCGGGACCTCGGGTATACCGGCGGCTATACGGCCCTGAAGACCTTTCTCCGCAGCGTTCGACCTGTTGCAGTCGCGGCGTTTGAGCGGCGTTTCAAGACGCCCGGCGGGGCACCAGGCGCAGGTGGACTTTGCCTACTTCCGCACCGCCTTCACCGACGAGCCCGGGGCGGAGCGCGTGGTCTAGCTGTTCTCCCTGGTCCTCGGGCACAGCCGCTTCCTTGGGGGGCGCTTCGCGAGGGAACGTGCGTTGATCACGACCCCAATGCAGCCGCACCCTGGCACGTCCGCCGCTCGCTCACCCCGTGCCCGACACGAGATGAACCACGGCCGATCTTATCGCCGCGGGCGTCACCATTTTTTGATGCGATGTTTTTCAAAACGGCGTTGTCCAGCATCGCCTCGGCGAGCAGCTTCTTCAGCCGCGCGTTCTCGTCCTCCACGGCAGAGAAAGCGGCGGCGGCAACTTTACCGGAGCAGGTCACACAATCGGCGCGGGCAGACGTGGGAGGGGCAGGAGCCAGAAAGGGTTCTGGGTAATCCTAAATTGTCACACTGCCCCGCCCGCGGTGTCCCGCGCGGTGTCCCAGGGCTGATTTTTAGAGCGTCAGAAGTTGGACACCAAAATCGGCATTAACTCCTTTATTTCTGCGGCTTATGATGGTGCCGGCTGAGGGACTCGAACCCCCGACCCTCTGATTACAAATCAGATGCTCTACCAGCTGAGCTAAGCCGGCCCATCCTGTGTGGATGGGGCCACGTTAGAGCGGGCGGGGCGGGGCCGCAAGCGCCCGGTGGTGGGCGTGTGGCGATCCTAGGCCATCATTTTCGGCAGCCACAGGGCCACGGCGGGCGCCGCCAGCAGCAGCGCCACCACCGCCGCGTCCGAGAGCAGGAACCAGGCGGCGCCGCGGAAGATGTCGCCCAGCGGCGCCTGCCCTCCGGCGACGCCGTTGATGACGAAGGCGTTCAGCCCCACCGGCGGCGTCACCAGCCCCATCTCCAGCAGCTTCACCACCAGCACCCCGAACCACACCAGGCTGAGGCCGTAGGCCTCGACCACCGGCACCGTCAGCGGCAGCGTCAGCAGCACGATGCCCAGCGGGTCGAGCACCATGCCCAGCCCCAGATACAGCGCCACGATCCCCGCCAGCACCAGCGCCGGCGGTGGCCCGTCGGCGGCGATCCAGTCCATCAGCAGCGCCGGCACCTCGCTCAGTGCCATGAACACCACGAACAGCTTGCCGGCCATCGCGATGGCGAACAGGGCGGCGGCTTGGCGCACGCTTTCGCTCAAGGCGGCGCCGATCGCCGGCAGCGGCAGGCGGCCAAGCCCCAGCCCCAGCGCCAGGGTGGCGGCGACACCCACCCCCGCCGCCTCGGTGGGGGCGAAGGCGCCGGCATAGATGCCGCCGGTGGTCAACACGAACAGCGCCGCCAGCGGCCAGCACCGCCGCAGCGCCGCCGCGCGCGCGCCGGCGTCGGCGGCCGCGGCCTCGGGCGGCGTCGGCGCCGCGTCGGGCCGCAGGCGCACCCAGGCCGCGACCACCGCCAGATAGCCCGCCAGCGACAGCAGCGCCGGCACCACCGCCGCCATGAACAGCGCCGCGATGGACTGCTCGGCGAAGATGCCGAAGAGGATGAGCAGGATCGACGGCGGCAGCAGCGAGCCCAGGGTGCCGCCCGCCGCCACGGCGCCGGCGGACAGCGGCCGCGCGTAGCCGGCGGCGTTCATCTCGGGAATGGCGACGCGCGCCATCATGCCAGCGCAGGCCACCGAGGAGCCGCTGACCGCCGAGAAGCCGCCGCAGCCCAGCAGCGACGCCACCGCCAAGCCGCCGGGCAGGCGGCCGGTCCACAGCCGCACCGCCTTGTAGACGTCGCCGGTGAACCCCGCCGCGTGCGCCAGATGGCCGAGCAGCAGGAACAGCGGCAGGGCCGCGAGGGTGTGGCTGTCGAGGAAGTCATAGGGGGCGGTGGCCAGCAGGGCGGCCGTCGGCTCCCAGGCGGCCTCGGGCGCGAAGGGCAGGAAGGGCCGCCAGGCATAGACGAGGAAGATGCCGCCGCCGGCCACCGTCGCCAGCGTCACCGCGATCGGCACCCCCGCCAGCAGCAGCACCGGCACCGCCGTCAGGCCCAGCCAGCCAAGGGTTGCCGGCTCCACCTATGCCCCCCGCCGCAGGCTCAGCAGCAGGCGCGCCGCGAACAGCAGCAGCGCCGCCGCGAACAGGGCCCGCATCGGCCACGCCGGCAGGCGCAGGACGCCGGCGTGGTGGTGGCCCTCGGCCACCGCCTGCGGCAGCGCCGCCGCCACCAGCACGCCGATGGCGCCGAACACCGCCGCGCCCAGCACCAGTCCCGCCCGGCGCACCGCCCGGCGCAGCGGCGGCGGCAGGCGCCGCGCGGCGACGTCGACGGCGATGTGGCCGCCCCGCGCCTGCACCGCCGCCAGCGGCAGGGCGGCCACCGCCACCGTCAGCAGGCCAGTCAGCACCACGTCGTCGGGCACCCCGGCGCCGAACACCGCCCGCCCCAGCACCGAGGCGGCGACGATGGCCGCCGCCGCCAGCAGCGCCGCCGCCGCCAACCCCTCGGCCAGCCGTTCCAGCCGCGCCAGCGGCCCCCCGCCCCCCGGCGGCGCCCCGTTCGGCGCCGTCATGGCGCGCCGGGGCCGTCGCCGGCCTGGCGCCGGGCGCGGTAGTGGTCGAGCCGGGCCCGCAGCCCCGCCAGCATCTCCTCCGCCGGCAGGCCGCGGCCTTGCGCCCGCCGCACCCAGTCCAGCCCCTCGGCCTCGGCCGCCGCCAGCAGCGTGCGGCGCAGGCGGTCGCCGGGGGTGGTGATGGTGACGGCATCGCCGTCGGCGCCCGTCCGCAGCCGGTGGCGCAGGTCGAGGCGCGCGGCGTGCATCGACCGCGCCAGGTGCTCGACGAAATCATCGGCTAGGTGCTCGACGACGGCCCGCTGATCGGCCGAGAGGCTGTCCCAGACGCGCCGGTTCATGACCATGCCCCAGCCCAGCGACTGCCCCAGGTCAAGCTCGCTGAGGTGGTCGGCGACCTCGTGCAGGCGATAGGCCTGGATCACGTAGTAATAAGCCGCCGAGGCATCGACGGCCCCGGTCGACAGGGCGGTGTAAACCTCGGGCTGGCTCATCGAGACGGTGGTGGCGCCGGCGGCGGCGAAGGCGGCGAGGAAATTGCCGGTGGCGCGCACCTTCAACCCCCGCAGGTCGTCGACGTCGCGCACCGGGCGCCGGGACACCAGTTGCGTCGGGCCGGTGGTGAAGGGGGCGACGAAGCGCAGGCCCTTGTCGCGGAACTCGGCCAGCGCCGCCGGATCGGTGGTCAGGAAGTCGTGGGCGGTGCGCAGGCCCACCCATTCGTCGGCGACCTGCGGCACGTCGACGGCCTCCAGCGACACCAGCCGCCCCGGCTCGTACACCGCCACCACCGAGCCCAGGTCGGCGGCGCCGCGGCCGACGCCCTCGATGGCGTTGCGCGCCCCCAGCAGGGCGCCGCCCCACACGAAGCGCAGGCCCAGGGCGCCGTCGGTGCGCCGGCGCAACTCGGCATCGAACCATTGCAGGGCCTCGGCGCGGGGGCCGCGATTGGGGCCGAAATCGGCGTAGCGCAGTTCGCGGGTGGCGGCCGTGGCCGCCGTCGCCGCCAGCGCCAGCGCCGTCGCCAATGCCACCCATACCAGCCGCCGCATCAGGTCTCCCCCTCTTGGTTTCGCGTCACTTCATACAGAGCCACCGCGGCGGCGTTGGAGACGTTGAGGCTTTCAACCGCCGTCGCCCGCATGGGCAGGCGCACCAGCAGGTCGCAGCGCTCGCGCGTCAGGCGGCGCAGGCCGCGCCCCTCGCTCCCCAGCACCAGCGCGGTGCGCGGCGGCAGGCCGGCGGCGGCCAGGGTGGCGGGCGCCGAGGCATCCAGTCCCGCCACCCAGAAATCTTCCTGGCGCATCTCGTCCAGGGCATGGGCGAGGTTGGGCACCCGCACCAGGGGCACCGCCTCCAGGCCGCCCGAGGCCGCCTTCGCCAGCACCGCGGTTTCCTCGGGCGAGTGGCGGTCGGGCACCACCACCGCCCGCGCCCCGAAGGCCGCCGCCGAACGCAGCACGGCGCCGACATTGTGCGGATCGGTGACCTGGTCCAGCACCACCAGCACCGCCGCCGCCAGGCCGCGGGCCAGCACCAGCGTCTCGCCCAGGCTGGGCTGTTCCAGGGGCTCGACCCGCAGCGCCACGTTTTGATGCACGGTCCCCTCGGGGAACAGGGCGTCGATGGCGGCGCGCTCGACCACCTCGACGCTCAGCCCCGGCGGCGGCGCGCCGAGGTCGTCGGCGGCCTCCGCCGACGCCAGCAGCCGCCGGCAGACCCGGCGCGGATTGGCCAGCGCCGCCGCCACCGCGTGGCGGCCGTGCAGCCACAGGCCGGGTGGCGGGCGGCGGCGCGGCGGCCGCCCGGCGTGGTGGAGGCGCTTGTTCTTCGGCACGGCGGTTCCCACTTTCTTTCGGGCCGGAAATGTCGCTAACGGCCGGTGTATTCGTATCTTTTCGCATTGACAATAGCGACTGAATCCTCTTAGTTCCCCTCCCGTCGCGGCGGGGCGCCGTGACTGCGGAGGGGTGGCCGAGCGGTCAAAGGCAGCAGACTGTAAATCTGCCGGCGTATGCCTACGTAGGTTCGAATCCTACCCCCTCCACCACTTCCCCTCCCGGCGGCGCGCCGGGGCGGGCCGCGCCCCGGAGGCGGCAGGGATTCGGCGGGTGTAGCTCAATGGTAGAGCCCCAGCCTTCCAAGCTGGTCGTGGGGGTTCGATTCCCCTCACCCGCTCCACATTGGCGAGCGACAGACGGTCCTCACTCGAAGGCGGGGATAGGGCATGGCGAAGGCGAAGTTTGAGCGGACGAAGCCGCATGTGAACGTTGGCACGATTGGCCACGTTGACCACGGCAAGACGACGCTGACGGCGGCGATCACGAAGGTTCTGGCGGAGTCGGGCGGCGCGTCGTTCACGGCGTACGACCAGATCGACAAGGCGCCGGAGGAGAAGGCGCGCGGGATCACGATTTCGACGGCGCATGTTGAGTACGAGACGGAGAACCGTCACTACGCGCATGTCGACTGCCCCGGTCACGCCGACTATGTGAAGAACATGATCACCGGCGCGGCGCAGATGGACGGCGCGATTTTGGTGGTTTCGGCCGCCGACGGCCCGATGCCGCAGACGCGCGAGCACATTCTTCTGGCGCGTCAGGTGGGCGTTCCGGCGCTGGTCGTTTACATGAACAAGTGCGATCAGGTTGACGACGAGGAGCTTCTGGAGCTTGTCGAGCTTGAGGTGCGCGAGCTTCTGTCGTCCTACGACTTCCCCGGCGACGACATTCCGATCGTGAAGGGCTCGGCGCTGGTGGCGCTGGAGGACGGCGACGCGAAGCTGGGCCGGGATTCGATCCTTGAGCTGATGAAGGCGGTGGACGACTATGTCCCGACGCCGGACCGTCCGAAGGACAAGCCGTTCCTGATGCCGATCGAGGACGTGTTCTCGATTTCGGGCCGCGGCACGGTGGTGACGGGGCGCGTGGAGCGCGGCGTCATCAAGGTCGGCGAGGAGGTCGAGATCGTCGGCCTGAAGGACACCACCAAGACGGTGGTGACCGGTGTGGAGATGTTCCGCAAGCTTCTGGACCAGGGCGAGGCGGGCGACAATGTCGGCTGCCTGCTGCGGGGCACGAAGCGCGAGGACGTCGAGCGCGGCCAGGTTCTGGCGAAGCCGGGGTCGATCACGCCGCACACGAAGTTCCAGTGCGAGTGCTACATCCTGACCAAGGAGGAAGGCGGTCGTCACACGCCGTTCTTCTCGAACTACCGTCCGCAGTTCTATTTCCGGACGACGGACGTGACCGGCACCATCGAGCTGCCCGAGGGCACCGAGATGGTGATGCCGGGCGACAACATCACGATGACGGTGACGCTGATCGCGCCGATCGCCATGGACGAGGGCCTGCGCTTCGCCATCCGCGAGGGCGGCCGCACCGTCGGCGCCGGCGTCGTCGCCAAGATCGTCGAATAGATGCCGCACCGCCGGCACCGCGCGGTTGCCAAGGACCGCGATTGACGTTATAACCCGCCCTTCGCCGCGCTGGCGCGGCGATGGAACGGCCGGCTGTCCGCCCTGGCGGCGCCGGCCGGCGGGCTTGGAGGAGTGTAGCTCAACTGGTAGAGCACCGGTCTCCAAAACCGGGGGTTGCGGGTTCGAGCCCTGCCACTCCTGCCAACTCGCCCGTTCCCTTTGATTTGGACTAGGTATGGCGAAGACCAATCCAGGCCAGTTCGTCCGGCAGGTTCGTCAGGAACTTTCGAAGGTCACCTGGCCCACGCGAAAGGAGACCGCGATTTCCACGGCGATGGTCGTGGTGATGGTGATTCTGGCCGCTGTCTTTTTTCTGATCATCGATGAGATCTTCGCGGTCGCCGTGCAATGGATCCTGGGTTTTGGGGGCTGACGAAATGGCGGCGCGTTGGTATGTCGTTCATGTCTATTCGGGCTTCGAGAAGAAGGTCGCGCAGTCGATTCGCGAGCAGGCCCGCATCAAGGGCATGGAAAGCTTGATCGAGGAAGTGCTGGTGCCCACCGAGGAGGTGGTCGAGGTGCGCAAGGGCGCGAAGGTCAGCGCCGAGCGCAAGTTCTTCCCCGGCTATGTGCTGGTGAAGATGGACCTCAACGACGAATCCTGGCACCTGGTCAAGAACACGCCCAAGGTCACCGGCTTCCTGGGCGGCCGCGGCCGCCCGTCGCCGATTTCCGAGGCCGAGGCGGAACGCATCATAAGGCAGGTGCAGGAGGGCATCGAGCGCCCCAAGCCGTCGATCACCTTCGAGGTGGGCGAGCAGGTGCGGGTTTGCGACGGCCCCTTCACCTCGTTCAACGGTTATGTCGAGGAGGTCGACGAGGAGCGCGCGCGGCTCAAGGTCGCGGTGTCGATCTTCGGCCGCTCGACCCCGGTGGAGCTGGAATACTCGCAGGTCGAAAAGGCCTGAAACCCCTCCACCGATCACGGCGGGAGGCCAGCCAGGGCCGCACCGCCACCCGGTGAGCTAAGGAAACCGAGGCAACGAAATGGCAAAGAAAGTCGTCGGATACATCAAGTTGCAGATCCCGGCGGGCAAGGCGAATCCGTCGCCGCCGGTCGGCCCGGCGCTGGGCCAGCGCGGGCTGAACATCATGGAATTCTGCAAGGCCTTCAACGCGGCCACGCAGCAGATGGAGCCGGGGATGCCCATCCCCGTCGTCATCACCGCCTATGCCGACCGCACCTTCACCTTCATCACCAAGACGCCGCCGGTCAGCTACTTCCTGAAGAAGGCGGCGGGCCTGGGCAAGGGCTCCCAGACCCCCGGACGCGCGAGCGCGGTCGGTTCCGTCACCATGACCCAGGTGCGCGAAATCGCCGAGCAGAAGATGAAGGATTTGAACGCCAACGACGTGGAGGCGGCGATGAGCATGATCGTCGGCTCGGCACGCTCGATGGGCATTCAGGTGACGGAGTAGGGCGATGGGCAAGATCGGCAAGCGACTGAAGGCGGCCTACGGCGCGGTGGAGCGGCAGCGCCTGTACCCGCTGTCCGAGGCGGTGACGACCATCAAGGCGGGCGCGTCGGCGAAATTCGACGAGACCGTCGAGATCGCGATGAACCTGGGCGTCGATCCGCGCCACGCCGACCAGATGGTGCGCGGGGTGGTGGAACTGCCGCACGGCACCGGCAAGGCGGTGCGCGTGGCCGTGTTCGCGCGCGGCGACAAGGCCGCCGAGGCCGAGGAGGCCGGCGCGGACATCGTCGGCGCCGAGGACCTGATGGAGGCGATCCAGGGCGGCAACATCGATTTCGGCCGCTGCATCGCCACCCCCGACATGATGGGCATCGTCGGGCGCCTGGGCAAAATCCTCGGGCCGCGCGGCCTGATGCCCAACCCCAAGCTGGGCACGGTGACGCAGAACGTCGCCGAGGCGGTGCGCGCCGCCAAGGCCGGCCAGGTGCAGTTCCGGGTCGAGAAGGCGGGCATCGTCCACGCCGGCATCGGCAAGGCGAGCTTTTCCGAGGACGCCCTCATCGACAACGTCAAGGCCTTCGTCGACGCCATTCAGAAGGCGAAGCCGGCCGGGGCCAAGGGCGCGTATGTGAAACGAGTTTCCCTCAGTTCGACGATGGGACCGGGCCTGAAGCTGGACCCGGCGACGCTGGCGTAACTGGGGGTGACGGGGGCCTCCGCGGCCCCCGAACGACCCTGTCCGAGACTGCGGGCGCCCCGGCACGCCGGGGCTTAATGGCACGCCGCCCGCACAGACGGAGTCGCAAGCCCAATTCGTGACGAGGCTTGGATTCTGGGACAGGAACAACCGGCCGGACCCCTGGTGGGCGAGGCCAAGGGCAAACGGCCCGCACCACCGGCCCCGGCCGGCGCGGGCACGAGCAACAGTGGAGACGACCGTGGACCGATCGCAAAAGGTTGAGATGGTTCAGGCGCTTCACCGCCTCTTCGGCGAGACCAATCTCGTCGTCGTCACCCATTACAGCGGGTTGACGGTGGCCGAGATCAGCGATCTGCGCCGCAAGATGCGGGAGGCCGGAGCCAGCTTCAAGGTCACCAAGAATCGGCTCACGCGTCTCGCCCTCGCCGGAACGAAGTACGAGGGCCTTGCCGAGCTGTTCACCGGGCCCACGGCCATCGCCGTGTCGGAGGATCCGGTGGCGGCGGCCAAGGCCAGCGTCGACTTCGCGAAGGCGAACGACAAGCTGGTGATCCTCGGCGGCGCCATGGGCGAGCAGACGCTCGACGTGAACGGCGTCAAGGCGCTGGCCACCCTGCCGTCCCTGGACGAGCTGCGGGGGACGATCGTCGGGATGCTCAACACCCCGGCGACCCGCATTGCCCAGGTGGTGCAGGCGCCGGCGGGCCAGGTGGCGCGTGTCATCCAGGCCCATGCCGACAAACAGGGCGAGGCCGCGTAGGCCTACCACGAATTCCCCGGATACAAGTCTCGTTAGGAGTGCGATAGAATGGCTGATTTGCAGAAACTGGTTGACGACCTTTCCGCCCTCACCGTCCTCGAGGCGGCCGAGCTGAGCAAGATGCTCGAGGAGAAGTGGGGCGTTTCCGCCGCCGCCCCGGTGGCCGTGGCCGCCGCCGCCGGCGGTGCCGCCCCGGCCGAGGCGGCCGAGGAGAAGACCGAGTTCGACGTGATCCTGGCCGCCGCCGGCGACAAGAAGATCAACGTCATCAAGGAAGTGCGGGCCATCACCGGCCTGGGCCTCAAGGAGGCCAAGGACATGGTCGAGGGCGCGCCGAAGCCGGTCAAGGAAGGCGTCGACAAGGACGAGGCCGAAAAACTCAAGAAGCAGCTTGAAGAGGCCGGTGCGAAGGTCGAAATTAAGTAGAACGCCTTTGGCCCGTCGTGCAGGCCGGGGAGCGGGCGCCGCGCGCGTCCGCTCCCCGGCCCGCTGGCGCTTTGCACGCGCCCGCGCCCACCGACGGGGCGATCAGCGCGGGGAGCATCCAATTCGTTAGGTTCATTACAGAAGCGATTACCGGCCGGCGGCGGGCGCACAGCCAGCCTCCGGCAAGGGCGCGGGCGCCACGGCCATCCTGGTCATCATGCGCCGCGCGCCGCGGAAAATTCAAGACCTGTACGGGCAGATTCACCGAGTCGACGAGGAGCGGCAATGGCAAAATCCTTCACCGGGCGGAAGCGGGTTCGCAGGAACTTCGGGCGCATCCCGGAGGTGGCGCCCATGCCCAATCTGATCGAGGTGCAAAAAAGCTCCTACGATCATTTCCTGCAGATGGACGTGCCGTCCGAGAAAAGAGCCGACGCCGGCCTGCAAGAGGTTTTCAAATCGGTGTTCCCCATCAAGGATTTTTCCGAGAGGGGTACGCTCGAGTTCGTCGGCTACGAGTTCGAGGCGCCGAAATACGACGTCGAGGAGTGCCAGCAGCGCGGCATGACCTTCGCGGCGCCGTTGAAGGTGACCTTGCGCCTGGTGGTGTGGGACGTTGACGAGGACACCGGCGCCCGCTCCATCCGCGACATCAAGGAGCAGGACGTCTATATGGGCGACATGCCGTTGATGACCGACAACGGCACCTTCATCATCAACGGCACCGAGCGCGTCATCGTCAGCCAGATGCACCGCTCGCCGGGCGTCTTCTTCGATCACGACAAGGGCAAGACCCACTCCTCGGGCAAGTACCTGTTCGCGGCGCGCGTCATCCCCTATCGCGGGTCGTGGCTCGATTTCGAGTTCGATGCCAAGGATCTGCTCTATGTGCGCATCGACCGGCGCCGCAAGCTGCCGGTGACGACGCTGCTCTACGCGCTGGAATCGGCCGAGACCGAGGCCCTGCGCCGCCAGCGCGAGGCCGATGGCGGCAGCCTCGACGCCGCCGAGATCCGGGGCATGAGCCCCGAGGAGATCCTCGGCTATTTCTACGAGCCGATCCTTTACCGCCGCGGCAAGAAGGGGTGGAAGACCCCCTTCGACGCCGAGCGCCTGAAGGGCTCGAAGCTGGCCCGCGACATCGTCGACGCCAAGACCGGCAAGGTGGTGGCCGAAGCCGGCCAGAAGATGACCGCCCGCCAGATCAAGAAGCTGGCCGAGGCCGGGCTGAAGGAACTGCTGGTCAGCTCCGACGATCTCGTCGGCACCTATGTCGCCCAGGATCTCGTCAACGAGGAGACCGGCGAGATCTTCGCCGAGGCCGGCGAGGAACTGACCGCGGCGACCATCGAGGAGATCGAGGCCGCCGGCGTCACCGAACTGCCAACCCTGTTCATCGACCACATCAATGTCGGCCCCTATCTGCGCAACACCCTGGCGGCGGACAAGAACACCTCCCGCGAGGAGGCGCTGATCGACATCTATCGGGTCATGCGTCCGGGTGAGCCGCCGACCCTGGAGACCGCCGAGGCGCTGTTCAAGGGCCTGTTCTTCGACTCCGAACGCTACGACCTCTCGGCCGTGGGGCGGGTGAAGATGAACTCGCGCCTCGACATCCCGCAGGACGAGGCGCCGGACACCGTGCGCGTGCTGCGCAAGGACGACATCCTGCGCGTGCTGCGGGTGCTGATCGACCTCAAGGAGGGCAAGGGCGAGATCGACGACATCGACCACCTGGGCAACCGCCGGGTGCGTTCGGTCGGCGAGTTGATGGAGAACCAGTACCGCCTGGGCCTGCTGCGCATGGAGCGCGCCATCCGCGAGCGCATGTCGTCCGTCGACATCGACTCGGTGATGCCGCACGACCTCATCAACGCCAAGCCGGCGGCGGCGGCGGTGCGCGAGTTTTTCGGCTCCTCGCAGCTGTCCCAGTTCATGGACCAGACCAACCCGCTGTCGGAGATCACCCACAAGCGCCGCCTGTCGGCGCTGGGGCCGGGCGGCCTGACGCGGGAACGGGCCGGCTTCGAGGTCCGCGACGTCCACCCCACCCATTACGGCCGCATCTGCCCGATCGAGACGCCGGAAGGCCCCAACATCGGCCTCATCAACTCGCTGGCCACCTTTGCGCGGGTCAATCCCTACGGCTTCATCGAAAGCCCCTACCGCAAGGTCGAGCAGGGGCGCGTGACCAACGACGTCGTGTATCTGTCGGCGATGGACGAGGGCAAGTACACCGTCGCCCAGGCCAATGCCGAGCTTGACGACGAGGGGCGTTTCGTCTCCGATCTGGTCTCGTGCCGCAAGGGCGGCGACTTCATCATGTCCAGCCCCGACGCCATCGACTATATCGACGTCTCGCCCAAGCAGTTGGTGTCGGTGGCGGCGGCGTTGATTCCGTTCCTGGAGAACGACGACGCCAACCGCGCGCTGATGGGCTCGAACATGCAGCGCCAGGCGGTGCCGCTGATCCGGGCCGAGGCGCCGCTGGTGGGCACCGGCATGGAGCAGGCGGTGGCCCGCGATTCGGGTGCCGCCATCACCGCGCGCCGCGCCGGGGTCATCGACCAGGTGGACGCCACCCGCATCGTCATCCGCGCCACCGAGGAAGCCTCGCACGCCGCGCCGGCGGTGGACATCTACAACCTGGCCAAGTTCCAGCGCTCCAACCAGAACACCTGCATCACCCAGCGGCCGCTGGTGAAGGTGGGCGACGTGGTGGCCAAGGGCGACATCGTCGGCGACGGCCCGTCCACCCACATCGGCGAATTGGCGCTGGGGCGCAACGTGCTGTGCGCCTTCATGCCGTGGAACGGCTACAACTTCGAGGACTCCATCCTGATCTCGGAGCGGATCGTCCGCGACGACATCTTCACCTCCATCCACATCGAGGAATTCGAGGTGATGGCCCGCGACACCAAGCTGGGCCAGGAGGAGATCACCCGCGACATCCCCAATGTCGGCGAGGAGGCGCTGAAGAACCTCGACGAAGCCGGCATCGTCTACATCGGCGCCGAGGTGAAGCCGGGCGACATCCTGGTGGGCAAGGTCACGCCCAAGGGCGAGTCGCCGATGACGCCGGAGGAAAAGCTGCTGCGCGCCATCTTCGGCGAGAAGGCCTCGGACGTGCGCGACACGTCCCTGCGCCTGCCGCCGGGCGTCACCGGCACCATCGTCGAGGTGCGGGTGTTCTCGCGCCGCGGCGTCGAGAAGGACGAGCGTGCGCTGGCGATCGAACGCGCCGAGATCGACCGGCTGGCCAAGGACCGCGACGACGAGCGGGCGATCCTGGAGCGCAGCTTCTACGCCCGCATGAAAGAGCGTCTGGCGGGGCAGGCGGTGGTGTCGGGGCCCAAGGGCATGAAGGCCGGCACCACGCTGAATGACGAGGTGCTGGGCGCCTACCACCCCAGCCAGTGGCGCGAGATCTCCGTCGAGGACGACTCGGTCATGGCGGACATCGAGACCATGAAGCGGTCCTTTGACCAGGGCGTCGAGAAGCTGCAGGAGCGTTTCGAGAACAAGGTCGAGAAGCTGCAGCGTGGCGACGAACTGCCGCCCGGCGTCATGAAGATGGTCAAGGTCTTCGTGGCGGTGAAGCGCAAGCTGCAGCCCGGCGACAAAATGGCCGGACGCCACGGCAACAAGGGCGTGATCTCGAAGATCATCCCGATGGAGGACATGCCCTATCTGGACGACGGCACCCCCGTCGACATCGTCCTCAACCCGCTGGGCGTGCCCTCGCGCATGAATGTCGGCCAGATTCTAGAGACGCATCTGGGCTGGGCCTGCGCCGGCCTCGGCCAGCAGATCGGCGAGATGCTGAACGTCTGGCGGCGCAATGGCGGCGAAATGGACGCCATCCGCGCCAGGCTGAAGGACATTTATGGCGAGGAGAACTATCAGGCCGAAATCGCCGATCTCTCCGACGAGGAACTGGTCGAGCTGGCCGGCAACCTGAAGAACGGCGTGCCCATCGCCACGCCGGTGTTCGACGGCGCGCGCGAGAGCGACATCGTCGACATGCTGAGCAAGGCGGGCCTGAGCCACTCCGGCCAAGTGACCCTGGTCGACGGCCGCACTGGGCAGCCCTTCGACCGCCAGGTGACGGTGGGCTACATCTACATGCTCAAGCTGCACCATCTGGTCGACGACAAGATCCACGCCCGCTCCATCGGGCCGTACTCGCTGGTCACCCAGCAGCCGCTGGGCGGCAAGGCGCAGTTCGGCGGCCAGCGCTTCGGCGAGATGGAGGTGTGGGCGCTGGAGGCCTATGGCGCCGCCTACACGCTGCAGGAGATGCTGACGGTGAAGTCCGACGACGTCTCCGGGCGCACCAAGGTCTATGAGGCCATCGTGCGCGGCGAGGACACCTTCGAGGCCGGCATCCCCGAGTCCTTCAACGTTCTGGTCAAGGAACTGCGTTCGCTCGGCCTCAATGTCGAGCTGACGCAGCGGGAGTTCTAGCCCGACGCGAACGGCCGGCCGGCGGCGGGCGCCGCCCCGGCCGGGTTCGCCGGCAGAGCAGGAATTCAGGGCGCTAGGAGATTCAGCCCATGAACGAATTGATGAAGATCTTTGGTCAGGTCAGCGGCACGCAGAGCTTCGACCAGATCCGCATTTCCATCGCCAGCCCGGAACGCATCCGGTCGTGGTCGTTCGGCGAGATCAAGAAGCCGGAGACGATCAACTACCGCACCTTCAAGCCCGAGCGCGACGGCCTGTTCTGCGCCCGCATCTTCGGTCCCATCAAGGACTACGAGTGCCTGTGCGGCAAGTACAAGCGCATGAAGTACCGCGGCATCGTCTGCGAGAAGTGCGGTGTGGAGGTGACGCTGGCCAAGGTGCGCCGCGAGCGCATGGGCCACATCGAACTGGCCAGCCCGGTGGCGCATATCTGGTTCCTGAAGTCGCTGCCCAGTCGCATCGGGCTGCTGGTGGACATGACGCTCAAGGATCTGGAGCGCGTCCTCTACTTCGAGAACTACGTCGTCGTCGAGCCTGGCCTGACGCCGCTGAAGCAGCACGAGCTGCTGAGCGAGGAGCAGTACCAGAACGCCGTTGACGAATACGGCGAGGACGCCTTCCGCGCCGGCATCGGCGCCGAGGCGCTCAAGGAGATGCTGTCGGCCATCGACCTGAGCTCCGAGCGCGACAAGCTGCGGGTCGAGCTGCGCGAGACCACCTCGGAGGCCAAGCGCAAGAAGCTGGTCAAGCGGCTGAAGCTGGTCGAGGCCTTCCTGGAGTCGGGCAGCCGCCCGGAATGGATGATCCTCGACGTGGTGCCGGTGATTCCGCCGGAGCTGCGCCCGCTGGTGCCGCTGGACGGCGGCCGCTTCGCCACCTCGGACCTCAATGACCTGTACCGCCGCGTCATCAACCGCAACAACCGCCTGAAGCGGCTGATCGAGCTGCGCGCGCCCGACATCATCGTGCGCAACGAAAAGCGGATGCTGCAGGAATCCGTGGACGCCCTGTTCGACAACGGCCGCCGCGGCCGCGCCATCACCGGCGCCAACAAGCGGCCGCTGAAGTCGATGTCGGACATGCTGAAGGGCAAGCAGGGCCGCTTCCGCCAGAACCTGCTGGGCAAGCGCGTCGACTATTCCGGCCGTTCGGTGATCGTCGTCGGGCCGGAACTGAAGCTGCACCAGTGCGGCCTGCCCAAGAAGATGGCGCTGGAGCTGTTCAAGCCCTTTGTCTATTCGAAGCTCGAACTCTACGGCATGGCCACCACCATCAAGGCGGCCAAGCGCATGGTCGAGAAGGAGCGGCCCGAGGTCTGGGACATCCTGGAAGAGGTGATCCGCGAGCATCCGGTGCTGCTCAACCGCGCGCCGACGCTGCACCGCCTCGGCATCCAGGCCTTCGAGCCGGTGCTGATCGAGGGCAAGGCCATCCAGTTGCACCCGCTGGTCTGCACCGCCTTCAACGCCGACTTCGACGGCGACCAGATGGCCGTGCATGTGCCCCTGAGCCTGGAGGCCCAGCTTGAGGCGCGCGTGCTGATGATGTCGACCAACAACATCCTCAGCCCCGCCAACGGCAAGCCCATCATCGTGCCGTCCCAGGACATCGTGCTGGGCCTGTACTACATCACGATGGCGCTCGACGGCGAGAAGGGCGAGGGCATGGCCTTCGCCAATGTCGGCGAGATCGAGCACGCGCTGGAGGTCGGCGCCGTCAGCCTGCACGCCAAGGTCAGGGCCCGTCACACCACCATCGGCGAGGACGGCGCGCCCGTTACCCAGGTCGTCGAGACGACGCCGGGCCGGATGCTGCTGGCCCAGGTGCTGCCCAAGCACCCCAAGGTGCCGTTCGACCTGGTGAACCGGCTGCTGACCAAGAAGGACATCACCAACGTCATCGATGTCGTCTATCGCCATTGCGGCCAGAAGGAGACGGTGATCTTCGCCGACCGCGTCATGCAGATGGGCTTCCAGCGGGCGGCGAAGGCGGGCATCTCCTTTGGCAAGGACGATCTGGTCATCCCGGCGGCGAAGGCGACCCTGGTCGCCGAGACCGAGGAGCGGGTGAAGGAGTTCGAGCAGCAGTACCAGGACGGCCTCATCACCCAGGGCGAGAAGTACAACAAGGTGGTGGACGCCTGGTCGCACTGCACCGACGCCGTTGCCGACGCCATGATGAAGGAAATCTCGAAGGTCGAGCCCGGCAAGCTGGTGAACTCGGTCTATATGATGGCACATTCCGGCGCCCGCGGTTCGGCGGCGCAGATGAAGCAGCTTGCCGGGATGCGCGGCCTGATGGCCAAGCCCTCGGGCGAGATCATCGAGACGCCGATCATCTCGAACTTCAAGGAAGGCCTGACGGTGCTGGAGTACTTCAACTCCACGCACGGCGCCCGCAAGGGCCTGGCCGACACGGCGCTCAAGACCGCCAATTCCGGCTATCTGACCCGCCGCCTGGTGGACGTGGCCCAGGACGCCATCATCGTCGACGAGGATTGCGGCACCACCCGCGGCCTCACCGTGCAGCCGGTGGTGGAAGGCGGCGAGGTCATCGCCTCGCTGGCCGAGCGCATCCTCGGCCGTTCGGCGGCGCGCGACATCGAGCACCCCGAAACCGGCGAGGTGCTGGTAAAGGCCGGCGAACTGATCGATGAGCCCCTGGTCGAGGTGATCGAGGCGGCCGGCATCGAGCAGGTGCTGATCCGCTCCGTGCTCACCTGCGAAAGCCCGGTGGGAATCTGCGGGGCCTGCTACGGCCGTGACCTGGCGCGCGGCACCAAGGTCAATGTCGGCGAGGCCGTCGGCGTCATCGCCGCCCAGTCGATCGGCGAGCCCGGCACGCAGTTGACCATGCGCACCTTCCACATCGGCGGCGCGGCGCAGCGCGGCGCCGAGCAGTCCAGCGTCGAGTCCGCCTTCGAGGCGACGGTGAAGGTCAACAACCGCAACGTCGTCACCAATTCGGCCGGGCAGCTGGTGGTGATGTCGCGCAACTGCGAGGTGATCCTCACCGACGCTCATGGCCGCGAAAAGGCCCGCCACCGCGTCCCCTACGGCGCCAAGCTGCTCAAGGACGAGGGCGAGACGGTCACCAAGGGCGACAAGCTGGCGGAGTGGGATCCCTACACCCTGCCGATCCTCACCGAGCGCGAGGGCGTGGTGCACTATGTCGACCTCATCGAGGGCGTCTCGATGCGCGAGGTCGTCGACGAGGCCACCGGCCTGACCTACAAGATGGTGATCGACTGGAAGCAGCAGCCCCGGGGCTCGGAGCTTCGCCCGCGCATCACCCTGCGCGACGACAAGGGCGAGGTGGTTGCCTTGGCCAACGGCCTGGAGGCGCGCTACTTCATGTCGGTCGACGCCATCCTCTCGGTGCAGAACGGCCAGACGGTGCACGCCGGCGACGTGCTGGCGCGCATCCCGCGCGAGTCCTCCAAGACCCGCGACATCACCGGCGGTCTGCCGCGGGTGGCGGAGCTGTTCGAGGCCCGCAAGCCCAAGGACCACGCCATCATCGCCGACATCGACGGGCGGGTGGAATTCGGCAAGGACTACAAGTCCAAGCGCCGCATCCTGGTGGTGCCGGAAGAGGGCGACGCCGTCGAGTACCTGATCCCCAAGGGCAAGCACATCAGCGTCCAGGAGGGCGACTATGTGCGCAAGGGCGATCCGCTGATGGACGGCAACCCGGTGCCCCACGACATCCTGCGGGTGATGGGGGTCGAGGCGCTGGCCAGCTACCTGATCAACGAAATCCAGGAGGTCTATCGCCTGCAGGGCGTGAAGATCAACGACAAGCACATCGAGGTGATCGTCCGCCAGATGCTGCAGAAGGTCGAGATCCTGGAGGCCGGCGACAGCACCTTCCTGGTCGGCGAGCAGGTGGACCGCAGCGACTTCGAGGAAGAGAACGCCAAGACCATCGCCGACGGCGGCCGCCCCGCCCAGGGGATGCCGGTGCTGCAGGGCATCACCAAGGCCAGCCTGCAGACGCGCTCGTTCATCTCGGCGGCCTCGTTCCAGGAGACGACCCGCGTGCTGACCGAGGCGGCGGTGTCGGGCAAGGTCGACGACCTCCAGGGCCTGAAGGAGAACGTCATCGTCGGCCG
Organism: Magnetospirillaceae bacterium; assembly: GCA_041685145.1. Classification (GTDB taxonomy): domain Bacteria; phylum Pseudomonadota; class Alphaproteobacteria; order Rhodospirillales; family Magnetospirillaceae; genus JAWLGJ01. The sequence continues at coordinate 108,820 of JAWLGJ010000001.1, read as the reverse complement.
CCTGATTCCGGCCGGCACCGGCAGCGTCGTCAACAAGCTGCGCGAGGTGGCGGCGCGGCGCGACCGCCAGATCGCGGCGGAAAGCGGCGCCCCGGCCCTGGGCGAAGACGACGGGCAGGGAGACGCCGCCGCCGAATAGAAAGTGGTGCCAAGTTGCCGCGGGCGGTCTTTGCAAGCCGCCCGCGGCGGTGCCTGGAAAAAGGAATGAGTTTCGCTTGACGGCCGGGGGGGCGCTGACTAGTATGCGCCCCTCTTCGGGCACCAGGTGGTAGGTGTCCCGCCTAGACGCTGGCGGCCCGATACTTAGCGGAACCGACATTCAATCGCCGATCGGGTGGGCGCAAGCACCCGGCGAAGCCGCGGCTCCCGTTGGGGCTCGTCGGCGTTCATCATGGTTGCGCCGTTGTTTGAGGGAATGGAGCTGTATGCCGACGATCAACCAACTGATCCGCAAGCCACGCGAAAAGCAGGTGGCGCGGAACAAGGTTCCGGCGCTGGAGGCGTGCCCCCAGAAGCGTGGCGTGTGCACCCGCGTCTACACCACGACGCCGAAAAAGCCGAACTCGGCGCTGCGCAAGGTTGCGCGCGTGCGCCTTACCAACGGCTTCGAGGTCACCAGCTACATTCCCGGCGAAGGCCATAACCTGCAGGAACACTCGGTGGTGATGCTGCGCGGCGGGCGCGTCAAGGATCTGCCCGGCGTGCGCTACCACATCATCCGCGGCACGCTGGACACCCAGGGCGTGAAGGATCGCCGCCAGCGTCGCTCCAAATACGGTGCCAAGCGTCCGAAGTAAGGAACGAAGAAGCCATGTCTCGTCGTCACGCCGCGGAAAAGCGCGAGGTTCTGCCCGACCCCAAGTTCGGGGACGTGGTGCTGAGCAAGTTCATGAACTGCCTGATGTACGACGGCAAGAAGTCGGCCGCCGAGGGCATCGTCTATGGCGCGTTCGAGCGCGTCGAGAAGCGCACGGGCCAGGATCCGCTGAAGCTGTTCCACGATGCCCTCGACAACGTGAAGCCGGCGCTGGAGGTTCGTTCCCGGCGTGTCGGCGGCGCCACCTACCAGGTGCCGGTCGAGGTGCGGCCCGAGCGCCGGCAGGCCCTGGCCATCCGCTGGCTGATCGACGCATCGCGCAAGCGGTCCGAGTCGACGATGGTCGACCGGCTGTCGAACGAGCTGCTGGACGCGGCGAACAATCGCGGCTCCGCGGTCAAGAAGCGCGAGGACACGCACCGCATGGCCGAAGCCAACAAGGCCTTTTCGCACTATCGCTGGTAACCACGGACGCCGAGAAAACCCATGCCACGTGTTACGCCGCTCGATCGTTACCGCAACATCGGCATCATGGCCCACATCGATGCCGGTAAGACGACGACGACCGAACGCATCCTCTACTACACCGGCCGCTCCTATAAGATCGGCGAGGTGCACGAAGGCACCGCGACGATGGACTGGATGGCGCAGGAGCAGGAGCGCGGCATCACCATCACCTCGGCCGCGACCACCTGCTATTGGCGCGATCACCGGGTGAACATCATCGACACCCCCGGCCACGTCGACTTCACCATCGAGGTCGAGCGTTCCCTGCGCGTGCTGGACGGCGCCGTGGCGGTGTTCGACGCCGTCGCCGGCGTCGAGCCGCAGTCGGAGACGGTGTGGCGCCAGGCCGACAAGTACCGCGTGCCGCGCATCTGCTTCGTCAACAAGATGGACCGGATGGGCGCCGACTTCTTCATGTGCGTGAAGATGATCGAGGACCGCCTGGGCGCCCGCCCGCTGGTGGTGGCCCTGCCGGTGGGCGCCGAGAGCGACTTCAAGGGCATCATCGACCTGGTGGAGAACCGGGCGATCATCTGGCTGGAAGAGTCGCTGGGCGCCAAATACGAGTACCAGGACATTCCCGACGATCTGAAGGCCCAGGCGGAGGAATACCGCCAGGCGCTGATCGAGACCGCCGTCGAGGTCGATGACGACGCGATGGAGGCCTATCTCGAAGGCAAGGAGCCCGACGCCGACCAGCTCCGGGCGCTGATCCGCAAGGGCGCCTGCTCGATGGCCTTCGTGCCGGTGCTGTGCGGCACCGCCTTCAAGAACAAGGGCGTGCAGCCGCTGCTGGACGCGGTGGTCGACTATCTGCCCAGCCCCACCGACGTCGAGGCGATCCGCGGCGTGATGGCCGACGATCCCGAGAAGGAGGTCCGCCGCCACAACTCGGACGACGAGCCGTTCGCGGCGCTGGCCTTCAAGATCATGAACGATCCCTTCGTGGGGTCGCTGACCTTCGTGCGCATCTATTCCGGCGTGCTGGAATCGGGCAGCTATGTCCTCAACACCGTGAAGGACAAGCGCGAGCGCATCGGCCGCATCCTGCTGATGCACGCCAATTCCCGCGAGGAGTGCAAGGAGGCGCGTTCGGGCGACATCGTGGCCCTGGCCGGTCTCAAGGAGACCACCACCGGCGACACGCTCAGCGACACCGGCCAGAAGGTCATTCTGGAGCGGATGGAGTTCCCCGACCCGGTGATCGAGGTGGCGGTGGAGCCCAAGACCAAGGCCGACCAGGAGAAGATGGGCGTCGCCCTCAACCGCCTGGCGGCGGAGGATCCCTCCTTCCGCGTCTCGTCGGACCCGGAAAGCGGCCAGACCGTCATCAAGGGCATGGGCGAGCTGCACCTGGAAATCATCGTCGACCGCCTGAAGCGCGAGTTCAAGGTCGAGGCCAATGTCGGCCAGCCGCAGGTGGCCTACCGCGAGACCATCTCCAAGACCTTCGAGGTCGACTACACCCACAAGAAGCAGACCGGCGGCTCGGGCCAGTTCGCCCGCGTCAAGATCCGCTTCGAGCCGCTGGAGCCGGGGTCGGGCGTCAAGTTCGCAAGCGCGGTGGTCGGCGGTTCGGTGCCGAAGGAATACGTGCCGGGCGTCGAGAAGGGGCTGATGGGCGCCGCCGAGAACGGCGTTCTGGCCGGCTTCCCGATGACCGATTTCCAGGCGACGCTGGTCGACGGCGCCTCGCACGACGTCGACTCCAGCGTCATGGCCTTCGAGATCGCCTCGCGCCAGGCCTTCCGCGAAGGCATTCCGAAGTCGGGGCCGAAGCTGCTTGAGCCGATGATGAAGGTCGAGGTGGTCACGCCCGAGGATTACATGGGCGACATCATCGGCGATCTGAACAGCCGCCGCGGTCAGGTGTCGGGCATGGACCAGCGCGGCAACGCCCGCGTCATTACGGCGCATGTGCCGCTGGCCAACATGTTTGGGTACGTCAATACCCTGCGGTCCATGAGCCAGGGCCGCGCCCAGTACACGATGTTCTTCGATCATTACGCGGAAGTGCCGCAGAACGTTTCCGACGAAATCCGCGCCAAGCTGGCCGGCTGAGACAGGGGTTTGAGGAGAAGGAACGATGGCGAAGGCGAAGTTTGAGCGGACGAAGCCGCATGTGAACGTTGGCACGATTGGCCACGTTGACCACGGCAAGACGACGCTGACGGCGGCGATCACGAAGGTTCTGGCGGAGTCGGGCGGCGCGTCGTTCACGGCGTACGACCAGATCGACAAGGCGCCGGAGGAGAAGGCGCGCGGGATCACGATTTCGACGGCGCATGTTGAGTACGAGACGGAGAACCGTCACTACGCGCATGTCGACTGCCCCGGTCACGCCGACTATGTGAAGAACATGATCACCGGCGCGGCGCAGATGGACGGCGCGATTTTGGTGGTTTCGGCCGCCGACGGCCCGATGCCGCAGACGCGCGAGCACATTCTTCTGGCGCGTCAGGTGGGCGTTCCGGCGCTGGTCGTTTACATGAACAAGTGCGATCAGGTTGACGACGAGGAGCTTCTGGAGCTTGTCGAGCTTGAGGTGCGCGAGCTTCTGTCGTCCTACGACTTCCCCGGCGACGACATTCCGATCGTGAAGGGCTCGGCGCTGGTGGCGCTGGAGGACGGCGACGCGAAGCTGGGCCGGGATTCGATCCTTGAGCTGATGAAGGCGGTGGACGACTATGTCCCGACGCCGGACCGTCCGAAGGACAAGCCGTTCCTGATGCCGATCGAGGACGTGTTCTCGATTTCGGGCCGCGGCACGGTGGTGACGGGGCGCGTGGAGCGCGGCGTCATCAAGGTCGGCGAGGAGGTCGAGATCGTCGGCCTGAAGGACACCACCAAGACGGTGGTGACCGGTGTGGAGATGTTCCGCAAGCTTCTGGACCAGGGCGAGGCGGGCGACAATGTCGGCTGCCTGCTGCGGGGCACGAAGCGCGAGGACGTCGAGCGCGGCCAGGTTCTGGCGAAGCCGGGGTCGATCACGCCGCACACGAAGTTCCAGTGCGAGTGCTACATCCTGACCAAGGAGGAAGGCGGTCGTCACACGCCGTTCTTCTCGAACTACCGTCCGCAGTTCTATTTCCGGACGACGGACGTGACCGGCACCATCGAGCTGCCCGAGGGCACCGAGATGGTGATGCCGGGCGACAACATCACGATGACGGTGACGCTGATCGCGCCGATCGCCATGGACGAGGGCCTGCGCTTCGCCATCCGCGAGGGCGGCCGCACCGTCGGCGCCGGCGTCGTCGCCAAGATCGTCGAGTAAGGGACCGATGGGTCTGGCCGCGCCGTTCCGGGCAACCGGGGCGGCGCGGCCGCCGCTGAAAGGGTGACCGTCTTGGTTATGGAAAACCAAAATATCCGCATCCGCCTCAAGGCGTTCGATCATCGCGTGCTGGACCAGTCCACGCGCGAGATCGTCAACACCGCCAAGCGGACGGGTGCGCAGGTGCGGGGGCCGATTCCGCTGCCCACCCGCATCGAAAAGTTCACCGTCAACCGCTCGCCGCACGTCGACAAGAAGTCGCGCGAGCAGTTCGAGATCCGCACCCACAAGCGGCTGCTGGACATCGTCGACCCGACGCCCCAGACGGTGGATGCGCTGATGAAACTCGATCTCGCCGCCGGCGTCGACGTCGAGATCAAGTTGTAGGGAAAGCAAGATGCGATCCGGTCTCATTGCCCAGAAGGTCGGGATGACGAGGATCTTCGCCGAGGACGGGGTGCATGTCCCCGTCACCGTGCTGAAGGTCGACACCTGCCAGGTGGTCTCGACCCGCTCTGAGGATAAGGACGGCTACAGCGCCGTTCAGATCGGCTACGGCAAGGCCAAGGTCAAGAACGTCACCAAGGCCATGCGGGGCCATTTCGCCAAGGCCCGCGTGGAGCCGAAGCGCAAGCTGGCGGAGTTCCGGGTCGACCCGGACGCCGTGCTGGAGGTGGGCGCCGAGTTGTCGGCCGACCACTTCGTGCCCGGCCAGCGCGTGGACGTGACGGGTGTGACCATCGGCAAGGGCTTTGCCGGCGCCATGAAGCGCCACGGCTTCAGCGGCCTGGAGGCGACCCACGGTGTGTCGATCTCGCACCGCAGCCACGGCTCCACCGGCCAGTGCCAGGATCCGGGGCGGGTGTTCAAGGGCAAGAAAATGGCCGGGCATCTGGGTGACCGTCGGGTGACGACCCAGAACCTGACCGTGGTGCAGACCGACGCCGCCCGCGGGCTGGTCCTGGTGAAGGGTTCGGTGCCGGGCGCCAAGGGCGGCTTCGTGTTCCTGCGCGACGCCGCGAAGCGGCCGCGCCCCGAGGAGGCTCCCTACCCGGCCGCCCTGAAGGCCGCCCCGCAGGCGGAGGCCCCGGCGCCCGTCGAGGCGGAGCCCGCCGCCGGCGCCGCCGAGGAAAGCGAGGAATAAGCCGCCATGAAGCTTGACGTCATCAACCTCGACAACAAGAAGGCGGGGTCGGTCGAGCTGGCCGACGAGGTCTTCGGGCTGGAGGTCCGCGGCGACATCCTGCACCGCATGGTGACTTGGCAGTTGGCCAAGCGCCGCGCCGGCACCCACAAGACCAAGGGCATCAGCGAGATCGCCGGCACCACCAAGAAGCCGTGGCGCCAGAAGGGCACCGGCCGCGCCCGCCAGGGCAGCCAGCGCTCGCCGCAGTTCCGCGGCGGCGCCACCATCTTCGGCCCCGTGGTCCGCGACCACGCTTTCAAGCTGCCGAAGAAGGTGCGCGCGCTGGCGCTGAAGACGGCGCTGTCGGCCAAGGCGCGGGACGGCCGGCTGGTGGTGCTCGACACCGCCACCGTCGACTCCGCCAAGACCCGCGACCTCGCCAAGCGTCTGGAGGCGCTGGGCTGGGGCACCGTGCTGGTGGTCGACGGCGCCGAGGTCAACGACAACTTCCGCCGCGCCGCCCGCAACCTTCCCGGTGTCGACGTGCTGCCCAGCCAGGGCGCCAACGTCTATGACATCCTGCGCCGCCAGACGCTGGTGCTGACCAAGGACGCGGTCCAGGCGCTGGAGGAGCGGCTGAAATGAGCAACGTGCAGGTTTCGAAGGAACGGATGTTCGAGATCATCCGCGCCCCCGTCATTACCGAAAAGGCGACGATGGGGTCCGAGCACGGCCAAGTGACCTTCCGCGTGCCGCTCGACGCCACCAAGCCGGAGATCAAGGCGGCGGTGGAAGAGCTGTTCAAGGTCAAGGTCCGGGCGGTGAATACCCTGCGCCAGAAGGGCAAGGTCAAGCGGTTCCGCGGCCGGCTCGGCGTGCGCAGCGACACCAAGAAGGCGATGGTCACGCTGGTCGAGGGCCATTCCATCGACGTGACCACGGGAGTCTGACGCGATGGCACTGAAGACGTTCAACCCGACGACGCCCGGCCAACGCCAGCTGGTCATTGTCGACCGCTCGGGGCTGTGGAAGGGCAAGCCGGTCAAGCAGCTCACCGAGGGCCTGCGCAAGAAGGGCGGCCGCAACAACACCGGGCGCATCACCGCGCGTCGGCGCGGCGGCGGCCACAAGCGCCGCTATCGCGTCGTCGACTTCAAGCGCACCAAGTTCGATGTGCCGGCGACCGTGGAGCGGCTGGAATACGACCCCAACCGCTCGGCCTTCATCGCGCTGCTGCGCTACGAGGACGGCGAGTTGGCCTACATCCTGGCGCCGCAGCGGGTGAAGCCCGGCGACACGGTGATCGCCGGCGAGCGCGCCGACATCAAGCCCGGCAACGCCATGCCGCTGAAGAGCATCCCGGTCGGGACCATCGTCCACAATGTCGAGCTGAAGGCCGGCAAGGGCGGCCAGATCGCCCGCGCCGCCGGCACCTATGTGCAGCTGGTCGGCAAGGACCAGGGCTATGCCCAGCTCAAGCTGACCTCGGGCGAGGTGCGGGTGGTGCGCGCCGAGTGCATGGCCACCATCGGCGCGGTCTCGAACCCCGACCAGCAGAACATCAACCTGGGCAAGGCGGGCCGGCACCGCTGGCTGGGCAAGCGCCCGGCGGTGCGCGGCGTGGCGATGAACCCCATCGACCATCCGCATGGCGGCGGCGAGGGCCGCACCTCCGGCGGCCGCCATCCGGTGACGCCGTGGGGCAAGCCGACCAAGGGAATGCGCACGCGCAAAAACAAGAAGACGGATCGCCTGATCATGCGGCGCCGTCAACAGGGCAAGTAAAGGAGGGACGGTCGTGGCTCGTTCCGTTTGGAAAGGACCGTTCGTCGATGGCTACCTTCTGAAGAAGGCGGAAAAGGCGCGCGCGTCCGGTCGCAACGAGGTCATCAAGATCTGGTCGCGGCGGTCGACAATCCTGCCGCAGTTCGTGGGGCTCACCTTCGGCGTCTACAACGGCCATAAGTTCATCCCGGTGCTGGTGACCGAGAACATGATCGGGCACAAGTTCGGCGAATTCTCGCCCACCCGCACCTACTACGGCCACGCCGCCGACAAGAAGGCGAAGAGGAAGTAGGGCGATGGGCAAGAAACCGGCACAGCGCGCGCTCGCCGACACCGAGGCCAAGGCGGTCAACCGCGTCATCCGCACCAGCCCCCAGAAGCTCAATCTGGTGGCCGAGAGCATCCGCGGCCTCAAGGCCGAGGCGGCGGTGGCGCAGCTGACCTTCTCCAAGCGGCGGGTGGCGCACGAGGTCAAGAAGGTTCTGCAGTCGGCGATCGCCAACGCCGAGAACAATCACCAGCTCGACGTCGATCGGCTGTATGTGGCCGAGGCCTATGTGGGCAAGGGCCTGATGATGAAGCGGTGGCGGCCGCGGGCGCGGGGGCGCGTGGGGCGCATCCTCAAGCCTTTCAGCAACCTGACGGTGGTCGTGCGCGAGCGCGAGGAGACGGCGTAATGGGTCAAAAGGTCAATCCGATCGGTCTGCGTCTGGGCGTCAACCGCACCTGGGATTCGCGCTGGTACGCGGACGGCGATTACGGCGACCTGCTGCTGGAGGATCTGAAGCTGCGCGACTATCTGCGCGGCCGGCTGAAGCAGGCGGGGGTGTCGCGCATCGTCATCGAGCGCCCCGCCAAGAAGGCGCGGGTGACCATCCACACCGCGCGGCCCGGCGTCGTCATCGGCAAGAAGGGCGCCGACATCGAGGCCCTGCGCAAGGAGATGGCCCGGCGCACCGGCGGCGAGGTCAGCCTCAACATCGTCGAGATTCGCAAGCCGGAGCTGGACGCGCAGCTGGTGGCCGAGAACATCGCCCAGCAGCTTGAGCGCCGGGTGGCCTTCCGCCGCGCCATGAAGCGCGCCGTGCAGTCGGCCATGCGCCTGGGCGCCCAGGGCATCCGCATCAACTGCGCCGGCCGGCTGGGCGGCGCCGAGATCGCGCGCACCGAGTGGTACCGCGAGGGCCGCGTGCCGCTGCACACCCTGCGCGCGGACGTGGATTACGGCACCGCCACCGCCAAGACGACCTATGGCACCTGCGGCGTCAAGGTTTGGGTGTTCAAGGGCGAGATCCTGGCCCACGACCCGATGGCCCAGGACAAGCGCGCCCAGGAAGGCGCGCCGGCGCGCTGAGGGAAGGGGTAGTCGGACAATGCTGCAACCGAAGCGAACCAAGTTCCGCAAGGCGCACAAGGGCCGCATCAAGGGCGTGGCCAAGGGCGGCACCGAGCTCAATTTCGGCGCCTTCGGCCTGAAGGCCCTGACGCCCGAGCGCGTCACCGCCCGCCAGATCGAGGCGGCGCGCCGCGCGCTGACCCGCCACTTCAAGCGCCAGGGGCGCATCTGGATCCGCATCTTCCCGGACGTGCCGGTGAGCACGAAGCCGGCCGAGGTGCGGATGGGCTCGGGCAAGGGCTCGCCGGAATACTGGGTCGCCCGCGTCAAGCCCGGGCGCATCATGTTCGAGGTGGACGGCGTCACCGAGGAGATGGCGCGGCGCGGCTTCGAGCTGGCCTCGGCCAAGCTGCCGGTCAAGACCAAGTTCGTCGCCCGCATCGGGGAGGCCTGAGGACATGGCTGACAATCTTGCCAGCGATCTGCGCACCAAGAGCGACGATCAACTGAAGGAGCGGCTGCTGGAGCTGCGGAAGGAGCGCTTCAACCTGCGCTTTCAGAAGGCCAGCGGCCAGTTGGAGAACACCGCCCGCGTGCGTCAGGTGCGTCGCGAAATCGCGACCATCAAGACGCTCATGGGCGAGCGCAAGCGCGCGCAAGCGTAAGAGGAACGACGATGCCGAGACGCGTTCTGCAGGGGGTGGTCGTCAGCGACAAGATGGACAAGACCGTGGTGGTCCGCGTCGAGCGGCGCGTCATGCACCCGGTCTACAAGAAGTTCATCCGCCGCTCGAAGAAGTACGCCGCCCACGACGAAAGCAATGCCTGCAAGGTGGGCGACATGGTGCGCATCCAGGAATGCCGCCCGATCTCGAAGCGGAAGACCTGGGAAGTCGTGACCGAGCCCACCGCCTGACGGCGCCGGCCCGGCCATAAGAAGAAGAGGACGAATCGATGATCCAGATGCAAACCAACCTGGATGTCGCCGACAACTCGGGGGCCCGCCGGGTGCAGTGCATCAAGGTGCTGGGCGGCTCGCACCGGATGACGGCCAATGTCGGCGACGTCATCGTGGTCTCGGTCAAGGAGGCCATCCCGCGCGGGCGCGTCAAGAAGGGCGACGTGCACCGGGCGGTGATCGTGCGCACCGCCAAGGAAATCCGCCGCCCCGATGGCAGCGCCATTCGCTTCGACCGCAACGCGGCGGTGCTGATCAACAAGCAGGGCGAGCCCATCGGCACGCGCATCTTCGGCCCGGTGACCCGCGAACTGCGCGGCAAGAAGTACATGAAGATCATCTCGCTGGCGCCGGAGGTGTTGTGATGGCGGCGAAGATCAAGAAGGGCGACCGCGTCGTCGTCCTGACCGGCCGGGACAAGGGCAAGCAGGGCGAGGTTCTGCGCTCGATGCCCAAGGACAATCGGGTCGTCGTTGCCGGCGTCAACCTGGTCAAGCGCCATCAGCGGCCGACGCAGACCAACCCGCAGGGCGGGATCGTCGAGCAGACGGCGCCGATCGACGTCTCGAACGTGGCCTTGCTGGACCCCAAGGACGGCAAGCCGTGCCGCGTGGGGTTCAAGGCCCTCGAGGACGGGCGCAAGGTGCGCGTCTCCCGCCGTAGCGGCGAAGTGATCGATTAGGGGGGCGGAGACGATGGCTGCACGCCTGCGAGAGCATTACGACAACGTGGTCAAGCCCGCCCTGCGGGAACGCTTCAGCTATGCGAATCCGATGCAGGTTCCGCGGCTGGAGAAGATCGTCATCAACATGGGCGTCGGCGACGCCGCCCAGGACTCCAAGCGCGTCGAGGCGGCGGTGGCCGACCTGACGGTGATCGCGGGCCAGAAGCCGGTGGTCACCCGCGCCAAGAAGTCGATCGCCGGCTTCAAGCTGCGCGAGGGCCAGGTGGTCGGCTGCAAGGTGACCTTGCGGCGCGGGCGCATGTACGAGTTCCTGGACCGCCTGGTTACCATCGCCCTGCCGCGCGTGCGCGACTTCCGCGGCATCAACGCCAAGGCGCTGGACGGGCGCGGCAACCTGAACATGGGGCTCAAGGAGCAGATCGTCTTCCCGGAGATCGACTATGACAAGGTCGACCGCGTCCGCGGCATGGACATCTGCATCGTGACCACGGCGAAGACGAACGAGGAGGCGCGCGCCCTTCTCGAAGCCTTCGATCTGCCGTTCAGCGGCTGACGGATTAGGGAGTTATCAGGCAATGGCTAAAGTGAGCGCCGTTGAACGCAACAAGAAGCGGATGCGGATGGCGCGGAAGCACGCCAACCGCCGGGCGCGCCTCAAGGAAACCATCATGAACCGCGAGACGCCCGCCGAGGAGCGTTTCGAGGCCGTGCTGAAGCTGTCGGAGGTGCCGCGCAATTCGGCCCGCAACCGCATTCGCCTGCGGTGCGAGCTGACCGGCCGCTCGCGGGGGAACTACCGCAAGCTGAAAATGTGCCGCGTGATGCTGCGTGAACTCGCCAACAGGGGGCAGATCCCCGGCATGGTGAAGTCGAGCTGGTAGGGAGGCAGCCGTGGCGATGACCGATCCCCTGGGGGATATGCTTACCCGGATCCGCAACGGACAGCAGGCGCGGAAGTCTGTGGTTACGGCGCCGGCGTCGAATTTGCGCGCCAATGTGCTGGAGGTGCTGAAGCGCGAGGGGTATATCCGGGGCTACAGCAAGGCCGAGGTGCGCAAGGGCATCGAGGAATTGAGGATCGAACTGAAGTATCACGAGGGCGATCCCGTCATCCACTCGATCGCCCGCGTGTCGAAGCCGGGCCGGCGGGTCTATTCGAAGATTCGCGACCTGCCCAAGGTCTCCAACGGCCTGGGCATCGCGATCCTGTCGACCCCGCGCGGCGTGATGTCGGACGCGGAGGCCCGCGCCGCCAATGTCGGCGGCGAGGTTCTCTGCCAGGTGTTCTAAGGGGGCGAGATGTCTCGGGTTGGCAAATATCCGGTGGAGGTTCCCAGCGGCGTTACCGTCGACCTCACCGACGAGAAGATCGCGGTGAAGGGCAAGCTGGGGAGCAACAGTCTGCCCCTCTCCGACGAGGTCGAGACCACGCTGGAGGACAACAAGATCTGGGTGCGCCCGCGCTCGGAGACCAAGCGCGCCCGCATGATGTGGGGCACCACGCGCGCGGTTATCGCCAATATGGTCAAGGGCGTGCACGAGGGCTTCACGGTGGAGCTGGAAATCAGCGGCGTCGGCTATCGCGCCGCCGTCCAGGGCAAGCAGCTCAACCTGCAGCTTGGCTATTCCCACGACATCAATTATCCGATCCCGGATGACCTGACGGTGAAGTGCGAGAAGCCGACCTCGATCGCGATCAGCGGCAAGGACAAGCAACGGGTCGGCCAGATGGCCGCCGAAATCCGCGCCTTCCGCGGCCCCGAGCCCTACAAGGGCAAGGGCATCCGCTATGCGACGGAGAAGATCCTGCGCAAGGAAGGCAAGAAGAAGTAACGGGAGCACCGGGAATGCTGACCTCCAAAGACCTGTTCGAGCGCCGCCGCAAGCGCACGCGGCACCAGATCCGCGTCAAGGGCGGGGGGCGGCCGCGCCTGTCGGTGTTCCGCTCGTCGAAGCACATCTATGTCCAGATCATCGACGACGGCCAGGGCCGCACCCTGGCGGCGGCGTCGACGCTGGACAAGGAACTCAAGGGCGCCCTGAAGACCGGCGCGGACAAGGATGCCGCGGCGCGGGTCGGCAAGCTGATCGCCGAACGCGCCGCCAAGGCCGGTGTCAGCGAGGTGGTTTTCGACCGCGGCGGCTACATCTATCACGGCCGCGTGCAGGCGCTCGCCGATGCCGCGCGCGAGGGCGGTCTGAAGTTCTGACGGGAAGGGACATATGGCACGTACACCCACTTCTGAGCGCGAGCGCGGTCCGCGCCCCGACCGGGGCCGCGACGGGCGTGGCCGGCGGGGCGAAGGCCCGGTCGTCCGCGAGGAAAACGAGTTCGTCGACAAGCTGGTCCACATCAACCGCGTGGCCAAGGTGGTCAAGGGCGGCCGCCGCTTCGCCTTCGCCGCGCTGGTGGTGGTCGGCGACAGCAAGGGGCGCGTGGGCTTCGGCTCCGGCAAGGCCCGCGAGGTGCCCGAGGCGATCCGCAAGGCCACCGAGCAGGCCAAGCGCGGCATGATCCGCGTGCCCCTGCGCGAGGGCCGCACCCTGCACCACGACGCCCGGGGCCACTTCGGCGCCGGCCGCGTCGTCGTGCGCTCGGCGCCGCCCGGCACCGGCATCATCGCCGGCGGCCCCATGCGCGCCGTGTTCGAGACGATGGGCGTGCAGGACGTCGTCGCCAAGAGCGTCGGCACCCAGAACCCCTACAACATGATCAAGGCCACCTTCGACGCGCTGCGGCAGATGCAGTCGCCGCGCATGGTCGCGTCGCGCCGCGGCAAGAAGGTGGGCGAGATCGTCAGCCGGCGCGACGCCACCGTCGGCGCCGCCGCCATCGCGACGGAGTAGCCGAGTCATGGCCGCCAAGAAGCAGTCGAAGAAGACCGTCACCGTCATCCAGACCGGCAGCCCCATCGGCCGCCGCGGCGACCAGCGGGCGACCCTGATCGGCCTGGGCCTGAACAAGATGCACCGCCGCCGCGAGCTGGAGGACACCCCCTCGGTGCGCGGCATGATCAACAAGGTGCGTCACCTGGTGCGCGTCGAGGGCGAATAGCCCCGCGCGCCGCGACGACCACCGGCGAGTGGGGGCCCCGTCCCCTGCGACCACAGCCAAGGGAAAGACAGATGCGACTGAATCAACTGCGCGACAACCCCGGCGCCCGCAAGGAGCGGATGCGCGTCGGCCGCGGCATCGGCTCGGGCAAGGGCAAGACCGCCGGCCGCGGCGTCAAGGGCCAGAAGTCCCGCACCGGCGTGGCCATCAAGGGCTTCGAGGGCGGGCAGATGCCCATCTACCGCCGGCTGCCCAAGCGCGGTTTCACCAAGCCCTTCCGCAAGGAATACGCCGTGATCAATCTCGGCCGTCTGCAGCGGGCGATCGACGACGGCAAGATCGACGCCGCCCAGACGATTTCGGTCGCGGCGCTGCAGAGCGCCGGACTGGTCACCAAGGTGCGCGACGGTGTGCGCCTGCTTGCCAAGGGCGAGATCAAGTCCAAGGTGACGGTGGAGGTGGCGGGAGCCTCGCAGGCCGCCATCGCCGCGGTCGAGAAGGCCGGCGGCCAGGTGGTCGTGACCCAGGCGCCCCCCGCCGGCGAGGGGGAGTCCTGAGCCGCCGTCGGTCGGCGCCCGGCGCCACCGCCCGCGCGCGCAACACTATCTGAACGGGATCGAGCATGGCCTCAGCCGCGGAGCAGCTTGCCGCCAACCTCAACTTCGGTGTCCTCGCCAAGGCGACGGAACTGAAGAAGCGCATCTGGTTCACCCTCGGCGCCCTGATCATCTATCGCCTCGGCACCTGGATTCCCATTCCCGGCGTCGATCCGCAGGCGCTGGCCGACGTGTTCGCCCAGCAGGGCGGCGGCATTCTGGGCATGTTCGATATGTTCGCGGGCGGCGCGCTGTCGCGCATGACCATCTTCGCCCTCAACATCATGCCGTACATCTCGGCGGCGATCATCATGCAGCTCATGGCCTCGGCGGTGCCCAGCCTTGAGCAGCTCAAGAAAGAGGGCGAGCAGGGCCGCAAGAAGATCAACCAGTACACGCGCTACCTGACGGTGCTGATCGCCGCCTTCCAGTCCTACGGCATCGCCATCGGCCTGGAGACCATGACCGGCGGCCAGGGCGGCAGCGCCGTCATCGACCCCGGCCTGTTCTTCCGCTTCACCACCGTGGTGACGCTGGTCGGCGGCACCGTCTTCCTGATGTGGCTGGGCGAGCAGATCACCGCGCGCGGCGTCGGCAACGGCATCTCGCTGATCATCTTCGCCGGCATCGTCGCCGAATTGCCCGGCGCCCTGGCGGGGACGCTGGAGATGGGCCGCACCGGCGCCATGTCGCCGCTGATCATCTCCGGGCTGCTGCTGATGGTGGTGGCGGTGCTGGCGGTAATCGTTTTCGTCGAGCGCGCCCAGCGGCGCATCGTCATCCAGTACCCCAAGCAGCAGCGCGGCAACCGCATGTTCGGGGGCGAAAGCTCGCACCTGCCGCTGAAGCTGAACACGGCCGGCGTCATCCCGCCGATCTTCGCCAGTTCGCTGCTGCTGCTGCCCATCACCATCGCCGGCTTCTCGGCCCAGGGCGGCCCCGACTGGCTGACCACCTTCACCGCCATCATGGGGCGTGGTCAGCCGCTGTATCTGGGCATCTACGCGGCGCTGATCATCTTCTTCGCCTTCTTCTATACGGCGGTGGTGTTCAACCCCCAGGACACCGCGGACAACCTCAAGAAATACGGCGGCTTCGTGCCCGGCATCCGGCCCGGCAAGCACACGGCGGAATACATCGACTATGTGCTGACGCGGCTGACGACCGTCGGCGCCGCCTATCTGACCGTGATCGCGCTGCTGCCCGAGGTGCTGATCTCGCAGTACAGCGTTCCCTTCTATTTCGGCGGCACCAGCCTGCTGATCGTGGTGACGGTGACAATGGACACCGTTGCGCAGGTGCAGTCGCACCTGCTGGCCCATCAATACGAGGGCCTCATAAAAAAATCGAAATTGAGAGGGAAACGTGGCTAAGAAACTTCATCTGATCCTGATGGGGCCGCCCGGGGGGGGCAAGGGCACGCAGGCAAAAATTCTCGAAGACCGCTACGGTCTGGTGCAACTGTCCACCGGCGACATGCTGCGCGCGGCGGTGGCCGCCGGCACCGAGGTGGGCAAGCAGGCGCAGGCGCTGATGGACGCGGGCGCCCTGGTGCCCGACGAGATCATCCTGACGATGATCGCCGAGCGCATCGGCGAGCCCGACTGCGCCAACGGCTTCATCCTCGACGGCTTCCCCCGCACCGTGCCGCAGGCACAGGCCCTGGACACCATGCTGGCCGAGAGGGGCGCGGCGATCGATCTGGCCATCGAGATCCGGGTGCCCGACGAACGCATCGTCGAGCGCATCACCGGCCGGTTCGCCTGCGCCAAGTGCGGGGCCGGTTACCACGATAAGTTCCAGCGCCCCAAGACCGAGGGCGTGTGCGACGTCTGCGGCTCGACCGAGTTCGTGCGCCGCAAGGACGACAACGAGGCAACGGTGAAGGAACGCCTGGCCGCCTACCACGCCAAGACGGCGCCCATCATTCCCTATTACCAGGAAAAGGGCCTGTTGCGGGTGGTCGACGGCGCGCGTTCCATCGACGAGGTGACGCGGCAATTGTCGGATGTCGTTGATGCCGCCGTCGCCGGTTGACAATGGGGGCGCGCGCCCTATAATCGCGCACCTTCGAATTCCCGCTCCCGTGCGGGGGCGGGGTTTTGTGCGTCTTTCGCAAGGGAGTTGAGAGCCTTGGCGCGTATCGCTGGCGTGAACATCCCCACCAATAAGCGGGTGCATATCGCCTTGACCTACATTCATGGCATCGGACGCGCCACCGCGCGCGATATCTGCAGCAAGGCCGGTATCGCCGAGGATGTGCGGGTGAATCAGCTCGGCGACGACGAGGTTTCGCGGGTGCGCGAACTCGTCGATCGCGACCTCACGGTCGAGGGCGACCTGCGCCGGCAGGTGGCGATGAATATCAAGCGGCTGATGGATCTCGGCTGCTATCGAGGACTGCGTCATCGCCGCGGGCTGCCCGTGCGCGGCCAGCGGACGCACACGAATGCGCGCACGCGTAAAGGGCCGGCGAAGCCAATCGCCGGTAAAAAGAAGGCGGGCAAGTAACAGCAGGATAGAGGTATGGCGAAAGCAGCGGCCCAGCGCCCGCGTCGCCGCGAGCGCAAGAACATCACGTCAGGCGTCGCGCATGTCAGCGCCACGTTCAACAACACCATGATTACCATCACCGACGCGCAGGGGAACGCGATCTCCTGGTCGTCGGCGGGTTCGATGGGGTTCAAGGGCTCGCGGAAGTCCACCCCCTATGCGGCCCAGGTGGCAGCCGAGGAGGCCGGCCGCAAGGCGCAGGACCACGGAATGCGGACCCTGGAGGTCGAGGTCAAGGGGCCCGGGTCGGGGCGCGAGTCCGCGCTGCGTTCCCTGCAGGCCATCGGCTTTCAGATCACGGCCATCCGTGACGTGACGCCGATCCCGCATAACGGCTGCCGGCCGCGCAAGCGCCGCCGCGTCTAAGGGCGCATGATCCGATTTGCCGTGCGCCGCCGGCCGATGGGCCGGCGGCGTGGGCGTTGCCCACATCTGGCGGAGTCATAGCCGTGCTGCAGAAGAACTGGCAGGAACTGATCAAACCCAACAAGCTCAACGTCGAGGCCGGCCCCGAGCCCGGGCGCATCGCGACCATCGTCGCCGAGCCGCTGGAGCGCGGATTCGGCATGACGCTGGGCAACGCGCTCCGGCGTGTGCTGTTGTCGTCGCTCCAGGGGGCGGCGGTGACCGCCGTCCAGATCGAGGGCGTGCTGCACGAATTCTCGTCCATCCCCGGCGTGCGCGAGGACGTCACCGACATCGTGCTCAACATCAAGGGCCTGGCGCTGCGGATGCACGGCGAGGGCCCGAAGCGGATGCGCCTGAAGGCCACCGGGCCGGGCGAGGTGAAGGCCGGCATGATCGAGACCGGCCACGACATCGAGATCATGGACCCGGATCTGGTTCTCTGCACCCTCGACGACGGCGCCACCCTGGCGATGGAACTGACCGTCGAGACCGGCAAGGGCTATGTCCCGGCGACGCAGAACCGCCCCGAGGATTCGCCCATCGGCCTCATCCCGGTCGACGCCATCTTCTCGCCGGTGCGCAAGGTGTCCTACAAGGTCGAGAACACCCGCGTCGGGCAGGTCACCGACTACGACAAGCTGTCGATGACCCTCGAAACCAACGGCGCCGTCGCCCCCGACGACGCCGTGGCGCTGGCGGCCCGCATCCTGCAGGACCAGTTGCAGCTTTTCATCAACTTCGAGGAGCCGCAGGCGGCCGCCGAGGAGGAGAAGAAGGAAGAGCTGCCCTTCAACAAGAACCTGCTGCGCAAGGTCGACGAGCTGGAACTGTCGGTGCGTTCGGCCAACTGCCTGAAGAACGACAACATCATCTATATCGGCGACCTGGTGCAGAAGTCCGAATCGGAAATGCTGCGCACGCCGAATTTCGGCCGCAAGTCGCTGAACGAGATCAAGGAAGTGCTGGCGCAGATGGGCCTGCACCTGGGCATGGAAATCCCCAACTGGCCGCCGGAAAACATCGAGGAGCTGGCCAAGAAGTTGGAGGAGCCCTACTAGGGCGGACCCGGCCACGCCGGATTACCGCCGTTCAGCCCCGGTGACGGGATGGCGGCGGGTCGTGCAATCGGTCTCGGGCGCCGAGGCCAGGGAATGGGAAGGAGGATCCGATGCGCCACGGGCTCAGCGGTCGCAAGCTCAACCGCACCAGCCAGCACCGGCGGGCGATGTTCGCCAATCTGGCCAACGCGCTCATCAAGCACGAGCAGATCAAGACGACGCTGCCCAAGGCCAAGGATCTGCGGCCGGTGGTCGAGAAGATGATCACCCTCGGCAAGCGCAACACCCTGCACGCGCGGCGCCAGGCCCACGCCTTCCTGCGCGACGACGCCGTGGTGGCGAAGCTGTTCTCGGCCCTGGCGGAGCGCTACAAGGACCGCCCCGGCGGCTATACCCGTGTGCTGAAGGCGGGGTTCCGCTATGGCGACGCGGCGCCGATGGCGGTGATCGAACTGGTCGAGCGCGACCCCGACGCCAAGGGCCAGGACTCCGGTCCCAGGCCCGAGGCCGACGACGAGGACGAGGATTAGGGCGCAGCGCCCGCCCGAATCGCAGCGGAGGCAGCCCATGTGGCTGCCTCTTTTGCTGTCGGCGCCAAGCCGATAGACTGGCACGACTTCCCGCAGACATGTGCCGAGTCATGACACGCAATTACGCGATTCGTCCGTTCGCCATCCTGTGCCTCGCCGTCGCTTTGGCGCTGCCCGGGGGCGCCGGCGCCGAGGTCGTCCCCACCTCCGCCGCCGAGATCAAGCTGACCTTCGCCCCGGTGGTCGAGCGTGCCGCCCCGGCGGTGGTCAATATCTACACCCGGCGCATCGTGCGCCAGCGGCGGGTGAACCCGCTGTTCGACGACCCCTTTTTCCGCCACTTCTTCGGCGACCAGTTCGGCTTCGGCGCCCCGCAGGAGCGCGTGCAGCGCTCGCTGGGCTCGGGCGTCATCATCGACGGCGATGCCGGCACCGTCATCACCAACCACCACGTCATCGAGGGCGCCGACGAGGTGGTGGTGGTGCTGAACGACCGCCGCGAATTCCCCGCCACCATCGTCGGCACCGACGAACGCTCCGATCTGGCGGTGCTGCGCATCGAGGGCGTCGGCGCGCCGCTGCCCAGCCTGCCGCTGGGGCGCTCCGACGACCTGGAGGTCGGCGACCTGGTGCTGGCGATCGGCAATCCCTTCGGCGTCGGGCAGACGGTGACGATGGGCATCGTCTCGGCGCTGGCGCGGACCACGGTCGGCATCAGCGACTACCGCTCCTTCATCCAGACCGACGCCGCCATCAACCCCGGCAATTCCGGCGGCGCGCTGGTCAATGTGCGCGGCGAACTGGTGGGGATCAACACCGCCATCTATTCCAAGAGCGGCGGCTCGGAAGGCATCGGCTTCGCCACCCCGGTGGAGATGGTGCAGGCGGTGGCGCGCGGCATCCTCTCCGACGGGCGCACCGTGCGGCCGTGGCTGGGGGTGCAGGGCCAGCCGGTGACGCCTGACATGGCCGCCGCCCTGGGGCTGGAGCGGCCGCGGGGGTTGCTGGTCAACGGCCTCTATCCCGGCGGCCCCGCCGACAAGGCCGGCCTGCGCATCGGCGACGTGGTGGTGGCGGTCGACGGCCGCCCCGTCGACGACCCCGAGGCGCTGCGCTTTCGCATTGCCACCCTGGCGGTGGGCGAGGAGGCGCGGCTGACGGTGCTGCGCAAGGGCCGCGAGACGGTCGTCGAGGTGCCGCTGGTGCCCCCGACCGAGGAGCCGCCCCGCAACGTCACCGAGATCGGCGGCCGCACGCCGCTGGCCGGTTCGGTGGTGGCGAACCTCAATCCCGCCCTCGCCGAGGAACTGGGGATCGCGGCGACCCGTCCGGGTGTTATCGTCCTGCGGGTGCGGCGCGGCGGGCTGGCGCAGCGCCTCAACATCCGCCCCGGCGATCGGGTGCTGGAGGTCAACGGCCACCGCATCGGCCGGGTGCGCGACCTGCAAGCCGCCCTGGACCGGCCGCCACGGGACGGCTGGCGCATCAAGCTGGAGCGCGAGGGCGAGGTGGTGACGCTGGTGATCGGTCGTTGAGCACCCTTTTCGAAAGCCAGGCGCCGCGCCCCCTGGCCGACCGGCTGCGGCCGCTGCGGCTGGAGGAGGTGGTGGGCCAGGACCATCTGATCGGGCCCGACGGCCCCATCGGGCGCATGGTGGCCGCGCACCGGCTGTCGTCGATGGTGCTGTGGGGGCCGCCGGGCACCGGCAAGACCACCATCGCCCGGCTGCTGGCCGACGCCACTGACATGCAGTTCGAGCCGCTGTCGGCGGTATTCTCGGGCGTCGCCGACCTGCGCAAGGTGTTCGAGGCGGCGCGCAAGCGGCGCCAGGCCGGGCGCGGCACCCTGCTGTTCGTCGACGAGATCCACCGCTTCAACCGTGCCCAGCAGGACGGCTTCCTGCCCTATGTCGAGGACGGCACCGTCACCCTGGTCGGCGCCACCACCGAAAACCCGTCCTTCGAGCTGAACGCGGCGCTGCTGTCGCGCCTGCAGGTGCTGGTGCTCAACCGCCTCGACGACGCGGCGCTGGAAAGCCTGCTGGCCCGCGCCGAGGCCGAGATGGGCCTGCCGCTGCCCCTGGACGAGGACGGCCGCGCGGCGCTGCGCGCGATGGCGGACGGCGACGGGCGTTATCTGCTCAACATGGCCGAGGAGGTGTTCGCCCTGCCCGCCGGCGGGGGGGCGCTGGACGCCAAGGCGCTGGCGGCGGCGGTGCAGCGCCGCGCGCCGGTCTACGACAAGGACCGCGAGGGCCATTACAACCTCATCAGCGCCCTGCACAAGGCGCTGCGGGCGTCGGACGTCGATGCCGCCCTGTACTGGCTGGCGCGGATGCTGGCCGGCGGCGAGGATCCGCACTACATCGCCCGCCGCCTGACCCGCTTCGCGGTCGAGGACGTCGGCCTCGCCGACCCCGCCGCCGTCGTGCAGGCCATCGCCGCCTGGCAGACCTACGAGCGCCTGGGCAGCCCCGAGGGCGATCTGGCCCTGGCGCAACTGGTGATCTTTCTGGGAACGGCGCCGAAATCCAACGCCGCCTACCGCGCCCTCGGCCAGGCCATGCGCGCCGCCAAGGAGACCGGGTCGCTGATGCCGCCCAAGCACATCCTCAACGCGCCGACGCGCATGATGAAGGATCTCGGCTACGGCAAGGGCTATGTCTACGACCACGACACCGAGGAAGGGTTCTCGGGCCAGAACTGCTTTCCGGACGAAATGCCGCGCCGGCGTTTCTACGATCCGCCCGAACGCGGGTTCGAACGCGAAATCCGCAAGCGGCTGGCCTATTGGCGGCAACGCCGGCGCGAGAGGGGAACGGAATAGAAAAGGCCGCGCCCACGGGCGCGGCCTTCGCGTCGGGACAACGCCCGGTGGCGCGTTCAGCCCACCTTCTTAATGTTGAAGGTGTAGACGCCGTTTTCCTCCGACTGGTCCAGCAGTTCATTGCCGGTCTGGCGGCAGAACGCCTCGAAGTCCTTGACCGACCCGGGGTCGGTCGCCATCACCTGCAGCGTCTCGCCGGCCGCCACGTCCTTGATCGCCTTCTTGGCGCGCAGGATCGGCAACGGGCAGTTCAGGCCCTTAACGTCGAGAACGGTCACGCCCATCGTCTTCTTCTCCCTACTCTTGCTCGTACCATTGCGTTCCCCCGGCCGCGTCAGGCGCCGAGATTGATGTATTTCAGGCACACCACCCGCAGACAGGAGGCAAGGTTCTTGTCGTTGGCGGTGAGGCAGTGCTCGTAGATGCGCTCGATCAGGGCGCCCACCGCCACACCTTCCTCGCGGGCCATCTCCTCCAACACCGTCCAGAAGGCCCGTTCCAGCCGTACCGTCGTGCTGTGCCCGTGCAGGCGGAAGGATCGCTTTTCGGCGACGTACTCGCGCGCCTGCTCGGTGCTGCACAGGGCGAACATGCGTTCCAGTGGGCCGCGCCCGTCCTGGTTCACTCTCTTCCCCTGTCGTTCCGGGTGCGTCCGCACCAGTCTAGGCAGCCCCGACGGTTTTGTCATCAGCGTTTGCTCATATGCGAATCAGATGAACAGGTTGACGTCCGAGCGGGTGGCTTCCTCGACATAGGTGGCGGCGCCGGCGAACTCGATGCCGTCGATGAGGTCCTCCCGCTTGAGCTCGAACAGATCGAGGGTCATCTGGCAGGCGATCATGCGCACCTCGGCCTCCAGGGCCATCTCGCGCAGTTCCTCGATCGACGCGACGCCCTTCTTCTTGATGAGGTTCTTCATCATCGTCGTCGCCATGCGGTCCATGCCCGGCAACATGCCGACGGCATTGGGCATCTGCATGTGCATCCCCATCATCGGCATTTCCATCGCCGCGTTGCCCAGGGTGGTGACCTTCAGGTCCAGGTTCCGGCGCAGCAGGCCCAGGCCATAGAAGGTGAAGAACAGCGTCACGTTCAGGCCCATGCTCGCCGCCGTGGTGGCGAGGATGAAGGGCGGGTAGGCCCAGTCCAGGGTGCCCTTGGTGACGATCATCGACATGCGCTTGGCGTTTCCGTTCCCGTCCATGATGGCGGCCTTTCCTCACGTCGTGCTTAATTAGGAAAAACTAATTGGCGGCATCGTAAGCCGCGTGGCGACGGCGTTGGTAGTATTTATGCACCACGCCGCCGCCGTGCAGGCGAGGCCATCGCTTCCCGGCTCAACGGCGGCGGGGATTGCGCTCGGGCGGATCGCGCCATAGCCTTTCGCGGTCATGACTGATTCGGCTTCGTTCCGCCGCGTTGCCCCCGCCACCGGCCTGGCCTGGACCGCCGCCGCGGCGGCGGTTCTGCTGCTGCTGTTCCCGGTGCCGTTCGGCGCCGCCGCCGCCAAGGCCCTGGCTCTGGCGGTGCTGTCCATTGGGCTGTGGGCGACGGGGGCGCTGCCGGGGCATGTGACGGCGCTGATCTTCTTCGTGCTCGCCATGCTGCTGGAGGTGGCCCCGGCGCCGGTGGTCTTTGCGGGCTTCCATTCCGCGGCGCTGTGGCTGGTCTTCGGCGGCCTGGTGATCGGGGTCGCGGTCAAGAACACCGGCCTCGGCGGCCGGGTGGCGGCGCGGCTGGCGGGTGCCTTCGGCAGTGGTTACGCCGGCATCATCGCGGGGATGATGGTCGTCGGCATCGTGCTGGGGTTCCTGATGCCGTCGTCGATGGGGCGGGTGGTGCTGTTGATGCCGGTGGCCCTGGCGCTGGCGGAGGCCTATGGCTTCCGCGCCGGCACGCCGGGGCGCACCGGATTGGTGCTGGCGGCCGCCCTGGGGGCGCATCTGCCCACCTTCGCGGTGCTGCCGGCCAATGTGCCCAATGTGGTGCTGATGGGCGCCGCCGAGGCGGTGCACGGGGTGACGCTGGTGTACGGCGAATACCTGCTGCTGCACTTTCCGGTGCTGGGGCTGTTGAAGGCGGCGCTGTGCGTGGGGCTGATCCTGTGGATGTTCCCCGACCGGCCGCGGGCGGTGCCGACGCCGCGCCCGCAGGGACCGATGAGCGGCGGCGAGCGGCGCCTGGCGCTGCTGCTGCTGGCGGCGCTGGCCCTGTGGGTGACCGACGCCCTGCACGGCATTTCCCCCGCCTGGGTGGGCCTGGGGGCGGCGGTGCTGCTGGTGCTGCCGGGGGTCGGTCTCATCGGTGCCCGCAGCTTTGCCAGCGACATCGACTTCGCGCCCATGTTCTACGTCGCCGGCATCATGGGGCTGGGGGCGGTCGTCAGCCATTCCGGCCTCGGCGAGGTGCTGGCGGCGGCGGTGCTGGACCTGCTGCCGCTGCAGGCGGGGGCGCCGGCAACCAATTTCACCGCCTTGTCCGGGCTGGCCATCGCCATCGGGATGCTGACCACCGTGGTCGGTACGCCGGCGGTGTTGACGCCGCTGGCCGACGAGATGGCCGCCGCCGCCGGCCTGCCGCTGGAGACGGTGCTGATGACGCAGGTGTTGGGCTTCTCGACCCTGGTGCTGCCCTATCAGTCGCCGCCCCTGATGGTGGCGCTGCAGATCGGCGGCGAGCGGCTGGGCCCGGCAACCCGCCTGACCCTGGCGCTGACGGCGGCGACAGTGTTGGTGCTGTTGCCGCTCGACTACCTGTGGTGGCAGCTGCTGGGCTGGATTTAGCGCCCGGCGCGATTTCCATTGCATCCCGGCCGCGTCCGTGCTGGCCTGGACTCCGGCGTGCCGGAACGGGGAGGCGGGCGGTGCTGGGCTTCGAACTGCTGGTGCTGGCCGCGGTGCTGACGGGCATCGCCGTCACCGCGGTTTACTGCCTGCGCACCGGCGCGCCGCCGATCTCCAGCACCTACACCTCCGCCCGCGCCATCGCCGGCGTGGTGCCGGCGGATGCGCGGGTGATCCTCGAACTGGGGGCGGGCTGCGGGCGCCTGGCCTTCGCCCTCGCCCGCCGCCATCCGCGTGCCAAGGTGATCGCCTTCGAGATTTCGCCGGTGCCGTGGCTGTTCATGCGGCTGCGGCAACTGGTGCTGCCCCGCCGCAACCTGGTTGTGCGGCGGGCGGACTTCCGCCGCCTGCGCCTGCCCGAGGCCGACGTCGCCGTCTGCTTCCTGTGCTACGAAATCATGCCTCGGCTGCTGCCGCAGTTGCAGCGGCAAATGGCCCCGGGGGCGGTGCTCATCAGCAGCGGCTTCGACATTCCCGGCCTGCCGCCCGCGGCGGTGCATGACTCGGGCGACGGGCTCGCGCCGCACATCTATGTCTACCGCCTCGGCGGCGGCCCGCCGGATCAGCCCTCGTCCCACTCCGGCTCGTCGGCGTTCAGGATGTCCATCACCTGAGAAACCACGGTGGGTCTGAGGCTCTCGTGATCGGCGATGGTGCGCTGATAGCCGGCGGCCCAGCGCTTGCCCTCGACCACTTCCGCCGCCGTGGCGCCGGTGCCGATAATCGCGGCCACCCGCAGGTCGTCGATCCGGCCGACGATGTCCACCACCTGATCGCTGGTCAGCCTGGTCATCGCTGCGCCTCCTGTTGTGCTGTCGGTGGGTCGCTGGCTGCTCGCCCAGCGGGGACTTCCCGGATACCATGAGGCCCGCCACCGCCGGCGTCAACGGCGCCGGGGCGCCACTTGCACGGGACAGGAGAGCATGGAGCAGGACGCCGCAACCCCGCTGGTCTGGGTGCTGGCCGACGACCGGCCAGGCAATGTCGCGCAGTGCCGGGGCGTCGCCGATGCGCTGGCGGCGCCGCTGGCGGTGCGGCGGCTGGCCTACACCCGCCTGGCCCGCCTGCCCAACGCCGTGCGCGGCGCCTCGCTGCTGGGGATGACGGGGGAATCGCGCGCCGCCCTGGCGCCGCCGTGGCCACGGCTGGCGGTGGCCGCCGGGCGCCGCACCGCCCCCGCCATGCGCTGGCTGCGCCGCCGCGGCGTGCGCACGGTGCAGATCATGGATCCGGGCTGGCCGGGGCGGGCGGATTTCGACCTCGTCGTCGTGCCCAACCACGACGGGCCGATGCCGGCGCGTCCAAACCTGCTGCGCGTCACCGGCGCCCCCAACCATGTTACGCCGCAACGGCTGGCGGCCGCCGCCGAGGAGTGGCGGCCGCGGCTGGCGCATCTGCCGCGCCCGTGGGTGGCGCTTATCGTCGGTGGGGCGACGCGGCGGCGGCCGTTCACGTCCGAGCAGGCCGCCGAACTCGGCCGCCGCACCGCCGCGCTGGCGACCGGGACGGGCGGCAGCCTGCTGGCCACCACCAGCCGCCGTACCGGCGCGGCGCCCGAGGCGGCGCTGCTGGCGGCGCTGCCGGAACCCAGCTTCGTGCACCGCTGGGGGCAGGGCGGGCCCAACCCTTATCTCGGCTTTCTGGCGCTGGCCGACGCCATCGTCGTCACCGGCGATTCGGTGTCGATGTGCTGCGAGGCCTGCGCCACCACCAGCCCCGTCCACATCTTCGCGCCCCCCGGCGGCGTCGGCGCCAAGCACGCGCGCCTGCACCAGGAACTTTACGCCCTGGGCCTGGCGCGGCCCTTGGAGGAGGGGCCGCTGCAATCCTGGACGCACCCGCCGCTGCGAACGGCAGGGGCGGTGGCCGAGGAGATTCGGCGACGCGGGCTGCTCTGAGGGGCAGGCGCCCCGGCGGTCTTACACCGCCTTGGAGTGGCGGGCCTCGCCCCGGGCCAGATAGCGGTCGAAGGCGGCGCAGACGGCCCGCACCAGCGGCCGGCCGTCCTCGGTGACGCGGATGCGGCGGCCGTCGCGGATGACGATGCCGTCCTCCTCCAGCGGCTCCAGCGCCTCCAGGTCGGGCTCGAACACGGCGCCCGATTCGCCGAAGCGCGCGGCGACGGCGTCCAGGTCGACGGCCAGATCGCACATCAGGCGCTCGATGACGGCGCGGCGCAGGCGGTCGTCCTCGGCGAGGGTGACGCCGCGCACCACCGCCAGACGGCCGTCGCGGACGGTGTCCTTGTAGGCGTGGATGGCGGTCTCGTTGGCGACATAGCCCTGGGGCAGCGAACCGATGCCCGAGGCACCGAAGCCCAGCAGCACCGGCGCCTCGTCGGTGGTGTAGCCCTGAAAATTGCGGTGCAGCCGCTTGTCGTTCAGGGCCAGGGCCATTTCGTCATCGGCGCGGGCGAAGTGGTCCAGCCCCACGGCGACATAGCCCTGCTCGACGAGGCGGTCGTGGGCGGCCTCGTATTGCTGCCAGCGCAAGGCGATGTCGGGCAGCGCCTCCTCGGGGATCAGGCGCTGGTGCTTCTTCATCCACGGCACATGCGCGTAGCCGAACAGCGAGATGCGGTGGGGCTCGAAGGCCACGGCGCGGTCGATGGTGTCGATCAGGCCCGCGACCGTCTGGTGCGGCAGGCCATAGATCAGGTCCATGTTGATGCCGCTGACGCCGTGGGCGCGCAGCCAGGCGATCACCCGCTCCACCACCTCGTAGGGCTGGATGCGGTTGATGGCCTTCTGGACGGTTTCGTTGAAGTCCTGCACGCCGATGCTGGCGCGCGTCACCCCGGCCCCGGCCATCGCCTTCACATAGGCCTCGTCGGCGGTGCGCGGGTCCAGCTCCACCGCGATCTCGGCATCCTCGGCGACGGCGAAGCGCGCGCGCAGATGGTCGATGGTGCGGACGAAGTCCTCGGGGGTGAGGATGGTGGGGCTGCCGCCGCCGAAATGCACATGGCGCACCGCCATGCGCGCCGGCAGCGCCTCGCCCACCAGATCCACCTCGCGCCACAGGGCGTCCATATAGTCGGCCACCGGCGCGTATTGGCGCGTGATCTTGGTATGACAGCCGCAGAACCAGCACATTTCCGCGCAGAAGGCGATGTGCAGGTACAGCGACAGCGGCGCCTGCGGCGGCAATTCGGCCAGCCAGCGGGCATAGGTCTCGGCGTTGACGCCGGCGTGGAAATGCGGTGCCGTGGGATAAGAGGTGTAGCGCGGCACGCGCAGGTCGTATTTGGCCGCGAGATCGGAGCGCATCAGCCACTCACCCTGGTTGGGGAGCCGACAGCCTACTCCCTCCCGAAACCGCTTTTCAAGCGCCTGGGGGCGGCCCGGCGCCCACGCCGTCGAGGGAGGCGGCGTCGATTGCCACGCTCTCGGGCGGGGCGGGGCGCGCGAACAGGTGCCCCTGCCCCAGGTCGCAGGCGTGGCGGCGCAGCCAGTCAAGCTGGTCCTGCCGCTCCACGCCGACGGCGGCGACGCCCATGTCCAGGCTATGGGCGAGGGCGATCATGGCCTCGACGATGCCCTCGTCGGCGGGGTCGGCGCCAAGGTCGCGCACGAAGCTGGGGTCGATCTTCAGCAGGTCCACCGGCAGCCGGCGCAGGCGCGCGAACGAGGCATGGCCGGTGCCGAAGCCGCCCACCGCCAAGCGCACCCCCAGGGACTTCAGCGCCGTCAGCAACACCGCGCGGTCGAGGCCGTCCGCCGCGCCGGGCAGCGACGGCTCCGCCACCGCCGCCTCGGGGAATTCCAGTTCCAGCCGTTCCGCCGGCAGCCCGCTTGCGCGCAGGGTGTCGGTAACGGCGGCGACCAGGTCGCCGCGGTAAAGCTGCAGCGGCGAGAGGTTGACGGCCAGCACCAGGTCGGAGCGGCCCTGGCGGTGCCAGGCGGCGGCCTGGGCGCAGGCCTCGCGCAGCACCCATTCGCCGACGGCGATGATCTGCTCGCTCTGTTCCAGATAGGGCAGGAAATCATGCGGGTCGCGCAGCCGCCCCCCCGGCGGCTGCCAGCGCAGCAGCGCCTCCACCCCCGCCAGCCGGCGGGTGCGCAGGTCGAAGATGGGCTGGTAGTGCAGCCGAAACTCGTCATTGCTCAAGGCCCGCTCCAGCGCCGATTCCAGCGTCAGGCGCTGGGCGGCGCGGCTGTTGAGGGCGTCGGAGCGGAAGCGGTAGCGGTCGCGGCCGCCGCCCTTGGCGGCGTACATGGCCTCGTCGGCCAGCCGGATCAGGGTGGCGGCGTCGCGGGCGTCGGTGGGGAAGAGGCCGATGCCGATACTGGCGGTCACCGGCAACTCGATGCCGTCGACGCGGAACGGCTCGCGGAACCGCGCCAGGATCTTGTCGGCGACCACGGCGACGTCGCCGGCCTCGTCGACGTCCTCCAGGACGACGGTGAACTCGTCCCCGGCGATGCGGGCGACGGTGTCGCCCTGGCGGGTGCAGTCCAGCAGGCGTTCGGCCACCGCCTGCAACAGTTTGTCGCCCATCAGGTGGCCGTGGACATCGTTGATGGCCTTGAAGCCGTCGAGGTCGATGAACATCAGCGCCACCAGCTTGTGGCTGCGCGCGGCGCGGGTGAGGGCGCGGTCGAGGCGTTCCTCGAACAGCACGCGGTTGGGCAGATCGGTCAGCGGGTCGTGGTTGACCTGGTGCGCCAAGCGTTCCTCGGTTTGTTTGCGGGCGGTGATGTCGTTGAACACGGCGACATGGTTGACGACGGCGCCGGTGGCGTCGCGCACCGCCGAATAGTCCAGCCAGACCACCAGCGTCTCGCCGCCCTTGCCGCGGTTCCAGATCTCGCCCTGCCAGCGCCCCTCGCGGTCGAGGGCGTCCTGGATGGCGGCGTAGAAGGCGGCGTCGTGGCGCCCGGAGCCGAGGAATTCCAGCCGCTTGCCCGCCGCCTCCTCGCCGCTGTAGCCGGTCAGCGCCTCGAAGGCCGGGTTGACATGGATGATGCGCTGGCCGGCGTCGGCGACGAAGATGCCTTCGCTGGTGTTGTGGAAGACCTGGGCGGCCATGCGTAATTCGTCTTCCATGCGCTTGCGCGCGGTTACGTCCTCGACCACGCCCACCACCAACGCCTGCGCCGGCGCCAGGCCGCGGGCGAGGGCGGCGTCGAGGCGCAGCCACACCACCTCGCCGTCCGGTGCCAGGAATCGCGTCTCCAGGCGCAGGCGTTCGCGCGCGCCGTCGAACAGCGCGTTCAGCCCGGCGCGGGTTCGGGCAAGATCGTTGGGGTGGCCAAGGTCGGCGAGCCCGGCGCCGCGCAGGCCCCCGTCCTCGCGGCCCAGCATCGCGTGGAGGGCGGGGTTGGTTTCCGCCAACCGCCCCTCGCGGTCGACGAGCACCACCCCAAGGCTGGTATTCTCGAAAATGCCGCGAAAGCGTGCCTCGCTGGCGCGCAGGGTGTGGTCGGCGCGGACGCGCTCGATGGAATAGCGGATGGCGCGGCGGATCAATTCGCCGTCGCCGCTCCCCTTGACGAGGTAATCCTGCGCCCCCTGCTGCATCGCCTGGATGGCGACCGATTCGTCGTCGAGGCCGGTCAGCACCACGATGGGCAGTTGCGGCGCCGCCGCCCGCATCCGCCGCACCGTCGCCAGGCCCTGCGAATCCGGCAGCGACAGGTCGAGCAGCACCACATCGCAGCACTCGCGCTCCAGCCGCGCCACCGCCGGCTCCAGCGCCGCTTCGCGCCGGAAGACGAAGGCGCCCGGCCCCGCCGCCTCCTCCAGCAGCACCTCCACCAGGCGCGCGTCGCCGGGATTGTCCTCGACCAGCAGGATGGTGATGGGGGCGTCCGACATGGCTCAGGCCGGCGGCAGCCGGGCGACGTCGCGCCAGTAATGCTCCAGCGACCGCACCACGCCCATGAAGCCGTCCAGGTCCATCGGCTTGGCAACATAGCTGTTGGCCCGCAGCTCGTAACAGCGCAGCACGTCGGGCGCGGCCGTCGAGGTGGTGAACACCACCACCGGAATGCGCATGAGCGCCGGGTCGGATTTCACCTCGGCCAGCACCTCGCGTCCGTCCTTGCGTGGCAGGTTGAGGTCCAGGAGGATCAGGTCGGGCCGGACGGCGCCGGCGTAGTCGCCTTGGCGCCGCAGGAATCGCAGCGCCTCCACGCCGTCCTCTACCACATGCAGGCGGCTGCCGGCGCCGCTTTCGCGCAGCGCCTCGGCCACCAACCGGGCGTCGCCGCTGTTGTCCTCGACCAGCAGAATGTCCATGCCCTTCGCGGCCCCCCTCCGTTCCGCGTGCGGGCATAATGCCAGCCGCCGCCGCCCGGCGAAAGGGCCGGCGCGCCCTTCGGGCCAGGGCGGCGACACCTAAGGGTCAGCCGCTCCCACCCCTTCGGGGGTGGAAGGATGGCCGGCGGGGACATAAACCAAGAGTGGCGCGGACAGCGGCAGGCCGCGCTGGTCGTCCGGTGGGCTTTGGCCTAAATTTGGCGCCCGCACCGGCACAAGGTGCCGTCATTGCATGGAGGGAGTGGAAATGCTGGAAGGCAAGGTGCTCGTCGCCCAGGGTGGCGGCCCCACGGCGGTCATCAACCAGTCGATGGTCGGGGCGGTGCTCGAATCGCGCAAGTTCCGCAATGTCGAGCGCGTCTACGGCGCCTTTCACGGCGTGCGCGGCATCATCGACGAGGAGTTCCTGGACCTGACCCAGGAAACCACCCACAACCTGGAGATGGTCGCCGAGACGCCGTCCTCGGGCCTGGGCTCGACGCGCGACAAGCCGGATTACAAATACTGCCAGGAGATCTTCAAGGTTCTGAAGGCGCACGGCATCCGCTACTTCTTCTACATCGGCGGCAACGATTCCTCCGACACCGCGCGCATCGTCAACGAGGAGGCCCGCAAGGCCGACTACGCCATGCGCTGCATCCACATCCCCAAGACCATCGACAACGATCTGGTGCTCAACGACCACACCCCCGGCTTCCCGTCGGCGGCGCGCTTCGTGGCCCAGTCCTTCATGGGCGCCAATCTCGACAATTGGGCGCTGCCCGGCGTCTATCTGGGGGTGGTGATGGGGCGGCACGCCGGTTTCCTGACCGCCGCCTCGGCCCTGGGCAAGAAGTTCCCCGACGACGGCCCCCACCTGATCTATGTGCCCGAACGCACCTTCAAGGTCGACGGGTTCCTGGCCGACGTGAAGCGGACGATGGACAAGTACGGCCGCTGCGTCATCGCCTGTTCGGAAGGCGTTCACGACGAAACCGGCGAGCCCATCGTCACCAAGCTCGCCAAGGAGGTCGAGCGCGACGCCCACGGCAATGTGCAGCTTTCCGGCACCGGCGCGCTGGCCGACCTGCTGTGCCAGGAGATCAAGGACAAGCTGAAGATCAAGCGCGTGCGCGGCGACACCTTCGGCTATTTGCAGCGCTCTTTCGTCGGCTGCGTCTCCGACGTCGACCAGCGCGAAGCCCGCGAGGTGGGCGAGAAGGCGGTGCAGTTCGCCATGTGGAACGACGGCGACGGTTCGGTGATCATCGAGCGCACCGGCTTCTATTCCGTCGATTACCGCCTGGCGGCCCTGGAGGACGTGGCCGGCAAGACCAAGGTGATGCCGGACGAATTCATCGCCGACTCGGGCACCGACGTCACCGACGCCTTCCGCATGTATCTGCGCCCCCTGCTGGGCCGCGGAATGCCCGACGCCTATCGCCTGCGCGACAACCGCGTCGCCAAGGTGCTGAAGACCTGAGGGCGCGCGCCCGGCTAACGCCCCGGCGGCGTCAGAACCCCGCTTCCAGCGGGCCGCCGGCGGCGTGCCAGGCGATGATGCCGCCCTGCATCCGATAAATCTTGTCACGGTGGCCGGCCGCCAGCAGGCGCATGGCCGCCGGCCCGCAGCGCGCGCCCGAGCGGCAGTGCAGCACCAGGCGCTTGCCCTCCGGCACCCGGATGCGGGCGGGGTCGAAGCGCGACAGCGGGTTGTGCTGGGCCCCCGGGATATGCCCGGCCACGTATTCCTTCGGTTCGCGCACGTCGACCAGCACGGCCTCGCCCGCCGCCACCCAGCGGCGCACGGCGGCGGCCTCCACCATTTCCACCTGGTCGTCGGGCGGCCCGGCGAAACCGGCGGCCGCGGAGACACCGAACATGGTCACCTCGTCCTAGTTCAGAGCGAATTGCATTTCAGAACATACTGATATTGTGCTTGCGGCCGCCGCGTCAAGGGTGGCACCTCCCGCGGACAGACGATGGCAATGTTACCGAGGAGCTATGGAATTCGCCGAGGCGAGGGGCAAAATGTGTTGTACCGCCGGGCGGCCGTGCCGCGCCGGCGGCCTTCCAGGGGTGAGGCCGATGCCGCTTGCCTTGCAGCAGCTCATGGGGTTGGGGTCGACCTATGTCGACCCGTTGTCGGTGGTCGTCTGGGAATCGGCGGACCCGGGCCTGCCCTGGCTGCCGCCCCGCCTGCTGAGCGTGCAGGGCCTGCCGCAGGAGCGCCTGTTGCGCGCCAGCCGCCTGGACATGGCGCGGCTGGCGGCGGCGGATTTGTGGCTGCGGGGGGTGACGCTGCGGCGGTTGTCGCACGGCGACGCCCTTGCGGCGCCGATGGACGACGCCCGCGTCGTGCTCAGCCGCATTCGCGACGGTGCCGGGCACGGCCTGATGTTCATCGAGATCATCGACCGCGCCGGCCTGTCGGACGTGCCGTTGCTTCGCGACCCCGCGTCCCTGCAGCGCGCCGTTCGGCGGCTGGGCGACGCGCCGCTGTGGTGCTTCCTGTACGCCGCCAGCGCCAGCATCGAGGCCCTGGCCGAGCGGGCGCTGACCGAGCGCCTGGCCCTATGCCCGGTGGCCCGGCAGGTGCTGGAGTTGTACCACCGCGAGGCGGCGCCGCATCTCGGCGCCCTGCGCTGCCATGCCGAAGAGGCCCTGGCGGCGGTGGGGCGCTGGCGCCGGCCGCTGGTGGCCCGGCGGCTGTCGGCGGCGGTGGGGCGGTTCCTCGCCAGCGCCTTCTTCCCCACCCCCCAGGGTCTGGCCTGGGTCGGGGTGGACGACCCCGAGGGCGTGGCGCGGGCCAGCCGCCGCGACCCCGCCCGCTGGTCCCTGGCGCGAAGCTGCGCCGTCACCGCCCGCACGGACCTGGAGCGGCTGGGGGTGCGGCTGGACCTGCGCCGCGCCGACAACGCCGGGTGAGGCAGCGCGCGGGTGTGCGTTGACCGGGGCCGGCCCGCTCAGCGCCCGGCGAATCCCGGCTTGCGCTTTTCCCGGAAGGCGGCGATGCCCTCGCGGTAGTCCTCGGTGTCCAGGAAGCGATAGCACTCGTCCAATTCCGCCGCCGTCACCGGCTCGGGCCGCTCGGTCAGGCGGCGGACGAAGCGCCGGTGCCAACGATGCGCCAGCGGCGCCCCGGCGGCGATGCGCCGTGCCGTGGCCTCGGCCTCGCCGGCCAGGGCCTCGTCGGGCACGACGCGGTTGACCAGCCCGCGCGCCAGCGCTTCGGCGGCGTCGAGGATGCGCGCTTCCAGCAGCATCTCCAGCAGCGTCGCCGGCCCGCACAGGCGGCGGATGCCCTCCAGCTCGGGATAGGCCATCACCACCCCGATTCGGGCGATGGGCACGCCGAAGCGCGCCGACTCGCCGGCCAGGCGCAGGTCGCACTGGGCCGCCAGTTCCAGGCCGCCGCCGATGCAGCCGCCGTGGACCATCGCCACCACCGGCACCGGGCAGTCGCGCACCGCCGCCAGGGCGGCGCGCATCACCTCGTCATACTCCTTGGCCTGGGCGGGGGTGGCGCGCACGGTGTCGAACTCGCCGATGTCGGCGCCGGCGGCGAAG
The DNA here is from genome assembly GCA_041685145.1 of Magnetospirillaceae bacterium. Classification (GTDB taxonomy): domain Bacteria; phylum Pseudomonadota; class Alphaproteobacteria; order Rhodospirillales; family Magnetospirillaceae; genus JAWLGJ01. The sequence continues at coordinate 74,646 of JAWLGJ010000001.1, read as the reverse complement.
GCGCGCTCGCCGGCGCCGCGCAGCACCACGCAGCGCAGGCGCTCCTCGCCGCCCAGGGCGGCGAAGGCCTCGGCAAGGCCGCGCCACATGGCCAAATCCATGGCGTTGAGCTTGTCGGGACGGTTGAGAACGACGGTGGCGACGGCGCCGTTGCCGTCGTGGCTGACCTCGATGGGATGCGACATGGGAACCTCTCCGGCTTGCCCTGGCGGCGGAATGGGGTTATAGCGCCCGGCAGGCCGGTCATCCAAGTGGCAAGGAGTGGTCGATGCAGACGGTTTCGCGCACGCCGGAACAGAAGAAGGCGGGCATGACGACGGCGAAGATCCTCATGGAACTCGCCGCCGTGAATTTCCGCCCCGAGGAGCCCTATATCCTGACCTCGGGATGGGCCAGCCCCGTCTACATCGACTGCCGCAAGGTGATCTCGTTCCCCCGCGCCCGGCGGCGGCTGACGCAGCTTTCGGCCGAGGCCATCTGCCGCGACGTCGGCTTCGAGTCCACCGACGGCGTCGCCGGCGGCGAGACGGCGGGCATTCCCTACGCCGCCTGGATCGCCGAGGAACTGGCGCTGCCGATGCTCTATGTGCGCAAGAAGCCCAAGGGTTTCGGCCGCAACGCCCAGATCGAGGGCCATGTGCGCGACGGCGACCGCGTGGTGCTGGTCGAGGATCTGGCCTCCGACGGCGCCAGCAAGATCTCCTTCATCCGCGCCATGCGCGAGGCCGGGCTGCAGGTCAACCACGCCTTCGTGCTGTTTTTCTACGGCGTCTTCCCCGGCGCCCTCAAGACGCTGGAGGAGATGGGCGTCGAGATGCACTACCTCGCCAACTGGTGGGACGTGCTCGACGTCGCCGAGCAGGGGCAGTATTTCGACAAGAAGGCGCTGGAGGAGGTGCGAAAGTTCCTCCACGACCCCCTCCAGTGGTCGGCGCTGAACGGCGGCCGCTCGGAATAGGGCGTGATCCGCCCACACGCGGTCACGCACCAGCCGCCGTTGAGGCGGCGGCCAAGCGAGCGGAGCGAGCGCCCGGCGAGGGCATCTAAGGACTCATCGCCGTTGAGGCGGCGGCCAAGCGAGCGGAACGAGCGCCCGGCGAGGGCACAATATGCTCAACCGCTGGGCGGGAACTGGAAGCCCGCCTCGAACACCCGTTCGCAGGCGGCGACGACGTCGGGGTCGTAGCGCGTGCCGCTGCCCATGCGCAGCTCCGTCAGGGCCGGTTCAAGGCCCAGGCCGGGGCGGTAGGGGCGGTGGCTGCACATCGCCTCGACGACGTCGGCGACGCCGATCGGGCGGCCGGCAGAATCATGCGCCCCTCCAGCCCCAGCGGACAGCCGCCGCCGTCCAATTGGCACTATGCCACCGACCGGCCACCCGGTACACGCGAAAAAGCTGCCGCCGATAAACCTCGGCAGGCCTTGGCGGGCGTTCGTTCGGCGGGAATGGCGCGCCCGACAGGATTCGAACCTGTGACCCTCAGATTAGGAATCTGATGCTCTATCCTGCTGAGCTACGGGCGCCCAAGGTCGTGGCGGCGACCTTTATAGCATCGGGTCGCCGGTGGGTGCAGGGGCAATTTCCGTCTTGCCGTCCGGCCGGTGCAGCCGCGCCTTCATGCGTTCCGTCGCCGCCACCAGGCCGGCGCGGATGCCGGGCTCCAGGGCGGCGTGGCCGGCGTCGGGGACGACATGCAATTCCGCCCGCGGCCAGGCCTGGGCCAGGGCATCGGCGGCGCGGATGGGGCAGATGACGTCGTAGCGGCCCTGCACGATCACCGCCGGCAGGTGGCGCACCGCCGGCAGCCCGGCCAGCAGTTGCCCTTCCTCCAGGAAGCCGCGGTTGACCATGTAATGGGTCTCGATCCGCGCCATCGCCAGCGCCGCCAGCAGCGGCCGGGCGCCGTTGCCGCGCGGCGCGGGCGGCCGCAGGCGCGAGCAGGCCTCTTCGTAGGCGCACCAGGCGAAGGCCGCCGGCGCGTGCACCGCCGGGTCGGGGTCCATCAGCCGCCGTTGATAGGCGGCCAGCGGGTCGGCGCGTTCGGCCGGCGACAGCGGCGCCAGCAGGCGGCGTTCGGCCTCGGGGAAGAACGTCCCCATGCCGCGCACGAACCAGTCGATCTCGGCCCGCGTGAACAGGAAGACGCCGCGCAGGACGAAGCCCAGGCAGCGGCGGGGATGCGCCTCGCCATAGGCCAGCGCCAGGGTGCTGCCCCAGGAGCCGCCGAAGGTCAGCCAGGACTCGATGCCCAGGTGGCGGCGCAGGCGCTCGATGTCCTCGACCAGGTGCCAGGTGGTGTTGGCCTCGGTGGCGGCGGCCGGCGTCGAGCGCCCGCAGCCGCGCTGGTCGAACAGCACGATGCGCCAGAAGGCCGGGTCAAAGAAACGGCGGTAATAGGGCGTCGTCCCCGCCCCCGGCCCGCCATGCAGGTAGAGTACGGGCACGCCGTCGGGATTGCCCGACTGTTCCCAATACAGGGCATGGCCGTCGCCGACGTCGAGATGGCCGCTGTCATAGGGGGCGATTGCGGGATAGGCGTCCATGCGCCATCCTTGCCGTCCGTACCCACCGGAATCAACAAAGATCGGACGATCCATGTCGCCGCGCGGCGCCCTCGTCCTGCTGCTCGCCCTGCTGACGCCGGCCGCGCCGTCGGCGGCGCCCCTGGAGCCCGGCCCCGAGGCGGCGGTGGTCGCGGTGGTCGACGGCGACACGGTGCGGCTGGACGACGGGACCGAGGTGCGGCTGGTGGGGATGCAGGCCCCGAAGCTGCCGCTGGGCCGCGCCGATTTCCGCCCCTGGCCGCTGGCCGGGGAGGCGAAGGCCGCCCTGGAAGGCCTGGTGCTGGACCAGCGGGTGCGGCTGATGTTCGGCGGCGCCCGCTGGGACCGCCACGGCCGCCGGCTGGCGCATCTGTACCGCCACCGCGACGGCCTGTGGATTCAGGGCGCCATGCTGGAACGCGGCCTGGCGCGGGTCTACACTTTTGCCGACAACCGCGCCATGATCGCCGAGATGCTGGCGCGCGAGGGCGCCGCCCGTGCCGCCGGGGCGGGCATGTGGGGGCTGGACGCTTACCGCCCCCTCGACACGGCGGCGGCGGCGGAGCGCGTCGGGCGCTTCGAACTGGTGGAGGGACGGGTGCGGGAGGTCGCGGAGGTGCGGGGGCGAACCTACCTCAATTACGGCCGGGACTGGCGCACGGATTTCACCGTCGTCCTGGACCGCGACGCCCGCCGCCGCTTCGAGGCGGCGGGGCTGGCGCCCGAAGACCTTGCCGGCCGCCGCATCCGCGTGCGCGGCTGGCTGCGCTCCTACAACGGCCCCATGATCGAGGCCACCCACCCCGAGCAGATCGAGGTTCTGGAATGACGAGGCTGTTGGCCGCCGCCGTCGCGGCGGTGTCGCTGCTGGCGTTGGCGGGCTGCGCCGAGAACCCGGCCACCGGGCAGCCGATGTTCAACATGTTGAGCCCCGACCAGGAACGCCAACTGGGGGCCCGCGAGCACGAATCGGTGCTGGAGGCCTTTGGCGGCGCCTATGCCGATCCGGCGCTGCAGGACTATGTCGACGCGGTGGGCCAGCGCCTTGCCCGCCACGGCGAGGGCGAGGGGATCGCCTACACCTTCACGGTGCTGGACTCCCCGGTCGTCAATGCGATGGCGCTGCCGGGCGGCTATGTCTATGTCACCCGGGGGCTGCTGGCCCTGGCCGACAGCGAGGCCGAACTGGCCAGCGTGCTGGGCCACGAGATCGGCCACGTCGTCGCCCGCCACGCCGGCCAGCGGGTGAGTCAGAGCCTCGTCGCCGGGCTGGGGCTGGCGATCCTGGGGGCGGCGGTCGATACCCCCGAACTGGTCGATGTCGCCGGCTTTGGCGCCCAGGCCTATCTGCAAAGCTATTCCCGCGGCCAGGAGCACGAGGCCGACGATCTGGGCATCCGCTACATGGTGCAGGCCGGCTATGACCCGCAGGCCTCGGCGGCGCTGCTGCGCAAGCTGCACGCTCAGGCGCGGCTGGAGGCGCGGCTGGCCGGCCGCGACCCCGACTCGGTGGACGCCTTCAACATCATGGCCACCCATCCTCGCGCCCTGGAGCGCGTGCAACGGGTGGCGCAGGCGGCGGCGCCGGGCACGGCGGGGCAGGTGGAGCGCGGCGCCTATCTGGGCGTCGTCGACGGGCTGGTGTACGGCGCGCGGCCCGAGGACGGCCTCGTGCGCGGGCGCAGCTTTGTCCATCCCGTGCTGCGCTTCCGCTTCGAGGTGCCCGAGGGCTTCGACATCGTCAATTCGGACGAGGCCGTCTATGCCGGCGACGGCAGCGGCAATGTCGTCGCCTTCGACGGCGCGCGTTGGCGCGGCACCGACATGGCCGCCTATCTGCAAGGGGTGTGGGCCACCGGCGCGCGCCTGCAGGAGGTCGAGCGCATCACCGTCAACGGCCTGCCGGCCGCCACCGGCACGACGCGGGTGCAGCTGGAGTCGGGGGCGCGGGACGCCCGCCTGGTTGCCATCGGCTATGGCGAGGGACAGGTCTACCGCTTTATTTTCCTGACCCGGCCGGACATGACGGAGGCGCTGGCGCTGCCGCTGCGCCGCACCACCTACAGCTTCGAGCCCCTGGACGCCGAGGCGGCGGGCCGCGTGCGGCCGTACCGCCTGCGCGTCCACACGGTGCAGGCGGGCGAAACCGCCGCGGCGCTGGCGGCGCGCTTCCCCCACGGCGATGGCCACGAGCTGGAGCGGTTCCGGGTGCTGAACGGGCTGGCGGCGGGCGAGGAACCGGCGCCGGGACGCCGCGTCAAGCTGGTGGTGGAATAGGGCGCGACGGCGACGGCGCGTGGATCGCCGCCGCCGGCGCTCAGCCCAGAACCGTAGCCAGCGCCAGATAGAGGCCGGCGGCCAGCAGAGCGGCGCAGGGCACGGTGATGACCCAGGCGGCGCCGATGGTCAGCAGGTGCGAGCGCCGCACCAGCCGCCGGCGCTCGGCCTTGCGCAGTTCCTTTTCCGGGTCGGGCCGGGCGGGATCGAAAGGTTCGCCGGCCATCAGCGCCGGCGGCGCCGCGTCCACCGGCGGGCGCTGGTTTCGGTTGTTGAGGCGCTGGCGGTCCCAGTGGGCCAGGAACTCGCGCAGGAAGCCGACCCCGAAGACGCCGCCGACGGCGATGTGGGTGGAGCTCACCGGCAGGCCCATGACCGAGGCGGCGATCACCGTCACCGCCGCCGACAACGCCACGCAGAAGGCGCGAATGGGGTCCAGCTTGGTGATCTTTTCACCGACGGTGCGGATCAGCTTGGGCCCGAACAGCACCAGCCCGGCCGCGATGCCCAGGCCGCCGATCAGCATCACCCACCCCGGCACCGCGGCCTCGGCGGTGATGTTGCCCTCGTGCACCGCCGAGACGATGGCCGCCAGCGGCCCGACGGCGTTGGCGACGTCGTTGGCGCCGTGGGCGAAGGACAACAGCGCCGCCGAGACGATCAGCGGCACCGTGAACAGCCGCGCCACCGCCTTGCGGCGGTTCTCCAGCCCCACGGCGGCGCGGCGCACCAGCGGGCGCACGGCCGCGAACGAGCCCACCAGCATCGCCGCCGACAACAGCACCACCGTGGTGGTGTCGGGGCTCCAGATGCGCTTCAGGCCCTTCATCAGCAGGAAGGCGGTGAAGGCGCAGGCCATGATCGCCACTAGCACCGGCACCCATGCCGTCGCTGCGGCGATCTTGTCGTCGCGGCGCAGCACGGCGAACTTCACGAAGGTCAGCAGCGCCGCCGCGATGACGCCGCCCAGCACCGGCGAAATCACCCAGCTCGCGGCGATGGCGCTCATCACCCCCCAGTCGACGGCGGCGAGGCCGGCCACCGCCATCCCCGAGCCCATGACGCCGCCGACAATGGAATGGGTGGTGGAAACCGGCGCCCCCAGCCAGGTGGCGAGGTTGAGCCACAGCGCCGCCGCCAGCAGCGCCGCCAGCATCGCCCAGACGAAGTGGTCTAGGCTGGGCATCCCATCGATGTCGATGATGCCCTTCGACACCGTCTGCACCACTTCGCCGCCGGCCAGGAAGGCGCCGGCGGCCTCGAAGATGCCGGCAATGACCAGGGCGCCGCCCATCGTCAGCGCCCGCGAGCCCACCGCCGGACCGACATTGTTGGCAACGTCGTTGGCGCCGATGTTCAGGGCCATATAGCCGCCGATGATGCCGGCGGCGATGACGAAGATGCCCTTCTCGTAGGTGCCGCTGATCGACAGCGTGAACAGCAGCACCAGGACCAGGAACAGCAGCGCCAGGCCCAGCGCCACCGTGCGCCGGCCGATTTCCTGCGTCGCCCGTTCGAGAACGGCGATGCGCTTCAGTTCCTTGTGGAGCTTCTTGTAGTCGCCGGGAGGAGAGGGCTTGACCACGACGAGACCGCTGTTTGTTAAGCCGGCGGGAACATAACAGAAGAGTCATGAAAATGTAACCCGAAGGTCATGCCCCCTGGCCCTCTGACCCCGCCCCGACCCGCTTGCGGCGCTTGCGGGGCGGCGGTGCGGCGCAGATATGGGCGTCATGGACGGCACGCAGCAGTTGCTGGAGGCGATGGACGGCCTCGTCTGGCTGACCGATCCGCAGGGGCGCTTCGTCACCTGCGGCTGGCGGCGCTGGGCGCGGGCGGCGCGGGCCGATGGCGCCGAAAGCTATGCCGAGCCCGACACCCTCATCGGCCGCTCCATGCTCGACTTCGTCGAGGGCGAGCCGGTGCGCGACGCCTACGCTCGCTTCATGGACGCGCTGCGCCAGGGGCGGACCGAAACCATCGGCTTCTCGTTCCGCTGCGACAGCCCCGGCGCCCGCCGGCGCTTTCGCATGGCCATCACCCGCGTCGAGGAGGACGGGACGCTGCGGGCGCTGCTGTTCCAGTCGCAGCGGCTGTCGGAACGGGCGCGGGTGCCGCTGGCGCTGTTCGACTTCGCCGCCATGCGCGCCCGCATCGAGGACATCGCCGCCGCGCCCATCGTCGAGATGTGCAGCCTGTGCCAGCGCGTCGCCTTCCCCCCCGGCGGCGCGACCCGCGAATGGGTCGAGGCCGACGAATACTACCGCCGCGGCGGCCCCGGCGAGGTCTGCGTCAGCCACACCGTCTGCCCCCACTGCGAGCACCATGTCGTGCGGCGCGCCCGGGGCGGCGAAGCGCCGGAGGAAGGGGTGCGGCCTTAGGCGGTGGGCGCTAGTGGACGGGGAGCAGCGCCACGTCGTAGCGCCGAAGCATCCCATCGATGGACACCAGCACCAGCCCGTCGAGGATGGCCTGGGCGACAAGGATGCGGTCGAAAGGGTCGCCGTGGTGCCGGGGCAGGGCGCCGGCCGCCCAGGCGTGCGCCGCCGTCATCGGCAGCAGGGAGAACCCCTCTGCCGTCGCCAGCGCCTCGAAATCGTCAAAGGGCACCGTCAGGCGTCCCGCCGCCCGCTTGACGGCGATCTCCCAGGCCGTCGCCGCGCTCAGCACGACCTCGTCGGCGGTTTCGACCGCGGCTCGAATTGAATGCGGCAGTTTCGGGTCATCCGCCAGCCACCACAGCAGGACATGCGTGTCCAGCAACAGCCTCACGCGCCCTCCCCGCGGACGGCGCGCTCGAAATCCTCGTCCAGCGGCGCGTCGAAGTCCTCGCGGATGACGATCTGCCCCTTGTAGCGTCCGGGCCGCCGCTTCGGCTTCTCCCGCGGCAGCCCCACCAGCCGCGCCATCGGCTTGCCGCCCTTGGCGATGATGATCTCCTCGCCGGCGCCGGCCCGCTCCACCAGCCGCGAAAGCTGTGTCTTGGCGTCGTAGATGTTGAAGGTTTCGGGCATGACCGTGTCTCCGTGCCTGCATCCGAAGGTAGGCGGCGGAGTCTTCTTGGTCAAGTTGGTCAATCGCGCCTAATGCGCCTCGGCCCAATTGTCGCCGGCGCCGGTGTCCACCTCCAGGGGCACCGACAGCTCGGCGGCGCTTTCCATCACCTGCCGCACCAGGGCCTTGGTCGCCTCCACCTCGGCGTCGGGCACCTCGAAGACCAGTTCGTCGTGGACCTGGAGCAGCATCCGCGCGTTCAGGCCCGCGTCGCTCAGGGCGGCGGGCAGGCGGATCATGGCGCGTTTGATGATGTCGGCGGCGCCGCCCTGGATGGGGGCGTTGATGGCGGCGCGTTCGGCGAAGGCGCGCCGCGCCGGATTCTTGTCCTTGATGCCGGGGGTGTAGCACCTGCGCCCGAACAGGGTGGTGACGAAGCCCTGGGCGCGGGCCTGGTCCTTGGTGCGCTCCATATAGGCGCGAATTTCCGGGTAACGCTCGAAATAGGCCTCGATATAGGCCCTGGCCTCGCCCTGGGGGATGCCGAGTTGGTTGCCGAGGCCGAAGGGGCTGATGCCGTAGATGATGCCGAAATTGATCGCCTTGGCCTTGCGCCGGGTCATGGGGTCCATGCCCTCGATGGGCACGCCGAAGACCTGGGACGCGGTGGCGGCGTGGATGTCCTTGCCGTTGCGGAAGGCCTCGCTCAGCGCCGCCACTCCGGCGACATGCGCCACCAGCCGCAGCTCGATCTGCGAGTAGTCGGCCGAGAGCAGCTTGCAGCCCGCCTCGGCGACGAAGGCGCGGCGGATCTTGCGCCCCTCCTCGGTGCGGATGGGGATGTTCTGGAGATTGGGGTCGCTTGAGGCCAACCGCCCCGTCGACGTCGCGGCCATCGCGAAATTGGTGTGCACGCGGCCGGTGGAGGGCATGATTTGCTGCACCAGGGCATCGGCATAGGTGCTTTTCAGCTTGGCGATCTGGCGCCAGTCCAGCACCCGCGCCGGCAGGTCGTGGCCCTGGGCGGCGAGGGCCTCCAGCACGTCGGCGCCGGTCGAGCGCACCCCCGACTTGCCCTTGCGGCCGTTGTTGCCGGCGTCCAGGCTCATTTCCTCGAACAGCACCTCGGCCAACTGCTTGGGCGAGCCGACATTGAACGGCCGCCCCGCGAGGCGGTGAATCTCCGCCTCAAGTTCCCCCATGCGGCGGCCGAAATCCGCCGACAGCGCCGTCAGCGCCTCGGCGTCGACGCGGATGCCGGCGCGCTCCATCGCCGCCAGCACCGGCACCAGCGGGCGCTCGATCGCCTCGTAGACCGTCACCATGCGCTCGGCCACCAGGCGGGGGCGGAACAGGCGGTGCAGCCGCAGGGTGACGTCGGCGTCCTCGGCGGCATAGTCCAGGGCGCGGTCCAGCGGCACGCGGTCGAAGGTCACCTGCGCCTTGCCGGTGCCGCAGACCTCGCCGAAGGGGATGGCCTTGTGGCCCAGGTGCAGGGCGCACAACTCGTCCATGCCGTGGCCGTGGGCGCCGCCCTCCAGCACATAGGACAGCAGCATGGTGTCGTCGATGGGCGCGCAGTCGATGCCGCAGTTCTTCAGCACCTGCAAATCGTATTTGAGGTTGTGCCCCACCTTGAGCACGGCGTCGTCGGCGCACAGGCGCTTCAGGCGGTCGAGGGCGGCGTCGTAGGGCACCAGTTTCGGCGCCTCGGCCTCGCCGCCGCCGTCGCCCAGCGCCAGGCTGCCCTGGTCGGCCGGCGGCCGATGGCGCAGCGGCACATAGCAGGCCTTGCCGGGGGCGACGGCGAGGGAAAAGCCGACGATGGCGCAGCGCAACGGGTCCAGCGAGGTGGTCTCGGTGTCGATGGCGACCACCCCGGCGTCGGTGGCGGCCGCCACCCAGCGGTCCAGCGCCTCCAGGGTCAGCACCAGTTCATAGGCGGAGCGGTCCACCGCCTCGACCAGCGCCGCCGCCTCGGGCGAGGCCTCGGCCATTCGCCCCTCCAGGCGCGCGGCGATGCTACGGAAACCCTGCTCCCTGACGAAGGCCAGCAGGCGTTCGTAATCCGGCGGCCGGACCCGGAAACTCTCCAGCCCCTCCGCGACGGGGACGTCGGCGCGCAACTCCACCAGCCGCCGCGACAGCCGCGCCTCCTCGGCGTGTTCGACCAGGCGCTCGCGGCGCTTGGGCTGGCTGATCTCGTGCGCGTGGGCGAGCAGCGTCTCCAGGTCGCCATAGCGGTTGATGAGTTCGGCGGCGGTCTTGACGCCGATGCCGGGCACGCCGGGAACATTGTCGGTGGGGTCGCCGGCCAGCGCCTGCACGTCCGCCACCCGCTCCGGCCCGACCCCGAATTTCGCCTCCACCTCCGGCGCCCGGATGGGCGTGCTCTTGATGGGGTCCAGCATCTCGATCCTGCCGTCGACAAGCTGCATCAGATCCTTGTCCGAGGAGACGATGGTCACCATCGCGCCTTCGCGCGCTGCCTGGCGGGCATAGGTGGCGATCAGGTCGTCGGCCTCGAAGCCCGGCATCTCGACGCAGGCGACGTCGAAGGCGCGGGTGGCCTCGCGAATCAGCGGGAACTGCGGCACCAGTTCCTCGGGCGGCTCCTGGCGGTTGGCCTTGTAGGCGGGATAGATGTCGTTGCGAAAGCTCTTTCGCCCGGCGTCGAAGATCACCGCCACATGGTCGGCGTCGGTCTCGTGCAACAGCTTCAACAGCATGTTGGTGAAGCCGTAGACGGCGTTGATGGGCGTGCCGTCGGCGCGAGTCATCGGCGGCAGGGCGTGGAAGGCCCGGAAGATGAAGCCCGATCCGTCGACGAGGAAGACGTGGCGTGGCTTGGTCGCGTCGGTCATGCAGTCCCTCACAGCCTTCGAGACGGCGGCTTTGCGCGCCGTTTCGAAGGGCGCGGCCGTGGCACGCTCAATGCCGGCCGGCGTCGGCCTCCACCCCCTCGGCGCGGCGGAAACGGCGCGAGCAATAGGGGCAGACGATCTCCCGCTGGTCGGGGCGGAAGTTGAGATAGATCATCGGGTGGCCCAGCGGGCCGCCATTGCCGTCGCAGGCGACCTTGTCGGTGGTCACGGTGCGGACGTCGTCGACGTCGGGGATGTCGTTGTCTTCAGGCATCGTCATGCGGTTTGCGTCGTTGACCCTGGGAACCGGCGGATGATACCGATAGCCGGCTTGCAGGCAAACAGTTCTTCCCGGACATGACCCCACACGAGGAGACGGCGCCGCCCGTCAATGCCGTCGAGGCGGAGCGGCTGGTGAAGGTGTATCGCGGCGGCGGCGGCTTCCCGCCCAAGACGGCGCTGGACGCGGTGTCGCTGGCGATTCCGCGCGGCTCGTTCTTCGGCCTGCTGGGGCCCAACGGCGCCGGCAAGTCCACCTTCATCAACATTCTGGCCGGTCTGGTGGTGAAGACCACCGGCAGCGTGCGCATATGGGGCCACGACATCGACGCCGAGATGCGGGCCGCGCGCCTGGCCATCGGCGTGGTGCCGCAGGAACTCAACCTCGATCCCTTCTTCACCCCCTTCGAACTTCTGGACGTGCAGGCGGGCATGTACGGCGTGCCGGCGCGCGAGCGCCGGACGATGGAGATCCTGGAGGCGGTGGGCCTTGCCGACCGCGCCCATGCCTATGCCCGCACCCTGTCGGGGGGGATGCGCCGGCGCCTGCTGGTCGCCAAGGCGCTGGTGCACGCGCCGCCGGTGCTGGTGCTGGACGAGCCCACCGCCGGCGTCGACATCGAGCTGCGCCAACAGTTGTGGTCCTATGTCCGCCGCCTGAAGGCCGCCGGCACCACCATCGTGCTGACGACGCATTATCTGGAGGAAGCCGAGGCGCTGTGCGACCGTGTCGCCATCATCAATCACGGCCACGTCGTCGCCTGCGACACCACCCCCAATCTGTTGCGGCGGCTGGAAAGCAAGACCGTGACGGTGGTGGTGGACCGCGACCTCGACGACGTACCGGCGCCGCTGGTCCCCTTCGGCGCCGAACGCGCCGGCGCCCGCGGCCTGGTGGTCCACTTCAAGCCCAGCGCCACCCCCATCGGCCGTATTCTCGCCGCCGTGCAGGAGGCGGGGCTGACGGTGCTGGACATCACCACGGAGGAAACCGATCTGGAAGACATCTTCTTGCAACTGACCGGATCGGCAAATTCATAAGCGCATGATCTCGCTTCTCGCCCGTTTGCGTCTCGTCCTGCTGTCGGTGGCGACGGCGCTTGCCGTGACCTCCTGCGCCTCCAGCCGCGTGCCGCCGGGGCCGACGGTCGCCGAGGCCGGCCTGCACCCCGATCTTGGCCAGGTGCAGATGGCCGACGGGGCGCGGCTGCCGCTGCGGCGCTGGCTGCCGCCGGAGGCGGCGTCGCCACGGGCGGCGGTGGTGGCGGTGCATGGCTTCAACGACTATTCCAACGCCTTTGCCGAGGTCGGCCCGTTTCTGGCCGAGCGCGGCATCGCCGTCTATGCCTACGACCAGCGCGGCTTCGGCAACGGCCCCCATCGCGGCCTGTGGGCGGGGGGCGAGGGGCTGGCCGCCGACCTGGTCACCGTCGCCAATCTGGTCCGCCGGCGCCACCCGCAGGCGCCGCTCTACATCCTGGGCGAAAGCATGGGCGGTGCCGTGGCGATGGTCGCCGCTACCGCCGCGGCCCAACCGCCCGCCGACGGCCTCATCCTGTCGGCGCCGGCGGTGTGGGCGCGCTCGACCATGCCCTATTACCAGCGCATTGCGCTGTGGTTCGCCGCCCGCATGGTGCCCTGGATGACGCTGACCGGGCGCAGCCTCGATATCCTGCCCTCGGACAATATCGAGATGCTGCGGGCGCTGTCGGCCGACCCCGCCGTCATCAAGGAGACGCGGGTGGACGCCATCGCGGGGCTGGTGGACCTGATGGACGCCGCCCTGGCGGCGGCGCCGCGCCTGCATATGCCGGTGCTGGTGCTCTATGGCGAGAACGACGAGGTCATCCCGTCGCGCCCCACCTATCGCATGATCGCCGAATTGCCCGACAACCCGGCGCCGCAGCGCATCGCCATCTATCCCGAGGGCTGGCACATGCTGATGCGCGACCTGCAGGCCGAAGTGGTGCTGCGCGACATCGCCGGCTGGATCCTGCGCCGCGACGAGCCGCTGCCCTCCGGCGCCGACGCCCATGCCCGCCGTGTGCTGGCCGACGAAGGCGTCGCCCTCCCGGCGCTGCCCTGAAAGATTGCTGTGCCCTCGCCGGGCGCTCGCGCCGCTCGCTTGGCCGCCGCCTCAACGGCGGTGAGTCTTTTGTGCCCTCGCCGGGCGCTCGCTCCGCTCGCTTGGCCGCCGCCTCAACGGCGGTGAGTCTTTTGTGCCCTCGCCGGGCGCTCGCTCCGCTCGCTTGGCCGCCGCCTCAACGGCGGCTGGGGCGTGACCGCGTTTGAGCGGTTCGCGCCCTAATCGGCGGCGAAGACGTGGCAGCGGCGGGGGTCGAGGCGGATGCCGACCTCCTGGCCGTCGATGCCGTCGAAGCAGCCGGGGACGCGGGCGTGGGCGTGGCCGTCCGCCACCGCCAGATGCACCAGCGTCGTGCGTCCCAGCAGGCGCGCCGCCATCACCCGCGCCGTCACGGCGCCGTCGCCGGCTTGGGCGTCCAGGAACACGCCCTCGGGGCGGATGAGGGCGGCGGCGGGGGCGCCCTCGGGCAGGTGGGCGGCGGTTACCGGCCCCAGCGGCGTCGCCACGGCGCCGCCCTCGACGCGGCCGGCATAGCGGTTGACCTCGCCGAAGAAGCCGGCGACGAAGGCGTCGGCGGGGTGGAAATAGAGATCCGCCGGCGCGCCCTCCTGCACGACGGCGCCGTCGCGCATCAGCACGATGCGGTCGGCCATGAACATGGCCTCCTCGGGATCATGGGTGACCATCAGGGCGGCGCCGCCGCTGGCCTTGAGCACATGCAGCGCCTGGTCGCGCAGCCGGTCGCGCAGGGTGGTGTCGAGGCCGGAAAAGGGTTCGTCCAGCAGCATCACCCGCGGCGCCGGGGCCAGGGCGCGGGCCAGGGCCACGCGCTGCTGCTGGCCGCCCGACAGCATGTGCGGGTAGGCGAGGGCGTATTCGGCCATCCCCACCCGTTCCAGCGCCGCCATCGCCTGCTGCCGGCGCGGCTTCGTCGGCAGCCGCGACAGGCCGAAGCCGACATTGTCCAGCACCGACAGATGTGGAAACAGCGCGAAGTCCTGGAAAACCAGCCCCACCGAGCGGTGCTCGGGCGGCACATGCAGGTGGGGGGCGCCGACCGTCTGGCCGTCGATGCGGATTTCGCCCTGCTGCACCTCCTCCAGCCCGGCGGCGATGCGCAGCAGCGTCGTCTTGCCGCAGCCCGACGGACCCAGCAGGCACACCACCTCGCCCGGCCGCGCCGCCAGCGAGACGGCGCGCACCACCGGTTCGGACGTGAAGGCGTGGGTGACGGCCTCGACGGCCAGTCCCTGGGTCATGTCAATCGGCTCCGTGCCCCGGGCGCGAGCGGGCGATGGCGCGCGACAACAGCAGCACCGGCACGATGCCGGCGGCGACGATGGCCAACGCCGCGGTGGCGGACTCGCGCAGCATTTCGTCCGAGGCCAGTTGATAAGCCCGCACCGCCAGCGTGTCCATGTTGAATGGCCGCAGGATCAGGGTCGCCGGCAATTCCTTCATCACGTCGACGAAAACCAGCAGCGCCGCCGTCAGCAATCCGGCGCGCATCACCGGCAGGTGCACGCGCAGCAGGGTGCGGCCGGTTCCGCTGCCCAGGGTGCGCGCCGCACCGTCCATGCTGGGCGTCACCTTGGCGAGGCTGGCGTCGACGGTGTTCAACGACACCGCCAGGAAGCGCACCAGATAGGCGAACACCAGCGCCGTCATGGTGCCGGTCAGCAGCAGGCCGGTCGACACCCCGAAGCTGGCGCGCATCCAGGCGTCGAGGGTGTTGTCGATCCAGGCGAAGGGCAGCAGCACCCCCACCGCGATCACCGGCCCCGGCACGGCATAGCCCATGCCCGCCAGGCGCACGGCGGCGCGGGTGGCCCGCGACGGCCGCTCGCGCAGCGCGTAGGCCAGCAGCAGCGCCAGCGCCACCGCCAGCGTGGCGGTGACCGCGGCCAGGGTGAGGCTGTTGAGCACGAAGCCGAGGAAGCGGCCGTCGACGGTGGTGGCGGCGGTCTCCCACGACCAGCGCACCAGCACGGCCGCCGGCAGCACGAAACCCAGCCCCACCGGCAGCAGGCAGAAGGCGACCGCCGCCCCGGCGCGCCAGCCGCGCAGCGGGTGGCGCGGCAGCCGCCGGTAACGGCCGGTGGTGTGGTGGAAGCGGGCCCGGCCGCGCGAGCCGCGCTCGACCAGCAGCAGCACCAACACGAAGACCATCAGCACCGCCGCCAACTGCGCCGCCGCCGCCGGATCGCCGAGGCCGAACCAGGTGCGGTAGATGCCGGTGGTGAAGGTGTCGACGGCGAAATGCTGCACGGTGCCGAAATCGGCCAGGGTCTCCATCAGCGCCAGCGCCACGCCGGCGGCGATGGCGGGGCGCGCCAGCGGCAGGGCCACGCGGCGAAAGCTGCGCCCCGGCCCGCAGCCCAGGGTGCGGCTGACCTCCAGCACGCAGACCGACTGCTCCAGGAAGGCGGCGCGGGCCAGCAGATAGACATAGGGATACAGCACCAGGCTGAGCATGGCGACGGCGCCGCCCAGCGAGCGGATGGGCGGAAACCAATAGTCGCCCGCCCCCCAGCCGAAGGCCTCGCGCAACAGGCCCTGCACCGGCCCCGCGTAGTCCAGCAGCCCGGCATAGGCGTAGGCGATGATGTAGGCGGGCATGGCCAGGGGCAGCAGCAGCGCCCATTCGAAGATTCGGCGCCCCGGCAGGCGACACATGGTCACCAGCCAGGCGCTCGGCACCCCCAGCAGCAGGGTTCCCGCCCCGACCCCCGCCATCAGCCACAGCGAGTTCACGACATAGCGCGACAGAACCGTGTCGGTCAGATGCGCCCACACCTCACCCGCGGGGACGGCGACAAAGCCGGCCACCACCGCCACCGGCAGCGCCATCAGCGCCGCAACCGCGGTGGCCAGCACCGGCCAAAGCCGCGACCGCCACCCGCCAAGGCGGCGGGGGCGGCCGTGCCGGACCGTCGGCAGTGTCGCTACGGCGTCGATATCGGCCATAGCCGGCCCTTATAGTGCGTCCAGGGGTTCAGCGCCAGCCGACGCGGTCGAAGATGCGCACCGCCGCGGCGTTGTTGTCGCCCAGCACGCTCATGGGCAGGTCGTCGGCCTTGAAGTCACCCAGGCCGGCGATGATCTCCGCCGTCGGCACGCCCGGCTTGACCGGGTATTCGAAGCCCTTCTCGGCGTAGATGCGCTGCGCCTCGTCCCCGGCCAGGAATTCCAGCAGTTGCACAGCCTCGTCGGCGTTGCCGGCGCTGGCGGTGACGCCGCCGCCCGATATGTTGACGTGGGCGCCGCGGCCGTCCTGGTTGGGGAACAGGGCCGCGACCGCCGCCGCGGCCTCGCGTTCGGCGTCGTCGCCGGTGGCCATCTGGCCCCAATAGTAGGTGTTGGCGACGGCGATGTCGGCCTCGCCGGCGGCCACCGCCTTGATCTGGTCGCGGTCGCCGCCCTGGGGCTTGCGCGCCATGTTGGCGACCACGCCGCGCGCCCAATCCTCGGCCCCCTCGGCGCCGAGGTGATGGATCAGCGACGCCAGCAGCGACTGGTTGTAGATGTTGTTCGACGAGCGGATGGCGATGCGGCCCTTCCACTTCGGGTCGGCCAGATCCTCGTAGCTGGCCAACTCCGACGGATCGACCCGGTCGGGGTTGTAGAAGATCACCCGCGCCCGCTGTCCCAGGCCGAACCAGGCGCCGTCGGCGTCGCGGAACTGCGCGGGGATGGCCGCGTTCAGCACCTCGGACTCCACGGGCTGCAGAAGCCCCGCCTCCTTGGCGCGCACGAGATTGCCGGCGTCGACCGTCAGCAGCAGGTCGGCGGGGCTGTTGGCGCCCTCGGCCTGCAGGCGCTGCATCAACTCGCCGGCGCTGCCGGTGACCAGATTGACGGTGATGCCGGTGGCGTCGGTGAAGGAGTCAAGCTGCGGCTTGATCAGGTGTTCCTTGCGGGCCGAATAGACGTTGACCTCGGCGGCGGCCGCCGCCGCGAAGGTGAGGGCGGCAAAGCCCAGGCCCATTACCGCGGCGGCGGCGGGTTTGGCGATGTGACGGATCATCCTTGCTCTCTCCGTTGCGATGCTAGGGTGCGCTGTCCGGTCAGCCTCGGTTGCTAGTGATAATGCATCGCAATTGCGCGTGTCCACAAAAAAGTTGCGGTTTCACGCGGGCCGGAAGGCGGTCAGTCGTGGAGCAGCGGCAGCAGGATGTCGAAGCGCGTGCCCGCCCCCTGGGCGCTGTCGACGCGCATGGTTCCGCCCAGGTCGCTGACCAGCAGCCGCACCAGCGCCAGACCCATGCCGGTGCCCTTGCCCGGTTGCTTGGTGGTCTGGAACAGATCGGTGAGGCGGTCCAGCACCCCGGGCGGAATGCCGGGCCCGGTGTCCTGGACGAACAGGCGCGCCTGGGGCTTGCCGGCTTCGTCGCCGTCCTCCATCGCCACCCCGATCACCAGTTCGCCGCCGCGCGTGTTCATCGCGTGGCAGGCGTTGGTGGCCAGGTTGACCAGGATCTGCGCCACTTCCGTCCGGTTGGCCAGCACCGTGCAGCCGGGCGCGCGGATGTCGGCCCGCAGGCGGATCTGGTTGGGCACCAGCGGGCCAATCAGGCGCATTACCTCGCCGATGACGTCCCTCAGATCGACGGCGCCGCGCTCGATGCTGTCGCCGCGCCCGAAGGCGAGCGTGTTGGCGATGATATCCTTCGCCTGATCGGCCGCGGAGAGGACGGCGTCCAGATGCTTGCGCGCCGGGTCGTCGTCGGCGAGAGCGCGCTTTGCGAACTCGCCGTAGCCGACGATGGGCTGGAGGAGGTTGTTGATCTCGTGGGCGAGGCTGCCGGTTATCTGGCTCATCGCCTGAATGCGCGACAGCGCCTGCAGGCGCGCGTGGGCGGTCTTCAACTCGGTGACGTCGACCGCCACGCCGCGCCTTACGCTGGTGCCGTCGGCCTGAAGGTGATCGACGAACAGCGCCCGCACCGTGACCGGGTCGCCGTTTCGCGACAGCAGGCGGAATTCCGATTCGCCGGCGCCGGCGCCGTTGTGGAGGATGCCGCCGTGCTGGCGGACCATGGCGCGGTCGTCGGGGTGAACGACGCGGTCCACGAAGACCTCGAAGGGGCGCCCCACCAGCTCGGCCGCGGGCACGCCGGTGTAGCGCTCCACCTGATCGCTGATGAAGGTCAGGGTCGATTCGTCGGCGCCGTTCAGCCGGCGTTCGTACACCACGCCCGGAATGCTGCTGGCGATGTGGAACAGGCGGTTCTGGCCCTGCACCTGCATCGTCGCCGACGACAGTTCGCCGGCGACGATGCGGTTGCGCAGGAAGGCGAAGGCGCGTGCCAGATCGCCGGCCTGATCGGTGAAATCCGTGGCGGGGACCGGCAGCAGGCGCTCGCCCTTCGCCAGCCGCCGTGCCGTGGCGGCCAGGCCGTCCAGCGGCACCAGCAAACTGTTGCCGATCACCCACAGCGCTAAGGCGACCAACGCCAGGATGGCGCCGCTGACCGAAAGCGTGAGGTGCATCGTCGCGCGGGTGTCGTCGCGAAGCCGGGTGGCGGTGGCGATGGCGCCGTCGGCGATGCGGTCCTGCAGGGCCTTTATCCGGTCCAGGCGCTCGGAGGTGACGGCGAACCAATGCCGCGGGTCGACGTCGTGGGCGAGGGTGCCGCCGGCGCTGCGCTGGACGGCGTCGCGAAGGCGGGACAGTTCGTCGGAGCGGACGGCGTCCTCGACGGCCCGCGCCGGCAGGCCGGCATGCTGCAGCAACGGTGGCGCGTTCAATTGCGCGACGAGGCGCTGGCGCTCGGCCAGGGCCCGCATGGTCGCCGCCAGATGCGCTGGAACCGCCCCATCGGCCAGCGTCGCGCTGCCCAGGGCGCGTTCGCGGCCACCCCATTCCCGTATCTCGGTCATCTGGGACAGCAGCGAGGCGTGATAGGAGAGCGATCCCTCGATGTGGGCGGCGACCTCGTTGTTCAGCGCGTTCAGGGCGGCGATGAGGGTGGTGTAGTCCTCGTAGGCGGCCGTCCAGTCCAGGCCGCCGTCGGCCGCGGACCGGCGCAACGCGGCGGCGGCGTCGCGTAGTTCGGCGATATTGTCCGCCAGCCCGTGGTCGTCGTGGTCAACTTGGCGCGCATGGTCGAGCGCCCCGGTGAAAAGCGTCTCGACCTTGTCGGAGGTGGCGATGCCGTCCGGCACGGCCGGGCCGCCCGCCAGCGCCATCGCGGTCTGGCCGCGCTCGACCTGCACGGCGTGGATCAGGTCGTTGACCGCCACCATGAAATTGACGTACCGCGCCCCCTGCTCGGCCCGTTCCGCCCTGTCGGCGCCCACCAGGGCAAAGAGCACCACCACCGTCAGCATGGCGGCCAAGGGCAGCGCCGCCAGCAGGCCCACGCGCGGCGTCACGCCGACGGCGGTGGCGGCGCGGGCCAGCCGGTAGCGCAAGGACGGCGTGCGAGGCGGCTGGGGGGCGCCGTGGGAAGGATGGTTGACGAGGTGGTCGTGCAGCCAGGCGCGGATATAGGCGATGTGCTCGCGGCGCCGGTCGCCGCTGGCGATCCAGGACCGATCGCCCAGGATGGCCAGCAACGCCCCCGCCACGGGGTCGCGCCGGTGCGCTTCGGCGTCCGCGTCCGACGGCGCCTCCTCGCTGCGCAGATGCTCCCGCAGCGCCGCCGCAAAAGCCTCCAGGCGCTGGGGGAGGTCATCGGGCTGTTCGGCGAAGGACTCGATGTCGTCGAGCAGCGCGATCAGTCGCTCGTGCTGCGCGTCAAGCTCCGGAATGCCGAGCACGAACCCGGCATCCCCGGCGGATGCTGCCATGTCACCGTCCCTGCGTTCCCGCCGCTGTTCGGCCCGGGTCCTGTTATTGTAGTTGTTCTAGTTTATCCGAGACCAACGACATAGTACCGCGAAAGTACTACCGAGAACAGGCGTGACATCAGTGGCGGTGTCAGTGTCCGGGCGGGAATCGATAGCCGGGAATGGACCGGCTTGAACAGGTGCCGCCGGCGCAGGCGCCGCAGGGCAGTACCGAGCGCATCACGAACAGCGCCGCCAGGGCGGCGATGCCCCAGGCCCAGTCGCGGTGATCGGGCAACGCCCAGGCCAGCAGGCCCAGGACGACGGCAAGGGCGGTGGCGGCGGCGATGGAGCGCCGCGCCGGAGGCGCGAACGCGGCGGCGAAACCGGCGCCGCCGGCGCCGAGCAGCACCAGCGCCGGCACCTGCATCCAGAAACCGGCGCCCGGCGCCACGACGGACGCCGCCATCATGGCGCCGCCGGCGAGAATGGCGAAGGGGGTCAGCCGATCGGGGCGGCGGGTGAGGGGCGAAAGGCGCATGATGGGAACCTCGCATCGCGATTATATTAGTAAAATGTGGTGCGCTATGGCGCCGGTCAAGTGCCGCTTGGCGGCCGACTCGCGCGGCGCTACACTGGCGGCGGGCCGGACTGCCGGAGAATTCCCCTCGTGCCTTCTCACCTGGACGGCACCTCGCACGCTTCCTTCACCTAGGGCCGTGACCTGCTCGGCCTGGAGGTGGAGCCGCGTCGGCCGCGGCCTTCCGGCGACGCCGCCGACGCCCCGCGCCGCCCGGCGGCCCCGGTGGTCACGGCCGGCGCCGCCACGGCGGCCGCCGCGGCGCCAGCGCGCTCCCCGGACGCCATCGCCGGCGGCACCCTGTTGGACGGTGGCGGCGCCGGCGGGGCCTCGGCGCCGTTTCTGGCGCAGTTGCTGTCGCAGCAGCTCGCCCCCGCCAACGACAACACCGCCCAGGCGCCGCAGCGCGGCGCCCTTGCCTACCGCGCCGCGGGGCCCGATGCCGCCGCGCCGCCGGAACTGGGGGAGGTGTTGCTGCCGCCGGGGCTGGCCTCAGGCCTGGCCTCGGGGCGCGCCTTCGATCTCGTCGTCTGAGGGTTGCGGCGCGCGAACAGGCTTGGCGCCGGCGGCACTGCCGGTTGCCTTCCGTCGCGGCTTTCCCCTATGCTTGCGCCGCCGCGCCGAGGGCCCCGTCGGCCGGCTTCAACCGCAGTGAAAGTGGCGCCTAAGTTCTTTCACCGAACATTAACTCCCGCCGGCTTATACACAAACTCCTGGGCGAGGCGGTGCGCTTATGTTTGGGCAGTTTTTGTTGGTTGAAACAGTGGCTCTGCTTAGCACCACTTCGGGAATGCCTAGTGGATGATCTTTTGGTCTTGCAGGGAACGTATAGATGAGTGATTCGGAGTACACGCCCCTGGAGGGCGCGACGACGGGAAGCGACACGGACGCAGGCGACCGGATGCGCTCCCCGGCCCGGCCGGTCAACCGGGCCAACGACACCGACCGTCATGTCGGCGCGCGCATTCGCGAACGCCGCGTCATGCTGGGCCTCAGCCAGCAGCAGATGGCCGACCTCATCGGCGTCACCTATCAGCAGGCGCACAAATACGAACGCGGCATCAACCGCATTTCGGCCGGCCGACTTTACGAGATTTCCCAGGTGCTGGCGGTGCCGGTCAGCTATTTCTTCGAGGGGTTGGACGATAGCCGGGCGGTGGAACTCAACACCCGCCAGCGCATGTGCCTGGAACTGGCGCGCAATTTCGCCGCCATCGACAACGAGCGCCACCAGGAGGCGCTGAGCCACCTCGCCCGCGCGCTGGTCGGCGAACGCTGACACGGGCGGAGCGTCACCCGCACAAACGAAGGACATCAAGGGGCCACCCCTATGACGCCGGTGGCCGCTTGGTGTCCTTTGTGTCCTGGCGGGCGTCCGCCGCCGCCCACTCCTCGCGCACATGGGGGTCGGATTCCGCCGCCGCCCGCGCCGCCTTCAGGCGCCGGAAATCCTCGGAATCGAGCAGGCGCCCCAGCGCCCACACCGCCATCCCGCGCACCAGCGCCGATTCGTCCTCCAGCCGCCGCCGCGCCACCTCGGCCAGCGCCGTATCTCCGCTGTTGCCGATGGCGATGAGCACGTTGCGCAGGAAGCGATCGCGCCCCACCCGCTTCACCGGCGAGGCGGTGAACACCTCCCGAAAGGCGGCGTCGTCAAGCTCGGCCAGATCGGCGAGGCGCGGCGCCAGCAACTCCGCCCGGGGCAGGAAGTCGGGCTCGCGGGTGGGGGGGGCGAACTTGTTCCAGGGGCACACCGCCAGGCAGTCGTCGCAGCCATAGACCCGGTTGCCGATCAGCGGGCGCAGGGCCGCCGGGATGGCACCTTTGTGCTCGATGGTCAGATAGGAGATGCAGCGCCGGGCGTCGATGCGGTGGTCGGCGGTGATGGCCGCGGTGGGGCAGGCGTCCTTGCAGCGCGCGCAGGTGCCGCACAGGTCGGGGTGCGGCGCATCCGCGGGCAGGGGCAGGCTCGTGAAGATCTCCGCCAGGAACAGCCACGAGCCGTAGCGCCGCGAGACCAGGTTGGTGTGCTTGCCCTGCCAGCCCGCCCCCGCCGCCTGGGCCAGGGGCTTTTCCATCACCGGGGCGGTGTCGACGAACACCTTGACGTCGCAGTCCCGGCTTTCGTGCAGCCAGCGCGCGACGCGCTTCAGGCGCTTCTTGACGGTGTCGTGGTAGTCGCGGTTGCGGGCGTAGACGCTGACGGCGCCGCGGTCGGGGCGGTCCAGCAGGCGCAGCGGGTCGTCGCCCGGCGCGTAGCTGGTGCCCAGCACGATCACCGTCGCCGCCTCGGCCCACAGGGCGCGCGGCGCGGCGCGGCGCTGGGCGGTGTCCGCCATCCAGGCCATGTCGCCGTGGCGGCCGTCGCGCAGATAGGCGGCCAGATGCTCGGCCGCCGCCGGCGGGGCGTCGGCGGCGGCGAAGCGCACGACGTCGAAGCCTTCGGCGGCGGCGCGGCGCCGAATCTCCTCCTTCAGGTGGTCCGTGTCCGCGGGGGCTTCCATTCGCTGGTCCCGATTGTGTAGAAGTAGCGCCGATCCCAAACCGACGACGGCCGCGCCATGCCTTTTCCGTTCACCCTTCTGTATATCGGCTTGATCGTGGCCGTGAACTACGGATTCAGCGTCACGCCGCTGGTGGCGCTGCCCGACGGCACCATGTGGCCGCCGATGGCGCTGGTGGTGGGCTTCGTCTTCGTCGCCCGCGACTTCGCCCAGCGCGAAATCGGCCACCGGGTGCTGCTGGCGATGCTGCTGGGCGCGGCGCTGTCCTATGTCATGGCCGATCCCTACATCGCCGTGGCCAGCGCCGCCGCCTTCCTGGTCAGCGAAACCGCCGACTGGGCGGTCTACACCTTCACCGGCCGGCCTCTGTCGCAGCGGGTGCTGCTCTCCAGCCTCATCGGCACGCCGCTGGACAGCGTCGTGTTCCTGTCCGGCGTCGGCCTGCTGTCGGCCACCGGCGTCGCCACCATGACCGCCAGCAAGATGCTGGGGGCTCTGGCGGTGTGGTGGCTGCTGCGCCGGCGCGAGGCGGTGTAGGGCCGTTACCACTCAGCGCGGAACCGGCCGTTGCCTCAACGCTCCACGCCGGGGTGAGCGCGTGTGAGCGAGAGCCTACCCCCGCCCCCGGTAGGGCGGCACGCCCTGCTCGGGCAGCCACAGGCCCTCGGGGGGCTCGCCGGTCTGCCAGAAGATGTCGATGGGGATGCCGCCGCGCGGATACCAGTAGCCGCCGATGCGGAGCCAGCGCGGCTCGGCCGCCTCGACGATGCGCTTGCCCACCACGAGCGTGCAGTCCTCGTGGAAGGCGCCGTGGTTGCGAAAGCTGGCCAGGAACAGCTTCAGCGACTTGCTCTCGACCAGCGAGTCCTCGGGCACATAGTCGATGACCAGATGCGCGAAGTCGGGCTGTCCGGTCACCGGGCACAGGCTGGTGAATTCCGGCGCCGTGAATCGCACCAGATAGACGTCGCCCTGGTGGGGGTTGGGCACCACCTCCAGCACCGCCGCGTCGGGCGCGGCGGGGATGGCGGCGGCGCGGCCCAGTTGGGCCAGTCGGTGTTCCTCGCGCTCGGTCATGTCGCTCACAGGGGTTCGATGTCGCCCATCGCCTGCTCGGCGTCGAAAGCGGCGGCGAAGGCCGCCATCTCGCCGGTCTCCACCGCCCCGCGCAGGCCGCGCATCAGATCCTGGTAATAGTGCAGATTGTGCCACGTCATCAGCATCAACCCCAGGATTTCGTCGCTCTTGACCAGATGGTGCAGATAGGCGCGGCTGTGGTCGCGGCAGGCCGGGCAGGCGCACTCAGCGTCCAACGGCCGCGGGTCGTCGGCGTGCCGGGCGTTGCGGATATTGACGGTGCCACGCCGCGTGAAGGCCTGGCCGGTGCGCCCCGAGCGCGTCGGCAGCACGCAGTCGAACATGTCGATGCCGCGCCGCACCGCGCCGACGATGTCCGCCGGCTTGCCCACCCCCATCAGATAGCGCGGCTTGTCCGCCGGCAACAGGGGCGTGGCGGCATCCAGCACCGCGAACATCGCCTCGCGCCCCTCGCCCACCGCCAGGCCGCCGACGGCATAGCCGTGAAAGCCGATCTCCAGCAGCGCCGCCGCCGATTCGGCGCGCAGATCGGGGTACACGCCGCCCTGGTTGATGCCGAAGATGCCGTAGCCGGCGCGCTCGACGAAGGCCTCGCGCGAGCGTGCCGCCCAGCGCATCGACAGGCGCATCGACTCCGCCGCCTGCTTCTCGGTGGCGGGAAAGGGGGTGCACTCGTCGAAGGCCATCGTGATGTCGGCGTCCAGCAGGCGCTGGATGTCGACGGCGCTTTCCGGGGTCAGGGTGTGGCGGCTGCCGTCGATGTGCGACTGAAAGGTGACGCCCTCCTCGGTCAGTTTTCGCAGCGCCGCCAGGCTCATCACCTGGAAGCCCCCGGAGTCGGTCAGGATCGGCCCCGGCCAGCCCATGAAGCGGTGCAGGCCGCCCAGCCGCGCCACGCGCTCGGCCCCCGGGCGCAGCATCAGGTGGTAGGTGTTGCCGAGCAGGATCTCGGCCCCCGTCGCCCGCACCGATTCCGGCCGCATCGCCTTCACGGTCGCGGCGGTGCCCACCGGCATGAAGGCCGGGGTCTCGACGCTGCCGTGGGCGGTGTGCAGGCGCCCGCGCCGCGCGCCGCCGTCGGTGCCGAGCAACTCGAACCTCACGCCGCGTCCCTCCGCTCCAGCAGGCAGGCGTCGCCGTAGGAATAGAATCGATAGCCGCCGGCCTTGGCGTGCTCATAGGCGGCCAGCATCCGCTCGCGCCCCGAGAACGCGCACACCAGCATGAACAGGGTCGAACGCGGCAGGTGGAAATTGGTCAGCAGCAGGTCGGCGATCTTGAAGCGGTAACCCGGCGTGATGAAGATGTCGGTCCGGTCCCGGAACGGGTGCAGCCTCCCCGCCTCGTCGGCGGCCGATTCCAGCAGGCGCAGCGCCGTCGTGCCCACCGCCACCACCCGGCCGCCGGCGGCGCGGGCGGCATTGACGGCCTCGGCGGTGGCGGCGGTGATCTCGCCCCATTCCGCGTGCATCTTGTGCTCGCGCACGTCGTCGACCTTGACCGGCAGGAAGGTGCCGGCGCCGACATGCAGCGTCAGGGCGGCGCGCCCGATGCCCGCCGCCCGCAGGCGGTCCAGCAGGTCGGGGGTGAAGTGCAGCCCGGCGGTGGGGGCGGCGACGGCGCCGTCGCGGGCGGCGAAGACGGTCTGGTAGTCGTCGCGGTCACGCGGGTCGGCGGCGGCGCGCTTGATGTAGGGCGGCAGCGGCATGGCGCCGTGGCGGCGGATGGCGTCCATCAACTCCGCCCCCCCGACGCCGAAGCGCAGCCCGACCTCGCCGCCGTCGTGCTTCTCGACCACCTCGGCCGCCAGGTCGTCGGCGAAGACCACCCGGTCGCCCGGCCGCAGCCGCTTGGCGGGGCGGGCGAATGCGCGCCAGGTCTCCGGGCCGCTTTGTTCGTGCAGCGTCACCTCGACCTTGGCCTCGCCGCGGCGCCCGGACAGGCGCGCCGGGATGACGCGGGTGTCGTTGCACACCAGGATGTCGCCCGCCCGCAGCAGCGCCGGCAGGTCGCGCACCCCGCGGTCGGCCAGCGTCTCGCCCACCACCAGCAGGCGCGCGGCATCGCGCGGCGACACCGGGCGTTCGGCGATCAGATGGCGTGGCAGGTCGAAGTCGAAGGCGTCGGTGCGCATGGCGGAATGGCTGTTGTCGGCGGCGCGGGAATGGCACGCCCGCGCCCCGGCGTCAAGCCGCCTGTCACGAACGGCTGAGGCGGCGTTCATTGGGGGCGGCGACAGTTGCGCAGTGCTGGCGGTCAAAAAACATGGAAGTCCTACTTCCGTGCGCCGAGAGAGAGGAGGCTGACATGAAACCGAGCCTCACCATGTCGGGAGTGCTCCTGTTGGCACTGGGCTTCGGCGTTGCCGTGGCTCAGGAACCGCCGTTCGGGAATGACGAGGACACCGCCTATGCCGAAGCCCTGTGGCGGGCGCTTGCCGAGGCGCGGCTCGTCGGCGAGGATGCGTTCGTCTCCAAGCCTTATGATGGCACCGAACCCCACGGCGTGGTGCTCACGAACCTGGAGGGCGACGTAACGGTGGAAGGCCACACCGGCATCGCCATCGCCAAATCCAATTACATGGATACCACCATCGAGGAGGTCTGGAACGCCCCCGACCAGAACGTCGACTCCATTACGGTGATGTTCAAGCGCGAAGCGGGTTACGACCCCGACAACCGCGACTGGTTCTGGGCGAAGTACAATCCCGACGGGAGCCTGCAAACCAACCCGCAGGGACAGCCGCTGGCCGGGCGGGTGGCCAAAGGGGCCGAGGAAGGTTGCATCGCCTGTCACCAGACCGCCGAGGGCGGTGACTATGTGTTCAACCACGACCGTCTAACGCAGTAGCGGAGCAGCTATTCCGCCGGCGCGCCGCAGGGGTCGCCGCCCCCGGCGCCCGCCACCCAGGCGCCGGCGCATCCCGACCGCGCCAGCACCCGCACGCCGCGCAGGCGCTGGGGCGGTTGCGGCCACAGCGCCGCCGTCTCGACGCGGGCAAAGGCCTGGGTGGCCATCCCCTGCGGCGGCGCCGCCGCCAGCACGAAGCTCGCCACCCCCTCCGGCGCCGGCGCCGCGCCCGCCACCGCAGCGACGCGGACGAGGCGCGGCTCGCTCCAGCCGCCGGTGTTGGCCTGGCCGCGGGCGACGATCACCAGGCCGCCGGTGGCGTCATCGCGCCGCAGGTCGACCTCGTCGACGACGGCCAGCGGCTCCAGTGGCGGCCGCATCTCGCCCGGCGCCCCGAGGCCCTGCGCCCGGGCGGCGCATCCGCCCGCCATCAGCGCCGCCGCCAGCACCGCCCATCCCATTGCCGCCCCTAAGGGTCCGTTCGCGTGTCGCATCCTGCCGCCCCTTGCCTTCACGCGAGGAAATGTGCCAAGCACTAGCCCGCGCCACCAGGAGGAATCGCACCGTGACATCGGCCTTGCAGTACCCGTTCCCGCATCCCCCCCAGCCAGCCACCCGCGAGGAGGTGGCGCCGGGGATCTTCTGGCTGCGGATGCCGCTGCCCTTCGCCCTCGACCACATCAATCTGTGGCTTCTGGATGACGGCGAGGGCTGGGCCCAGGTCGACACCGGCATGGGCAACGACGAGACCAAGGCCCTGTGGCAGCGGGTGCGGGCCGAGGCGCTGGACGGGCGGCCCGTGCGCCGGCTGATCGCCACGCATTTCCATCCCGATCACATGGGGCTGTCGGGCTGGCTGTGCGAGCAATGGGGCGTGACCCTGACGGCGACCCTGGGCGAATGGCTGTTCGGCCGCATGTTGAGCGTCGAGCCGGAGGCGGACTTCGTCGCCACCCAGGTCGAGTTCTACCGTCGCACGGGCGTCGATGCCGAGACCCTGGGCGCCGTGGAGGCGCGGGGGCATGTCTATCGTTCGCGCATTCACAGCATACCGCGTGTCCTTCAGCGCATCGCCGACGGCGACGAATTGGAGATCGGCGGTCGCCGCTGGCGGGTGATGATCGGCCAGGGCCACGCCGCCGAACACGCCTGCCTGTATTGCGCCGAACTGAACGTGTTGATCTCCGGCGATCAGATCCTGCCGCGCATCACCCCCATCGTCGGCGTCTGGCCGCAGGAGCCCGACGCCGACCCGCTGGGGCTGTTCCTGAAGTCGCTGGCGCAGTTCCGCGACCTGCCCGAGGACGTGCTGGTGCTGCCCTCGCACGGCCTGCCCTTCCGGGGGCTGCACGCGCGGCTGGACGCCATCGACGTCCATCACGACGAGCGCCTGGCGAGGACGCTGGAGGCCTGCGCGCGCCCGGCCACCGGCGCCGAGCTTATGCGGGCGCTGTTCACGCGCAAGCTCGACCTGCATCAGACGGTGTTCGCGGTCGGCGAGGGCATCGCCCACGCCCATTACCTCATCGGCCGCGGCGAACTCCTGCGCGAAACCGGCGACGACGGAGTGTGGCGCTACCGCCGGCGTTGACCCCCTCCCGGCAAATGCGCATATGCTAATACAATAGCCGCCGCAGGAGACGTCGATGACCGCGCCGCAGCCGAATGTGACCGCCTTCCTGGAGCCGGTGACCTCCACCCTCAGCTATGTGGTGGCGGACGTTAGCACCGGGCGCTGCGCGGTCATCGACCCGGTTTTGGACTACGACGCCGCCTGGGGGCGCACCGCGACGACCAGCGCCGATGCCCTGGTGGATTTCGTGAATGACAACGGATGGACGGTGGACTGGGTGTTGGATACCCACGTCCACGCCGACCACATGACGGCGATGCCCCATGTCCAGGCGCGTCTGGGCGGGCGCACCGGCATCGGCGAGAAGGTGGCGGTGGTTCAGGAGACCTTCAAGGGCGTCTACAACCTGCCCGATCTCGCCGCCGACGGCTCGCAGTTCGACCGCCTGTTCGCCGACGGCGACACCTTCGCGGTGGGGGGCATCGAGGCGCGGGTCATCCACACCCCCGGCCACACCCCGGCCTGCGTCAGCTACCTCATCGGCGACGCCCTGTTCGTCGGCGACATGATCCTGATGCCCGATTTCGGCACCGCGCGTTGCGATTTTCCCGGCGGCGACGCCGCGACGCTGTTCCGTTCGGCGGCGAAGGTGCTGGCGCTGCCGCCGGAGGTGCGGATGTTCGTCTGCCACGACTACGGCCCCGGCGGGCGCGAGATCGCCTGGGAGACCACCGTCGGCGAGCAGCGGCGGGCGAACGTCCATGTCCACGTGGGCACGACCGAGGCCGACTTCGTGCGGATGCGCACCGAACGCGACCGAACGCTGGCCTTGCCGAATCTGATGCTGGCGGCGTTGCAGGTGAACGTGCGCGGCGGGCGGCTGCCCTCGGCCGAGGGCAACGGCGTCCCCTATCTGAAAATTCCGCTCAACCGGTTCTGAGTCAGCCGGTTCCCAGCGCGTGGCGACCGCCGCCGTTGGCGGCCTGCGCCTGCGCGTGCATGGGGGCGTCGACGCCGCAATACAGCCCGTACAGCGTGTCGATGACCGCGCTGGCCTCTTCGCCCTTGAGGGAATAGTAGATCGTCTGGGCCGAGCGCCGCGTCTTGACGAGATCGTCGCGGCGCAGGCGCGCCAGATGCTGGGACAGGGCCGACTGGCTGAGCCCGATCAGCTTCTCAAGCTCGCCGACCGATTTTTCGCCCTTGAGCAACTGGCAGAGGATGAGCAGGCGATGCTCGTTGCTCATGGCCTTGAGCAGGTTGCTGGCGCGGCGCGCGCTCTCCTGCAACTGTTCCAGGTCGATCATCGCTATTTCCACGCAGATTGTGTGTCAAAAACATACTCTATCACTAATATATGAGATTTTAAATGCAGTGCCACAAGATTCCTCGCCGCGCCGCCATGTGGTCCGGCGCGCCGCCGCCGCCGGGCGCGGTCGCGACGGGGCCTGGAAGGCCGAGTCTCAGCCGCGCAGGCGCAGGGCGGCGGCGGGGGCGTGCACCGAGTCGCCGATGGCGGCGAGGACGGTGCGGGCGATGTGGGTGGCGTTGAGCCCGGCGGCGTCATACTGGGCCCGCGGGGCGTCGTGGTCCATGAAGCGGTCGGGCAGCGCCATCGGGCGCACCTTCAGCCCCCCGTCCAGGGCCCCCGCGCGGGCCAGCAGGTCCAGCACATGGCTGGCGAAGCCGCCGATGGCGTTTTCCTCCACGGTCACCAGAACCTCGTGGGTGCGGGCCAGGCGCAGGATCATGTCGGCGTCCAGCGGCTTGGCGAAGCGGGCGTCGGCAACGGTGGGGGCGATGCCGCGCAGGGCCAGCTCCGCGGCGGCCTCCAGGCATTCGCCCAGCCGCGTCCCCAGGCTCAGCAGGGCGACGCGCTCGCCCTCGCGCACCACCCGCCCCTTGCCGATCGCCCACGGGGTGCCGCGCGCCGGCAGCGCCACGCCCGTGCCTTCGCCCCGCGGATAGCGGAAGGCGGACGGGCCGTCGTCATGGGCGGCGGCGGTGGCGACGGCGTCCATCAACTCGGCCTCGTCGGCGGGGGCCATGACGACCATACCGGGCAGGCAGCCGAGATAGGTGAGGTCATAGGCGCCGGCGTGGGTGGCGCCGTCGGCGCCCACCAGACCGGCGCGGTCGATGGCGAAGCGCACCGGCAGTTTTTGCAGGGCGACGTCGTGCACCACCTGGTCATAGGCGCGCTGCAGGAAGGTGGAATAGATGGCCGCGAAGGGCTTCAGGCCCTCGCACGCCAGGCCGGCGGCAAAGGTGACGGCGTGCTGCTCGGCGATGCCGACATCGAAGCAGCGGCCCGGAAAACGGTCGCCGAAGATATCGAGGCCGGTGCCGGCGGGCATGGCGGCGGTGACGGCGACGATGCGCTCGTCGTGCTCGGCCTCGGCGGTCAGGGCGCGGGCGAAGACCGAGGTGTAGGAGGGGGCGTTGCCCTTGGGCTTGGTCGACTTGCCGGTCTCGACGTCGAACTGGCCGACGCCGTGGAACTTGTCCGCCGCCTGTTCCGCCGGCGGATAGCCGCGCCCCTTCTGGGTGACGACGTGCAGCAGGATCGGCGCCGGGTCGGCGACGTCGCGCACGTTGCGCAGCACCGGCAGCAGATGGTCCAGGTTGTGCCCGTCCAGCGGCCCGACGTAGTAGAAGCCCATTTCCTCGAACAGCGTCCCGCCCGAGACCATGCCGCGGGCGTATTCCTCGGCGCGCTTGGCGACGCGCTCGAAGGGGCCGGGGAACATCGCCGCCAGATCCTTGGCGATGTGGCGGAACGAACGGAACGGCTTCGACGAGATCAGCCGCGAGAGATAGGCGCTCATCGCCCCCACCGGCGGGGCGATGGACATGTCGTTGTCGTTGAGGATGACGATGATGCGCGTGTCGGTGGAGCCGGCGTTGTTCATCGCCTCATAGGCCATGCCGGCGCTCATGGCGCCGTCGCCGATGACGGCCACCACCTGGTTGTCGCGGTCCTGGAGGTCGCGGGCCACCGCCATGCCCAGCCCGGCCGAGATGCTGGTGGAGCTGTGCCCGGCGCCGAAGGGGTCGTATTCGCTTTCGGCGCGGTTGGTGAAGCCCGATAGCCCGCCGCCCTGGCGCAGGGTGCGCATCCGCCCCCGGCGGCCGGTCAGCATCTTGTGCGGATAGCACTGGTGGCCGACGTCCCAGATCAGCCGGTCCTCGGGCGTGTTGAAGACGTGGTGCAGGGCCACCGTCAGTTCGACCACCCCCAGCCCGGCGCCGAGGTGCCCGCCGGTGAGCGACACCACCTCGATCAGCTCCTGGCGCACCTCGTCGACGAGAAGCTTCAGCTCCTCGGGCGACATGCGGCGCAGGTCGGCGGGGGTGTGAACCGTGTCCAGAAGCGGCGTGGCCATCAGGGCATCCCTACGAGCGGCGTTCGACGACGAAACGGGCGAGCAGGCGCAGCACATCGGCCTCGGCGTCGAAGGCGTCCAGATGCAGCGCCGCCTGCTCGGCGAGCATGGCGGCCTGGGCGCGGGCGCGCTCGACCCCCAGCAGCCCGACAAAGGTGGCCTTGCCGGCGTCGGCGTCCTTGCCCACCGCCTTGCCGGTTTCCTCCGCGCGGCCCTCGACGTCCAACAGGTCGTCGGCGATCTGGAAGGCCAGCCCCAGGTCGTGGGCGTAGGCCTTCAGCGCCAGACGCAGCGGCCCCGCCGCCTTGCCGAGGATGGCGCCGGACTCGCAGGAGAACGAAAACAGCCGCCCCGTCTTCATGTGTTGCAGGCGGGTGACGGCCGCAACGTCCAGAACATGGTCGGCGGCGACAATGTCCATCATCTGCCCGCCCACCATGCCATAGGCGCCGGCGGCGGCGGCCAGTTCGCGCACCAGTTCGCAGCGCACCGCCGGGTCGGAGTGGGTGCGCGGCTGCGCCAGCACCTCGAAGGCGCGCGTCAGCAGCCCGTCGCCGGCCAGGATGGCGGTGGCGTCGTCGTAGCGCTTGTGGGTGGTGGGCCGGCCACGGCGCAGGTCGTCGTCGTCCATCGCCGGCAGGTCGTCGTGCACCAGCGAATAGCAGTGCACCATCTCGACCGCCGCCGCCACCCGCAGGGCGGCGGCCTCGGCGACGTTGAACAGACGCGCGCAGTTGACGACCAGGAACGGGCGCAGCCGCTTGCCGCCGTCGAGGCTGGCGTAGCGCATCGCCTCGTGCACGCGCGATTCCAGCCCCTCGGTGACCGGCAGCAGGCGGTCCAGCTCGCGGCTCACCTGCTCGGCGCATTGGGCCAAGGCCTCGTGCAGGCGGTCCATCGTCAGCCGATGTCGGTGGGCTCGGTGCCCACGGTGCCGTTGGCGGACATGGAGATCTTCTCGACCTTGGCCTGCGCTTCCTGGAGCTTGGCCTCGCAATGCTGCTTGAGCTTGGCGCCGCGTTCGTAGTCGCGGATCGAGTCCTCCAGCGGCGCCTGGCCCTGCTCCAGCTTCTGGACGATCTGCTCCAGTTCCTTCAGCGCGTCCTCGAAGCTCAAGCCGGCGATATCCGCGGGAATGTCCGACATGCCGTTCCCTTCCTCCGGAAAGGGCGGGAGTGTAATGCCGCCCCCGGAGCCGTGCAAGTCAGCTTCCCATCAGCACCCGCAGGTGCACGCCCACCGAGGCCGCCAGCGCCGGTAGGTCGTAGCCGCCCTCCAGGACCGACACCACCCGTCCGCCGCAGACCTCGTCGGCGACGGCGCAGACCTCGCGCGTCGCCCAGCCGAAATCCTCGGTTTCCAGGCGCAGTTGCGCCAGCGGGTCGCGGGCGTGGGCGTCGAAGCCGGCCGAGATCAGCACCATCTCGGGGGCGAAGGCGCGCAGGGCCGGCAGCACCCGCTCCGTCATCGCGGCGCGGAACTCGGCCGAGCCGGCGCCCGGCGCCAGCGGCGCGTTGACGACATTGCCGGCGGCGCCGGTCTCCTCGACATCGCCGGTGCCGGGATAGCAGGGCGACTGGTGGGTGGAGCCGTAGAACAGGCCGGCGTCCTCCCAAAAGATGTGCTGGGTGCCGTTGCCGTGGTGCACGTCCCAGTCGATGACGGCGATGCGCGCCAGCCCGTGCACGGCGCGGGCGTGCAGGGCGCCGACGGCGATGTTGTTGAAGAGGCAGAAGCCCATCGCCCGGTCGCGCTCGGCGTGGTGGCCGGGCGGGCGCACGGCGCAGAAGGCGTTGCGGAACTGCCCCGCCATCACGCCGTCGACGGCGGCGCAGACCGCCCCGGCAGCGCGCAGGGCCGCCTCGCCCGACAAGCGCGAGACGACGGTGTCCGGGTCGAGGTGGTGGTGGTTGTCGCCGGCGGGAAGGGCGCCGAGAACGGCGTCGACGTGGTGGGGGGGATGGGCGCGCAGAAGCTGTTCGCGGCTGGCGTGGGGGGCCTCCTCGCGCAGCAGCAGGGCGAAGCTCTCCTTCTCCAGGGTCGCCATGATCGCCCGCAGGCGCTGGGGCGATTCGGGGTGCATGGGCCCGGTGTCGTGCTGGGCGCAGACCGGATGGCTGTAGAGGGCGGTGGACATGGCGGGCCTTCCCCGGTTGAGGCTTCATACTTACGGCGCGACGGGCTAGGGTTTCAACGCCATGAAGCGCCGATTGGATCAACTTCTCGTCGACCGCGGCCTCGCCGACAGCCGTCGCCGTGCCCAGGCGCTGGTGATGGCGGGGCTGGTGTTCAGCGGCGAACGCCGCCTGGACAAGCCCGGCCAGGCGGTGGCCGAGGACGTGGCGCTGGCGGTGCGCGGCCAGGACCACCCCTGGGTGTCGCGCGGCGGGCTGAAGCTGGTCAAGGGGCTTGACGCCTTCGGCATCGACCCGGTCGGCAAGGTCTGCCTGGACGTCGGCGCCTCCACCGGCGGCTTCACCGACGTGCTGCTCGCCCGTGGCGCCGCGCGGGTGTATGCCGTCGACGTCGGCCACGGCCAGCTTGCCTGGAAACTGCGCACCGATCCGCGCGTCGTGGTGCTGGAGCGCACCAACGCCCGCCATCTCGGCCACGAGCAGGTGCCCGAGCCCATCGACCTGGTGGTTTGCGACGCCAGCTTCATCGGCCTGGAGGTGGTGCTGCCGGCGCCGCTGGCGCTGACGGCGCCGGGCGCGGCGCTGGTGGCCCTGATCAAGCCGCAGTTCGAGGTCGGCAAGGGCCGCGTCGGCAAGGGGGGCGTGGTGCGCGACCCGGCCCTGCACGACGAGGTCTGCCAGCGCATCCGCGCCTGGCTCGACGGCCTGCCGGGCTGGCGGGTGCTGGGCATCGCCGAAAGCCCCATCACCGGCCCGGAGGGCAACAAGGAGTTCCTCCTCGCGGCGCGGCGCGACGAGGAAACGCCCGCCGCCGAGGGCTGACGGCGCCGGGGCCGGTCACGCCGGCGCCTCGGCCTCCTCCCGCGCCTCCGTCCGTTTGCCGCCGGCGCCGCCGAAGCCCTGGCCGTCGTCGCGCAGCCAGACATAGATCGCCGGGATGACCAGCAGGGTCAGCGCCGTCGAGGACGCCAGCCCGAACACCAGGCTGATCGCCAGGCCCTGGAAGATGGGGTCGGGCAGGATGAAGGCGGCGCCCACCATCGCCGCGGCGGCGGTCAGGAAGATGGGCTTGAAGCGGATCGCCCCGGCCTCCAGCAACGCCTGGCGCAGCACCGCGCCCTCGGCCTGGCGGTGCTTGATGAAGTCCACCAGCAGGATCGAATTGCGCACGATGATGCCCGCCAGGGCGATGAAGCCGATCATCGAGGTGGCGGTGAAGGGGGCGTCGAAGGCCCAGTGCCCCAGCACGATGCCGATCAGCGTCAGCGGCACCGGCGTCAGGATCACCAGCGGCACCTTGAACGAGCCGAACTGCGCCACCACCAGCAGATAGATGCCCAGGATGGCGACGGCGAAGGCGGCGCCCATGTCGCGGAAGGTGACATAGGTGATCTCCCACTCGCCGTCCCACAGCAGCGTGGAGCGGCTTTCGTCGCGGGGCTGGCCGTAATAGCCGATGGCCGGGGCCTCGACCTCGTCCCAGTCCATCGCCTCCAGGCGATCCTGCACCGCCAGCATTCCATAGACGGGGGCCTCGTATTCGCCCGCCAGCTCGCCGGTGACCATCTCGGCGAAGCGGCCGTTGCGCCGGAAGATCGGGAAGGACGCCGCCTCGCGGGTGGCGGTGACCACGTCGCCCAGCTCGACGATGCCGTGGCGGCCGGGGACCGGGGTGCTCAGCAGCCGCTCGCCGGGCGTCAGTTGCGTCTTGGGCAGGCGGATGACGATTTCGATGGGGTCGGCGCCTTCGCCGCGCTGGGAATAGCCGACACGGACGCCGCCCAAAAGGGCGCCGATGGTGTCGTAGACGGCCTCCTGCTCGACGCCGTGGAACTCCAGCGCCTCCTGGTCGATGGCCAGGCGCAGGCGCTCGGTGGGGGCGCCGAAGGAATCGTCGACGTCGACCACGAAGGGCACGTCCTCGAACGCGTCGCGGACGCGGCCGGCGACGGCGCGGCGGGTGTCGGCATCGGGGCCGTAGACCTCGGCCAGCAGCGTGGCCAGCACCGGCGGGCCGGGCGGCACCTCGGCGACCTTGATGCTGGTCCCCTCGGGCACCGGCAGGTCGGCGAGGCGCTCGCGCACCTCCAGCGCAATGGCGTGGCTGGCGCGGTCGCGGTCGTCCTTGTGGACGAGGTTGATCTGCAGATCGCCCAGTTCCGGTTGCGCGCGCAGATAGTAGTGGCGCACCAGACCGTTGAAGTTGAACGGCGCCGAGGTGCCGGCATAGGCCTGGATGTCGGCGAGTTCCGGCATGTCCGCCAAGCGCGCCGCCGCCGCCGTCAGCACGCGGTCGGTATCCTCCAGCGACGAGCCTTCCGGCAGGTCGACGACCACCTGCATCTCGGACTTGTTGTCGAAGGGCAGCAGCTTGACGGTGACGTCGCGGCTGTAGAACAGCCCCATCACGGCGACGGTGGCGACGCCGGTGGCCAGCAGGAACAGCTTGGCGCGCCAGCGCCCGCGCAGCAGCGGCCGCGCCACGCGCATGTACAGCCGGCCCATGCCGCCGATCTCGCCCTCGGCGCCGTGCCCGCCGCCGCCGCCGTGGTCGCCGCGCCCGGCGATCAGGTACAGCAGCCAGGGGGTGATGATGACCGCCACGAAGAACGAGAAGATCATCGCCGCCGAGGCATTGGCGGGGATGGGGCTCATATAGGGGCCCATCAGGCCGGAGACGAACATCATCGGCAGCAGCGCGACGACGATGGTCAGGGTGGCGACGATGGTGGGGTTGCCGACCTCGGCCACCGCCTCGATGGCGGCCTGCAGGCGGGGGCGGCCGTCGTTCATGCGCCAGTGCCGGACGATGTTCTCGACCACGACGATGGCGTCGTCGACCAGGATGCCGATGGAAAAGATCAGCGCGAACAGGCTGACGCGGTTGATGGTGTAGCCCATCAGCCAGGAGGCGAACAGCGTCAGCAGGATGGTCACCGGCACCACCACCAGCACCACCAGCCCCTCGCGCCAGCCCAGCAGCAGGGTCATCAGCAGCACGATGGAAATGGTGGCGATGGCCAGTTTCTTGAGCAGCCAGTCCGCCTTGTCCTGGGCCGTCTCGCCATAGTTGCGCGTTACCGAGACCTCCAGGCTCTCGGGCACCAGATCGCCGCGCACCATGTCCAGCCGCGCCAGCACCTCCTCGGCCACCACCACCGCGTTGGCGCCGGGGCGCTTGGCCAGCGCCAGGGTGACCGCGGGCGCCTTGCGCAGGCCGCCGTCGTCGGTGGGGGCCAGGTGCCAGACCTGGTGCTCGACGGGGGCGCCGCCGACCACCACCTCGGCCACGTCCTTCACATAGACGGGGCGGCCGTCATTGGTGGCGATGAGCAGGCTGCCGATGTCGGCGAAGCCGTTGAGGGTCTGGCCACCGACCACCGGCACGGCGGCGCCTTCGGCGCGCAGGGCGCCGACCATGAAGGAACGGTTGGCGTTCTCGACCTTGTCGACAAGCTGGTTCAGCGTCACGCCGTACAGCGCCAGGGCCTCGGGGTCGGGCTCGACGCGAATCTGGTTGTGGGTGCCGCCGACGACATAGCTGAGGCCGACATCCTCGACCTTGACCAGTTCGTTGCGCAGTTCCTCGGCGACGTTGTGGATGGCGTTGGCGTCCCAGCGGTCCTCATGGCCCGCCGTGCCGGCCAGGGTGAGGGTGACGATGGCCACGTCGTTGATGCCGCGCCCGACGATCAGCGGTTCGGGGATGCCGTGCGGCAGGTCGGAGATGTGGGCGCGGATTTCCTCGTGCACGCGCAGGATGGCGGCGTCCTCGTCGGTGCCGACGTCGAAGCGGGCGGTGGCGACGACGTGGTCGTCCTGGGTCTGCGAGTAGACGTGCTCGACCCCGTTGATGCTTTTGAGGATCGCCTCCAGCGGCTTGGTGACCAGCTCGACGGCGTCGACGGCGCGGAAGCCGTTGGCCTGGACGACAATGTCCACCATCGGCACCGAAATCTGCGGTTCCTCCTCGCGCGGCAGCAGCGCCAGCGCGATCAGCCCCACCGCCAGCGAGGCCAGCAGCAGCAGCGGCGTCAGCGGCGAGCGGATGAAGGCCCGCGTAAGATGCCCGGAAAGACCCAGCTTCGTCATGGGGCCACCACCACGTCGCCGTCACGCAGGCCGGAGAGTATTTCGATGCCGTCGGCGACCGGCAGGCCCGGCTGCACCAGCACCTCGGCGCCTTCGGCCAGGCGCACATAGCTGAGGCCGTGGCGGCGATAGACATAGTCCTCGGGCACGACGAAGGCGCGGCGCGCGCCGGTGGAGACATAGACCCGCACCCGCTCGCCAACGAAATAGTCGCCCAGCCCGTCGACCTCGATGTCGGCCACCACGCGGCCCTGCTCGATGGTGGGGAAAACCTTGATCACCCGGCCCTCGCGCACATCGTCGCCGGCGGGCGCCATGCCGCGCCCCCCCACCTGCACGGCGTCGCCCATGCTCATGTGGCGGGCGTGGCGCTCCGGCAGATGGGCGCGCAGGATGTAGCGGTCGACGGCGATGGTCGCCACCACCTCGCCCGGCATCACCACGGTGCCGTCGGTAACGTGAACCTTCAGCACCCGCCCCGAGGTCGGGGCCAGCACCGCGCCCTCCTTCATGCGCTGAGCCACAACCGCGCGTTCGGCCTGCATCGCCGCAAACCCGCGCTCGGCGACGGCAAGCTGCGTCTCGGCGTCGTCGACGCGCGCCTGGCTGGCGGCGCCGGTGCTGCGCAACTCGCGCGCCCGGCGCAGGTCGATGGCCGCCAATTCGCGTTGCGCCTCCAGCGATTGCAGGCGTTCCTCGACCGCCTGCATCTCCAACGCCAGCTTGTCGTCATGCACGAAGGCGATCGTTTCGCCCGCCGTCACCTGGCTGCCGTCGTCCACGGCCAGTTCGGTGACGGTGCCGCCGCGGCGCGCCCGCGCCCGCGTCTCGTCGACGCTTTCCACGGTGGCGAACACCGCCTTCATGTCCTCGACGGCCCGCTCGCGGACGACGAAACGGCCATCCTCGGCGGCGGCGGCCGGCGGCGCGGCGGCGATGAGCGCCAGCAGGACGACGGCGACTCGCTTCATGGGGGCTGCTCCTTACGGTCTAGGGCGACGGGTCAAGCATCTGCTTGACGTATATATTAGGCAAGACTAATTTATCAAGAGCGAGGGATGCGCGGCGCCTTTTCCGCGAGCGCGCGCCACCCCATCTGGACCGGAGGTTAGCATGAACGTCGATCGTGTTGTTCTCGCCTTTGCGGGGACGGTTATCCTGCTCAGCCTGGCGCTGTCGCAGCTTTTCCACCCTTATTGGCTGTTCCTGGCCGCCTTCGTGGGGCTGAACATGCTGCAGGCCGCCTTCACCCGCTTCTGCCCGCTGGCGATCATGCTGCGCCGGGCGGGGGTCAAGCCCGGCTGCGCCTTTTTCGGCTGATTCGAGCGATCGGTCAGAACTTGGGGTGAACCTCCCACAGGCCGGCGGGATCCTGGTGGATGATCACGTCGGCCTGGGGGTAGGTTCGCCGGATGGCAAGCTCGACCTCGTCGGCGATGGCGTGGGCCTGCAGCAGGGTCATCGCCGGGTCCAGTTCCAGATGCAGTTGGATGAACTGCTGCTGCCCCGACGAGCGCGTGCGCAGGTCGTGCATGTTCTGGACGTCGGGGTGGGCGAGACAGATATCGCGGATGCGCTGGCGCTCGGCTTCCTCGAACTCGCGGTCCATCAGCAGGTTCAGCGATTCCCGGAAGATGCCCCAGGCGTTGTAGATCAGGTAGACGGCGATCCCCAGCGCGAACAGCGGGTCGGCGAAGGTCCAGCCCAACCCGGTGGCCAGCAGCAGCGAGATGATGACGCTGCCGTTGATGAGCACGTCGCCGGCGTAGTGCAGCGAATCGGCGTTCACCGCCACCGACCCCGTCTTGCGCACCACGTAACGCTGAAAGGCCACCAGCGCCAGGGTGGCGATGATCGCGAAGATCATCACCGCGATGCCCACCTCGCCCCGCGCCACCGGCTGCGGGGTGGCCAGCCGGCTGCCGGCCTCGATGACCAGGAAGGCGGCGGAGCCGGTGATGAACGCCGCCTGGCCCAGCCCGGCCAGGGGTTCCGCCTTGCCGTGGCCGAAGCGGTGCTCGCGGTCGGCGGGCTGCAGGGCGTGGTGCACGGCGATGAGGTTGACCACCGAGGCGGCGGCGTCGAGCAGCGAATCGATCAGCGTCGACAGCATCGCCACCGAGCCGGTGAGCATCCACGCCGCCATCTTGACGACGATGAGCACCGCCGCCGTCGCCACGGCGGCGTAGGTCGCCGCCCGCATCAGGCGGCCGTTGCGCAGCCCTTCCTCGTCGGGCGTCACGGGAACAGTTGCTCCATCCGCCACGAACCGTCCTCCAGCCGGTGATAGACGAAGCGGTCATGCAGCCGGAACGGCCGGTCCTGCCAGAACTCGATTGCCGCCGGCAGCAGCCGGAAACCCGACCAGTGCGCCGGCCGCGGCACCTTGCCCAGGCCGTATTTGGCGGCGAATTCGCCGATGCGCCGCTCCAGTTCGAACCGCCCCGACAGCGGGCGCGACTGCCGCGAGGCCCAGGCGCCGATCTGGCTGCCGCGCGGCCGTGAAGCAAAATAGGCATCCGCCTCGGCGTCGGAAACCGGCTCCACCGCCCCCTCGACGCGCACCTGACGGCGGCGGCTCTTCCAGTGAAAGCACAGGGCGGCGTGGGGGTTCTCGGCCAGTTCGCGGCCCTTGCGGCTTTCCAGATTGGTGTAGAAGACGAACCCGCCGGCGTCGACGCCCTTGAGCAGCACCATGCGCACCG
This sequence comes from Magnetospirillaceae bacterium, assembly GCA_041685145.1. GTDB lineage: Bacteria > Pseudomonadota > Alphaproteobacteria > Rhodospirillales > Magnetospirillaceae > JAWLGJ01. Next base: position 33,905 of record JAWLGJ010000001.1, on the reverse strand, counting down.
ACGGGCGGCCGCGCGCGTCGGCGGTGGCCAGCGCGGTGGCGGTGGGGTCGTTGGGTTCCGAGGCTTCCGCCTCGCGCAGCCAGTGCCGGAAGTGCTCGATCGGGTCTTGGGGATGCGACATCGTCACGCCTTTTTGACGGTGTTCGGGCGATTGTTCATCGGATGGTTCTATGCCTGGTTCTATGCTGTGAATGGGCTCGCCAAAAGGCCTGAAATGCCCCACAATCCGCTGACCCCCGTACCCCTTGCAGCGCGAGATCGATGATGACCGTTTTCAGACCTATAGCCGTTCTTCTCCTGGCCGTCACCTTCGTTGCGGGCTGCGCCAACGAGCGCGGCGACAAGGAAACCGCCGGCACCATCCTCGGCGGCATCGGCGGGGCGGTCGCCGGCGCCCAGTTCGGCGGCGGCTCCGGCCGCCTGGCCACCACCGCCGCCGGCACGCTGATCGGCGCCTGGATCGGCAGCGAGGTCGGCAAATCGCTCGACCGCGCCGACCGCCAGGCGATGCAGCAGGCCCAGGTGCAGGCGCACGCGGCGCCGGTGGGCGAGACCATCCGCTGGAACAACCCCGATTCCGGCAATTACGGCACCTTCACCCCCACCCGCGACGGCCAGTCCGAGTCGGGCCGCTATTGCCGGGAGTACCAGACGACGGTCACCGTCGGCGGCAACACCGAAACCGCCTACGGCACCGCCTGTCAGCAGCCCGACGGCTCCTGGCAGATCGTTCAGTAGCTTCCTAAATCCCTTCGGGGACGGCGCCGCCCGCGCGCCGCCGTCCCCATTCTTGTCGGGTTGGGAGCGACGGCGGTCGATGGCGAAGGATCCTTATGACGTTCTGGGGTTGAAGAAGGGCGCCGGCGGCGACGAGGTCAAGAAGGCCTATCGTGCCCTGGCGCGCAAGCTGCACCCGGACCTGAACCCCGGCAACCGCAAGGCCGAGGACCGCTTCAAGGAGGTCTCGGCCGCCTACGACTTCCTGTCGGATCCCGACCGCAAGGCGCGCTACGACCGCGGCGAGATCGACGCCGCCGGCGCCGAGCGGCCGCGCTGGGGCGGGTATCGCGCCTATGCCGAGGGCGCCCAGGGCGGCAAGTACCGCGCCGGCGGCTTCTCGGCCGAGGACATCATCTCCGAGATTTTCGGCCGCCGCGGCGGCCGCGGCTTCGGCGCCGACACCGCCGAGCACGAATTCAGTATGCGCGGCGCCGACGCCCATTACTCGTTGCAGATCGGCTTTCTGGAGGCGGCGCGGGGCGGCAGCCAGCGCATCACCCTGCCCAGCGGCAAGAGCCTTGAGGTGCGCATCCCCGCCGGCACCGAGGACGGCCAGACGCTGCGGCTCAAGGGGCAGGGGAATGCCGGCGTCGGCAACGGCCCGCCGGGGGATGCCTTCGTTGAAGTCAAGGTGGCCCCGCACCCGCACTTCACCCGCAAGGGCCTCGACGTGCACCTCGACCTGCCGGTGTCGCTGCCCGAGGCGGTGCTGGGGGCGAAGATCGCCGCGCCCACCATCGACGGCGAGGTCTCCCTCACCGTGCCCGCCGGCGCCAACACCGGCTCGACCTTGCGCCTGCGCGGCAAGGGCATTGCCAAGGGCGGCAAGCGCGGCGACCAGTTGGTGCATCTGAAGGTGGTGCTGCCCGAGCGCCCCGACCCCGAACTCGAAGCCTTCCTGCGCCGCTGGAGCGAGGCGCACCCCTATGACGTGCGCGGCAAGGCGGGTCCGGGGCAATGACCACGGTGATGACCCTGACCGAGGTTCAGGCGCGGCTGCAACTGGAGGGCGGCGAAATCCGCGCCTGGGTGCGGCGCCGCTGGGTGCGACCGCTGGAGGAGGGCGGCGACCTGCACTTCGACGCCGCCGACGTCGCCCGCCTGCAACTGATCGCCGACCTCAAGCGCGACCTGGACCTCGACGACGAGGTGGTGCCGGTGGTGCTCGACCTCCTCGACCAGCTTTACGCCACCCGCACCCTGCTGCGCCGGCTGTCGGAGGAGCTGGCGCATCTGCCCGAGGACACCCGGCACGACATCGCCGCGCGCATCGGCGACTGGCACGACACCGCCTCCTAGGAGCGCCGCGCCGCTCCTAGGACGCGCTTTTGCGGTGCCGGGCGGTGCGTCGCTTCAGCATGGTCTTCAGGTCAACGGCCAGGGCCTCGCGCTGGCAAACGTCGAGGCGGGCGATCAGGGCGCCGTCGGGGGTGGCGTCGCCGCTGCCATCGGCCAGGGCCAGCCCCAGGGCGTGCAGCAGGTCATAGACCGTCGCCGTCTCGGGGTCGCGGGCCAGCAGCAGCCGCTCGCCGTCCTCGCCGCGCGCGAGGAAGCCGGCGGCGAGCAGCGCGCGCGCCACGGCGGTGATCGCGGGTTCGTCGGCGGCGGTGGCGTGCAGCAGTTCGCGGCGGCTGACGCCCGGCGTCCCGGCGCGGCCGCCGGCCCGATAGGCGGCGGCGAGAACGTCGAGGGCGAGGGCGAGGCGCCGGCGCGGCCCCGGCACCGCCTCGGGGCGGCGGCGGCCGCTGCGCCATTCGGGCAGCGAGGCCGTCAATTCGGCGCCCAGCAGCACCACCGCCCAGGTCAGGAACATCCACAACAGAAACAGCGGCACCGCCGCCAGCGCGCCGTACAGCGACTGATAGACGCGGGCGTTGGCGACATAGATGCCGAAGCCGAAACGCAGCCCCGCGAACAGCAGCGCCGCGAAGATGCCGCCGATGAGCGCGTCCAGCAGGCGCACGCGCCGGTTGGGGACCGCGAAATACAGCAGCGCGAAGGCCACCACCACCAGCAGCGTCGGCAGCACCTGCGACAGCATCCCCGGCGGCAGGCCCCGCGCCGCCGCCCAGGCCTCGACGGCGGCGACATAGCCGGACAGCGACAGGCTGGTCCCCACCAGCAGCGGCCCCAGGGTTATCAGCGTCCAGTACATGAACAGCCGCGACAGCGGCGGCCGCGGCCGGGCGACGCGGAAGATCTCGTTGAGCGCCGTCTCGACCGTGACCAGCAGCAGCACCGCCGCCACCCCCAGGCCGACGACGCCGGCCGCCGTCAGTTCCCCCGCCCGCGCCACGAACTCGGCCACATGCTCCTGAACGGCGGCGCCGATGTCGGGGGCGAAATTCTCGAAGACGAACTGCTGCAACTGCCCGCGGACGTCGTCGAAGGCCGGAAAGGCCGCCAGCAGCGCCAGCCCGATGGCCAGCAGCGGCACCAGCGCCAGCAGCGAAGTGTAGGCAAGGGCGGCGGCGGCGCGCAGGGCGTCGTCGGCAAAGAAGCGCACCGCGACATAGCGGGCGAAGCGCCCGCCGCCCGCCAGGCGCTCGTTGGAAACCAGGGTCCGCATCGCCATCGGTGCCTCCAGCCTGTCCGCCCGGGGCGCCGGCCATCCGCCTTTGCCCGCTCAAGCCTTTAGTGTAGGATGCGCCCGCCTGTCGCAGAAGGCGCCACGGCGCCGACGTTCCGAGGAAGGATGAGGAAGCGCATGAACGCCGACACGCCGATTCTGGCCGGCAAGAAGGGCCTTGTCATGGGGGTCGCCAACGACCGCTCGATTGCCTGGGGTATTGCCCGGGCCGCCGCCGCGCAAGGGGCGGAACTGGCCTTCACCTACCAGGGCGAGGCGCTGGAACGCCGCGTGCGGCCGCTGGCCGAGTCCGTCGGCGCCAAGCTGGTGCTGCCCTGCGACGTTACCGACGAGGCCAGCCTGGATGCGGCCTTCGAGACCGTGCGCGGCGCCTGGGGCGAGTTGGACTTCCTGGTTCATGCCATCGCCTATTCCGACAAGGAGCAGCTCAAGGGCCGCTATGTCGATACCACGGCGGACAATTTTGCCCGCACCATGAATGTCTCCTGTTACTCCTTTACCGCCGCCTGCCGGCGCGCCGCGGCGCTGATGCCCAATGGCGGCAGCCTGCTGACCCTGACCTATTACGGCGCCGAGCGGGTGATGCCGCACTACAACGTCATGGGCGTCGCCAAGGCGGCGCTGGAGGCCAGCGTGCGTTATCTTGCCGTCGACCTGGGCGGCGACAATATCCGCGTCAACGCGCTGTCGGCGGGGCCGATGAAGACCCTGGCGGCCTCGGGCATCGGCGATTTCCGCTATATCCTCAAGTGGAACCAATATAATTCGCCGCTGAAGCGCAACGTCACCCTGGAGGACATCGGCGGCGCCGGGTTGTATCTGCTCAGCGACCTGTCGTCGGGGGTCTCGGGCGAGGTCCACCACGTCGACTGCGGTTATCACGTCGTCGGCATGAAGGCGGTGGACGCCCCCGACATTACCGTCAGCCGCGACGACTGATCCAGATCGAGGATTGGGGCCGTGCCGGGAAACAGCTTCGGCCATATCTTCCGCTTCACCACCTTCGGCGAGAGCCACGGGCCGGCCATCGGCGGCGTCATCGACGGCGTGCCGCCGCGGGTGCCGCTGGAGGCGGGGGACATCCAGCGGTGGCTGGACCGCCGCCGTCCCGGCCAGTCGCGCCACACCACCCAGCGCCGCGAACCCGACACGGTGCGCATCCTCTCGGGCGTCTTCGAAGGCCACACCACCGGCGCGCCGGTGGGGCTGCTGATCGAGAACGTCGACACCCGCAGCAAGGATTACGACGCCATCGCCGAGCAGTTCCGCCCCGGCCATGCCGACTACACCTATTGGCGCAAATACGGCATCCGCGACTGGCGTGGCGGCGGGCGCGCCTCGGCCCGCGAAACCGCCATGCGGGTCGCGGCCGGAGCGGTGGCGCGCCAGGTGCTGGACGCGCTGCTGGGCGAGGGACGCCTGCGGGTGCGCGGCGCGCTGGTCCAGATGGGCCCCCACGCCGTCGACCGCGGCCGCTGGGACTGGGAGGAGGTCGAGCGCAACCCCTTCTTCTGCCCCGACGCCACCACGGCCGCCGCCTGGGCCGAGTTCCTGGACGGCGTGCGCGGGCAGGGCTCGTCGGTGGGCGCGGTGGTCGAGGTGGTGGCCCAGGGCGTGCCGGTCGGGCTGGGGGCGCCCGTCTATGACAAGCTCGACGCCGACATCGCCAAGGCGCTGATGAGCATCAACGCCGTCAAGGGGGTGGAGATCGGCGCCGGATTCGCCAGCGCCGCCCAGCGCGGCGAGGACCACGGCGACGAAATGGTCATCGCCGACGACGGCGCCGTCGCCTTCCGCTCCAACAATGCCGGCGGCGTCCTCGGCGGCATATCCACCGGCCAGGACGTGGTGGCGCGCCTGGCGGTGAAGCCGACCAGTTCCATCACCACGCCCCGCCACAGCGTCGACGTTCACGGCGAGGAGGTCGCGGTGGTCACCCGCGGCCGCCACGATCCCTGCGTCGGCATCCGCGCCGTGCCGGTGGCCGAGGCCATGCTGGCCTGCGTGCTCGTCGACCACCTGCTGCTCCACCGCGCCCAGTGCGGCTAGGGCCTGGTCCGCGCAGACGCGGTGACACCCGTCACAGAACATCGGCGCCCGATTGCCCTAGCCTGATGTGGCTGGGACATGCCCCCTGCCAGGGGGCGGAACGGGAGGAGCGGCAGATGCGCGTGATCGTGATGGCTTCGCAGAAGGGCGGCACCGGCAAGACGACGCTGTCCGGGCACCTGGCCGTCGAGGCCGAGCGCGCCGGCGCGGGGCCGGTGGCGCTCATCGACACCGACCCGCAGGGCAGCCTTGCCGATTGGTGGAACGAGCGCGAGAGCCCGACGCCGCTGTTTGCCCGCGCCCGCCTGGAGGATCTGGAGCAGGATCTGGCCACCCTGGCCGGCGCCGGCGTCAAGCTGGCGGTCGTCGACACGCCGCCGGCGCTGACCCACGCCATCCGGCGCGTCGTCGAGGCGGCGACGCTGGTGGCCATTCCGATCCGCCCCAGCCCCCACGACCTCCGGGCCGCCGTCGGCACCATCGACATGGCCGAGGCCCTGGACAAGCCTTTCGTCTTCGTGGTCAACGCCGCCACCGCCCGCGCCCGCATCACCGCCGACGCGGCGGTGACGCTGTCGCAGCACGGCACCGTGGCACCGGTCACCGTCCACCACCGTACCGACTTCGCCAGCTGCATGATCAATGGCCGCACGGTGATGGAAGGCGCCCCCAAGTCCCGCTCCGCCGATGAGATCGCGCAGTTGTGGCGGTATCTCGACGCCCGTCTGGAGAAGGTCTGCCGCAAGGCGCACGGCGCCCACGCGGCGGCCGGCGGGCCGCTGTTCGCCGCGGCGACGCTTTCGGTGCCCGCCGGCGGCCGCGCCTTCGGGCGCCGTTACGCCGAGGCCCGCTGATGCCGGCGCCGCGCCTTCACGACCTGCTGGCCGCCAAGGGCGAGGCGGCCCCGGCCCTGCGCCCCGAGGCCCCGCCGCGCAACCCGGAGCGATTCACCTCGCTGCGCCTTCGGCCGCCCTCCACCCCGGCGCCGGCGGGAGAGCGCCCCAAGGTGGTGCCGCTGGTGCTGCCGTCGACGGCGGCGCCCCAGGCGGTGCGGGTGCGGGTGGGGGTGACGCTGCGCCTCGACAAGACCCGCCACGCCCGTTTCCGCGCCTTCGCTGCTGCCGGCGGCCGCACGATGCAGGCCATCCTGCACGAGGCCCTGGAGGACTATCTGGCGCGGCATGACCATCGGGCATAGCGCCGCGCTTCGGCATTGACCTCCCCGGCCGCGGCCGCTATCAGCGGAACAGGCGTGCGCCCGGAGGGGCTTCGATGCGTTTTTTCCGCTTCCTGCGACGTTTCCTGTTCGGCATCCTTGCCGTCATCGGCCTGCTTGTGGTGGTGGCGACGGTCGCCGTGGCCGTTTTCCTGGCCACCCGCGGCCCCGAGCCGCTGCCCGAGCGGATGGTGTTGACGCTGGATCTGGACCGCGGCCTTGCCGAGACGCCGTCGCGCAACGTCCTGGCGCGGCTGATCCCCGACGAGGGCCCCTACCGCCTGCGCCGGTTCGTCGAGGCCATGCAGGCGGCGGCCGATGATGACCGCGTGGTGGGGTTGTTCGCCCGTGTCGGCGGCGGCGGCGGGATGAGCATGGCCCACGCCGAGGAGGTGCGCGCGGCGGTGCGCGCCTTCCGCGCCGCCGGCAAACCGACGGCGGTGTTCTCGGACTCCATCGGCGGCTTCGGGCCCGGCACCGTCGCCTATTACGTCGCCAGCGCCTTCGACGAGATCTGGCTGCAACCGTCCGGCACGGTGGCGGTGACCGGTTTCATGGCCGAGTCGCCGTTTCTGCGCGGTGCCCTCGACAAGCTGGAGATCGAACCGCAGTTCGCCGCCCGCCACGAATACAAGTCCGCCATCGACATCCTTACCGAGCGCGGCTTCACCGAAGCCTATGAGGAGTCGGTGCGGGCGCTGCTGGATTCCTGGTTCGAATCCTGGACGGCGGCGGTGAGCGAGGAACGCGGCGTCGACGGCCCCGCCCTGCGGGCGCTGGTCGACCGCGCCCCCCTGCTGGCGCAGGAGGCGCTGGAGGCCGGCCTGGTCGACCGCCTGGGCTATCGCGACGAGGCCGAGGCCGCGCATGTCGGCGGCACCAGGACCGTCGACCTTGCCGCCTATGGCGCGCGCATCGACGGTCCCTTCAGCGCCGGCGCCAAGATGGCGCTGATCCATGTCGTCGGCACCATCCAAGAGGAGGCGTCGCCCTCGCCGCTGCAGCAGCGCACCGCCGACCCAGACCGCATCGTCAAGGCGCTGCGCGAGGCCGCCGCCGACGATGCCGTGCGGGCGATCATCCTGCGGGTGGACAGCCCCGGCGGCTCCTATGTCGGCTCCGACAGCATCTGGCGCGAGGTGGTGCGGGCGCGCGAGCAGGGCAAGCCCGTGGTGGTGTCGCTGGGCAGCACCGCCGCCTCGGGCGGCTATTTCGTCGCCATGCCCGCCGACCGCATCATCGCCCAGCCCGGCACGGTCACCGGCTCGATCGGCGTCTTCGCCGGCAAGCTGGTCCTGGGCGAGTTCTGGCGCGAGCTGGGGGTGAACTGGGACCGCATCGCCATCGGCGCCAACGCCCCGATGTGGAGCACCAACGTCCCCTTCCCCGACGGCGCCTGGGAGGGCCTGCAAAGGGGCCTCGACGCCATCTATGACGATTTCGTCGCCAAGGCGGCAGAGGGGCGGGGCCTGAGCGTCGACGCGCTGGAGGCGGTGGCGCGCGGCCGCATCTGGAGCGGCGCCGACGCCCATGCCGTCGGCCTCGTCGACAGCCTCGGCGGCTTCGGCGCGGCGGTGGCGGCGGCCCGCAATCTCGCCGGCCTCGGCGCCGAGGCGCCGGTACGCCTGGAAGTGCTGCCGCGCCCCAAGGATCCGGTAGAGCGGGCGCTGCGCGCCCTCGCCGACATGCCGTTGCTCGGGGGCGAGGCGGCGCTGGCGGCGGCCTGGACGGCGCGGCACCTGGGGCCGGTCCTGCGCCATCTCCCGCGCGGGGGCGAGGCCGACGTCCTGCGCGCGCCGCCGCCGGTGGTCAATTGACCGCCTCAACGTGAGCGGATCACCCCTGGCCTAATCGGCGGGCTGGGCGGCCTTCAGCGTCCGCAGGCGCTGTTCGGTTTCCTCCAGCCGCTGGATGAGCGCCATGACGTGCTCAGCGATGGCGCCGCGGTCCCGGCCGCGAAAGGCGGCATCGGCGGCCTCGGCGGCGGCGGCGACGGCGGCAAGGCCGAAATTGCTGGCGGTGCCGAGGACTTCATGGGCGAGGCGCCGCAGGGTGTCCAGATCGTCGAGGTTGACGATGCGCAGTTCCTGCTGCGTGGCGACGGCGAAGGCCAGGTAATCATCCAGAAGCGTTTCGAAATAGCCCTCGCCCAGGGCGTCGCGCAGTTCGGCGACGCGCCCCGCGTCGATCACCTCGGCGGCGGCGCTCGCGCCGGCCGCGGGCGCCGCCCCGGTGCCGGGCGCCCCGGCTTCGCCCGCCACCTCCGTCAGCGCCCGCTCCAGCGCCCCGGCGTCGATCGGCTTGGACACGAAGCCGTTCATGCCCGCTTCGGCGCAGCGTTCGCGGTCGCCTTCCATCGCGTTGGCGGTCATGGCGATGATGGGCACGCGGCCGGTGGCGCCGGGCAGCGCCCGGATGCGCCGCGTCGCCTCCACGCCCGACAGTTCCGGCATCTCCATGTCCATCAGCACCAGGTCGAAGCCGCCGTCGGCGGCCGCCTTCACCGCGGCGCCGCCGTCGGGAACCACGGTGACGGCATGGCCCGCCCGGCTTAGCAGGCCCACCGCCACCTTCTGATTGATGACGTTGTCCTCGGCCAGCAGGATGCGCAGTGCGCGGCGGCGGTGATCGGCGGGACGGCCGGTGTCGGCCGGCGCCTCCGGGGTCGCCGCGGCGACCGGCAGCGCAGCCTCGATCCAGAATGTCGAGCCTTCCCCCGGCTGGCTGTCGACGCCGATCGCGCCGCCCATCAAGGTGACGATGCGCTTGCAGATCGCCAGCCCCAGGCCGGTGCCGCCGAAGCGGCGGGCGACGCTGCTGTCGGCTTGTTCGTAGTCGGCAAACAGCCGTTGGCGCGCGTCCTCGGGCACGCCGATGCCGGTGTCGGCGACGGCGATGTGCAGGCGGGCCGTGTCCGCCTGCGGGCCCGGGCGGCGGCTGACGGTGATGGTGACGCTGCCCTGGACGGTGAATTTGATGGCGTTGCCGACCAGATTGAGCAGCACCTGCCGCAGACGCGAGGAATCGCCGCGCAAATGCGGCGGCACGTCGTCGGCAATGCGCATGTCGAGGCGCAGGCCCTTTTCCTCGGCGCGCGGGGCCATCAGCGCCACCACCGAGGTCACGAGATCGTGCGGCGCGAACTGCTCGTCCTCAAGCGTCAGCTTGCCGGCCTCCAGCTTGGAGAAGTCGAGGATGTCGTTCAGCAGCGTGACGAGTGCGGCGCTGGAATGGCGGACGACCTCGACATAGTCGCGCTGCGTCGGGGTCAGGTCGGTGTCCTGCAAAAGCTGGATCATGCCCATGATGCCGTTCATGGGCGTGCGGATCTCGTGGCTCATCATGGCCAGGAATTCCGAGCGCGCCCGCATCCCGCGCTCGGCCTGCTCCTTGGCCTGGCGCAGGCGGGCCTCGGCGTCCTTCTGGGCGGTGATGTCCGCCTTGACGGCGACGAAATGGGTGATCTCGCCGTGCTCGTCCCGCACCGGGGCGATGGCGGCCGACTCCCAATACAGGCCGCCGTCCTTGCGCCGGTTGATGAACTCGCCGCGCCAGACCTCGCCGGCGAGGATGGTCTTCCACAACTGCCGATAGCTTTGATACGGCGTCAGCCCCGAACCCAGGATGCTGGGGTTCTTGCCCAGAACCTCGTCGGGCCGATAGCCGGTGACCTGGGTGAACATCGGGTTGCTGTAGGCGATGCGCGCCCGGCGGTCGGTGATGATGACGCTGGCGGGGGCGTGCTCGACGGCCTGGGAAAGCTGCCGCAGGCGTTCCTCGTCGGCGCGCCGCCCGGTGATGTCGGTGAAGCCGACGATCATCGCCTCGGCGTCGAAATAGGCCGCCGGCACCGCCGCCACCAACACCCAGTGCCGGTTGCCGCGGGCGTCGCGGATGCAGCATTCCGCGGTGGCCGGGGCCTCGTGCCGTGCCGCCCGCGCCAACAGGCGTTCCATGTCGGCGGCGTCCTCGAAGAATTCGCCTATCCGCCGCACGCCGGCGCCGTCGAGGGCCAGCAGGGCCTGGGCGGCGGCGTTGGTGCGCAGCATCCAGCCGTCCTCGGTCTGCAGCACCACCACCGGCTGCGGATTGGCCTCGAACATGCGTTGCAGGTTCTTCTCGCTGCGGCGCAGGTGCGCCTCGCGCTCGTCGCGGGCCTGGATCAGGCGGAGGATGGCCCACACCGCCACGGCCGCCGCCGCCGCGAGGGTAAGGCCGACAATGCGGAAGAAGGCCGCGCGCGGCCGGTGCAGCGGCCACCCCGCCGCCGGCACGGCGGCAAGCTGCCAGGCGCCGCCCGGCACCGACAGTTCCGCCGTGACGGGGGCGCGCTCGAATATTCCGGCGTCGCCGACGAAGACCTCGCCGGCCGCGCCTGCGCCGTCGCGGCCGCGCAGCGCCCAGAGCAGGCCGCTGTCCTCCCACGGCCATCCGGCCGCGGCAAGCAGCCCGTCGACGTCGACGACGCTGATGGCCAGGCCCCAATAGTGGCCGCCGTTCGTGAACACCGGGCGGCGTATGAGGAAGCCCCGCCCGCCCTGGAGCAACGCCACGGGCCCGGCCACCACGGTATCGCCGGCGTCGACAGTGCGTTGCACGGCGGTCGTCTGCTCCGGCAGCGAGGTCAGGTCGATCCCCAGGACAGCCTCGTTGCCTGCCACGGGATACGCATGGCGGATGATCCCGCCCGGCGCCAGCTCCAGCGCCCGCACGTCGTCGGGCGCCGCGATGCTGGCGGCATGGTGGGCAAAGGTTTCGGCGTCGAAATCGGGGTCGAGCCGCGCCAGCAGCTCCAGCGCGTGTACCGTGAAGATGCGCCCCGCCAGGGTTTCGGTCAGGCGCATCGCCTTGTTGGCCACCGCTTCGGCGAGTCTGGCGCGCTCGTGCTCGCGAAACCGCGCGTTCTCGAGACGGTCGATCCCGAGCCACAGCGCCAGAACAGTCACCCCCGCCAACAGCGCCAATACGCCGACGACGGCGTTGCGTCGGCTGGCGCCCGCGGCGGACGCAAGCGTCCGCATCGCTTATGCCGCTCCCTCGAACCACCGGCCCCGCAAGACGGACCCGGAAGGTGGCTACCCCCGGAGATTTTGTATCATTCCTGCGGCTAAGGGAGCGAATCAAATTTTTCCAGTTCGACGTTGTTAATGCGCGATGAGGCGGTTTGCAGCCGGTCCCAAAGCCGTTACGGTGGCGGGGTTGCGTTCGGAGCGGCGCGCATGAGCGACGATCGTCAGGCGGAGGTGCTCGCCTTCCTGGCCACGCCCGACGCCCACGGCGGGGCGGGGCCGGTCCGGCGGGTGAAGACGCACATATCGGTGGTCTTCCTGGCCGGCAAGCGCGCCGTCAAGGTAAAGCGGGCCGTGCGCCTGCCGTTCCTGGATTTCACCACCCTCAAAGCGCGCCGTGCCGCCTGCGAGGCGGAGGTGGCGGTCAATCGCCGTTTCGCGCCGGCGCTGTATGAGGGCGCGGTGCCGGTCACCCGGGGCGACGACGGCGGGCTGGCGATCGATGGCGACGGGCCGGTGGTGGAGTGGCTGGTGACGATGCGGCGCTTTGCCGACGACGACCAGTTCGACCGCCTGGCCGCGCGCGGCGCGCTGACCCCCGAACTGGCGCGGGCCCTGGCGGCGACGGTGGCCGCCGCCCATGCCGCCGCCCCGCCTCGCCCCGACAAGGGCGGCGCCGCGGCGATGCGCTGGACCGTCGCCAACAACGACGAATGCCTCCGCGCGCATGTGCCGACCGTGTTCGCGGACGAGGCGGTGAGCCGGCTGCGCGACGAGAGCGAGCGCCTGTGCGAGCGCCTGGCGCCGCTGCTGGAGCGCCGCCGCCGCGACGGCCGGGTGCGCCACGGCCACGGTGACCTGCACCTAGCCAATATCTGCCTGTTCGAAGGCCGGCCGCTGCCCTTCGACGCCATCGAGTTCAGCGAGGACATCGCCTGTGTCGATGTCTGGTACGACCTCGCCTTCCTGCTCATGGACCTGGAGCGGCTTGGCCTGCGGGGGCTGGCGAACGCGGCCTTCAACGTCTATGCCGAGGCGAGCGGCGACTACGGCGCCTTGGCGGCGCTGCCGCTGTTCCTGTCCTGCCGTGCCGGCATCCGCGCCCATGTCGCCGCCACCACCGCGGCGCACGAATCGGCGACGGCGGCGGCGCGGTTGCGGCGGGAGGCGGGCGCCTATCTGGCCGCCGCGCTCGATTTGCTGCGACCGCCGCCGCCGCGCCTGGTGGCGGTGGGCGGCCTGTCGGGCAGCGGCAAGTCGCGCCTGGCGCGCGAGGCGGCGCCGTGGCTGGGGGCGGCGCCGGGGGCGCTGGTGCTGCGCACCGACGTCCTGCGCAAGCAGATCATGGGCGTGCCGGTGCTGGAGCGCCTGGGGCCGGAAGGCTACAGCGCGGCAATGACGCGGCGCACCTATGACCGGCTGTACGAGGAAGCCGCCGCCGCCCTGGCGGCCGGCCATGCCGTCGTCGCCGACGCCGTGTTCGCCCGCGCCGACGAACGCCAGGCCATCGCGCGGGTGGCCGCCGCCGCCGGGGTGCCCTTCGACGGCCTGTGGCTGGAGGCGCCGCCGGAGGTGATGCGGGCGCGGGTCGCCGGCCGGCGAGGCAACGCCTCCGACGCCACCGTGGCGGTGCTGGAGCGCCAGCTCGCCCTCGACCTCGGGGCGATGACCTGGCGGCGCATCGATTCGTCGGGCCCCCGCGAGGCGACGCTGGCGCGGGCGCGCCGCGCGCTGGGATTATGACGGAGTTTCCTTTTTCGCCGCGCCGCGACGTTCCATAATGGGGAATGCCCCCCGCAAGGGAGAAACGCCATGACTACCGCTTACCGACGCCTGCTCACCCCCCTCAGCGACGCCGAGTCCGCCGCCTCGCCGCTGGCCACCGCCATGCTGCTGGGCCGCACGTTCGACAGCCACGTCGTCGCCATGCACGTCCGCGTCGACCCGGCGGCGGCGGTGCCGCTGGTGGGCGAGGGCATGTCCGGCGCCATGGTCGAGGAGATGATCGAGGCGGCGGAGCACCAGGCCGCCGAGCGCGCGACCGCCACCCGCCATTTGTTCGACCAGATGTGCAGCCAGCACCAGGTCGAGATTCTGGAGATCCCGCAGCCCCGGCCGGGCCTGTCCGCCGAATGGCGCGACCGCACCGGGCGCGAGGAGGATGTCGTCAGCCGTTGCGGGCGGCTCTACGACATGCTGGTGATGGCACGGCCGCTGCCCGACCGCGAGCTCCCCTCCATCCTGACGCTCAACGCCGCCCTGATGGAAAGCGGCCGGCCGCTGCTGGTGGCGCCGCCGCGGGCGCCGGAGGTTCTGGGGCGACGCATCGCCGTGGCCTGGAACGGCAGTGTCGAGGCGGTGCGGGCCATCGCCGCCGCCATGCCGCTGCTGCGCCGCGCCGACAAGGTGGCGGTGTTCGCCGCCCGCGAGGTGGAGGACGAGGCCCTCTCGCCGGCCGAGATCGCCGCCTATCTGGCCTGGCACGGGATCGAGGCCGAGCAGCACGGCTTCACCGCCTCGGGCCGCGGCGTCGGCGAGGCGCTGCACGAGCAGGTGCGGAAGATGGACGCCGATTTGCTGGTGATGGGCGCCTACACCCACAGCCGCCTGCGGCAGCTCATCCTCGGCGGGGTGACGCGCTACATGCTCAACAACGCCGACATGCCCCTGTTGTTGTCGCACTGATCCCGTTCGCGTGCTTGTCTCCGGCGGCGTCGGCGGCTATCTCCTTCGTGCGGGCGACCTCTCCCAACGGCCATAGACCTGCGGTCAGGGGGCGCCTTGGCGGTGGCCCGGGCGGGCACGACTGGTTACCCTCGCACGAGGACATGCAAGCGGATCGGGAGACAATGTCGCCACCCCTGCGCCTGGCGGTTTTCGACGTCGACGGCACGCTCGTCGACAGCCAGCACAATATTGTCGCCGCCATGCGGGCCGCGTGCGAGCGGTGCGGGCATCCCGCTCCGGAGGCGGCGGCCGTGCGGCGCGTCATCGGGCTGTCGCTGCTGGAGGCGGTCGCCGCGCTGCTGCCCGGCGCCGCCCGCGACGTGCACGAAACGGTGACCGAGGCCTACAAGGACGCCTTCGTCCATCACCGCCAGCGGCCGGACTACCACGAACCGTTGTTCCCCGGGGCCCTGGAGACGCTGGCGGCGCTTGAGGCCGAAGGCTGGGTGCTGGGCCTGGCGACGGGCAAGGCGCGGCGGGGGGTCGAGGCGATGATGGACCGCCACGGGCTGCACGGGCGCTTCGTCACCATCCAGACCCCGGACGACAACCCCGGCAAGCCGCATCCCGGGATGCTGCTGACGGCGATGGCGGCGGTCGGCGCCGAGCCGGGCGCCACCGTGATGATCGGCGACACCAGCTATGACATGCTCATGGCGCGGGCGGCGCGGGTGCACGCGGTTGGCGTCGGCTGGGGCTATCATCATTCGAACGAGTTGCACACGGCCGGCGCCCACGCTGTCGTCGAACGCCACGACGGTCTGGTGTCCACGGTCACGGAATTGGTGGGGGCGCAATGCGTGTCGGTACCGTAGTCAAGATCGCCGCCGTCGGCGTGGCGGTGTTCGTCGTCGGCCTGATCGCCGTCGTGAAGTCCTTGGACGTCAACCAGTACCGCAGCCTGATCGCCGAACAGGTCACCGCCGCCACCGGGCGCGATCTGGCCATCCACGGCGATCTGCACCTTGCCTTGTCGCTGAGCCCGAGCCTGGTGGTCGAGGACGTCGCCTTCGCCAACATGCCCGGCGGCTCGCGCGATGAGATGGTTCGTGTCAAGCGCCTGGAGGCGAAGGTGGCGCTGCTGCCGCTGATCACCGGCACCGTGCGGGTCGAACGGCTGGTGCTGGTCGAACCCGACGTCCTGCTGGAGGTCGACGCCCAGGGACAGGGGAACTGGGTGCTGGGCCCGCCGACGGCGGACACGGCGCCGCAGCCCGACGCCGTCGCCGCCACGGGGGAGGCCCCCAGCACCGAGGTCGAGATCAACAGCGTGCGCATCGAGAAGGCGCGCATCGCCTGGCACGACGCCCGCGCCGGCACCGTGACCAACGCCGCCTTCGACTATCTCGACATCAGCGCCCCCAACGCCAGCGCCCCGCTTGGCATCGACGGAAAGGGCCGCGTCAACACCCAGCCGTTCACGATGGAGGGCTCGGTCGGGACGCTGCGGGCGCTGACCGGCGGGGAGGCCTTTCCCCTCAAGCTCACCCTCACCAATGGCGGTTTCCTGCTGACGGTCGACGGCACCGCCGGGGCCAGCGCCGTCGACATCGCCGTCGCCGCCGAGGGCACCGAGGCCGCCGATCTGCTGCGGCTGGCCGGCGTCGAGGCCCCCACGATGGGCCCTTTCCGCTTCCGCGGGCGGCTGAAGGGCGACGAGAGCGCGATGGCGCTGGCCGACATTGACGCGGCGGTGGGCAAGGCCCAGACCGGGCGCATCGCCGCCACCGGCAGCGTCCGCGATCTGACCGGCGTCAAGGGCATCGACGTCGCCCTGGAGGTGCGCTCGGAAAAGCCGGCGGGGCTGTCGGCGCTGCTGGGGGTCGAGGTGCCGCCGGCGGGGGCGGTCAGCCTCGACGCGCGGGTGGCCGACACGCCCGAGGGCCTGCGCCTGTCCGGGCTGTCGGGGCGCATCGGCGAAAGCGACATCGCCGGCGAGGCGACGGTGGCGCTGGCGGGCGAACGCCCGGCGGTGACGGCGCGCCTGACCTCGCGGACCTTCCGCACCGTCGATGTTCTCGGCCCGCCGGCGCCCAAGGACGATGCCGCCGATGCCGCCGATGCCGCCGCGGCGCCGGCGTCGGGGCGCCTCATTCCCGACATCGCCCTGCCGACGGGGCCGTTGCGCGCCCTCGACGCCGACGTCACCTGGACGGTGGAGCGGCTGGTGGCGGGCGAGGTCGAGGCCGAAGGCGCGGAACTGCGGCTGCGACTGGCGGACGGACGCCTGACGGTGGCGCCGTCGGCGCGCCTAGCCGGCGGCGCCCTGACAGCCGAGGCGACCCTCGCCGACGGCGCGACGCCGACCGCGGGCCTGAGCGTGAACGCCGAGGGCGTCGAGATCGGCGCCCTGCTGCGGGCGTTGCGGGCCACCGAGATGGTGAGCGGCGGCGCCGCCGAATTGCGCATCGACCTGAACGGCAGCGGCGCCACCCTGCGCGAGATGCTCGCCGCCACCGCCGGCACGGTGGCGGTGACGATGAACTCGGCGCGGGTCGACAACCGCTATGCCGAATTCATGGCCTTCGACGTCATGCGCGAGATCGCGCCCTGGGCCGGCGAGGAGAACGTGACCGTGGTCCAGTGCATGGTGGGGCGCTGGACGGTGACCGACGGGGTCGCCGACACCGCCACCTTCCTCTTCGACACCGCCAACATGACCCTGGCCGGCGAGGGCACCATCGACCTGGGCACCGAGCGCCTGGACCTGGTGCTGGCGCCGCGCCCGAAGCAGGCCAGCCTGATGAACCTGGCCATGCCGATGGACATCGGCGGCACCTTCGCCAAGCCGACGGTGCTGCCCAACAAGGCCGGGGCCATCAAGGGGCTCGCCGGACTCGCCGGCGCCGCCGCCCTGGGCCCGGCGGGGCTGCTGGTGCCCTTCGTCAGCACCGGCAGCGGCGACGAGAACCAGTGCGTGCAGGCCCTGGATGACGCCGCCGCCGGCCGCGCCGGCTCCGAGCAGCAGGCGCCCGCCTCGGGCGATCCCGTCAAGGACACCATGCGCGGCATCAGCGAGGGCGTCGGCGGATTCCTGGGCCGGGCGCTGGGAAACTGAAGGCGAGGCGATAGTGGCGACGATGCGGCGTTTTTACAGGCAAGTGGAGGTGCGGCCGGCGGAGGACGGCGCCTATGCCGTCGTCCTCGACGGCCGCCCGGTGCGCACCCCGGAGGGCCGGCCGCTGGCGGTGCCGGCCGAGCCCCTGGCCCGCGCCATCGCCGGCGAGTGGGCAGCGCAGGAGTCCGAGGTCCGCCCCGAGGCGATGCCCTGCACGCGGCTGGCGGCGACGGCGCTGGACCGGGTGGCGCCGATGCGGGAGGTGGTGGTGGCGGCGCTGATGCGCTTCGCCGAGACCGACCTCGTCTGTTATCGCGCCGCCGATCCGCCGGAACTGGCGGCGCGCCAGAACGCCGCCTGGCAGCCGCTGGTCGACTGGGCGCGGCGGCGCTATGGGGCGCCGCTGACGGTCACCACCGGCATCCTGCCCGTGCCGCAGCCCGCCGAGGCGCTGGAGCGCCTGCGCGCCGCCGTCGACGAACTGGACGATACCGAACTGTCGGCGGTGCAGGCGCTGGCGGCGGCCACCGGCTCGCTGCTGCTGGCGCTGGCGGTGCGCGAAGGGCGCATCGCGCCCGAGCAGGCCAGCGAGGCGTCGCAGATCGACGAGAGCTTTCAGGTCGAGCGGTGGGGCGAGGACGACGAGGCGGCGCGCCGCCGCGCGGCCCTGAAGGCCGACGTCCTCGGCGCCGGGGATTTCCTGGCCCGCTGCCGGGCCTGACCCGGTCGAAATATATACTTTTTCTGGAACCCCCTGTGGATTGGTGGTATCAGCATCGCCCCAACCTTTTCGGGTGGGCAGGCACCATCATCGGGGGTCCTCGATGCAGGAAATCATCCGACAGCTCGACGAAAAACGCGCCCGCGCCCGCCAGGGCGGCGGCGAACGGCGCATCGGCGCCCAGCACGACAAGGGCAAGCTGACGGCGCGCGAGCGCCTGGAGCTTCTGCTCGACGCCGGCTCCTTCGAGGAGTGGGACATGTTCGTCGAGCATCGCTGCGCCGATTTCGGCATGGAGAAGCAGCGCATTCCCGGCGATGGCGTGGTTACCGGCTACGGCACCATCAATGGTCGCCTGGTCTTCGTCTTCAGCCAGGATTTCACGGTGTTCGGCGGCTCGCTGTCGGAGGCCCACGCCGAGAAGATCTGCAAGGTCATGGACCACGCCATCAAGGTGGGGGCGCCGGTGATCGGGCTGAACGATTCCGGCGGCGCCCGCATCCAGGAGGGCGTGGCCTCGCTGGCCGGCTACGCCGAGGTCTTCCAGCGCAATGTCATGGCCTCGGGCGTGGTGCCGCAGATCTCGCTGATCATGGGCCCCTGCGCCGGCGGCGCCGTCTATTCCCCGGCCATGACCGACTTCATCTTCATGGTCAAGGACACCTCCTACATGTTCGTCACCGGCCCCGAGGTGGTGAAGACCGTGACCCACGAGACGGTCACCGCCGAGGAACTGGGCGGCGCCATGACCCATGCCGGCACCTCGGGCGTCGCCGACCTGGCGCTGGAGAACGACGTCGAGGCGCTGCTGCAACTGCGCCGCTTCGTCGATTTCCTGCCGGCCTCGAACCGCCAGGCGCCGCCGGTGCGCCCCACCACCGACAGCCCCGAGCGCGCCGAGATGAGCCTCGACACGCTCATCCCCGACAATCCCAACAAGCCCTACGACATGAAGGAACTGATCCTGAAGGTCGTCGACGAGGGCGATTTCTTCGAGGTGCAGCCGGACTACGCCAAGAATATCCTCACCGGCTTCGCGCGCATGGAGGGCGCGACGGTGGGCGTGGTCGCCAACCAGCCGATGGTGCTGGCGGGCTGCCTGGACATCGACTCCAGCCGCAAGGCGGCGCGCTTCGTGCGCTTCTGCGACTGCTTCAACATCCCCATCATCACCTTCGTCGACGTGCCCGGCTTCCTGCCCGGCACGGCGCAGGAATACGGCGGCATCATCAAGCACGGCGCCAAGCTGCTGTACGCCTTTGCCGAGGCCACGGTGCCCAAGGTGACGGTCATCACCCGCAAGGCCTATGGCGGCGCCTACGACGTTATGAGTTCCAAGCACCTGCGCGGCGACGTCAACCTCGCCTGGCCGACGGCGGAGATCGCGGTGATGGGGCCCAAGGGGGCGGTGGAAATCATCTTCCGCCAGGACGCCGGCGACCCGGACAAGATCGCCCAGCGCACCGAGGAATACCGCCAGAAATTCGCCAACCCCTTCGTGGCCGGCAGCCGCGGCTTCATCGACGACGTCATCATGCCGCACAACACCCGCAAGCGCATCTGCCGCTCGCTGGCGATGCTCAAGGACAAGAAGCTGGAAAACCCGTGGCGCAAGCACGGGAACATTCCGCTTTAGGCGATCGCGTGGGGGCGGACAATGAACCACCAAGGCACCAAGGACACCAAGAAGGCACCAAGGAATAGGTTACAGGACCATTCGGCGGATGCCGTCCTTGAAACGTGGGATATTAAAATTGACGAGCAATCCGAGGCGTTTCCGGGCAAGTTTCAGATACGTCAGCAGTTGCGCCTCGAACAGGGGGTTGTGTTGCTCAACGGCCTTAACCTCGACAATGACGAGATTTTCGACCAGCAAGTCCAATCGGAACGCGGCATCGATTTGGATGTCGCGGTAAACGAGGGGCAGGGCGAGTTGACGCGACACCGAGAGCCCGCGCGCCGTCAGTTCGTGAAGAAGACAAATTTCGTAAACGGACTCCAGAAGCCCAGGTCCCAATGCCGAATGCACTTTGAAGGCGGCATCGACCACCTCGCGCGCGACGGCATCGGTTCGGGCGTCGGGCCCATGCACCTTGGTGACTCCTTGGTGTCCTTCGTGTCTTGGTGGTTGTACAGCGCCACCTCAAAGCTATCTGAGCACAGGGCGTAGTCATGTTCAAAAAGATCCTGATCGCCAACCGAGGAGAGATCGCCTGCCGGGTCATCAAGACCTGCCGGCGGCTCGGCATCGCGACGGTCGCGGTCTGTTCCGACGCCGACAGGGACGCCCTGCATGTGCAGATGGCCGACGAGGCGGTGGGCATCGGCCCGGCGCCCTCGGCCGAGAGCTATCTGCGCATGGAGCGCATCATCGAGGCCTGCCGGCAGACCGGCGCCGAGGCGGTGCATCCCGGCTATGGCTTCCTGTCCGAGAACCGCGCCTTCCAGGAGGCGTTGAGCGCCGCCGGCATCGCCTTCATCGGCCCCGGCGCCCACGCCATCCAGGCGATGGGCGACAAGATCGAATCGAAGAAGCTGGCCGCCGAGGCCGGGGTGAGCACGGTCCCCGGCTTCATGGGCGTCATCAAGGACGCCGAGGAGGCGGTGAGCATCGCCCGCGACATCGGCTATCCGGTGATGATCAAGGCGTCGGCCGGCGGCGGCGGCAAGGGGATGCGGCTGGCGCGCGACGACGACGAGGCGGCGGCGGGCTTCACCTCGGCGGCCAACGAGGCCCGCTCCAGCTTCGGCGACGACCGCGTCTTCATCGAGAAGTTCATCGAACACCCGCGCCACATCGAGATTCAGGTGCTGGCGGACGGCCACGGCAACGTCATCCATCTGGGCGAGCGCGAGTGCTCCATCCAGCGCCGCCACCAGAAGGTGATCGAGGAGGCCCCCAGCCCCTTCCTCGACGAGGCCACCCGCAAGGCGATGGGCGAGCAGGCCTGCGCCCTGGCGCGGGCGGTGGACTACCGCTCGGCCGGCACGGTGGAGTTCATCGTCGACGCCAAGCGCAACTTCTATTTCCTGGAGATGAACACCCGCCTTCAGGTCGAACACCCGGTCACCGAGATGGTCACCGGCCTCGACCTGGTGGAGTGGATGATTCGCGTCGCCGCCGGCGAGCGCCTGACCCTGCGCCAGGAGGACGTGCGGCTGAAGGGCTGGGCGGTGGAATGCCGCGTCTACGCCGAGGATCCCTTCCGCAACTTCCTGCCCTCGATCGGGCGCCTGGAACGCTACATTCCGCCCGCCGAGGGGCGCTATGTGCGCGTCGACACCGGCGTCTACGAGGGTGGCGAGATCAGCATGTATTACGATCCCATGATCGCCAAGCTGATCACCTGCGGCGCCAGCCGCGACCACGCCATCGACCACATGCGCCGGGCGCTGGACGAGTATTACATCCGCGGCGTCAGCCACAACATTCCCTTCCTGGCGGCGCTGATGGCCAACAAGCGCTTCGTCGAGGGGCGCCTGACCACCAATTTCATCCCCGAGGAATACCCCGACGGCTTCCACGCCGCCGACCTGCCGCCCGACGACCCCGAGGTGCTGGTGGCGGTGGCCGCCGCCGTCAATCAGCGTCTGGTCGAACGCGACGCCGGCATCAGCGGCCAGCTTCCCGGTCACGAGATGAAGGTGCCGGAGGAATGGGTGGTGCTGCTGGACGGGCGGCCGCATCCGGTCACCGTGCGCGCCGCCGAGGGCGGCTATGCCGTGGTGGTGGACGGCGACGCCGTGACCGTGCGCGCCGACTGGCGCCTGGGGCAGCCTTTGTTCAAGGGGACGGTCAACGACCACGCCGTCTGTGTGCAGGTGGATCGCGACGGCGTCGGCTATCGCCTGTTCCATGCCGGCTCGCGCGCCTATGCGCTGGTCCTGACCCCGCGCGGGGCGGAACTGGCGGCGCTGATGCCGCACAAGGAGCCGCCGGACCTGTCGAAATACCTGCTGTCGCCGATGCCCGGCCTGCTGG
This sequence comes from Magnetospirillaceae bacterium, assembly GCA_041685145.1. Taxonomy (GTDB): domain Bacteria; phylum Pseudomonadota; class Alphaproteobacteria; order Rhodospirillales; family Magnetospirillaceae; genus JAWLGJ01. The sequence continues at coordinate 11,773 of JAWLGJ010000001.1, read as the reverse complement.
TGTCGCTGGCGGTGGACGAGGGGCAGGAGATCAAGGCCGGCGAGGTGCTGGCCGTGGTCGAGGCCATGAAGATGGAAAACGTCCTCAAGGCCGAGCGCGACGGCACCGTCGCCAAGCTGCACGCCAAGCCCGGCGATTCCCTGTCGGTGGATCAGGCGATCATCGAATTCGCCTGAGCACGGCTTGCCCCGCCCGGTCCGGCGCGGCCATAATCGGCCGGCGGAGGTGCGGGCATGGACGATAAATCCGTAAGGGTGCGCATTCGCGGCCGCGTCCAGGGCGTCTGGTATCGCGGCTGGATGGTGAAGCAGGCGCAGGCGCGGGGCCTGTCCGGCTGGGTGCGCAACCGCAGCGACGGCTCGGTCGAGGCGGTGGTGGCCGGGCCCGAGGATCTGGTCGACGACATGGTTCGCGTGCTGTGGGAGGGCCCCCCGGCGGCGCGGGTCGACGCGGTCGACTCGCGGCCCGCCGACGAAACCCCCACCGGCCCCTTCCGCCAGGCGCCGACGCGATAGGTTTCGTCGTCCGGCGTTGGGTTTGACATCGCACGCCGCGCGGGTATAGTGCGCGGCTATTCCCGAGAACGCGGGCGCGGCATGGCCGCGCCCCGTCCGCTTGGCCGGTGGCCGGGCGGGCCTATCGGGACAACAACCTCAGCCAAAAGAGGCAACCGCACATGTCAAAGCGCGCTACGTCGAAGTACAAGATCAACCGCCGCCTGGGCGCCAATCTGTGGGGCCGCTCGAAGAGCCCCCTGGCCCGCGGGCGCGAGAACCCGCCCGGCCAGCACGGCCGTCGCCGCCGCAAGCCCTCCGATTTCGGCATCCAGCTTGCCGCCAAGCAGAAGCTGAAGGGCCATTACGGCAATATCAGCGAAAAGCAGTTCCGCCGCCTGTACGACGAAGCCGTCCGCCGCCGCGGCGACACGGTCGAGAACCTGATCGGCCTGTTGGAGCGCCGCCTGGACGCCGTCGTCTATCGCCTGAAGTTCGTGCCGACGCCGTTCGCGGCGCGGCAGTTCATCAACCACGGCCACATCAAGGTCAACGGCAAGCGGGTCAACATCCCCAGCTATCAGGTCCGCGAGGGCGACGTCATCGAGATCAAGGAGAAGTCGCGCGACATGGTGCTGGTGCTGGAGGCGGTGCAGTCGCCCGAGCGCGACGTGCCGGACTATCTGGAGGTCGACCACAAGAAGATGCGCGGCTCTTTCCTGCGCGTGCCCAAGCTGGCCGACGTGCCCTATCCGGTGCAGATGGAACCGAATCTGGTCATCGAGTTCTACTCGCGCTGACCGAACGGCGCCTCTGTCGATCGCGTGCGGGCCCGGAGCGTTTCCGGGCCCGTCGCTTTTGGGGGTAGACTGTCCGCCATGAGCAGACGAGTCCTGCCGGCGGTGGCGGCGCTGCTGGGCGCCGCGTTCCTGGTGCTGGCGGCCCACGCCCCGCAACGGGGGGTGCCGCCCGACGACCAGCGCATGGCGGCGCGGCTGGAGGCCGCCGCCGCCGAGGCGGCCGCCGCCGGCCACCTTGACGCGGCGCTGGCGCGGGCGCTGGCGGACGACGATTTGGCGGCGGCGGCGGAATTGCTGCGCCTCGCCGGGCACATGGACCTGCCCGTGGACGAATCGCTGCGCGCCCGCTACCGCCGCGCCGCCGATTCGCCGTGGCGGCATCTGCGCCGGGCCGGCGATTTCGGCCGTGGTTTCGTTGGCGGCGCCACCGACGGCGACGCGGCCTTGTGGGGGGCGCTGCTGGCGGATCTGACCGTGGTCGGCGATCTGCGCGACGGTGGCGGCGAGGTGCTCCGGTGGCTGCGGGACGAGCCCGTCGACGGCGTGGTCCTGGGGCTGTCGGCCGCCGGCGTCGGCCTGACGGCGGCCACCGTGGCCAGCGGCGGCGCCGCGGCGCCGGTCAAGGCCGGCGCGGCGCTGCTCAAGGCCTCGGCGCGCCAGGGCGGGCGGCTGGCGCGCCACCTGCTGGCCGCCGCGGCGCGCGGCGCCGACCTCCGCCCGGCGCTGCGCCGCCTGCACGCCCTCGCCGACACGGTGTCGCCGGCCGGGGCGCTGCGGGTGGTGCGCCACGTCGACACGGTGGCCGACCTGGCGCGGGCCGAGCGCGTCGCCGCGCGCTTCGGCGCCGCCACCCCGGGGCTGTTCCGGCTGCTGGGCAAGGGCGTCTACCGCGCCTTCCAGCCGGTGGCGCGGCTGTCGCTGCGGGCGGCGCGGCTGCTCTGGTGCGCCGGGCTGTCCCTCGCCACCTGCCTGTTAGGCCTCGCCGCCGCCGCCGCGTCGGCCGGCGGCGCCGCAAGATGCGTCAAAGGGAGGAACAGAGATGTCCGACACCACGTCCCGGCCCGATGAGCGCCTGCTCGCCGCCCTGCGCGAGCGCCTGGGCGAGCGCCTGAGCACCGCCGCCGCCGTGCGCGAGCAGCACGGCCGCGACGAAAGCTGGCACCCCTCGCAGCCGCCCGACGCGGTGGCCTTTCCCGACAGCACCGAAGAGGTCGCCTGGATCGTGCGCCAGTGCGCCGAGGCGCGGGTGCCGGTGATTCCCTTCGGCACCGGCACGGCCATCGAGGGGCATGTGGCGGCGGTGCAAGGCGGCGTCTGCCTGGACCTGTCGCGCATGGACCGCATCCTGCAGGTCAACGCCGAGGACATGGACGCCACCGTCGAGGCCGGCGTCACCCGCAAGCGCCTGAACGCGCATCTGCGCGACACCGGCCTGTTCTTCCCCATCGACCCCGGCGCCGACGCCAGCCTTGGCGGCATGGCCGCCACCCGTGCCTCGGGCACCAACGCGGTGCGCTACGGCACCATGCGCGAGAACGTGCTGTCGCTGCGGGTGGTGCTGCCGGACGGGCGCGTCATCCGCACCGCGCGCCGGGCGCGCAAGTCGGCGGCCGGCTACGACCTCACCCATCTTTTCGTGGGCTCGGAGGGCACCTTGGGGGTCATCACCGAGGTCACCCTGCGCCTGCACGGCATCCCCGAAGCCATCTCGGCCGCCGTCTGCCCCTTCGACGACCTGGAATCGGCGGTGCGCACCGTCGTGCAGACCATCCAGGCCGGCGTGCCGGTGGCGCGGGTGGAACTGCTGGACGCCGTGACCGTGCGGGCGGTGGCGGCCTATGCCAAGCTCGACATGGCGGCGGCGCCCACCCTGTTCCTGGAGTTCCACGGCTCGCCCGCCGGAGTCGAGGAGCAGGCGGCCACCGTGCAGGCCCTGGCGGCCGAGAACGGCGGGCGCGACTTCGCCTGGGCCACCCGCGCCGAGGAGCGCTCGCGGCTGTGGGAGGCGCGCCACAACACGCTGTATGCGCTGTTGGCGGCGCGGCCGGGCACGCGCGCCTTTACCACCGATGTCTGCGTGCCGATTTCGCGGCTGGCGGAATGCGTCGCCGCCACCCGCCGCGACCTCGACAAGTCCGTCTTCGGCCGTGACGGCGGCGTGGCGGGGGTGGTCGGCCATGTGGGCGACGGCAACTTCCACGTCGCCATGCTCATCGACCCCGACAATCCCGACGAGGTGGCGGCCGCCGAGCGCATCAACGAGCGCATGGTGCGCCGCGCCCTGGACATGGACGGCACCTGCACCGGCGAACACGGCATCGGCCTGGGCAAGCTGCGGCACCTGACCGAGGAGCATGGCGCCGACGCCGTGGCGGTGATGCGGGCCATCAAGCGCGGGCTCGACCCGCAAGGGCTGATGAACCCCGGCAAGCTGGGCTCGGCCTGAGCCGCCGCCCGAACGGTGCGCCGCCGCCACGGATGGAGCACTCGCCACCGGGGCAAAGCGTCGCCATCTCATCCAAGAGGAGCCGGCCGCGAGGCCGGCGCCGCTGTCTATGTGGAGGTGACGACGCATGAACAGGGATTCTCCGGCCAGACTTCGTTCGCTGTGCATCTTCTGCGGCTCGTCCACGGGCAACGACCCGGTCCACCGGCACTCGGCGGCGCGGCTGGGGCGCCGGCTGGCCGAGGAAGGGGTGGCGCTGGTCTATGGCGGCGGCCACATGGGCATGATGGGGGCGGTGGCCGAGGCGGCGCTCACCAATGGCGGGCGGGTCGTCGGCGTCATCCCTGAACACCTTACCCACATCGAACAGGCCTATCTGGAGATCACCGAACTGCTGGTGGTCGAGGACATGCACACCCGCAAGCGGCGCATGTTCGACATGTCCGATGCCTTCTGCGTTCTACCCGGCGGCATGGGCACGATGGACGAGACCTTCGAGATCCTGACCTGGAAGCAGCTTCGCCTGCACAACAAGCCCATCATCCTGGTCAACAACGACGGCTACTGGACGCCGCTGCTTACCCTTTTCGGAACCATCATCGGCAACGGCTTCGCCAGCCCCGAGACCGAGCGCCTTTACACCGTCGTCGATACCATCGACGACGTGCTGCCGGCGGCCCGCAAGGAACTGGCGGCGGCGGTGGGCGGCGAGCCGCAACTATTCTGAGCCCCGGCCCGGCGCGTCGTCCTCTCACCCACCTTTGCGCGGCGCGGCGGCGGTGCTATGGTGCGCGCCGTCCGTCGCCTGCCGGCTTCCGGCGGCTCGCCTGGGGCGCTCCCCAGCGGACGCGAGAGGTTCTGCAAGGGAAGGGAGCCAATGGAGAAGATCAAGGTCGCCAACCCGATCGTCGAACTCGACGGCGACGAGATGACCCGGATCATCTGGGCGTTCATCAAGGACAAGCTGATTCTGCCCTATCTGGACGTCGATCTGAAATACTACGACCTGTCGATCCAGAGCCGGGACGCCACCGACGACCAGGTGACGGTCGACGCCGCCAACGCCATCAAGCAATACGGCGTCGGCGTCAAATGCGCCACCATCACCCCCGACGAGGCGCGCGTGGAGGAGTTCGACCTCAAGAAGATGTGGCGCTCGCCCAACGGCACCATCCGCAACATCCTGGGCGGCACCGTCTTCCGCGAACCCATCATCTGCAAGAATGTGCCGCGCTATGTGCCCGGCTGGACCGAGCCGATCATCATCGGCCGTCACGCCTTCGGCGACCAGTACCGCGCCACCGATTTCAAGGTGCCGGGCGCCGGGCGGCTGACCATGCGCTTCGAGCCCGAGGACGGCGGCGAGCCCATCGAGCACGTCATCTTCGACTTCCCCGCCGGCGGCGTGGCGATGGGGATGTACAACCTGGACGAATCGATCCGCGGCTTCGCGCGGGCCTGCTTCAACTATGGCCTGCAGCGCGGCTACCCGGTGTACCTGTCGACCAAGAACACGATCCTCAAGGCCTATGACGGGCGCTTCAAGGATCTGTTCCAGGAGGTCTTCGACGCCGAATTCGCGGATGCCTTTTCCGCCAAGGGAATAACCTACGAGCACCGGCTCATCGACGACATGGTGGCCAGCGCCCTGAAATGGGCCGGCGGCTTCGTCTGGGCGTGCAAGAACTATGACGGCGACGTGCAGTCCGACACCGTGGCGCAGGGCTTCGGCTCGCTGGGCCTGATGACCAGCGTGCTGATGACCCCCGACGGCAAGACCGTCGAGGCCGAGGCCGCCCACGGCACCGTCACCCGCCACTACCGTGAGCACCAGAAGGGCAAGGAAACCTCGACCAACCCCATCGCCTCGATCTTCGCCTGGACGCGGGGGCTGGCCTATCGGGGCGAGTTCGACGGCACCCCGGCGGTGACCGACTTCGCCCGCACCCTGGAGCAGGTCTGCGTCGAGACGGTGGAATCGGGCTCGATGACCAAGGATCTGGCCATTCTCATCGGGCCGGAGCAGCCCTGGCTGACCACCCGCCAGTTCCTGGACATGCTGGACCGGAACCTCAAGGCCAAGATGGGCGCCTGAGCCCCCTCGCGGCGTGACCGCCAATGGGGCCCGCGGCATCGCCGCGGGCCCCTTTGTCTTTCGCCCTTGGGCAGATTCTTCCGACATCGGGGGCAGATTCTGCCTCGGCCACCCCCGGACCCGGCGCGGCGGGTGCGCGCAGGTAGGTCGGAATCGGCGCGATTCAACCCTTTTCGCCGTCTGGCACGCCGCCTGCACTGATAACGGCGGCCGATGACTTTGCCGGCCCGCATGGGTGGGCAGGGGCCATCGCAGAACGTGATGCCAAGCACCGAGAAGGGGTTTGAGCCATGGCAGACATCAATCTATCCGCCGCCGTCCGTCAGAACCTGATTTCGCTGAACAAGACGACGGACTACATCAACCGCTCGCAAACGCGGCTGGCCACCGGCCTGAAGGTCAACAACGTCCTCGATGACGCGGTGGCCTATTTCCAGGCGAAGTCGCTGACCGACCGCGCCGAAGACCTTGCCGAGCGCAAGAACGACATCGACCAGGGCATCAGCACGCTCAAGACAGCCACCCAGGCCATCGAGGCGATCGACAAGGTCGTCAAGCAGATGAAGGGCCTGTTGATGAGCGCCAAGACCGCCGACGCCACCGAGCGCCAGGAACTGCAAAGCCAGTTCAACGAGCTGGCGCGGCAGGTCAACACCCTGGCCGCCGACGCCACCTATCAGGGCCTGAACCTGGTCAATTCCACCGGCTCGACGCTGAAGGTGTCGTTCTCGGAGCAGACCGATTCCTTCCTGGAGGTGAAGGGCGTCAACGTCAACGCCAGCGCGTTGATGACCGGTTTTGGCTCCGCCACCGCCCTGGCGACGAACCTGATCACCGGCGGCTGGACGGCCATCGGCGACAATGTCAGCCGCCTGGATGCGGCCATCAGCGAGGTCGACTCCGCCATCAGCACCTTGCGCGGCAACGCCAAGACGCTGGGCTCCAACGTCGCCCTGCTGCAGACGCGGCTGGACTTCACCGAGCAGTACGTGAACGCCCTCGAAGAGGGGGCCGGCAAACTGACGCTGGCCGATCTCAACGAGGAGGGCGCCAACGTCGTGGCGCTACAAACACGCCAGCAACTCGGCTTGCAGTCCCTGGCCTTCGCCGGCCAGACCGAACAGGCCGTGCTGTCGCTGTTCCGCTAAGACCACGCCTAGGCCCCGACCGGTGCGCCGCGGAAGGGCATCGCGCCCTTTCCGCGGCGGGCACGGCCGCCGCGGGGCTGTTCATATCCCCTTTATGGGTTATGATGATTGTGGGAATCGGGGGGCGACAGGCAAGAGCGGGATGCGATTGCCGAAACATGCCATTGATGGAGCCGAGCGGCGATGTCGACGAACAACGCGTACTCGCAGGGCTATCAAAGCGCACCGCCGGGGGGGAATCCGCGCCAGACCGAGGCCTGGGCGCTGACCGAGGCGGCGCGTCGCATCCGCGACGCGCAGACGCCGTTCGACCGTCAGAAATTCCTGGACGCGCTGCGCCTCAACTGGCGCCTGTGGACGATCTTTCAGGCCGAATTGTGCTCGCCCGAATGCGAGGTGCCGCTGGACGTGCGCCAGAACATGCTGTCCTTGTCGAATTTTGTCGACAAGCACACGGTCGGGCTGCTGGGCAACCCCGATCCGGAAAAGGCCAACATCCTCATTACCATCAACCGCGAATTGGCGGCGGGGCTGTTCGCCGATCCCCACCAGGGGCGCGCGGACACCGGGCGCGGCCCGACCCAGGACGAGGGGGCCACGCCCGCTGGCGGGGGCGGGTTCGACTTTTCCGCCTAGGCCAAGCAGAGGGATTCCATGACCGATCAGCGCCCCCCGGAGTCGGCCACGACCGAGAGCGGCGGGCTGCTCGATGCCGTCCGGCAAAAGATCGCCGAGGGCGACTACGAGCAGGCCCTCGACCTGTGCCACCAGGCGGCGCGTGACCCGGCGCTGGCCACCGACGCCATCGCGCTGGTCGGGGTCATCGCCTATCACGTCAAGGGCTACGGCCGCGCCATCGGGATGCTGGAACAGGCGCAGGCGCGGCCCGACGCCAGCGACGACCTGCCCGAGATCCTGGCGGTGCTGTACGCCCTGACCGGCGACCTGCCCAAGGCGCTGTTCTACGGCAAGCTGGCGGCGGTGATGGAATTCGACAACCGCATCCGCCCCGCCCTCGGCGAGGATTTTCCCGCCTTCGCCACCGTCTTCATGAACATGCAGTCCGAACCCATGCTGCAACGCGGGCGCGGCCTGCTGCGGCAGGGACGGCTGGACGAGGCCATCGAGACCCTGGAGCAGCATCTGGCGCTGCGTCCGTCGGACGCAGGCACGATGGATGCCCTCAGCGAGGCTTATCTTGAGGCCGGGCGGCCGGCGCCGGCGGTCGATCTGCTGCGCGGCCTGCGCGCCGGCGAGCCCGACAACCCCGCCCTCGCCAGCCGCCTGGGCCGGGCGCTGACGGCGGTCGGGGAGCTGACCGAGGGCGACGCCTGCCACGCCGTTGCCTGCGAGCTTGCCACCGACGACCCCGAGCCCGCGGTCCTGCGGCTGCGCGACCTTGCCTATCACGGCACGGCCGGCGGCGAGGTCCACGCAGATGTATGCCGGAGGCTGGCGCGCGCCGCCGACGGCTTTGCCGACGATGCCCCGCCCACCGGCGGCGCGGCGCCGACGCCCACCATCGGCTTTTTGTGCGCTGGCGCCCGCCACGAGGATCTGCTGGTGGTGGCGGCGGCGCTGGCGAGGCGCCAGCCGGGACTGCGCGTCTTTGGCTACGGCCTCGGTTCGTTGGGCAGCGGCCGTTACGCGCCCCTGCGCGAGGCCTTCGACGAGTGGCGCGACGTCTCGGAGCTTGACGCCTGGACGGTGGCGGCAATCGCCCGTGGCGACGGCATCGATGTGCTGGTCGACCTCGCCGGCCTCGACGGCCCGCTGGTGGCCGTCCTGGCGGTGCGGGCGGCGCCGGTGCAGGTGGCGTGGTTCGGGCACCCCCTGGGGCCGGCGCTTCCCGGCGTCGATCTCCGGCTGACCGGGCCCAACGACGACGCGGCGCCCGAGGGCGCCGCGCCGGCGCGGCGCCTGCCGATGTATCCCTACCTTGTCACCGGCGGCCCCGCGCCCGCCGCCGCCGGCGGGAGCGGCGGCATCACCTTCGCCGCCGATGCGATCCTGGGCGAGATCAACCCGGCGCTGGCCTCCCATTGGGCCCGAATCCTGCACCGGGTTCCCGACTCGATGCTGCTGTTGCGCGACCATGATTTCCGCCGCCACCGCAACAGCCAAAGGCTGATCGACCTCTTCGGCAGCTTCGGCGTCGCCCACCGCGTCGACGTGGTGACGGCCGAAAGCGGCGTCGACTTCTTCCAGCAGGCGGACGTCGCCCTGGCGGCATTCCCGCATTGCCGGCCGGGACGACTGGCCGACGCGCTGCGGGCGGGGGTGCCGGTGGTGGCTCTTGCCCAGCCGGGCACGGTGGCCGGCGAAACGGCGCCTCTGCTGGCGGGACTGGACGCCGGGACGCCCCTGACGGCCGCGAGCCCGGGCGGCTATGTCGAGACCGCCGTCACCCTTGCCGCCGACGCCGACGCTCGCGAGAGCTTTCGGCGCGGCCTGGGCGAGCGGCTGAAGGCCGCCGGCCTCGGCGACCCCACCGCCCTTGCCGCCGCCCTGCAAGAGGCGCTGACCGAGATGTCCGGTCGCAGCGGGGCATGAGCGAGGAACTCTTCGCCGCCAACATGGCGCTGTTCGAGCGGCGATTCCCCGCCATCGCCACCCGTGTCGCCGGCCTGGGGCCGCTGTTGTCGCGGATCGTCTGGGACGGCGAGCAGGCCGTCGACATCGATCTGGGCAAGGGCCGGCTGTATGGCGCCGCGGCGCCCGACCTGGCGCGCCGGCAACTGGACGCCTACCGCGCCTCCGCCCGGCGGATCCTCCTGGCCCGCGTCTATGGGGCCAGTATGCAGAGCCAGGTCGGTATGCGCATGTTCAGCTTCATGCGCGCGCGCAGCACGGCCACCTTCGGCCGCCTGGAACAGCACCCCAACGCCCGCGTCAGTTTCCTCGTCGTCTTCGGCCTCGGCTTGGGGCTGCACCTTCCCGACCTGGCGCGCGAATTCGACGTGCAGGCGGTGGTGATCGTCGAGCCCTTCGCCGAGTTCATCCGTCATTCGATGCAGGTGCTGGACTGGACCGCCCTGATGGAGGCCTGCGCCGAGCGCAAGCAGGACGTCTACCTCATCAATGACGGCGACATCGACCGCATCGCCGGGCGGCTGGACGCGCTGTTCCTCGACCGGCGCTACCAGACCATCGACGGCTCCTATGTCTTCCAGCACTACCCGGCCTGGGTGTTCCAGGAGGTCGACAAGCGGCTGGGCGAACTGGCGCGTCAGCACGCCATCGCCCGCGGTTATGTCGAGGACGAGGTGAAGATGATCCGCAACGCCGCGGCCAATCTCAGCCGGGCGAATTTCCATCTGCTGGTGCCGGGGCGGGTGCGGCCGCTGGCGCCGCCGGCCTTCGTGGTGGGGTCGGGGCCGTCCATCGACCGCAGCATCGACGTGGTCAAGAAGTGGCGCGAGCACGCGGTGGTGTTTTCCTGCGGCACCGCCCTGCAGGTGCTGCTCAGCCACGGCATCACCCCCGATTACCACTGCGAACTGGAGAACGGCGAGCAGGTGGTCCGGGTGCTGGAGCATGTGCGCGCGCGCCACAGCTTCGAGGGCATCCGCCTGATCGCCTCCACCACCGTCGATCCGCGCGTGGCGGACTTGTTCGACCAGGTGATCTTTTTCCTGCGCGACGCCGTCAGCCCGACGCCGGTTCTGGGCAACGGCCATAAGAATCTGCAGGGCATCGCCCCGACGGTGTCGAACACCGCCGCCGCCTCGGCGCTGTTCATGGGCTTTCGCCAGGTCTATCTGTTCGGCGTCGACTGCGGCTCGCGCCGGGCCGAGGTCGACCACTCCGCCAACGCCCCCTACAGCACGATGGAGACGCTCAAGGCGCGCTCGTTCGGCATGAGCATTCCGGGCAATTTCGGCGGCACCGTGCGCACGCACTGGGTCTTCGACATGGCCCGCCACATGCTGGAGGTGCTGCAACGCAGCTTCCGGGTGCGCTTGTACAACTGCTCGGACGGGGCGCTCATCAAGGGGGCCTTGCCCAAGGTGCCGCAGGCGGTGCGTTTGGCCGGGGAGCCCGTCGACCGCGAGGCCATCAAGGGATCGCTGGACGAGATGATGCCCTATTTCGACGCCCCCGGCGCCTTCTACGCCGACGCCGACCTCGACGCCCTCATCGCCGCCTGCGATGCCGTCGAGGCGGGCGTGCGGGAGATGATCGCCGCCATGCGCGCCGAGGACCGCGACCTTCCCGACGTCATCGCCCGCGTCGTCGCCACCGTCACCGCGATGGACCGGGAATACAAGGTGGCGCGGGTGTTCGGATCCTCGGCGATCAACCTGCCGAAGATCGCCTCCTACTTCATCCTGCGGGCGCCGGGGCCCGAGGCGCGCGAGGCGCTGTTCCGCGATTTCCTGGAGGAATACGCCCGCCTGCTGGAGGAACTCGTCGCCACAACACGCGAAAGCGTCACCGGCGCGGTAAGCATCATCCGCGAGGCGTCGCGGGCCCGATCATAGCTCAGCCCTCGCCGGGCGCTCGCTCCGCCCCTCGCGTTCGTCACCCCCGCGAAGGCGGGGGTCCAGGGCATCCCCGGTACGGGTGTCGGCCTTCGACGCGGCGTGTTGGACGCATCCTGGATTCCCGCCTGCGCGGGAATGACGAGGCGGTCGCGTGTGCATTACGGCGGCCGAGCGGGGTCACGCCCTGGAAAGGCGTCCTCAGATGTAGTTCACCAGGCTGAGCTGGCGCACCCGCGACAGGGCGTTGTAGGACACCTCCAGCGCGCGGCTGTCGTCCATCAGCCGCGTCACCGCCTCGGTGGT
>JAWLGJ010000036.1:0-28045 GCA_041685145.1 Magnetospirillaceae bacterium | reverse complement strand
GCCGCGCCAGGTCGGTCAGGGTCCGGGCCTCGTCGAGGGTGGGCGTCAGCGGTTTGACGACCAGGGTGTGGACGCCCGCGCCCAGCAGCGCCGCAACCGCGGCGAAATGCAGGTGATCGGGCAGGCAGACAATGGCGGCGTCGAACCCTTCCGCCGCGAGCGCGGCGACCGAGGTCTCGACATCGCCGCCGATCCGGCGGTAGCCGACCGGCACGCCGGTACCCAGGCGCCGGTTCAACTCGCCGGCCTTTGCTTCGACAATCGCCGCGTTCTCGGCCGCGGTCGCCGCCACCACCACCTCGACCTGCGTGTCCCGTCCGGCCTCGCACAACGCCGCCAGGACCGTCCCCGGACCCGTGCCGCCGCGCCCGGTCACATACATCCCGGCGCCGAGAACCAATACCTTCATGACGTGCCTTCCATGAGACAGCGAGCGATCCGCAGGTCGCGTGGGCTGTCGATGTCCAGGGCGTCGTCGGCGTCCATGACATAGGGCAGGATGCGCGCGCCGGTCATCGAGGCGTGGTCGCGAATCGTCCGTGGCCGCGTCACGTCGATGACGCAGTTGTAGTAGAACATCGCCGGCAGATCCTGTCGGCGCAGCAGGTAAGGGGTAGGGTGTTCGTGCGCCATCACCGCCTGCAGGAAGCCCTCGTCGTCGAGACGGAAGACGCGGTAGGGGTGCTGGTGCGGCGGCGACACCGAACGCACCGAGTCCGCCTCCGGCGTCGAGGCCAGCAGATCGACGGCGGCGTCGATCCATTCCGGCCGGCGATGCGGGGCGGTGGGGCGCAGGTGCACGACCAGGTCGGGCCGGTAGCCTTCCTGCTGTTCGAGGAAATCCAACATATGCGCGAACACCGGCAGGTCAAGCACGTCGTCACCGGCGAGTTCGGCGGGGCGGCGGCAGGGCACCTCGGCGCCATGCGCGCGGGCGACGTCGATGATCTCGGCGTCCTCGCTCGACACGACGACGCGGGTGATGGTGCGCGCGGCCAAGGCGTGGGCAATCGAATGCGCCACCAGCGGTCGCCCCTGCAAGGGCACCAGATTCTTGCGCGGGATGCCCTTGGAGCCGCCGCGCGCCGGAATGATCGCCAGAACCTCGCGCATGTCCATGTTCACAGATATTCGTGCAGGTGATCGCGGTAGAAGGCGACGCTCCGGCGCAGGCCCTCACGCAGCGGAACCTTCGGCGCCCATCCCGTCTCGCGCCGCAGCGCCGCATCGGAGGCGTGGTAGTCGCCGATGTCGATGGGCTTGTTCTCGGCCGGGAAGTCGCGAATCTCGTAGCGCGCGCCCGGCGCTTCCTCGGCCAGCAGGCGCGCGACGTCGGCGAGGGCGTAGGGGGCCTCGCCGCCGACGTTGAACGCGCGGCCGCGGGCGCCTTCGCAAAACGCCACGCCGAGCAGCGCCTCGACGGTGTCATCGACATAGCTGAAGTCGCGCAATTGTGCTCCCCCCCAGACCTCGAACGGCGTTTTCTGCACGGCGGCCCGCAGCCACACGCCCAGGAAGGTCTGGCGCGCGTCCTTGACCCGCATCCGCGGGCCATAGGTGTTGGTCAGCCGCAACGCGCAGCACCACATGCCGTAAACCTTGGCGTAGAGCAGGTGATACGCCTCGCCGGACGCCTTGTTGATGCCGTTGACATCCACCGGCTGCACCGGGTGGGCCTCGTCGACGGGCAGATATTTTGGGCGCCCGTAGATCTGGCGCGTGCTGGCGAACACGACCCGTATCTCCGGCCGGTGGCGGCGGCAGGCCTCCAGCAGGTTGAGCTGGGCGTTGACGTTGATCTGGAGGTCGGTGAACGGATCGCGCATCGAATCGAGATGGGCGCTCTGACCGGCGAGGTTGAACAGCACATCGCAGTCGCGCAGCAGCCAGGGCAGGGTGTGGGGGTCGCGAATGTCGGAATAATTGATCCGGACCGCGTCGGCGATGCCGGCGACGTTGAAGGGATTGCCGCCGTATTCCGGGATCATGCTGTCCAGCAGCGTCACACGCGCGCCCAGCCCGACCAGGCGGCGTGCCAGATTGGAGCCTATGAACCCCAGCCCGCCCGTGACCAGGACGCGCCGACCGGCCCACTTGGATTCGTCGATGTCCCCAGCCCTCATCCGAAATGATCTTTGGCCAGCCTGTTGAACCGCTCCGCCAGCGCCGCCTGGGCGCGGGCGGCGCCGCCAGGGTCCGCCAGCATCCGCGAAATAGCGGCGATCATGATAGGCACCTCGTCGGTGGCTGGCAATCCGAGGGCCTCCCACTCCCGCAGGAACGAACGGCGCCCGGTCAGGTTGACCGCCAGCCCCAGCGTTCCCCGGCGCACGGCGTCGATCAGCACCTGCGAGTATTCCGAGACGAGGATCTGCGCGCGCGCGAAATCCGTTTCGAGCGATTGCAGCGACAGCGAGAGATTGGGCCGGGCCGCGTCGGCAATGAAGCGCCGCAGGCGCTCCAGCGCGCCGGTGCCCTCATGCGGTGACATGGACATGGTGGGGTGCGGGCGCACCACCACCTCGATATCCGGCCGTTCCTCGGCCAGCCGCGCCGCCGCCATCACCAGCCGGTCGGTGTCGGCGCGGTTGATCAGCGCCGACCAGTCGCCCGCATGGTTGAGCGCGAAGACCACCGGGCCGGACGGCTGCGGCGGTATCGGCGGCGCCAGCGTCACCGGCGCCAGCAGCGGCGCGGGGGCGACGGTCGCGCCGTTGTCGGCAAACCAGCGGACGGAGACGGGATCGTTGGTGCGGATCAGGGCGGTGGGCGGATAATAGTCGAAATAGGCGCGCGGGTAGTTCGGCGGGTGGTAGCCGTCGACATAGATCTCGATGAACGGCGCCAGTGTCCGCATCCACGGGGCGTAGCCGTGCACCGTGGTGGCGATCCGCCACGTCCGGCCTTCGACATGTGGTGCGATGGCGTCGTGAACGGCGCGCCGCGCCGCCGAAGGGTCGCGCACCGCCAGCCCGGCGAGGCCCGCCGGCCAGTCGAGCGCGAGCACGCGCACGCCGGCGGCGAAGCGCAGGCGCCCCACGGGCGACACGAACACCGCGGCCTCGGTTTCGTCGTGGACCAGATTCAGGGCCGGCGTCGGCGCCGACGACGGGGCGTCGGGCGCCGGGGAGACGGAGAGGGCCTCGCTGCCGCTTGCCCGCCACGCCGCGTCGTGAATGCCAAGGCCGGCGACGTGGCACACCCGCGCCCCCGCCAGCCGGGATGCGAGCGCCCGCCGGAGGGCCTCGTTCTTGAGGCGGGTGCTGATGGCCATGAATTCGTGCGGATAGCGGTCGCGCACCGCCGCCTGATCGAGGCACGGCGCCAGACAAGCGGTGGCGCGCGCGTCGCATTCGGCCTGGAGCGTGTCGTCCAGAATGTCGTTGAAGGCCATGACGTCGACATCGCCGCCAAGCGCCGCGCGTTCGTCGGGGAACAGTTCGTGTGAAGTCACCACCAGGGCGCGGCCGGTGGCGCGGCGGCACTGGGCGGCCAGTTCCGCGACCGGCAGGTTCTGGTTGACGATCAGCGCGCGGTCGTAGGCCGCCGCCTCGGGAAGGCGCTCGCCGGGCACCGCCGGCGGCGGCCGCCTGGCCTCCATGATCAGCGAGTCGGGTTTGCGCACGCGGCCGTCTTCGAGGGTGTCGAGATGGTATTCGGCGAAGCCCGGCAGGTAGGATTCGTCGGCCCGGCGGAGGACGATGTCGACGAAGCCCGCCCCGGCCAGCAGGCCCGCAAGTGACACGCGGTCGTACATCCACAGATGCACCTCGCCGCTGTCGCGGAACGCCGCCTGGGCCGCCGCCGAGGGGCGACGCCGCGGCTGGAAGAGCCGGGGCGGGCGCCCCCGCGCCGCGGCGGACGCGCGCGCGATGCCCAGCGCCGCCTCGTGACCGACGCGGGCGCGCACGAAGTCCTCGGCGGGGACCGGCGACTGCGACCAATAGCGCCACATCTCGCCGCCGCTTTCCTCGCGGGTCATCTGGTCGATCAATTCGACCGTCATCCACTGGTGCCGGGCCGCCGCGTCGGGCGCGCCGTCCACGGCCAGCTCCAGCGCGTCGAGATACGCCCGGCAGATTTGTTCGAGGTCCGGCACGGCCACCCGCAGAATGCCGCCCGGCCGCAGGACGCGGAAGCACTCGGCCAGGAAGGTGGGGGCCTGGTGGCGGGGCAGATGCTCCAACACATGCGAGTGGTAGACCATCCGACAGCTTCCGTCGGCCAGCGGCAGCGGCTCGGCGACGTCGTGACGCAGAACGCCCGGCGCCGACGGCACCTTGTCGAGATTGACCCAGTCGGGATGCCACCGGGCCCCGCAGCCGATGTTGACCATGTGCTCCGGCGGCGATGACGGAACCGCGCACAGATAGGTGCGTGTCACCGTGGGCTCGCCCAGCACCGGGGCGAGGTCGTAGGCGAGGCTGTCCCACGTCCGCTCCACCGTCAGCCCGTTCAGGCGCAGCAGGTCGAGCAGTTCCGACTCGTGCAGGATCACCTCGACCACGCCGCGGCCATAGGCCAGCTTGCGCAGATAGGTCGTCGGGCGCGTTTGCAGCACGGGCACGGTGTGGAAGATGCAGTACCGGCCCGCCACGCGCGCCGCCTCGGCGATGGCGCGGGCATAGTCGACGGTGTGCATGAGCGAGACGCCGTTCAGCACGATGTCGACCGCACCATCGTCAAAGGGCAGCGGCGCTGCCGAGGAGACCATGAATTCGCGCGCGGGCCGCGTCCGGCGCGCCAATCCGACCATCGCCGCCGAAGGATCGACGCCCACATAGGTGAACGCGCCGTCGAGCAGATGATCCAGCGCATCGGCGACATAGCCGCTGCCGCAGCCGACCTCCAGCACCGTTGGCCGGGCGAGCCCGGCGGCGCGGATGCTTTCCGCCGCCACGGCGAAATCGATTCGTGGCCGACCGGCGCGGACGTCCGCGAGCAACGGCGCGAATGCCCGCTCCTGGCGTTCGGCCACGTCGGGGAAATCCCAACCGTTGCTCCGCGCCGCCGCCGCCATGCCACGGTCGATCACCTCATAGCCGCCGACCACCGGCCGGCGCCGCGTCCAGTTTTCCCAGACGAAGGCGTAGTCGTAGGTGACGGCATGGCTTTCGGCGAGGCGGTCGCGAATGGCGCGGCGGCGCCGGGCGGCGTCGGGGAAGACGTCGTGGAACTGAATCTGCAAATCCCCGAACGCGACGATCAGGCCGGTGTCGAGGATGTGCTCAAGCAGATCGAATTCGGCGCCTTCGATGTTGATCTTGCAAAGGTCGACATAGCGAACGCCGAGTTCCGCCAGCGTGGTGCCGATCTCGCGCATACGGGCCGGCTGCACCTCCTCGCCGCCGCCGCCGAACAGCGTCGATCCGGTGCCGCGCAGGGCGATGCCGACCTCGCCGTCGCGTTCGCCCAGCGCCAGTTCGTGCACATGCACCTTGGGATTGTCGGCGAAACGCCGGCGCGCCTGTTCGCACGCCTCGCGCACGGGTTCGAAAAGGTGCAGGTGGCAGTCGTAGCGCGCCAGGATGTCGGCGGCCCAGTCGCCGACATGGCCGCCGATGTCCAACACCACCGATTCCGCGCTCAGCGGATAATCCAGCCGCAACGCCTCGCCGTTGTCGGCGATCCAGCGCCGGAGCGCCTCATCGGCGTGAACCTCATGCATCCTGGAAGACCTCCCGCGCCGCGTCGGGCCGCCCGAAGACCAGCGTCATCGCCTCGAAATGCTCCGGCGCGCCGACGCAATAGGTGACGCCCGAGGACAGAAGCTGTCGCTCCAGCACCAGACCGTGCCGCGCGGCGGTCGCCAACACCTCGTCGTAATTCAGCGTCCAGCAGGCAAAGGCGGTGCGGAAGCGGTGGTCGAACAGCCGGTGAATCATGGCGTAGCCCGGCACGCTGAACACAAGCGGCAGATGCGCCAGCAGGAGCCGCTGCCCCGTTGCCTGGCAGAGGCCGTCGAGCACGCCCCGCCAATCGCGGCAATAGTGCAGGGAGTCGAAGGCACAGACCACGTCGTAACGCCCCGCCAAGGCGACGGCGGGGTCGTCGGTGAACGTCGCCGGCGCGTTCAGGGCGCGACCGCGCGCCACCATTGCCGGCAGGTCGTGGCACCAATACTGAATGTCCCGTCCGGGAAGCAGCAGGCGCAGGGCCTCGGCGTGGGTGCCGACGCCGCCGCCCCAGTCGAGGATTCGCGCCTGCGGCCCGGCCCGAGCCGCCACGGTGGCCAGGGCGAACACGTCCGACTGCCGGCGCAGGTCGCCGGCCGGGGGCGCCGCCGTTGTTCGCCGCCGCCGGGTGGCGCGGTAGGCGTCGGCGAAGCCGTCGACCACCGCCGGCCGTTCCCACCCCGGCGCCACCTCGGCGTCGTCGATCCAGTCGGCCATCCTCTCCCAGCGCGGCAGATGCGCCGAGGGATGCGGGGGCGCGGCCTCGGCCGCGCGCGCGCCCAGACCGGCCCTGGGCCAACCCGGCGGCGCGATCCGCCGCAGCACCCGCGCATAGGGACGATAGATCGCCTCCAGGGCGGCGGCGTCCACGCGCCCCGGATCGCGAACATAGGAGGCAATGTTGGGCTGCCAGCGCCCGTCGGCGGTCATGCCGAACTTGTGGTAGTGGTACAGGATCAGCGGCCGCTCCCCCACCGTGGGCCCATCGGCGGAAAGCGGAAATGTGTCCAGGTTCCACGGCGCCAGGTTGACGCCGGGATGCTCGATGACACGGACGTTCGGATAGGCGAGCGGCCAGTTGTCGAGATAGCGCTGATCGGCGAAGCGGGTGCCGTCGACGTAGTCGTGGCACCAGTGGAGGCAATCGCGCCGGTAGTCGCGCAGACACCGCAAGCCGTTTTCGGACCGGCGCCAGCTAATCCAGCCGACGTTGAAGATCCCATGGACCTTCAGGTTGTAGTTCCGGTCATGAAACCGATGCGGCGTGATGGCGACATCGGCGTCACCGATTTCGGCGAAAACGGCTTCCGGGTCGCCAAAGAAGAACGTATCGGCGTCGAGGTAGGTCAGCAGGTCGATGTCGGAACGCCGCTCCAACAGCCACAGCGCGAAGCATCCGGTCAGGGTGAATATGTATTCGGCGCGGCGGCGATCCTCCTTGGTGGCGGCCGCCAGCGGATCGTCCTCCTCCAGCCGCGACAGCGGCACGACATCGACGTCACGCCACGCCCTTTGGGAAAGAATCTCGTGAACGGCGTCATCCAGTGCGAGGACATGCAGCACGAACGGCCGCGTTGCGTGGCGTCGCAACGAAAGCAGCAACGCCATGCCGCGACTGAAATAATTCGCATCGAAATAGGTGCAGAAGTGACGCAATCGGCCGGCAGACATCAGGTGCACATGGTCGGATCATAGGCGGGGCGCATCAACAGTACCTTACACGCAAAACTATGCCCGCAGGAAATCGGCGATGGCCGCGCACACCCTGGAGACCTCGGCGTCCGGCAACTGTGGGTACATCGGCAGGCTGAGTATGGTTTCGGCCAGGGCCGCGGTCCGCTCCAGGCCGTCGGGGTCGGTTTCCACCCCCGCATAGGCCGGCTGGTCATGCACCGGCCGGGGATAATGGATGGCGGTGTCGATGCCGCGGGCGTCGAGATGGCGGCGCAAGGCGTCGCGGTCCCGGGCGACGACGACGTATTGGTGATAGACGTGCGCGCATCCCTGCCGCCGGGGCAGGCGCGCGACCGGCCCGACCTCCGGCACCACCTCGTCGTAGCGGGCCGCGATTGCCGCCCGGCGGCGGTTGTCCCCCTCCAGATGCCCGAGCTTGACCCGCAGAACGGCCGCCTGGATTTCGTCAAGGCGGCTGTTCTGGCCGTGACGGAGGGTCGAAACCCGGTCCACCCAGCCATATTGCGCCAGCCGCCGCGCCGCGTCGGCGAGACCGTCGTCATCGGTGACGATGGCGCCGCCGTCGCCCAGGGCACCCAGGTTCTTGGTCGGATAGAAGCTGAACGCCGCCATGTCACCCCAGCGGCCGGCGGCGATGCCATTCAGCCTCGCCCCATGCGCCTGGGCGCAGTCCTCGACGACCGCGGCCCCGTGGGCGCGGGCGCAGTCGAGGATTCGCGGCATGTCCGCCATTTGTCCGTACAGATGCACGGGGACCACCGCCCGAATGCGCCGCTCCGCGTCCCGGGCCAGCGCGGCGCGAAGGCGATCGGGGCACAGCGTGGCGTGGGCGTCGACGTCCAGCAGCACGGGCTCGGCCCCGCACTGGTCGATCGCCGCCACGGTCGCGACCGCCGTATGCGAGGCGGTGACGACGCAATCGCCGCGGCCGATGCCAAGCGCCTTCAGCGCCAGCACCAGGGCGTCGGTGCCGCTTGCCACGGCCACCGCGCGCTGGGCGCCGACGAACGCGGCGAATTCACGCTCCATCGCCTCGGCCCGCGGCCCGCGACAATACTGGCCGCTTTCCAGAACGGCGAGCATGGCCGCGTCGATCTCGCGCTGGCGCTCGACATAGCCGGCCCGTGGGTCGCATTGCGCGATGCGCGGGGGAACGGTCGGTCGCGGCCGGGGGTCAGGTGCGGGCATACACGTCTTCGTAGCGGATGATGTCGTCCTCGCCAAGATAGCTGCCGGTCTGCACCTCGATCACCGTCAGCGGAACCTTGCCGGGATTCTCCAGGCGATGAACGGCGCCCAGCGGGATGTAGGCGGACTCGTTCTCGGTCATCAGCTTCACAACGCCGTCGATGGTCACGCGCGCCGTGCCCTCCACGACCACCCAGTGCTCGGACCTGTGATGGTGGCTTTGGAGGGAGATGGCCGCGCCGGGATGGAGGACGATGCGCTTGACCTGAAACCGTGGGTTACTGGCGAGGCTTTCGGACCACCCCCAGGGCCGGTTGTCGCGCGGCAGCGTCTCGGCCTGGGCCGCGCCCTCTGCCTTCAGCGCGTTGACCGCCAGCTTCACATCCTGCGCGCGATCCTTATGGGCCACCAGCACCGCATCGGGCATAGCCACCGCGACGATGTCCTCCAGCCCGATGCCGACGAGGCGCTGGTTGTCGGCCTCGGCACGCAGGAGGGTGTTGGCGCAATCCATTGCATGGGCCGGGCCGGCGGTTGCCACCCCACGCGCGTCGGGGCCCGCCGCCCGCCAGACCGCGTCCCAGCCGCCGAGATCGGACCAGGCGCCCGCATAGGGCATGACCGCCAGATTGGAGGCCTTTTCCATGATCGCGTAGTCGATGGAGATGTCCTGAATTTCCGCCCACGGCTCGGCGGCAAGACGGGTGAAGCCCAGATCCGCATACGCGGCGTCCAGCGCGGCGCGTGCACGGGCCAGGATGTCCGGCGCGTGGGCCTCGAAGGCGTCAAGGATGGCGGCCACCGAGAACAGGAAGATGCCCGCGTTCCACAGGTGCCGCCCGCCGTCGAGCATGGCCTGCGCCGTCACGGCGTCGGGCTTTTCCACGAAGCGGAGCAGCGGCTCCGGCGCGCCGGGGCCGGTCATGTCCGGTGCTTGCGCCAGTTCCAGCCAGCCATATCCCCTTTCGGCCCGATCCGGACGAATCCCAAAGGTGACAAGTTTGCCGTCGCGCGCGGCGGGCAAGGCCGCCGTAACGGCGTCGCGGAATGTGGTCGCGTTCGGGATCAGGTGGTCGCTGGGGGCGACGAGCATGTATGCGCCCGGCGCCTCCTGCTGCAACTTCAGCGCCGCCGCGCAGACGGCCGGCGCCGTGTTGCGCCCCTCGGGTTCGATGAGTATGGCGGCAGGGGCGATTTCCGCCGCCGCCAGTTGCTCGGTGACGATGAAACGGAAGTCGGAGCCGGTAATGACGATCGGTGGCGCGAATGATGGGGAGGACAACCGCCGAGCGGACGCCTGGAACAGGCTTTCCTCGCCCAGAACACGGGCGAATTGCTTCGGATAGCTCTTGCGCGACAAGGGCCAGAGCCGCGTGCCCGACCCGCCGCAGAGCAACACGGGGTGAATGATCGAAGACATCCCTGTTTCCTGATCCTAAAGACGGGCTTCGGCGTGGTGGTCGAGAAACCAGCGATAGGTGTCCGCAATCCCCTCGCGCAAGCCGATGCGTGCGCGCCAGCCCATTTTCGCCAAGACGCTGACATCCATCAACTTGCGCGCGGCGCCGTCCGGCCTTGAAGGATCGGTGACGATCCGTCCCCGATACCCCGTCACCTCTGCCACCATCTGCGCCAGTTCGCGTATGGAGATGTCCTTGCCAGAGCCCACATTGACGTGGCTGCGCATGGGTTGGGTGTGCGCGTCGTATTCCGGCTTTGGCAGATCCAGCACGAAGAGGGCCGCCTCGGCCATGTCCTCGACATGCAGGAACTCCCGGCGCGGCCGGCCGCTGCCCCAGATCGCCACCTCGGCGCGGCCGGCCCGCGTGGCCTCGTGAAAACGGCGGATCAGCGCGGGCAAGACGTGGCTGTTCTCGGGGTGAAAATTGTCGCCGGGGCCGTACAGGTTCGTGGGCATGACGCTGCGATAATCGGTGCCGTGCTGGCGGTTGTAGCTTTCGCACAGCTTGATTCCGGCGATCTTGGCGATGGCATAGGGTTCGTTCGTCGGTTCCAGCACCCCGGTCAGCAGGGCGTCCTCGCGCATGGGCTGGGGCGCCTGGCGCGGATAGATGCAGCTTGAGCCCAGATACAACAGCCGCGTGACCCCGGCGGCAAAGGCCTGGTGAATGACGTTGCCCGCTATCATCATGTTTTCATAAATGAAATCAGCGGGATACGTATTGTTGGCATGGATGCCGCCGACTTTCGCGGCCGCCAGGATCACGACGTCGGGGCGCTGGGCCTGCATGAAATCACGCACGGCCCGCTGATCGGTCAAGTCAAGCGCGGCGTGGGTGCGGGTGAGAAGCTCCAGCGCCTCGCCGGCCGCCTGGCGCGCCTGAAGGCGGCGCAGAATGGCGCTGCCCACCATACCGCGATGGCCGGCGACATAGATGCGCCGCATCGCCCTCAATCCTCCTGCGCGACGGGGAGGTCATAGCCATGCCGCTTCAACAGCGCATGACGTCGGGCGGTTTTCAGATCCTCGGCGACCATCTCGGCGCACATTTCCTCGGCCGTGATCTCCGGCACCCAGCCCAGTCGTTCCTTGGCCTTGGCCGGGTCACCCAGGAGCGAGTCCACTTCCGCCGGGCGGAAATAACGCGGGTCAATGCGCAGGATCACGTCCCCGGGCTTGACGGCAGGCGCGCTGTCGCCGGTGACCGAGGCCACGCGCGCCAATTCATCCACGCCCGCCCCAGTGAATTCCAGTTCGATACCCAGCTCGCGCGCCGCCCATATGATGAACTGGCGCACCGAATACTGCGCCCCCGTAGCGATAACGAAATCCTCCGGCCGGTCCTGTTGCAGCATCATCCACTGCATACGCACATAGTCTTTGGCGTGCCCCCAGTCGCGCCGGCTGTCGATGTTGCCCATGTAAAGGCACTGTTCCAGCCCCTGCGCGATATTGGCCAGACCGCGCGTGATCTTGCGGGTAACAAAGGTTTCACCACGGCGCGGGCTTTCATGATTGAACAGAATGCCATTGCAGGCATACATGCCATAGGCCTCGCGGTAATTGACCGTAATCCAATAGGCGTAAAGCTTGGCCACGGCATAGGGGCTGCGCGGGTGAAATGGTGTGGTTTCGCGTTGCGGCGCTTCCTGCACCAGCCCGAAAAGCTCGGAGGTGGAGGCCTGATAGAAGCGCGTGGTCTTTTCCATGCCCAGAAAGCGGATGGCTTCGAGCAGGCGCAGCGTTCCCAGTGCATCGACATCGGCGGTGTATTCGGGCGCCTCGAAGCTGACCGCCACATGCGACTGCGCCGCGAGGTTGTAAACCTCGTCGGGCTGCACTTCGGACAGGACTCGCGTCAGGTTGGAGCTGTCGGTGAGGTCGCCGTAATGCAGCTTGAGCCGCTGATGATTGCTGTGCGGATCCTGATAGATGTGGTCGATGCGCTGGGTGTTGAACAGCGACGCACGGCGCTTGATACCGTGCACCTCGTATCCTTTCTCCAGCAGGAACTCGGCCAGATAACTTCCGTCCTGCCCCGTGATTCCGGTGACGAGTGCTCTTTTCATGCCACAACCTTATCAGACCGCCTTATTACAAACAGACCGTCCCCCATCAAACGCCGAAGGGAGCGCTCCGGCAACGTCACTGGCGAGCGCGGAAACGTCGGCGGCATCGTGGGCCAACCGGCGCAGGGGGTGATCATCAAATTCGATCGAAAGCCCGGATCATTGTATCAGAAACGAGTGTCTCCGCCCGCTACCATCGGCGTGACGAACTCGATCCGGGTCCGATGACGGCCGGCTGCGTCTACGCCGATTGCCGATCACCTGTACGCGGCCCCGGTCGAAACAGAAGCCCGGACGCGCTCACTCACTGATCACGATCTCCCAGTGGCAAGGTGCGTGATGCGGAACAGGGAGGACACCAATGCCAACCATGGACGCCTCACGGCACCAGTCGTCGCAATCCGGGGCAGGGGCGGCGGTGGGTGGAACCGCGGTGCTGAAAAGCGTGTGCCGAAGTTGCCACGGTGGTTGTGGCGTGCTGCTTCACGTCCAGGATGATGTTCTGGTGAAGGTGGAGGGGGATCCCGAAAACCCTTTCAACAGAGGCCGCCTTTGCCCGATCGGCAACGCGAGTCTGGAATTGACCTACCACCCCGACCGGCTCAAATACCCGATGCGGCGCAAGGGTCCGCGCGGCTCCGGCGAGTGGGAGCGGATTTCCTGGGACGAGGCGCTCGACGAGATCGCCGCGAAGCTCAATGCCAGCAAACGCCAGTACGGCGCCGAGGCCGTCCACCTGGGCACCGGTACCGGCCGCCACCATTTCCGCTGGGTCTCGCGTTTTGCGTTCGCCTTCGGCTCCCCCAACTGGAGCGAGCCCGGCTTCGCCCAGTGTTTTCATCCGCGCATCAACACCTGCACCCAGACGATGGGCGACTATCCGGTGGGGGATTTCCTGGGGGACACGCCGGCGGAATGCGTGTGTTTCTGGGGGCATCAGCCGCTGAATTCGGGGCCGGACGGCGAAACGCGCTTCAACGCCCGCGACGCCCTGGAAGCGGCCTCGAAGGTGCTGGTGATCGACCCGCGCGCGAGCGCGCTGACGAAGAAGGCCGACCTCTGGCTTCAGCTCCGCCCCGGCACCGACGACGCCCTGGCGCTGGCGATGATCAACGTGATCATCGCCGAGGAGCTTTACGACAAGGAGTTCGTCGCCAACTACACCCACGGTTTCGAGGCGCTGGCGGCGCATGTGAAGGACATGACGCCGGGATGGGCCGAGGGCATCACCTGGGTGCCGGCGGAGAAGATCCGCGACGCCGCGCGCATGTTCGCGACCGCCAAGCCGGCCTTGATGGAGTGGGGGGTCGCCCTCGAACAGACGCCCAACTGCATCCAGACGGTCCGCGCCGTCTCGATCATCCCCTCCATCACCGGCAACATCGACGTTCCCGGCGGCTGGGTGTTCGGGATGAAGGGTCTGGGGCAGGTGCCGAGCCTGATCGAGAACCTGTCGCCCGAACAGAACGCCAAGCGCCTGGGGTCCGAGCGGTTCAAGATGCTGGGCGGCGAAGGCGCCAGCCTGCCCGGCGCGCACATCCCCACCGTTCTCCAGGCGATGCGCACGGGCGAGCCCTATCCGGTCAAGGCCTTCCTCGTGTTCGGGAACAACACGCTGACGACCTATGGCGACAGCAAGGTCGTCTACGAGTCCCTGATGAGCCTCGATTTCATGGTTTGCGCCGACCTGTTCATGACGCCGACGGCGGAACTGGCCGACATCGTGCTGCCGGCCGCGTTATGGACCGAGATTGATGAGGTCGCCGGGCTGCCGACGATCTCGGGCAATGTCGTTCTCGCCAACCAGCGCGCCGTGCGCACCCACGAATGCCGTTCGGACGAGGAAATTTTCTCGGAACTGGCGCGGCGCCTCAACCTGGACGTGGGGACCGAGACGCCCGAGGAGATCTTCAATCAGCAGCTTGCCGCGGGCGGCACGGGCCTGACCTTCGACGAACTCAAGAAGATCGGCTTCTACAAGATGCCGATGCGATACCGCAAATACGAGACGGACGGTTTCAAGACGCCAACCGGCAAGCTGGAGCTGTATTCGACGCGGCTGGAGGCGATGGGCTACGACCCGCTTCCCACCTATCGCGAACCGCCCGAGAGCCCAATCTCGACGCCGGAACTGGCGCAGGAGTACCCGCTGATCCTCACCACCGGCGGCCGCGATCCCTTCTTCTTCAACTCCGAGCACCGCCAGGTGACGACCAGCCGCAGGGCCTCGAAGGAGCCCTATGCCGAGATCCACCCGGAAACGGCGGCCCGATATGGAATACGGAAGGGCGACTGGATGTGGATCGAAAACAGCCGTGGCCGCATTCGGCAAAAGGCCAAGATTACCGACGGCATTGATCCGCGCGTAATCAATGTCGCTTTTGCCTGGTGGTTTCCGGAGAAACCGGCGCCCGACTACGGCGTCTGGACGTCGAATGCCAACGTCTTGACCAGCAACAAGCCGCCATACGATCCCCAGATGGGCACCTACCAACTGCGGGCGCTGTTGTGCCGGGTGTCGAAGGTCGACGAGGCGGAACTGGCCGAATAGCGAAGAGGCACCGCCGGTGTGCGTCGGCGATGATATCTCCAAAATCGAACGACATGAGCCGAGTTTGTATCAGTTCCGGCTGGGTTTCGGGGGTAGCGTGAACCCAACCTACACCCTTGCTGCCGTATTGCGAAGATTGCCGTCCGCGGCGAACACCGTGCAATTCGCTGGGGCGGTCGGAGAACGGCGGCGGGGGTGATACCGGACAATCCGGCAACCTACAACGATAACGCAAACGCGATTTCAGGGAGGACCGCTCGCATGAAGGTCAAACGATTCTTCACTTCCGTTCTCGCCATCTCGTCGGTGCTCGCCGTCGCCGCGCTGCCCGGCGAGGGCATGGCCGAGACGCTGAAGTTCAGCACGCCGACGCCGCCGCCGCATATCATGACCAAGGGGGCCAACCGCATCGCCGAGGGCCTCAACAAGGCGTCGGGTGGCGAAATAAAGGTCAAGGTGCACCCGCTGAACCAGCTCGGCAACATCCCGACGGTGCTGTCGTTGCTGCGTTCGGGCGCACTGGAACTCGCCATGGCGCCGGCGGGGGATCTGGCGCGGATGGACGAGGCGTTCTACGCCTGGGGCCTGCCCTATCTGTTCGAAAGCGTCGAGGAAGCCGGCAAGGCGATCCAGACCCCGGCCGCGCGCAAGATCCTCGACCGCCTGGAGAGCCAGGGGCTGGTGGGCCTCGGCTATGTTTTCCCCGGCCAACGGCATGTGCTCAGCACCTTCCCGCTCAACTCGACCGACGACTTGAAGAGCAAGAAGGTGCGCGCCTTCCCCAACCAGGCGTTCGAGACGTGGTGGAGCGAGGTCGGCGCCGCCCCCACCGCCCTGCCGCTGCCCGAAATCGCCCCGTCGCTGATGACCGGCGTCCTTGATGCCGTCGATGTCGACCTGGACATCGTCGTCGGCCTGAAGTTCCACAAGCACGCGCCGCATCTGGCGCTGACCAATCACATGAGCTTCGCGGGCGTGATTCTGGCCTCCAAGAAGTGGTGGGACAGCCTGTCCGACGAGCGGCGGGCGATGATCCGCGAGCAGATTTCCGAGACCGAGAGCTGGGCGGTCGGCGAGCAGGCCCGGGCCGAGGTCAGCAACCTCGAAAAGCTGAAGGCCGACGGCGTCACCGTCAGCGATGTCGATACGGCGGAGTTCCGGGCGATCGGCAAGAAGGTGCGGGATGCCTTCCTCAAGCGCGATCCGCTGATCGAGGAATTTTACTCCCAGGTTACCGAATAGGCGTATGAGGAAACGGTGTGGGAGGGGTGCTTGCAGGCGTCTCTCCCCCGTTTTTTCGGGGCGGTCGCCCGTGCCCGTCGACCAGCGGACGGCCGCGAAGGCCACGCGAGCATCGCAAGCCAGGAAGTATGGTGAATGTCGTTACTGCATGCCCTCGACAAGGTGATCGCCCGGGGCGAGCGTTGGTTCGTCATCATCTGCGCCAGTGCGATTTCCATGATTCTCGTCGCCCAGGTCTTCATGCGCTACGGATTGTCCAAGCCGCTGTTCTGGGCCGAGGAAATCGCCACCCAGCTTCTCGTGTTCATGACCTTCGTCGGCCTCAGCCTGCTGGTCCACAATCGGCGCCTGATCCAACTGGATTTCATCATCAGCCACCTTCCGCCGAAGGTGCGGCGCCTGGTGACGGTGGTGAACGACCTTGCGGTAATCGGCGTACTGATCTTCCTCGTCGTCTACAGCATCAAATGGATTCTGTTGCAGGAGACGCAGTTGGAGATGTCGCCGACCACCCGGCTGCCGCTCTGGTACGGCTATGCCGCCCTGCCGGTGGCCTTCATTCTGATGACGTATCACTACGTCGTCGCCGCCCTCGACGCCGCCTTGGGGCTGGATGACAAGGAGGAGCAGTCGTGATCACCCTCGTCGTCTTCATTGCGGCGCTCTTCCTGGGAATGCCGATCGTCTTCATCCTGGCGCTGGGGACGGTGACCTTCCTGGTCGAGGCGGACATCACCATTCTTCTCGACACGCTGCCCTTGCAACTGTTCAAGTCCGTCGAGAAGAACGGCCTCCTCGCGATCCCGATGTACATGCTGGTCGGCGAGTTGATGAACCGGGGCGGCATCACCGACCGGCTGATCAATCTGGCCGATCTTGCCGTCGGGCGTTTCAAGGGCGGCCTTGCCTATGTCAATCTGCTGACCAACACGCTGGCTTCGGCGATTCTCGGCTCGGCCACGGCGCAGATCGCCGTGATGACGCGGACGATGGTGCCCCCGATGGTCGAGCGCGGGTACGACCGCGCCTTCTCGACGGCGGTGAGCGTGGCTGGCGGCATGTTGGGGCCGGTGATTCCGCCGTCGATGATGATGATCATCTACGGGATCGTGTCCTATCAGTCGGTCGCGGCGCTGTTCGTGGCGGGAATCCTGCCGGGTCTGGTGATCTGCGGGGGGTTCGCCGTCGTCATCACCATCCTCGGCTTCTTCTACAGCTATCCGGACGACTCCGACCGGCCGCCATTGCCGTTCTGGACCACTCTCATCGAGGGTCTTCTTCCCCTGTCTATTCCCGGCGCGATCATCTTCGGCGTGGTTTCGGGCGTCATGACGCCGACGGAGTCCGGCGCTTTGGCCGCCTTCATGGCGTTGGTCCTGGGCGGGGTTCTCTACCGCAAGATCGGGATTGCCCATATCGGCCCGATCCTGACCCAGGTCGCGTTGAATTCGGCGATGGTCATCAGCCTGATCGGCATGGCGACGGTGTTCAGCTGGGCCCTCACGTTCGAAAGCGTCCCCGACATTCTGGCGGAAGCGATCAAAAGCATCTCGCAGTCCGGCATCGTCTTCCTGCTTCTGGTCAATCTGACCATCATCTTTCTCGGCATGTTCCTGGACGGACTGGGCGTGATGATCGTGATCGTCCCCATCCTCCTGCCCGTTGCCGAGAGTTTCGGCATCGACCCCATTCACTTTGGTGTCGTCATCGCGGTGAGCACGCTTGTGGGACTGCTCACGCCGCCGGTTGGGCCCGGGCTCTATGTGGCCATGGAGGCGACGGGCGTGAAAATGGGGCGCCTGTTTCGGGCCGTGCTGCCGTTCCTCGTGTCCATGCTGATCAGTCTGGCCATCATCAGCCTGCTGCCGGCGCTGTCGACTTGGTTGCCAGCCGCCCTGGGGCTATATTGACGACTCTTGGAGACGCCGTCGGAACCTCGATGAAACTCAGCCAGCTGCGGAATCTGGTGGCGATAGCCGAGGCCGGCAGCGTTCGGCAGGCCGCGAGGAACCTCAACATCTCGCAGTCGGCGGTGACCAAGAGTATCCAGCAGTTGGAAGAGTATCTCGGCGTCTCGCTTCTTCACCGCGAATCGCACGGTGTCGTTCCCACCGCGGCCGGCAAGGCGTTGATCAAACGCGCCAAGATCATCAGCGCGGAACTGCGCCAGGCGCGCAACGACATCGAAGCGGTGCAGGGGGGGAAACTGGGCGACATCCGCCTGTGCGCTTCCCCGACGGTGGCGTTGGGGTTGCTGCCCGCCGCCGTCACCAGCTTCAAGCGCGCCCACCCGAACGTGCGCTTCCGGATCGAAGAAGGCCTTTTCCCCGACGTGCTGCCGGCGATTCGCAAAGGGGATATCGATTTTGCGATCTGCCTGGTTCCGGAGAAGCTGCGGGACGACGACCTGCATTTCGAACTTCTGGTCCGGGACCGGCTGATACCCGCCGTGCGTCCGGAGCACCCGCTGACACGGCTTGCCCACCTCACGCTCGAAAGCCTTCTCGACGAGCAGTGGGTCAGTTATCGCCGGAGCCAGACCGGGCGCGACATCTTCGAGATGACCTTCGTCTTGAACAACCTGCAGCCGCCGGCGAACGTCACCACCTGCGCGTCCTTTGCCTGCGTTCTGGCGCTGATCGACGCCAGTGACGCCATCACGCTCGTCCCCAAAAAGATGTTCTCGGCCAAGGCCAAGGCCGGCGCCATAACGCCGCTGTTCATGGACACCCCCATGCCGGCCTGGAACGTCATGGTGATCTCCCGGTCGCAGCACGTCCTGCCGCCCCATTGCCTGGAATTCATCCAGCAACTGCGCCGCAGCACCAATCGCTCCGCCTGATCGGCGGTTTCGATCACCGAATTCGATCGATTTCCCGGATCATTGTATCAAACAAAACATCGCCGCTCGTTACCATCAGCGTGGTGAAAGCGTTTCCGAGCCCCGATGACCGGCCGCTTGCCGGTTGATCGCCGGCGCCTTGGACTCGGGCCCATCAGGCTGAAGGTAAAGTGACCATGTCGGATTTGAAGTTTTCAGTATTGCTCTACGGCCTGTTGCAGGTTCTTCGCCTGAAGGCCCGCAAGTATCCCCAATTCGCCGATCGTCTTCGCGAAAAGGACTTCACCGCCCAGATCAGGACGCTCAACGGCTCCGTCGGGCGCTCCTTCACCTTCAAGGGCGGCAAGATCCTGTCGAAGGCGGGCGTTCATCCCGATCCCGACATCGCGCTGGTCTTCAAGAACTCCGCCATCGCCTTCGACCTGCTGTCGCCGCCGATCAACCAGCTTGATCAGATCAACGCGATGAAGGACTTCAAGATCGCGTTGGACGGGCCCGACGAACTTACCCTCTGGTTCACCCAGACGATCATGATGTCCCAATCGCTGCATTGGCGCTTCGGGATTGACCAGGGCAACGGCGTCACCCGCTACACCAACATGACCAACGGCGGGCCGGTCTTCATCTATGTCAAGGACGGCCGCATCATCCGCATCACCCCCATCGTCTTCGACGACACCGACCCCCAGCCGTGGTCGATCAAGGCCCGCGGCCAGACGCTGACGCCGCCGCGCAAGACCTCGCTGGCCCCGCACGGCATGAACTGGAAGTCGATGGTCTATTCGCCCGACCGGCTGCTCTATCCCATGAAGCGGGTGGATTTCGACCCCAACGGCGAGCGCAACCCGCAGAACCGCGGCAAGTCGGGCTATGAGCGCATCAGTTGGGACGAGGCGTTCGACATCGTCGCCAACGAGATCAAGCGCGTGAAGACCGAGCACGGCCCCGGCTCAATCGCCAACAGCCACGGCTCGCACCACACCTGGGGCAATATCGGCTACTACCTCAGCGCCAATTTCCGCTTCATCAACACCATCGGCATGACCCGGGTCCACCACAACCCCGACAGCTGGGAAGGCTGGTACTGGGGGGCGGCGCACCACTGGGGCGGCAGCCTGCGCGTCGGGCAGTCGGAGACCTATAGCTGCGTCGAGGACTGCCTGAAGGAATCCGAGATGGTCGTCTTCTGGTCGAGCAATCCGGAAGGCACCAGCGGGTCCTACGGCGCGTTCGAGGGCGCCATCCGGCGCCAGTGGCTGAAGAAGCTGGGCATCAAGGTCGTCCACATCGACCCCTATTACAACGACACCGCGCAGCTTCTGGGCGGCAAGTGGCTCGCGCCCCGGCCGGCGACCTCGCCGGCGCTGGCGCTGGCCATCGCCTATGTCTGGATCACCGAGGATCTGTACGACAAGGACTACGTCGCCAAGCGCACGCACGGCTTCGACAAATGGCGCGACTACGTTCTGGGCAAGGACGACGGCGAGCCGAAGACCCCGGAGTGGGCGGCCGAGGAAACCGGCGTTCCGGCCAAGGACATCCGCGCCCTGGCGCGTGAATGGGGCACCAAGAAGACCTATCTCGGCGCCGGCGGCTGGGGCAACGGCCACGGCGGCGCCTGCCGCAACGCCACCGGCGGGCAGTGGGCGCGCATGATGGTCTGCCTGGTGGCCATGCAGGGCCTGGGCAAGCCCGGCGTGTCGATGGGCAACCTGCAATGGGGCACGCCGGTCGACGTCAATTTCTACTTCCCCGGCTATGCCGAGGGCGGCATGTCCGGCGATTTGCACCACACCGCCCAGGCGGTGGAGCTGTACCAGCGCAAGCCCGTGCTGCCCAGCATGAACACCTGCGACCAGCAGATTCCGCGCCTGCAATTGCCGGAGGCGATCACCAAGGACAAGGCGGAAGGCTATGTCTGGAACGGCGTCTCCATCGAGGCGCAGTTCAACAAGATTTCCTATCCCAAGCCCGGCTATTCGCCGGTGCGGATGCTCTACAAATACGGCGGCTCGATCTTTGGGACCATGGCGAACTCCAACCGCCATGTGAAGATGTACCAGTCGGAGAACCTGGAGTTCGTCGTCAACCAGTCGATCTGGTTCGAGGGCGAGGCGAAATTCGCCGACATCATCCTGCCGGCCTGCACCAATTTCGAGCGCCCCGACATCTCGGAGTGGGCGGCGCTGGGCGGCTACGCCCACCACGGCCAGACGCAGCTCAACCACCGCGTCATCGTCTTCCAGCACCAGGCGATCAAGCCGCTGGGCGAATCCAAATCGGACTTCAACATCTTCGCCGGCATCTGCGAACGGCTGGGCCTGAGCGCCTATTTCACCGAGGGCATGACCGAGCTTGACTGGGTCAAGCGCGAGTTCGAGGCCTCGGACCTGCCGAAGATCGTCTCCTGGAAGGAGTTCATCAGGAAGGGCTATGTGGTGCTGCCGCCCGAACCGGAGGACACCCGCACGCCGGTCTCGTGGCGCTGGTTCGCCGAAGGGCGCAAGAAGGACGTGCCCGAGCCGATGCCGCTGCCCTCGGACTATTCCCAGGAATACCTCAAGGGCCTCCAGACCCAGACCGGCAAGATCGAATTCGAGTGCGAGAGCCTGAAGCGCTTCGACGCCGAC
This sequence comes from Magnetospirillaceae bacterium, assembly GCA_041685145.1. Lineage (GTDB taxonomy): Bacteria > Pseudomonadota > Alphaproteobacteria > Rhodospirillales > Magnetospirillaceae > JAWLGJ01. Next base: position 6,691 of record JAWLGJ010000036.1, on the reverse strand, counting down.
GACCCGGAACGGCCGGTCATCGCCAAATACACCCCCTCCTGGGAGGGGCACCGCAGCGAGGGCATGGTCGAGAAATACCCGCTGCAGCTCATCACGCCGCATCCGCGCTTCAGCTTCCACACCCAGGGCGACAGCAAGGACACCTTCCTCAACAACATCGAGGAACACCGTGTGCTGGTGGACGGCTACCGCTACTGGACGATCCGCATCAACCCCGAGGACGCCAAGCGGCGCAACATCGGGATGCACGATCTGGTCAAGGTCCACAACCATCGGGGCGCGGTGATCTGCGCGGCGATCGTCACCGGCCGCGTGCGCCCGGGCACGGTCCACGGCTACGAATCCTGCGCCAACTACGACCCCCTGGGCGAGCCGGGCGAGTCGGTCGATCGCGGCGGCACCCTGAACCTGATCACGCCAAGCAAGTCGCAGCTCAAGAAGGGCCATTCGATGGCGGCGGCGGCGGCCCTGGTCGAGGTCGAGCCGTGGGACGGCACGCCCGACCACGCCATTGCAAAGGGCGAACCCGCCACGGCCGCGGTCGCTGTGCCGGAGTAGATCACCGTATCGGCCCCCGGACCAAGAGGACGGTCAAGAATGAGCAAGTGGAACCTGATAATCGACGTGGAAAATTGCACGAACTGCAATGTCTGTGTCCTGGCCTGCTATGACGAATATTATGGGAACGAGTTCCCCGGCTATGCCGCCGAGATGCCGAAATTCGACCACCGCTGGATCGACATCAAACAGAAGGTGCGGGGCGAAGGCTCGCTGCTCGACGTCGCTTATCTGCCCGTGCTGTGCCAGCACTGCGACGACGCCCCGTGCCTCAAGGCGGCCGGCAACGGCGCGGTGAAGAAGCGCGACGACGGCATCGTCATCATCGATCCGGTCAAGTCCAAGGGGCAGAAGCAGATTGTCGATGCCTGCCCCTATGGCGCCATCTGGTGGAACGAGGAAAAGCAAATCCCCCAGCACTGGATCTTCGACGCCCACCTTCTCGACGAAGGCTGGAAGGAGCCGCGCATCCAGCAGGTGTGCGCCACCCAGGCCGCCCGCGCGATCAAGGTCAGCGACGCCGAGATGGCGCGCATCGCCGAGGCCGAGGGCCTGGAGCACCTTTACCCCGAACACGGGACCAGGCCCCGCATCTGGTACAAGAACCTGCACCGCTACACCAAGGCGTTCATCGCCGGCAGTGTCGAGGCGGCGAAGGATGGCGTCGTCGATTGCGTCGAAGGCGCCAGCGTTACCCTCACGAAGGACGGCAATGTCATTCAGCGGACCGTCACCGACAACTACGGGGACTTCAAGTTCGACGATCTGGATGAAAACAGCGGCGCGTATCAGGTGCGCGTCGAGGCCGCCGATGCGGGGGCGAAGCACCTGGACGTGACGTTGCGCGAAAGCGTCTGCCTCGGGGCGATTTCGCTATGACCGCGGGCGAGGTCATCGGCTGGATCGGAACCGGGCGCATGGGCTTCGCCATGGCCTCCAGGCTCCTTGACGCCGGATTCGGGTTGAAGGTCTACAACCGCACCCGCGCCAAGGCCGAGCCCCTGGTCGAGAAAGGCGCCCGACTGGTCGACAAGCCGTCGGATCTGGCCGGCTGCCGCACGGTTTTCACCATCGTCTCCGGGCCGGACTCATTCGTCGAGGTGGTCCTGGGCGGCAACGGCCTGCTGTCGGCGGCCGACCTCGGCGTGGCGCACGTCATCGACTGCACCACGATCTCGACCGAGGCCTCCAAGACGGTGCGCGAGGCGGCGGCGAAGCGGGGCGTGGCCTTGATTGACGCGCCGGTGAGCGGCAACGCCAAGGTCGTCGAAGCCGGCAAGCTCAGCATGGTCACCTCGGGCGAGCAGGAAGCCGCCGACGCCGTACGGCCGCTGCTGGACATCATCGCGCCCGGCGGCGTCACCTATGTCGGCGCGGGCGAGGCGGCCCGGACGGTCAAGATTTGCCACAACGTGCTTCTCGGCATCGTAGCCCAAGGCTTGGCGGAAATCGCGGTGCTGGCGGAGAAGAACGGCGTTTCCCGGCACGCGCTCCTGGACTTCATCAACAAGAGCGTCATGGGCTCGCCCTTCACCCGCTACAAGACCCCCGCCTTCGTCCAATTGGACATGACGCCGACCTTCACGCCACTGCTGCTGCGCAAGGATCTGGACCTCGCCCTCGCCTCGGCGCACGAACGCGACACCCCCATGCCGGTCACGGCGCAGGTGCGCGAACTGGTGCAGGCGCTGATGGGGAACGGGCATGTCGACTGCGACTTCGCGGCGCTGTTGCTCCAGCAGGCGAGGGCCGCCGGCCTTGAGTTGTCACCGGAGAACGTGGAGGCCGGCACCGGCCTCTAGGCCGCCCGGATAGACGCGCATGGCAGAATTCATCGACCTGACGACCGATGCCCCGTGGCAGGAAATTCGCTGCACGCCGGCGGACTGGGAGCTTGTCGACCCCCACGAGCTGGTCCGGATGCACAAGCATCTCCACCTCGTGCGGGCGTTCGAGGAGTCGGTGCTGGATCTTGACGGCGCCGGGCTCGTGCATGGGCCCGCCCATGTCAGCATCGGCCAGGACGGCGGCGCCGTCGGCGCCATCGCGCCGCTGCGCGACAGCGACCAGGTCACCGGGTCGCATCGTGGCCACCACCAGTTCCTGGCCAAGGCGCTCACCTATGTCGACAAGGCAGGCGACACCGAAATTCCCGCTGCGGTGGAAACCATGCTGCGCCGGACGCTGGCCGAGATCCTTGGTCTCGCGGACGGCTACTGCAAGGGGCGCGGCGGCTCGATGCATCTGCGCTGGGCGGAGGCCGGCGCGCTGGGCACCAACGCCATCGTCGGCGGCGGCGTGCCCCTGGCGACGGGCGTGGCCTGGGCGAAAAAGCGCAAAGCGACGGGCGAGGTCGTTTTCACCTTCCTGGGCGACGGCGCGGTGAATATCGGGGCGGTGCCGGAGGCGATGAACCTGGCGGCGCTGTGGGATCTGCCGATCTGCTTCTTCATCGAGAACAACGGCTACGCCGTCTCGACGCCGGTCGACGGGGCGACCCGCGAAACCCGCCTCTCCTCCCGCGGCTTGGCCTATGGCATCCCCTCCTTCAAGGTCGACGGCATGAACCCCGTGGCGGTGCGGATCGCGGCCGAGAAGGCGCTGGAGATCATGCGGTCCGGTGACGGCCCCGTCATCATCGAGGCCGAGGTCTACCGCCACTACCACCACAGCGGCGGCCTCGTCGGCAGCGCCTTCGGCTATCGCTCCAAGGAGGAGGAGGCGGCGTGGCGGGCCCGCGACCCGCTGGAGTTGATGGCCAGGGAACTGGTCGCACGGGGAATCCTCACCGCCAAGCAGGAAGCCGAACTGCATGAAACCGTCCGCGAGACCATGCGCGCGGTGGTCGAGACCCTGGTCGAGCAGGACGGCAATTCGCGCCGGATCATTCCCAGCCTGTGGCCGTCGCCCGACTTCCGGGACGAGGGCTTGCGCGGCGACCTCGCCGAGTTCGAGGGCGCCCGCTTCGAGGAACTGGAGAGCTTCGGCGGCGCCGTTGCCGACACCAAGTTCATCAACGTCGTCTCCGGGGTGATGATGCGCCGGATGGAGGCCGACGAGCGCATCTTTTGCCTCGGCGAGGACATCCACCGCCTGAAGGGCGGCACCAACGGCGCCACACGGGGGCTTTTCGACCGCTTCCCCGACCGCATCCTGGGGACGCCGATCGCCGAGCAAGGCTTCACCGGCCTCGCCGGCGGCGTGGCGATGGAAGGAACCTTCCGCCCGGTGGTCGAGCACATGTACCCCGACTTCGGGCTCGTCGCCGCCGACCAGTTGTTCAACCAGATCGCCAAGCTGCGCTTCATGTTCGGCGGCGATACCGCCGTGCCGCTGGTGCTGCGGACCAAGGTCGCCATCGGCACCGGCTATGGCTCGCAGCATTCCATGGACCCGGCCGGCCTTTACGCCCAGTGGCCGGGGTGGCGCATTGTCGCGCCGTCGACGCCGTTCGACTATGTCGGGCTGATGAACTCGGCGTTGCGGTGCGAAGACCCGGTCCTGGTCATCGAACACGTCGATCTCTATGGCTCCACCGGGCCGGCGCCGGTGGATGACTTCGACTATTGCATCCCCCTCGGCAAGGCCAAGGTCGTGCGGCCCGGCGGCGCGTTTACCGTGCTCACCTATCTGTCGATGGTCCACCGGGCGGTCGAACAGGCCGACCGGCTGGGCCTCGACGCCGAGGTCATCGATCTGCGTTCGCTGGACCGGGCGGGGATCGACTGGGCGACCATCGGCGAGAGCATCCGCAAGACCAACAACGTGGTCATCCTGGAGCAGGGGGCGTGGACGGCCTCCTACGGCGCCATGCTGGCGGACGAGATCCAACGGCGCTTCTTCGATTATCTCGACCAGCCGGTGAAGCGGGTGCTGGGCGGCGAGGCCTCGCCCAGCGTCTCCAAGGTGCTCGAACGCGCCGCCTTCGTCGGCCCCGAGGAGATCAGCGCGGGCTTCGCCGAGGTCATGACCGACATGGGGCGCGGCGACGAGGTGCCGGCATGAGCGGGCTGCCGGGACTGCGCGGCACCGACCACATCGGCTTCACGGTGCCGGACCTGGATCAGGCGGTGGATTTCTTCGTCAACGTCCTGGGCTGCGAGGCGTTCTACGAGCTTGGCCCCTTCCAGGCCGACGACGATTGGATGGCGCGGCAGCTCAACGTGCACCCGCGCACGGTGATGAAGCGGCTGAAGTTCCTGCGCTGCGGCAATGGCTCGAACTTCGAGATCTTCGAGTATTCGGCGCCGGACCAGAACGCCCGCCCGCCCCGGAACAGCGACGTCGGCGGCCATCACCTCGCCTTCTATGTCGACGACATGGACGCGGCGCTCGACTACCTGCGCGGCAAGGGGGTGCGCATCCTGGGCGAGCCGGTAGTGCGCGACAGCGGGCCCTCCGCCGGCCAGACCTGGGTCTATTTCCTGGCGCCCTGGGGGATGCAGCTCGAACTGGTCAGCTTTCCCCAGGGCAAAGGCTATGAACGCGAAACGGATCGGCGCCTTTGGCACCCGGCGATTCGCGACTACGACCGGACGCGGGGCTGAGATGCCGGTCGAGATCCTCATGCCCGAATTGTCGCCGACCATGACCGAGGGCGCCGTGGCGTCCTGGCTGAAATCCGTCGGCGACGCGGTCGAGGCCGGTGAGGTCATCGCCGAGATCGAGACCGACAAGGCGACGGTGGAATACCGCGCCGCCGCGAACGGCACGCTGGCGAAGATCCTCGTCGAGGCCGGGACCGAGGGCGTCGCCGTCCATCAGCCCATCGCGCTGCTGGTGGAGCAGGGGGAGCGCCCGGACGCCGTGTCCGCAAGATCGGATATGCCGCCGCCGCCCACGCGACGGGAGCGTCCGCTTGCCAGCCCCCTTGCGCGGAAGATCGCCGCCCAGTCCGGCATCGACCTCGCCGCCGTCAAGGGCTCGGGCCCCAACGGCCGCATCGTCAAGCGCGACGTGGTCGGCGCCGTGGCCCCCGTGGCGCCGCCGCCGCCGCGAGCCCCCGCGCCGGAACCCGCCCGCGAAGAGGCGGGCGAGGCGGCCCTGGCCCATGACCCGGTGCCCCATTCGGCGGTGCGCAAGGTCATCGCCCGGCGCCTGAGCGAGGCCAAGCGCGACATTCCGCACTTCTATCTGAGCATCGACTGCCGGATCGACGCCCTGCTGGCGCTGCGTGCCGAGCTTAACGCCCGGCCCGGCGCCGACTACAGGCTGTCCGTCAACGACTTCGTCCTGCGCGCGGTGGCCACGGCAATGCGGCGGGTGCCCAACGTCAATGCCAGTTGGACCGAGGACGCCATCCGCGTCCGTCGCGGCGTCGACGTCTCGGTGGCGGTGGCCATCGAGGGCGGCCTGATCACGCCCGTCATCCGCGACGCCGACCGGAAGGGGCTGGCGACGCTGTCGAACGAGGCCCGGGAACTGGCGGCGAGGGCCCGCGAGCGCAAGCTTTCGCCCGAGGAATACGAGGGCGGCGGGTTCACGGTTTCCAACCTGGGCATGTACGGCATCCGCGAATTCGCCGCCATCATCAACCCGCCGCAGTCCTGCATCCTGGCCGTTGGCGCCGGCGAGCAACGGCCGGTGGTCACGGATGGTGCCTTGGGCGTCGCGACGGTCATGACCTGCACCCTGTCGGCCGATCACCGCGTGGTCGACGGCGCGATCGGGGCCGAGTTCCTCGCCATCTTCAAAGGCCTTATCGAAGACCCCCTCTCCATGCTGCTTTAACAGGAGAAGAAAGTGGCTTACCTGTTCAATGAAGACCAACTCCCGAAACTGGTTTCGGCGGTTCCCGGCCGCGAGCGGGTCTTCTTCGTCAACAAGGAGTTGGCGGGGATGGACGATATGCTGTGCGGCATCATGCGCTATGCGCACGACGCCAAGTCGCCATACCACTACCACGAAAACTGCGAGCATTTTTATTTCATTATCAGCGGCAGCGGAACCGTCGAAACCGAAGACGGCGTGCGCGCGGTTAAGGCGGGCGATCTCATCTTCTTTCCCGCCGAGGCCCGCCATCGTCTGAGCGCCACCGAGCCGCTGTTCTATTTCGAGTTCCAGGCTCCCAACCGTTTCAAGACCACCATCCTCGACGGCACCGACGAAGACCTGGTGTGGAACCGGGTCGAGG
>JAWLGJ010000089.1:0-4896 GCA_041685145.1 Magnetospirillaceae bacterium | reverse complement strand
ATGTCGGCGAGGATGTCGAGAACATCATCCTCAAGCTGCTCCAGGCCGCGGACTACAATGTCGAGCGCGCCCAGCGCGGCATCGTCTATATCGACGAGGTCGACAAGATCAGCCGCAAGTCCGACAACCCCTCGATCACCCGCGACGTCTCGGGCGAGGGCGTGCAGCAGGCGCTGCTGAAGATCATGGAGGGCACCGTCGCCTCGGTGCCGCCCCAGGGCGGGCGCAAGCACCCGCAGCAGGAATTCCTGCAGGTGGACACCACCAATATCCTGTTCATCTGCGGCGGCGCCTTTGCGGGGCTGGAGAAGATCATCGCCCAGCGCGGCAAGGGCACCGGCATCGGCTTCGGCGCCGACGTGCGTTCGCCCGAGGAGCGTTCGACCGGCGAAATCCTGCGCGAGGTCGAGCCCGAGGATCTGCTGAAATTCGGCCTCATCCCGGAATTCGTCGGCCGCCTGCCGGTGATCGCCACCCTGGAGGATCTGGACGAGGACGCGCTGGTCGAGATCCTGACCGCCCCCAAGAACGCCCTGGTCAAGCAGTATCAGCGCCTGTTCGAGATGGAGGACGTGCGCCTGACCTTCTCGGAGGACGCGCTGCGATCGATCGCCCAGAAGGCCATCCATCGCAAGACCGGCGCGCGCGGGCTGCGATCGATCATGGAGGGCATCCTGCTGGAGACCATGTTCGATCTGCCGGGGTTGGACGGTGTCGAAGAGGTGGTAATCAACAAGGAAGTGGCGGAAAACCGGGCGAAACCCCTATACATCTACTCCGACCGGCGCGAGGATGTCGGAACCAGCGCCTGAGGGCCCCGGCCGGGCTATGCTTGAAGAGGCAGGCCGGCCGGCCCATTTGGGTTGGAGTGAGATCAGGCCGCCGCCCCGCCCGGGCCGCGCGCCGCTTTGTGAATGAGGTAGCATGGTCGAGATTCCGCGTGGGGAACTGTTCCCCGTTCTCCCTCTCCGCGACATCGTCGTCTTCCCGCACATGATCGTCCCCCTCTTCGTGGGGCGGGACAAATCCGTGCGCGCCCTCGAAGACGTAATGAAGGACGACAAGCAGATCCTTCTGGTGGCGCAGAAGAACGCGGCGCAGGACGACCCCTCGACCGAGGACATCTACACCGTCGGCACCGTGTCAACGGTGCTGCAGCTTCTCAAGCTGCCCGACGGCACCGTCAAGGTGCTGGTCGAGGGCGGCGACCGCGCCACTATCCGCAGCTTTGCCGACAACCCGGATTTCTTCCAGGCCTATGCCGACGTCCTGGAGGAGCCCGTGGGCGATCCGCGCGAACTGGAGGCGCTGTCGCGCTCGGTGGTGTCGCAGTTCGAGCAATACATCAAGCTCAACAAGAAGATACCGCCCGAGGTGCTGGTCTCGGTCAACCAGATCGACGACCCCGCCAAGCTCGCCGACACGGTGGCCTCGCATCTGGCGCTGAAGATCGCCGACAAGCAGGAACTGCTGGAGACGGCGGCCATCTCCGAGCGCCTGGAACGGGTCTACGGGTTCATGGAATCCGAGATCGGCGTGCTGCAGGTCGAAAAGAAGATTCGCAACCGCGTCAAGCGCCAGATGGAGAAGACGCAGCGCGAGTACTACCTGAACGAGCAGCTCAAGGCGATCCAGAAGGAACTCGGCGAGGGCGAGGACGGCCGCGACGAGGCCGCCGAGCTTGAGGAGCGGATCGCCAAGACGAAGCTGTCGAAGGAAGCCCGCGAGAAGGCGGTCGGCGAGCTGAAAAAGCTGCGCAGCATGAGCCCGATGTCCGCCGAGGCGACGGTGGTGCGCAACTTCCTCGACTGGCTGCTGAACATTCCCTGGAAGAAGCGCACCAAGGTCAAGCGCGACCTTTCGCTGGCCGAAAAGATCCTCAACGACGACCACTACGGTCTGGAGAAGGTCAAGGAGCGCATCCTCGAATACCTGGCGGTGCAGGCGCGCACCAACAAGGTCAAGGGCCCGATCCTGTGCCTGGTGGGGCCGCCCGGCGTCGGCAAGACGTCGCTGGGCAAGTCGATCGGGCGCGCGACGGGGCGCAACTTCGTGCGCATCAGCCTGGGCGGCGTGCGCGACGAAGCCGAGATTCGCGGCCACCGGCGCACCTATATCGGCTCGATGCCCGGCAAGATCATCCAGGGCATGAAGAAGGCGAAGTCGTCCAACCCGCTGTTCCTGCTCGACGAGGTCGACAAGCTGGGGGCCGACTGGCGCGGCGATCCCGCCTCGGCGCTGCTGGAGGTCCTGGACCCCGAACAGAACGCCACCTTCCAGGACCACTATCTGGAGGTCGATTACGACCTGTCGGACGTGATGTTCGTCACCACGGCCAACACGCTGCGGATGCCGCAGCCGCTGCTGGACCGCATGGAGATCATCCGCATCTCGGGCTACACCGAGGACGAGAAGGTCGAGATCGCCAAGCGCCACCTGCTGGACAAGCAGGTCAAGGCCCACGGCCTGAAGGCGCATGAATGGGCGATTTCCGACGACGCCCTGCGCGACCTGATCCGCTATTACACGCGCGAGGCCGGCGTCCGCAATCTGGAGCGCGAGCTGGCCAACCTGATCCGCAAGGCGGCGCGCGAGATCGTCTCGGGCAAGGCCAAGACGGTGAAGGTGACCCGGCGCAATCTCGACAAATACGCCGGCGTGCGCAAATACCGCTTCGGCGAGGCCGAGCGCGAGGATCTGGTCGGCGTCACCACCGGCCTGGCCTGGACCGAGGTCGGTGGCGAACTGCTGTCCATCGAGGCGGTGGTCATGCCCGGCAAGGGCGTCGTCACCCACACCGGCAAGCTGGGCGACGTGATGCAGGAGTCGGTGCAGGCGGCGCGCTCCTATGTGCGCTCGCGGTCGGTGGCGGTGGGAATCAAGCCGACGGTGTTCGAGAAGAAGGACATCCACGTGCATGTCCCCGAAGGCGCCACCCCCAAGGACGGCCCCTCGGCCGGTGTCGCCATGTGCGCCTCCATCGTCTCGGCGCTGACCGGCATCCCGGTGCGCAAGGACGTCGCCATGACCGGCGAAATCACCCTGCGCGGCCGCGTGCTGCCCATCGGCGGCCTCAAGGAGAAGCTGCTGGCGGCGCTGCGCGGCGGTCTGAAGACGGTGCTGATCCCCAAGGACAACGAGAAGGATCTCGCCGAGATCCCCGACAACGTCAAGCGGGGCCTGGACATCATTCCGGTCACCACCGTCGACGACGTGCTGGAAAAGGCGCTGGTGCGCCGCCCGGTGCCGATCGAATGGGAGGAGCCCGAGGAGGACGTCAGCCCCTCGAAGAAAAAGGACGAGGGCGAAGTGGGGGTGATGACCCACTAAGCCCGCCGTCACCGCCATACCAGAGCACAGGCAGGCCGCCGCCCCATCTTGGACGGCGGCCTTCTTGTTGTCACCGCAGCCAGGGCGGCGGCGCCCACGGTGGCGCGGTGCGGCGGACAATGATTTCAGGGCTGAAGGCGGTGTCCGGAAGCCGGGCCAAAGGTGCCGCGCGCCGGGGCGGCGCCAGTTCCGCCAGGCGGCGGACCCGTTCCTCGGTGCCGGGATGCGTTCGTATCCACCGCCACCACCGCAGCGGCCGCCCCCGCCGGCCGTGTTCCCAGGTGGCTGCGGCGTGCAGGCGCTCCAGCCGCAGCAGCGCCTTCGCCAGCCCCTCGGGGTCGCCGGTCAGTTCGGCGGCGCCGGCGTCGGCGGCGAACTCCCGCGTGCGCGACAGCGCCAGCGCCATCAGGTCGCTGATCGGCGGTGCCAGCACCAATAGCAGGATGGCGGCGAAGGGAGCCCCCGCCGTTTCGCCCGTCAGCGCCGCCGCCGGCAGGTAGAAGGCCGCCAACAAGAGGCCGGTGAACGACATCAGCGCCGTCAGCCGCCCGGTGGCGTCGGCGAGGCGCAGCAGGCGGACATCGCGGTGGCGCAGGTGGCTGATCTCGTGGGCCAGAACCGCCGTCAGTTCCCGCGCCGGCATGGCCCGGATCATGCCCTCCGACAGCGCCACCACCGGCGCGCCCTCGGTCTCGGTGGACATGGCGGCGAGGGCGGGGCCGGGGATGAGCAGAATTGCCGGCGGCCGCTCCAGGCCGGCGCGGCGGGCCAGTTCCGCGACGATGGCGTAGAGGCGCGGCGCCTGCGCCGGCGCCAGGCGCACCGCCCCGAACAGGTACTGGAACAGCCGCAGCGACTGCATCGGCTCCAGCACCAGCACCGCCACGACGCCCAGGACCGCCAGCAGTACCCCGTCGGCGCCGGCAAAGCTGTACCCCACCAAGCCCATCCAGGCGGCGATGGCGGCCACCATGACGGCCGAGTGCAGGGCATTGCGGCGCCGGTGGCGCCGCCGGGAGTGGTCGTTCATCCAGGGCACCCGCAATCCTCATTCTAGGTCGTCGGAGTCCAGCGGCGCCAGGGGCCCGATGTCGTCGCCGGGACCGATATAGGCCTGGAAGGGCCACGGCACCAGCGGGCCGTCCTCCGCCGCCCGCAGCGGTCCCGGCGGCGGTTCCTGCAGGGTGCCCTGGCAGGCCGCCAGGATGAGGATAGTCACTGCCATCACGGTTGCACGCATGGCGGTCCTCGCTCATTTCGTCGTGTGTCATGGCAGATGGGGCTTGGCGGGGTCCGCGGCCATCACCCGTCCAGCCGTTGCCGCAGGCGCAGGGCATCGCGCACCGCGAAGGCTTTTTCGTCATTGTCGAAATAGCAGTGGACGTCGTGGTCGTCGGCCCGCCAGGCGGCGATGCGCTCCGCCCAGCGGTCGAGGGTGGCGTCGTCATAGCTGCCGCCATAGGCGCCGGCGGGTCCGTGCAGGCGCAGATAGACCAGCGGCGCCGCCACCGTCAGCGGCGACACCCGTTGTTGCAGGTCATAGATGCAGAAGGCGGCACCGTGACG
>JAWLGJ010000035.1:0-28792 GCA_041685145.1 Magnetospirillaceae bacterium | reverse complement strand
CTGTCCGACCACACCCCGGGCACCGCCGTGCCGGTGGCCGCCGCCGCCCTGGGCGCGGTAGCGGTGGAAAAGCACGTCACCCTGCGCCGCGCCGACGGCGGCCCCGACGCCGCCTTCTCGCTGGAGCCGCCGGAACTGGCGGCGCTGGTGCGCGACGTGCGCACCGCCTGGAGCGCGCTGGGCCGCATCGCTTACGGCCCCGGCGACAGCGAGGCGGCGATGCGCCCGCTGCGCCGGTCGCTGTACGTGGTCGCCGACATCGCCGCCGGTGAAATTCTGAGCGAACGCAACGTGCGCTCCATCCGCCCCGGCCACGGCCTGCCGCCCCGGCTGCTGCCGGCGGTGCTGGGCCGCCGCGCGGCGCGGGCACTCCAACGCGGCACACCGCTGTCCCTGGACATGCTGGCGCCCGAAGACGCCGCCGACTGACCACGAGCATCTGGCATGGCTCGTGCATGTAGGTTCCCGCGGATCATGTCCGCGCCACGACTGAAAGGGAACCTGCCATGCTCGAAGAATTTGCCGACCTCACCCCGGCCGAACACGAGGCGTTCGCGCTGTCGCGCGCGGCGGTGATGCTGGACCAGGCGAAGCTGAAGCGCGAGGACCAGGGGGCGCTGGTCGCCGCCCTGAACCACAATCTTGAGCTGTGGGTGGCGGTGAAGACGCTGGTCACCCGCGCCGACTCGCCGCTGCCGCAGGCGGTGCGCGACAACATCCTGCGGCTGGCCAATTTCGTCGCCGACGCGACCTTCCGCCACGGCGCCCGCATTTCGGACGGGACGCTGGACACGCTGGCCAACATCAATTTTCAGCTTGCCGAAGGGCTGCTGGAAGGCGAACGCAACCGGCAGACCGCCGCGGCCGCCTGAGCGGCTTTTCGGCTCGTTCGCACGCGGCAGCGCCTCTTTCCCCTCCCTCTCCCCGCGCCCGCGCGGGGGAGGGTCGGGACGGGGTCGCCGGCCTTACGCCGACGTCTCGCCGCTCAGACGCTTGCGTTCCTCGTCACCCACCAGCGTCTCCAGATCCTTATTCAGGGCCTGGATGACCTCACGTTCGTGCGCCAGGAGCTTCTGGGCCGAGCGCAGCGCCTTGTAGAGATTGCCGGCCTTGACGTGCTTGCGGATCTCGTTGCCGATGGGCACGGCGCTGGCGCAGGCGCCGAGATAGTCGCCGAGAAAATTCTCGAACAACTGCAGATAATCGTCCCGCTTGGCCGGGAAGATATAGGCGCATTGCAGGGCGAAATAGACCCGCGCCGCCGGCGTCTGGGTGTCGGCCTCGGAGAGGATTTCCTTCTCGCGCAGGATGGCGGACTGGTTGTGCACCAGCAGCTTGGTGCCGGCGCCGCCATTCTCGATGACGGCCCCGTTGATGATGAGCTTGTCGCCGGACTTGAAGTCAATCAGCAATGGCACGGTCGGCTTCCTCCTCGCCGGGGTTCGCGCGGACGTTCCCGCCCCTCGCCTGACCTTCTTTATAGCCCCAGCGGCCGCCGCCGCAACAGCCCCGGCCCGGCCTGGGCACATTCTGCCGCGCCCACGCGGCCCTTCTTGCCCAGCGCCGGGCCCGCCCACCCCTCCGGCGTCCGAAACGCCGCCAAAATCGGCGCCCCGGGCAGTTGGCAAGGCTCTTGCTTGCCTGTGGGACCGGAAACCGCTGGGTGAAGACGCAGACCATGCAGCCAAACGCCATTGCCGACGTCATCATGCCCCAGGCCGCCCCCGCCCCGTCCCGCAACGGCGGCGGCGGCGGCGACGATCGCGAATTCGCGGAGTTCCTGCGGGAGTCGGAGCCGGTCGAACAGCGGCGCTCCGACCCGCCGGAGGCCGGCCGCGAGCCCGAGCACGACCAGGAAGCGGCCGCACCGGCCGACGAGGCCCCGGCCCGGCCCGAGGACGCCGCGCCGCCCCCCCGTGATACGGAACAGGACACGGCCGCCGCGGAGCAGGCCCCGGCCGCCGACAGCCCGGCGCGCCCCCAGGACCAGGGGCAGGGCGGCGGCCGCGACCGCGACGCCCCCGGCGCCCGCACGGCCGCCGAGGGCCGCGACGGTCGTGCCGAGGGGCAGCGCCCCAACGCCGCCGCCGGCGACGTCCAGGGACGCGGCGAATCGCGCGCCCGCCTGGAAAATGCTCTGCTGAACGCCGACGGCCGCAACGCCCAGCAGGCGACGGGGCGGGGCACGGCGCAGGGCGGTCAGGCGGGCACATCCCCGGCCCAGAACAGCGGACAAGGCGCCTCGCAGGCGGCGACCCAGACCCAGACCCAGGCCCAGACCCAGGCCCAGACCCAGGCCCAGACCCAGGCCCAACAATTGGCCCGCGGCCTGGCCGAAGACGGCTGGCGCGGTCAAATGCAGGTGCGGGTCGACGTCGCCGCCCAGGCGCAACAGGCTGCCGCCGACGGCGAGGGGGCGGCGCAGGCCGTCCGCCAGGCCTTGGCGGGCAACCGCGACAACAACGGCCTGCGGCTGGGACGCAACGCGGTCGAGGCGCTGCGCGCCGGCGGCGACGCCGAGAAGCCCGGCCAGCAGATTTCGCGGGCGGTGCGCGAGGCGCAGGCGGCTGCCCGCAGCGCCGCGCGCAGCGGCGAGGGATTCGCCGAAAGCCTGCAGGCGCGGATGGCGACCCCGGACGGCGCCACGCCGACGCCGGCGACCGCCCAGCCGGCGACGGCGCCGGCGGCACTGGGCACCGGCGACGGCGCCGCCGGGCATCAGGCCGCCAGCCCCACCCCCACCGGCGCCTCCACCCATGCCCAGTCGGCCGGCGGCGCCGCGGAGACCGCGCGCCTGCCGACGCCCCAGGCGGTTACCGAACAGGTGGCGGTGCAGATCAACAAGGCGGCGCAGAATGGCCACGACCGCATCAACATTCAGCTCAAGCCGGAATCGCTCGGCCGCATCGAGGTGCGGCTGGATATCGCCGCCGACGGGCGCGTGCAGGCGACCATCACCGCCGACAGCCCCGACACGCTGGACCTGATGCAGCGCGACGTCCGCACCATCGAACGCGCCCTGCAGGAGGCCGGCCTGCGCACCGACGCCGGCAGCCTCAACTTCAATCTGCGCGAGCAGAACCAGAACGCCTCGCGCGGGAACACCGCCGGCGGCGGGGCGGGCCTGCCCGGCGACGACGCCCAAAACGACGACGACCCCACGGCCGAAGCCGCGTTCTTCGACCGGCCGCCGGAGACCGGCTTTGGCGGAACCGAACGCATCGACATCACGGTGTAAGGGAGAGAAGGCATGAGCACCGACGCGCTCGGCGCCCTGTCCACCCGGGAGACGGACGAGGCCAGCAAGTCCGGCAAATCCCGCGACAAGCTGGCCACCGACATGAGCATGTTCCTCAACATGCTCACGACGCAGCTCAAGCACCAGGATCCGCTGTCGCCGATGGATTCCACCGAATTCACCAATCAGCTGGTGATGTTCTCGCAGGTGGAACAGCAGATCAGCGGCAACGAGCACATGGAAAAGCTGCTCAAGGTCCAGCAGTCGTCGCAGTTGGGCTCGGCGGTGAATTACATGGACAAGCATATCGAGGCCGCCGGCAACCAGATTGCCTATGACGGGGGCGAGACCGCCTTCTCCTACGAACTGCCCGGCAGCGTCGATGCCACCGAGATCCTGGTGAAGGATGCCTTGGGCCGCATCGTTGCGACGCTGGACGGGGAGACCCAGGCCGGCCGCCATGAAATCGCCTGGGACGGCACCAGCGATACGGGCGCGACGGTGGACCCGGGCATCTACACCGTCGAAGCCAACACCACCAGCGGCAGTGACACCGGCACGGCCCCGACCTTCGTGGGCGGTCTGGTCACCGGGGTCGCCGCCGATGAGAACGGGATCATTCTGTCGCTGGGCGGCCTGCCGGTGCCGCTTGAAGACGTGCGGTCCGTCACCCAGCCAGCCGCCTCGTAAGCGGTCGGCACGCCTGAGACGCCAGGAGGTTCGTCATGAGCTTGTACAGCGCAATGTACTCGAGTGTGGCAGGTCTGTCGGCCCAGTCCAACGCCATGTCCGCGATCTCGGACAACATCACCAACGTCAACACCACGGGCTTCAAGGGCTCGCGGGTGCAGTTCGCGTCGATGGTCACGCAGCAGACCAGCAGCCGCACCGTCGCCGCCGGCGGCGTGCAGCCCACCGTGCGCGGCTCCAACGACGTGCAGGGCCTGCTTTCGCCCAGTTCGGTGGCCACCGACATGGCCATTGCCGGCGACGGCTATTTCGTGGTCAACGAGGCCCCCAGTCCGGGGCTGGGCGACCAGTGGGGCTACACCCGCGCCGGGTCGTTCCGCGTCGACAATGAAGGCTATCTCGTCAATGCCGGCGGCTGGTACCTGCAGGCATGGCCCACCCTTCCGGACGGCAGCGTCGGCTATTACGACAACACCGGCAATGTTCAGCAGATCAACCAGATGGCCCTGGACAACACCAATCTGCGGCCGGTGAACCTGAACATGATCTCGGGCACCGCCGCGGCCACCAGCCGGCTGGAAATGAAGCTGAACCTGCCTTCCGGCGCCGGCATCACCGAAAGCCACCAGTCCGACGCCCTGTTCTACGACTCGCTGGGCAATTCGCAGGACCTGGGCCTGACCTGGACCAAGACCGCCGTCAACGAATGGCAGGTCGAGCTGCTTCCCCCCCGCGACGCCGCCCTGGTCAACATCAAGGACGAGGACGGCAACATCACCTTCGCGCGCGGGCAGCTCATGCTGGAGGGCACCTTCACCGACGGCGCCCTGGCGGAACTGAACGGCGCCAGCTTCGACGTCGACGGCACAACCTACACCTTCGACGACACCGTCGCCCCCGGCACCGGCACGCCCGGCGTCATCGGCATCTCCGGCGCCCGCAGTTGGGCCGAGATCACCGAGGAGATCGCCGACGCCATCGCCGACCCCCAGGGCCGCATCTATGCCGACGGCAACCGGGTGCTGATCGACACCGATTCCACCAACGGCTCGATCACCATCGACAACTTCACCGACCCCAATGGCGGCCTGGCCAAGTTCATGCCCACTTTCGGTGCCGGCGCCTTCGAGGTGCTGCAACGGGCCGACCCCGCCGACGGGCAGAACATCATCACCTTCAGCGGCGACGGCACGCCCCAGAACATCAGCGACGTCGCCGCCATCGAGGTCGAGTGGGCCAACGGCGCCAAGAACATGACCGGCCCAGACGACATCGACTGGTTCCTGGGCACGCCCGGGCTGCCCGACGGCATCACCCAGTTCTCGGGCGGCTTCCAGCCCATCTCCGTGCACCACAACGGCGCCCGCTTCGGCGCCATCTCCGGCGTCAACATCGGCGAGGACGGCACCGTCACCGCCCTGTTCGACAACGGCGAGAGCCGCGCCATCTACAAAATTCCCCTGGCCACCTTCACCAACCCCAACGGCCTGGAGAGCCGCAGCGGCAACGCCTGGGTGCACAGTGACGCCGCCGGGCCGCTGAACCTGCGCAATGCCGGCAGCGCCGGCGCCGGCAAGGTCGAGGCCAACGCGCTGGAGGCCTCCACCGTCGACATCGGCGAGGAATTCACCAACATGATCATCACCCAGCGCGCCTATTCGGCCGCCGGCAAGATCGTCACCACCGCCGACCAGATGCTGGACGAACTCATCCGGCTGAAGCGATAACACTGGGGGCGTGGCCGCGCGCGAGCGGTCGCGCCCCAGCCGCCGTTGAGGCGGCGGCCAAGCGAGCGGAGCGAGCGCCCGGCGAGGGCACAAGAGACTCACCGCCGTTGAGGCGGCGGCCAAGCGAGCGGAGCGAGCGCCCGGCGAGGCGCTTTAAGCCTCCCCGGCGAGGGCGCATCGGGCGCGCCGTACTGGGCAAATTTTGCCCATCCTTAACAAGTTCTTCACTTTGGAGGTATAGCGTCCGCGCATAAGGGTCATTGCCCGCGCGGAATGACCGTTTCTGGTTTGCGGCCGGACGACGGAACCTCGACGTGAACGCTTTGCTGCAGTCTCTGCGCAATCTGGGCCCGGTGCGGCTGGCCGTCATTGCCGCCGTCGGCATCGGCGTGGTTGCCTTCTTCGTCTATCTGATGACGCGCATGGCCACGCCGCCGATGGACCTGCTGTACGGCCAGTTGGAGCCGCCCGACGCCAACCGCGTGGTGACCTATCTCGAAGACAACAACATCCGCTATGAGTTGCGGAGCAACGGCACCGAGGTCTGGGTGCCGTCGACCGAAAAGGACCGCGTGCGGGTCAAGATCGCCGAGCACGCCTCGCCGGGATCGGCCAGCGTCGGCCCGGGCTACGAAATCTTCGACAACCAGGACGTCTTCGGCTCCACCAACTTCACCCAGAACGTCAATCTGCTGCGCGCCCTGGAGGGTGAGCTGTCGCGCACCATCGCCGCCATCGAGAGCGTGCGCGCCGCCCGCGTCCATCTCGTCCTGCCCCGCCGGCAGGCGTTCTCGCGCGAGGAGCAGGAGCCCAGCGCCTCGATCGTGGTGCAGATGGAGGGCGGCCGGCAACTGAGTCCGGGCCAGGTGCGGGCGGTGCAGAACATGGTCGCGGCGGCGGTGCCCAAACTGGTGCCGCAGAAGGTTTCCGTCGTCGACGGCCAGGGCAACCTGCTGGCGCGCAGCTTCGACGACGGCGACGACATGCTGGCCCATTCCGCCCAGGAGATGCGCCTCAACCACGAACGGCGCCTGTCGCGGGAGATCGAGGATCTGCTGGCGCGCAGCGTCGGCCCCGGCCGGGTGCGCGCCGAGGTCACGGTGGAGATGGACATGGACCGCATCTCCACCACCGAAGAGGTCTACGACCCCGAGGGCCAGGTGGTGCGCTCCTCCGTGACCGTCGAGGAAGAACGCGCCGCCGAGGACTCCGACACCGGCGCCGTCTCGGTGGCGCAGAACCTCCCCGACGCCGACCTGCTCGACGACACCGGCGCCACCCGGACCAGCAACGAGGCCCGCACCGAGGAAACCGTCAACTACGAGATTTCCCGCACCGTCCGCAACCGCGTCAAGCAACTGGGCGGCATCAAGCGGCTGTCGGTGGCGGTGCTGGTGGACGGCACCTATGCCGAGGACGCCGACGGCAACCGGACCTATGAGCCCCGCTCCGACGACGAGATGTCGCTGCTGACCGAACTGGTGCAGTCGGCGGTGGGCTACGACCCCGCGCGCGGCGACCAGGTCAGCGTCGTCAACATGCGCTTCGCGCAGACGGCGGCGGCGGACCTGCCCGAGGAAGAGACGGGGTATTTCGGCCTCGACCCGGCGATGTTCGACACCATCGTCTCGCAGGTGGGCACCTTCATCGTGCTGATCCTGTTCGTGCTGCTGATCCTCAAGCCGCTGGTCAGCCGGGCCATCGAGGCGATGTCGGCGGCGGCGCCGGCCGACGACCGCCGTATGCTGCCCGGCGGGCGCGGCGCCGCGCCGGTGCTGGCCGCCCCCGGCGAGGGCGGCGCCTTGGAAGAGGCCGAGGACGAGGAGGAGGAAGGCGACTATGACGACCTTATCGACATCGACAAGGTCGAGGGGCGCGTGAAGGCATCCTCCATCCGCAAGATCGGCGAGATCGTCGACAAGCACCCCGAGGAGGCGCTGTCGATCATCCGCAATTGGATGTACCAGGAGACCTAGGCGGCTGACGCATGGCCCGCATCAAGGAAGACTATCGCAGCCTGACCGGCCCGCAAAAGGCGGCCATCATGATGCTGTCGCTGGGCGAGGAGCACTCGGCCCGGCTGTTCTCGATGATGGACGACGACGAGATCAAGGAGATCTCGCAGATCATGGCCAATCTGGGCACGGTCAGCGCCAGCATCGTCGAACGCCTGTTCGTCGAGTTCGCCGACCAGGTCTCGTCGACGGGATCGCTGGTGGGCTCCTACGAAAGCACCGAACGGCTGCTGTCGAAGACGCTGCCCAAGGACCGCGTCAACCAGATCATGGAGGAAATCCGCGGCCCCGCCGGCCGGACGATGTGGGACAAGCTGGGCAACGTCAACGAGGCGGTGCTGGCCAACTACCTCAAGAACGAATACCCCCAGACGGTCGCCGTGGTGTTGTCGAAGATCAAGCCCGACCACGCCGCCCGCGTCCTCTCGCTGCTGCCCGAGAACTTCGCGATGGAAGTGTGCATGAGGATGCTGCGCATGGAGGCGGTGCAGAAGGAGGTGCTGGACGGCGTGGAGAAAACGCTGCGCACCGAGTTCATGAGCAATCTGGCCCGCACCGCCCGGCGCGACGCCCACGAATTGATGGCCGACATTTTCAACAACCTGGACCGCAACGCCGAGCAGCGGTTCATGGCGGCACTGGAGGAACGCAACCGCGAGGCGGCGGAACGCATCAAGCAGCTCATGTTCACCTTCGAGGATCTGGTGCGCGTCGACGCCGGCGGCGTGCAGACGCTGTTGCGCAACGTCGAGAAGGACAAGCTGGCGATCGCGCTCAAGGGCGCCTCGGACCAGATCAAGGAGCTGTTCTTCAACAACATGTCCGAACGCGCCGGCAAGATGCTGCGCGAAGACATGGAATCGCTGGGCCCCATCCGCCTGCGCGACGTCGACCAGGCCCAGAACGAGATCGTCGCCCTGGCCAAGGAACTGGCCAACACGGGCCAGATCGTCATCGCGGAAGGCCGCGAGGACGACGAGCTGGTCTACTGACGGGGCGCGCGGCGGCATGGCCCAGATACGCAAGTTCCTGTTCGAAACCGACTTCGACCAGCCCTCCGGGCGCCGCACGCGGGCGGGCGGCGACGGCGAGGCGCCGGCCAAGCCGCCGCCACCGCCGCCGCCCACCTATCACGAGGAGGACCTCGCCGCGGCCCGCCGCGAAGGCCACGAGGCGGGGTTCGCCGAGGGCCGCGCCGCCGCCGAACAGGAGACGGCGCGGCGGCTGGCCGAGGCCGAGGAAAGACTGGTCGCCGGCCTGGCGGCCGTGCAGGAGGGCCAGGACCGGGCAACCGCCCTGCTGACGCGCAAGGCCATCGATGTGGCGGTGACGGCGCTGGCCAAGATGCTGCCGACGTTGCAGCGCCGGCACGGCCTCGACGAGATCGAGTCGGTGCTGCGCGAGTGCGTCGGGCGGCTGGCCCCGGACGGGCGCGTCACCGTCGCCGTGCACCCCGATCTGGCGGCGCCGGTCGGCGAGACGGCGGCGCGCCTGGCGCAACGGGCCGGCTTCGCCGGCGCGCTGCAGGTCGTCGAGGACGACGAGGTGGCCATCGGCGACTGCCGCGTCACCTGGGACGGCGGCGGCGCCGAGCGCGACAGCGCCGCCCTGTGGCGGGACATCGAGACCATCATCCAGCGACACCTGGAGGCGACCGCCGCCGTCGACGCGACGGACGGCGACACCCCGGCGGCCGACGCCCCGGCCCCGGACGTAACGGAGGAGGCGTAGATGGGCGACAACGACCTGGAACTCGACGAACTGAAGGGCGAAGGCGGCGGCGAGGCGCATGTGCGCGAGGATCTCGACATGCCGCGTTCGGCACGGGATCTGGAGGCGGTGTACGACATCCCGGTGCAGGTCTCTGCGGTGCTGGGCAAGGCGTCCATGCAGGTCAACCAGCTTCTCAAGCTGGGCCGCGGCGCCGTCGTCGAACTGGACCGCAAGGTGGGCGAGGCCATCGACATCTATGTCAACAACCGCTTGGTCGCCCGCGGCGAGGTCGTGGTGGTCGAGGACCGGCTCGGCGTCACCATGACCGAGATCATCAAGACCGACCGGTCCTGACGGCGGGGTCCGGGCGGGCATGGCACGCGCGCGCGAACGGCGCTACCTGGATTTGGCGACGCTGCTGGGGCTGCTGGGCGGCTTCCTGCTCATCGCCACCGCCATCGTCCTGGGCGGCTCGCCGACCTCGTTCCTGGACGCGCCGGCGATTCTGATCGTGCTGGGCGGCACCTTCGCCGTCACCACCATCAGCTTCAGCTTTCGCGAAATGGCGCGCAGCGTCACCGTCATCGGCAAGGCCATGACCCGCACGCTGCACAACCCCAAGGTGGCGGCGGGGCGCTTGATGCAGTTGGCCGAGGTGGCGCGGCGGCACGGTATCCTGTCCCTACAGACCGCCATCCGCGAGATCGACCGCGACGAATTCCTCGAAAAGGGCGTCATGCTGGTGGTGGACGGCTATCCCCCCGAGGAGGTCGAAGACATCCTCGCCCGCGACATCGACGCCACCCGCGCCCGCCACGACGCCGCCGCCGGCATCCTGCGCCGCGCCGCCGAGATTTCGCCGGCGATGGGGCTGATCGGCACGCTCATCGGGCTGGTGCAGATGCTGGGCAATCTCGACGACCCCACCACCATCGGCCCCAGCATGGCGGTGGCGCTGCTGACCACCTTTTACGGCGCGGTGCTGGCCAACATGGTGTTCTCGCCGCTGGCGTCGAAGCTGGAACGCAATTCCGACGACGAAATCCTCATCAATCGCGTCTATGCCATTGGCGTGGTGGCGATGG
Organism: Magnetospirillaceae bacterium; assembly: GCA_041685145.1. Lineage (GTDB taxonomy): Bacteria > Pseudomonadota > Alphaproteobacteria > Rhodospirillales > Magnetospirillaceae > JAWLGJ01. Next base: position 18,324 of record JAWLGJ010000035.1, on the reverse strand, counting down.
CGCGCCAGGACAATCCGCGGCGGATCGAGATGCTGATCAACAGCATCCTGCCGCCCGCGAACCGCGTGAACTTCTTCGACTGAGGCCGGCCATGCGACTTCTCATCATCGGATCGATGAACGGCCAGATCGGCGCCGCCAGCCAGATGGCGATGGCGCGCGGCGCGCAGGTCATCCACGCCAGCGACGTCGCCGAGGGATTGGAGGTGGCCCGCTCGGGCAAGGGGGCCGACCTGATCATGATCGACGTTCAGCTCGACACCCGCGCGCTGATCGACGCGCTGGCGAGCGAGCGCATGAGCATCCCCGTCTGCGCCTGCGGCATCGGCAACGACACCGAGGCGGCGGTGCGCGCCATCAAGGCCGGCGCCAAGGAATACATCCCCCTGCCGCCCGACGCCGAGATGATCGCCGCCGTCCTGGCCGCCATCACCCAGGACAGCCACGCCCTCGTCTATCGCGATCCGCGCATGGCCCAGGTGCTGCGGCTGGCCGAGCAGGTGGCCGGCTCCGACGCCTCGGTGCTGATCACCGGCGAGTCCGGCACCGGCAAGGAGGTCATCGCCCGCTTCGTCCACGCCCACAGCCGCCGCGCCAAGGGCCGCTTCGTCGCCGTCAACTGCGCCGCCATTCCCGAAAACCTGCTGGAATCGGAGCTGTTCGGCCACGAGAAGGGCGCCTTCACCGGCGCCGTGGCGCGGCGCATCGGCAAATTCGAGGAGGCCGGCGGCGGCACCCTGCTGCTGGACGAAATCAGCGAGATGGACGTGCGCCTGCAAGCCAAGCTGCTGCGCGCCATCCAGGAGCGCGAGTTCGACCGCGTCGGCGGCAATCAGCCGGTCAGGGTCGATGTGCGCATCATCGCCACCTCCAACCGCAACCTCGACGACGAGGTGGCGAAGGGCGGCTTCCGCGAAGACCTGTATTTCCGCCTCAACGTCGTCAACCTGCAAATTCCGCCGCTGCGCGAGCGCCCCCAGGACATCGAGGTGCTGGCCGAGCACTTCGGCAAGAAATACGCCGAGGCCAACGGCGTGCCGCACCGGCCGCTGTCGGACGAGGCCCTGGACATGCTGCGCCGCCACGGCTGGCGCGGCAATGTCCGCGAACTGGAAAACACCATGCACCGCGCCGTCCTGCTGGCCGGCGGCCCCGCCATCGGCCCCGAGGCCATCCTGCTGCCCAGCGGGGCCCCGCTGGGCACGGGCGACGCCACGGCCGAGAATGCCGCCCGCGCCGCGCAGGCGATGCAGCGCGGGCTGGTGGGGCGCACCGTCGCCGACGTCGAACGCGACCTGATCCTGGAAACCCTGAACCACTGCCTGGGCAACCGCACCCATGCGGCGAACATCCTGGGCATCTCGATCCGCACGCTGCGCAACAAGCTCAAGCAGTACAGCCAGGAGGGGATCGCCGTCCCCGCCCCCGGCGAGGGCGAGCGCGGCACGGCCTAAGGGGAGCGAAGGCGACACATGGCCGAGGCGGGCGAGCGCGCGAATGCGGCGACGGCAGTGGGGGTGCTGCCGACCCTGGAGCGTGTCGTCAACGCGCTCAAGCGCGGCGATATCATCTTCGGCGTCGGGGTCATCCTCATCGTCAGCGTCCTCATCCTGCCCATGCCGGCGTGGATGCTGGACATCTGCCTGGCCTTTTCCATCACCCTGGCGGTGCTGGTCCTGATGACGTCGGTGTTCATCGAGAAGCCGCTTGAATTCAGCTCCTTTCCCACCGTGCTGCTGGTGGCGACGCTTGTGCGGCTGTCGCTGAACCTGGCCTCGACGCGGCTGATCCTGTCGGAGGGCCACGAGGGCCCCGACGCCGCGGGGCGGGTCATCGAGTCGTTCGCCACCTTCATCATGAGCGGCAATTTCATCATCGGCGTGGTGGTGTTCGCCATCCTGGTGATCGTCAACTTCCTGGTCATCACCAAGGGCTCGGTGCGCATCGCCGAGGTGTCGGCGCGCTTCCACCTCGACGCCATGCCCGGCAAGCAGATGGCCATTGACGCCGACCTCTCGGCCGGGCTCATCGACGAGAAGGACGCCCGCGAACGCCGCAAGGAACTGGAGGACGAAAGCAGCTTCTTCGGGGCGATGGACGGCGCCTCGCGCTTTGTGCGCAACGACGCCCTGGCGGGCATCATCATCACCTTCATCAATCTCATCGGCGGCGTCATCATCGGCATGGTCCAGAACGACCTGACCTTCGGCACCGCCGCCGACTTCTACTTCCGGCTGACGGTGGGCGACGGGCTGGTGACGCAGATTCCGGCGCTGCTGGTGTCGGTGGCCTCGGGGCTGCTGGTCACCAAGGCCGGCCTCGAAGGCGCCACCGACCGGGCGCTGATGAAGCAGGTCGCCGGCTACCCCAAGGCGCTGGGCATCGCCTCGCTGCTGCTGGGGGCGATGGCGCTGGTCCCCAACATGCCGATGCTGCCCTTCCTGCTGCTGTCCGGGCTCACCGGCTCGGCGGCGGTGTGGCAGATCCGGCGCGCCAAGCGGGAGGCGGCGCAGGAGGCGCGGCGCGTCGTCGAGGAGGAGGAGGCCCGGCCGGTGGCGGAGGAGCCGCTGTCGGCGGCGCTGCGCATCGACCAGGTGCGGCTGGAACTGGGCTATGCCCTGCTGGCGATGATCAACAACGCCTCGGGCCCGCGGCTGACGGAGCAGATCAAGTCCCTGCGCCGCGCCCTGGCGGCGGAGATGGGCTTCATCATGCCCAGCGTGCGCATCCAGGACAACATGCAGCTTCCGGCCAACAGCTACGTCATTCACGTCAAGGAGGTCGAGGCCGGGCGCGGCGATCTGCGCCCCAACATGCTGCTGACGATGGACCCGCGCGGCGAGGAGATCACCCTGGCCGGCGAAAAGACCCGCGAGCCCACCTTCGGCCTGCCGGCGGTGTGGATCGACGCCGCCAACCGCGAGGAGGCGCTGTTCCGCGGCTATACCGTCGTCGATCCGCCGACGGTGATCACCACCCACCTGACCGAGGTCATCAAGGACAACATGCCGGAGTTGTTGTCCTATGCCGAGACCCAGAAGCTGCTGGACGAGATGCCCGCCGAACAGAAGAAGCTGGTCGAGGACATCATCCCCAGCCAGATCGCCGTCGGCGGCGTGCAGCGGGTGCTGCAGAACCTGCTGTCCGAGCGGGTGTCCATCCGCGACCTGCCCACCATCCTGGAGGGCGTTTCCGAGGCCTGCGGCCAGACGCGCAGCATCATGCTGATCACCGAGCATGTGCGCATGAGGCTGGCGCGCCAGATATCCGATGCCGCCACCGGGCCGCAGGGCTTCATTCCGCTGGTGACCCTGGCGCCCGACTGGGAGCAGGCCTTTGCCGAATCCCTGCAGGGGTCCGGCGACGAAAAGCAGTTGGTGATGGCGCCGACCAAGTTGCAGGAATTCATCACCGCCACCCGCCAGACCTTCGAACGCTTCGCGATGCAGGGCGAGACGCCGGTGCTGCTGACCAGCCCGCTGGTGCGCCCCTATGTGCGCTCGATCATCGAGCGCTTCCGGCCGGTGACGGTGGTGATGTCGCAAAACGAGATCCACCCCAAGGCGCGGATCAAGACCCTGGGGCAGATCTGACATGCCGGGGCGGCGGGCTGACCGATGCGGCTGAAATCCTACACGGCGCCGAGCATGGCCGAGGCGATGCGCCTGGTCCGGCACGAGCTGGGCGAGGAGGCGATCATCGTCTCGACCCAGCGCGCCGCCGGCGGCAAGGGGGTGCGGATCACCGCCGCCCTGGAAGTCGAGGATCCCGACCCCTTCGAGGAGCCGGCCCCCACCGCCGGGGACGCGGTGGCGGCGACGGTGCGCGAGGCCCTGGCCGAGCACGGCCTGCCCCGCGGCCTGGCCGAGAAGCTGGTCGAGGCGGCGCGGCACGCCGCCGCCGAGGCGCCGGCCAAGGCGCTGGCCTTCGCCCTGGAGGAGCGGTTCATCTTCGCGCCGCTGCCCGACCAGGCGGCGCCGCGCGCCTTCATGCTGGTGGGGCCGCCGGGGGCGGGCAAGACGCTGGCGGTGGCCAAGCTGGCGGCGCGCTCGGTGCTGCGCGGGCATTCCGTCGGCGTCATCACCGCCGACAACCACCGCGCCGGCGCCACGGCGCAGCTTGCCGCCTTCACCCGCATCCTCGAAATCGGGCTGACGGCGGCGCGCGGGCCGGATTCCCTGCGCCAGGCGGTCGAGGCGGCGATGCCGGCCAACGACATCGTCTTCATCGACAGCCCCGGCCTCAACCCCTTCCGCGCCCATGACATGGACTATCTGGCGGCGCTGGTCGAGGCCGCGGACGTCGAGCCCATCCTGGTGCTGCCCGCCGGCGGCGATGCCGAGGAATCGGCCGAGATCGGCGCCGCCTTCAGCGATATCGGCGCCACCCGCCTTCTCGCCACCCGGCTTGACATGACACGGCGCTTCGGCGCGATCATGGCGGCGGCGGACGCCGCGCAGTTGATGTTCTGCGAGGTCAGTGCCACGCCCCACGTCGCCAACGGGCTTTCCGCCCTCAGCGCCGGCGCCGTCGCCCGGCTGCTGCTGCCGCCCGAGCCGGATGGTTTCGCCGGCCAACAACAACAGATCGACGAAGCAGAGACGACGCCATGATGCCGACGCAGACGCCAACCCTCGCCCCCCGCCCCCGCCAGCGCGCGCGGGGCCGCAACATCATCGCCATCGCCTCGGGCAAGGGCGGGGTCGGCAAGACCTGGTTCGCCATCACCCTGTCGCACGCCCTCGCCCGCGCCCGTCAGCGCGTGCTGCTGTTCGACGGCGACTTGGGCCTGGCCAATGTCGACATCCAGCTTGGCCTGATGCCGAATCACGACCTGGGGCGGGTGGTGGCGGGGCGGCTGACCCTCAACCAGGCGGCGATGCGCTTCGAGGACGGCGCCTTCGACATCATCGCCGGGCGGTCGGGCTCGGGCTCTCTGGCCAACATGCCCATCAGCCGGTTGCAGACCCTCGCCGACGACTTGGTCATCCTGGCCGGCGCCTACGACCGCGTGGTGCTGGACCTGGGCGCCGGCGTCGAACGCCCCACCCGCCAGTTCGCCACCCAGGCGGGGACGGTGCTGGTGGTGACCACCGACGAGCCGACCTCGCTGACCGACGCCTACGCCTTCATCAAGGTCACGCATCTGGAGCGGCCGGGGACGGACGTGCGCATCGTCGTCAACATGGCCAATTCCACCCGCGAGGGCGAGCGGGTCTACAAGACGCTGCTGAAGGCGTGCGAGGGCTTTCTGAAGGTGTCGCCGCCGCTGGCCGGGGTCATCCGCCGCGACATCAAGGTCCGCGACGCCATCCGCAACCAGACCCCCATCCTCACCCGTTCGCCCAACAGCGAGGCGTCGGCGGACGTCGAGGCCGTCGCCGCGCGCATCCTGGGCCGCCCATGAGCGGCGTGCCGCCCGCCGCGCCGCCGCCGGCGCCGGCGCCCGCCGCCCCGGCGGCGCCGCCGGTGGCGACGGTGACCGCGGGCGGCGAGCGGCTGGCCGGCCTGCCGGCGGGGACGGTCCTGGACGCGACGCTCACCGCCAACGCGGCGCGCGGGCAAACCATCGTGCAGACGGCGCTGGGCGAACTGACCCTGCGCCTTGCCGCCGCGCTGCCGAACCGGACCGAGGTGATGCTGCAACTGCTTGCCAGCGGCGACGACGGCAAGGTGCAGGTGCGCCTGCTGTTCGGCGACGGCCGCGGCGCCGCCGGCGCGGCGGCCCGTCCGGTCCCCGGCGCGACCCCGGCCCCGGCGCCGGCGGCGGCACCCGCCCCCGCCGCCACCATCCCCGCCGCCCCGGCGGCGCCCGCCATCACCGCCACCCTCATCGGCACCGGAACCACGCCGCAGGCCGCGTTGCAGGTGCGGCTGGTGGCGGTGCAGCCGGCGTCGGCCGCAACCTCGGCGGCGCCGTCGGGCGCCGGCCCGTCCCCGGCGGGCGCCGCACCGGCCGTCCCCACGCCGGGCGCCCCGGCGGCACGGCCGGCCGCCGCCGGCATCCCCGCGACCCCCCCGGCTGCGGCCGACGGAGGCGGCGGCGGCGCCACCACGTTGACGGGGGTGGTGACCCCGAACACCCAGTCGGGGCAGCCCCTGGTGCAGACGCCGATGGGCCTCATGGCGCTGGCGACGTCGGCGCGGCTGCCGGCGGGCGCCACCGTTACCTTGCAGGTGCTGGGAACCGCGGCGCCGACGCCGCCCACGGCCGCCGCCGCCGGAGCGCCGGCGCAAACGCTGCCGCCGCCCTCGCCGGCATCGTGGCCGGCGTTGCAGGAGGCAGCGCAGACCCTCCAGCGCGCCGATCCCGCCGCCGCCGCCAATCTGGCGCGGGCACTGCCGACGGCGGGGGCGGGCGCGACGGCGCCGAATATCGCCCTGGGCCTGATCGGATTCGCCGCCGCCATGCGCCTGGGCGACGGCCGCGCCATGCTGGGGCGCGAGAGCGTCGAGGCCCTGCAAGCGGCGGGGCGCGGCGACCTGGCGGCGCGGGTGATGGCCGACGTCGCCGACATGGCCGGGCGCCTCAACCGGCCCGCCGGCGGCGAGTGGCGTACGGTGCTGGTGCCCTTCGGCACCGGCGAGGGGGTCGAGCCGGTGCGGGTGGTGGTGCGCCGCCCGCCCGACTCCGAGGAAGAGCGCGCCGCCCGCGAGGAGGAGGGCGACCGCTTCGTCCTCGACCTGAGCCTCAGCCGCCTGGGCCGCCTTCAGCTCGACGGCCTGGTGCGCCAGCGCGCCCGGCGCTTCGATATCGTCGTCCGCAGCGAGGCGGCGCTGCCCGCCGAGGCGCGCGAGGACATCGCGGCGCTGTTCCGCGAGGGGCTGGAGGAGGTGGGCCTGGCGGGACAGGCGACCTTCCAGACCACCACGCGCTTCTTCGAACCGCCGGAGGCCGCCGACCCGCCGGCCCGCCGCGGCCTGATGGTGTAGGCGATGGACCTGACCGCCCGGCGGCAATTGCTGCAAACCGACCCCAACCCGACGCCGCGCCTGGACTACGTGGTCAGCCTGTCGGGGAGCCTGCCGCGGCGGGACGACGGCCTGCTGGCGGTGCGCTACGTCCCCGACCGGCTGCTGCTGCCGCCGGAGGCCTTCCGCCGCTACCTGGCCGCGCTTGCCGCCCTGGACGGCGGCCTGGAGCGCCTGGCCGGCCTTGTGCTGGAGGACATGCTCAACGAACTGGTGCCGCGCTGGGTCGAGGTGCGGGCGCGGGCGGGGGCCGGGCCGCGCCAGGACGTGCTGCTGGTCGACCGCCAGCCGCACTGGGACAACCCGTCGCTGCTGCAACGCCTGGCGCCGCCGCCGCGCGAGGACTGACGGCGGCGGCTTGACGGCAACGCCGGCGGCGGAGGATGCTCCGGCCATGAGCGACGACGCCCCGCCCCCGCGCCGCCCGCAGCCGGGCGCCCACAACCGCCCCGCCAGCGCCGCCGAGCGCCAGGAGCGCCTGGCGCGGGCGTTGAAGGCGAATCTGCGCCGGCGCAAGGAGCAGGGCCGCGCGCGGGCGGCGCCGCAGCCCGGCGACGACGACACCGACCCGTCCGCGCCCGAGGGCTGAGGCGCGGGGCGCTTGTCCCCTCCCGCGGCGTGGGATACAACGGCGCGTGCGCCCCATCGGAGTACCCCGTCATGTCCGTCATGCCCGACACCTGGATCCGCGACATGGCCACCACGCGCGGCATGATCGAACCGTTCACCGAGAAGCTGCAACGCGATGGCGTGATTTCCTACGGCCTGTCGTCCTATGGCTATGACGCCCGCGTCTCGCGCGAGTTCCGGATCTTCACCAATGTCGACAACGACATCGTCGACCCCAAGCATTTCTCGGATTCCAGCTTCGTCGAGCGCGACGCCGACGTCTGCGTGATCCCGCCCAATTCCTTCGCCCTGGCGCGCACGGTGGAGTATTTCCGCATTCCGCGCGACGTGCTGGTGATCTGCCTGGGCAAGTCGACCTATGCGCGCTGCGGCATCATCGTCAACGTCACGCCGCTGGAGCCGGAGTGGGAAGGGCATGTGACGCTGGAGTTCTCCAACACCACGCCGCTGCCGGCGCGCATCTATGCCGACGAGGGCGCCTGCCAGTTCATCTTTCTCAAGGCCGATTCGCCCTGCGCGATCTCCTACGCCGACCGCCAGGGCAAGTACCAGGGCCAGCGCGGCGTCACCCTTCCCCGCCTCTAGCCCCCGGTAGCGACGAATGGACCGTATCCGCATCATCGGCGGCGCGCCGCTGGAAGGCGTCATCCCCATCGGCGGCGCCAAGAACGCCGCCCTGGCGCTGATGCCGGCCTGCCTGCTGACGGACGAGACCCTGACGCTGTCGAACCTGCCGCATCTGGTCGACATCACCACGATGGCGCATCTGCTGGCCCAGCACGGCGTCGAGATCAGCATGAACGGCGCCGCCAATGGCGGCCACGCCGGCCGGGCGCTGGACCTGGCGGCGCGCAACGTGCCCAACACCACCGCGCCCTATGACCTGGTGCGGCGGATGCGGGCCTCGGTGCTGGTGCTGGGGCCGCTGCTGGCGCGCTGCGGGCGGGCGCGGGTGTCGCTGCCCGGCGGCTGCGCCATCGGCACGCGGCCGGTGGACCTGCACCTGCGGGCGCTGGAGCAGATGGGCGCGCAGGTCGACATCGAGGAGGGCTACATCAACGCCCGGGTCGACGGCCGCCTGAAGGGCGCGCGCATCGTCTTTCCGCAGGTGTCGGTGGGCGCCACCGAGAACCTGCTGATGGCGGCCACCCTGGCCGAGGGCGAGAGCGTGCTGGCCAATTGCGCCCGCGAGCCCGAGGTCGCCGACCTCGCCCGCTGCCTGGCGGCGATGGGGGCGCGCATCGAGGGCATCGGCACCGGCACCATGACCATCCAGGGCGTCGAGCGCCTGCACGGCGCCGACTATGCGGTGGTGCCGGACCGCATCGAGACCGGCACCTACGCGGTCGCCGCCGCCATCACCCGCGGCTGCATCGAACTGACCGGAACCCGGCCCGACCTGCTGGACACCGTCACCAAGGTGCTCGCCGAGGCCGGCGTGCGCATCGAGGCCACCGAACGCGGCCTGCGCGTCGACGCGCGCGGCGCCGCCATCCAGGGCATCGACATCATGACCGAGCCCTATCCCGGCTTCCCCACCGACATGCAGGCGCAGTTGATGGCGCTGATGGCCACCGCCGAGGGCGCCTCGATGATCACCGAGACCATCTTCGAGAACCGCTTCATGCATGTGCCGGAACTGGCGCGCATGGGGGCGCGGGTGAACGTGCACGGCGCCTCGGCGATCGTGCGCGGCGTCGGGCGGCTGTCGGGGGCGCCGGTGATGGCCACCGACCTGCGCGCCTCGGTGTCGCTGGTGCTGGCGGGGCTGGCGGCGGAGGGCGAGACCGTCGTCAACCGCATCTATCACCTGGACCGCGGCTATGAACGCCTGGAGGCCAAGCTGGCCGCCTGCGGCGCGCCCATCGAGCGCGGGCATGGTACGGAAGCGGCGGAATAGCGCCCTTTTCCACCGCACGAAAATCTGCGAAAACCACCCCTCGGGGCCGCCGGCGGCCCACCGCGAGGGGAGCACGACGCAAGCGAATGGAACGCGAAACGCTGGTCATCGCCCTGCCCAAGGGCCGCATCCTGGACGAGGCCATGCCGCTGGTGCGCGGCGTCGGCATCGAGCCCGAGCCCGCCTTCGACGACCCCAAGGCGCGGCAGCTCCGCTTCGCCACCAACCACCCGCACATCGACATCATCCGGGTGCGCAGCTTCGACGTCGCCACCTTCGTCGCCTTCGGCGCCGCCCAGATCGGCATCGCCGGCAACGACGTGCTGATGGAATTCGACTATCCCGACATCTACGCGCCGCTGGACCTGGGCATCGGCCCCTGCCGGCTGGCGGTGGCCGAGCCCGAGGATATGGCCGGCACCGACGATCCCGCGCGCTGGAGCCATATCCGCATCGCCACCAAATACCCCGCCATAACCCGGCGCCACTTCGCCGCCCGCGGCGTGCAGGCGGAATGCATCAAGCTCAACGGGGCGATGGAGCTGGCGCCCAGCCTGGGGCTGTGCCGGCGCATCGTCGACCTGGTTTCGACCGGATCGACGCTGAAGGCCAACGGCCTCGTGGAGGTGGAGCACATCGCCGACGTCACCTCGCGGCTGGTGGTCAACCGCACGGCGCTGAAGACCCGCGCCGAGGAGATTTCCGGCTGGATCGACCGTTTCCGGGAGGTGTTGAATGCCGCCGCGTGAACTGCTGGGCAGCGCCGCCAGCTTCGAGGCCGACTTCCGGGCCCTGCTGGCCGCAAGGCGCGACACCGCCGCCGACGTCGATGCCGCCGTCGCCGCCATCCTCGACGACGTGCGCCGGCGCGGCGACCAGGCGGTGATCGACTACACGGCGCGCTTCGACCGCCTGCGCCTGACGCCCGAAACCATGCCCATCGGGTCCGACGAGGTCGACGCCGCCCTGGCCCAATGCGATCCCGCCCTGCTCGACGCCCTGCGGCTGGCGGCGGCGCGCATCGAGGATTTCCACGCCCGCCAGCGGCCCGAGGGCATCGCCTATACCGACGGCGCCGGCGTGCGCCTGGGCCAGCGGTGGACGCCGGTGGAGTCCGTCGGCCTGTACGTTCCCGGCGGCACAGCCGCCTATCCCTCCTCGGTGCTGATGAACGCCCTGCCGGCGCGGGTGGCCGGGGTCGAGCGGGTGGCGATGGTGGTGCCCACCCCCGACGGCCGCCTCAATCCGCTGGTGCTGGCGGCGGCGCGGGTGGCGGGCATCGACGAGATCTACCGCGTCGGCGGCGCCCAGGCGGTCGGCGCCCTGGCCTTCGGCACCGACACCATCGCCCCGGTGGCCAAGATCGTCGGGCCCGGCAACGCCTATGTGGCGGCGGCGAAGCGGCAGGTGTTCGGCACCGTCGGCATCGACATGATCGCCGGCCCGTCCGAGATTCTGGTGGTGGCCGACGCCGACAACGACCCCGCCTGGATCGCCGCCGACCTGTTGTCGCAGGCCGAGCACGATCCGGCGGCGCAGTGCATCCTCGTCACCGACTCCCGCGCCTTCGCCGCCCGCGTCGCCGAGGCCGTCGAGGGGCATCTGGCGACCCTGGAGCGCGCCGAAATCGCGCGCGCGAGTTGGGAGGCGCACGGCGCCGTCATCGTCCTCGACAGCCTGGACGCGGCGCCGGCCCTCATCGACCGCATTGCGCCCGAGCATCTGGAACTCGCCGTCGCCGACCCCGACGCCCTGGCGGCGCGGATTCGCAACGCCGGCGCCATCTTCCTGGGCCGCTACACCCCCGAGGCGGTGGGGGATTACGTCGGCGGCCCCAACCATGTGCTGCCCACCGACCGCAGCGCCCGCTTCTCCTCGGGCCTGGGGGTGCTGGACTTCATGAAGCGCACTACCCTCTTGGGCTGCGATGCCGAGTCGCTGCGCGCCATCGGCCCGGCGGCGGTGACGCTGGCGAAGGCCGAGGGCCTGGGCGCCCACGCCCTGTCGGTGGCCATCCGCCTGAACATCGGGACCGGGTGATGACGGACGCGCGCGGGGATCAGCACCTCGTCAGCGTGCACCTGGACGAGAAGACGGTGGTGCGGCGCAAGCCCGAGGTCGAGCACGAGCGCGCCGTCGCCATCTATGACCTGCTGGAGCAGAACCATTTCGCGCCCACGGGCGATTTCCGCGGCCCCTACAACCTGCACCTCAGCATCTCCGAGAACCGCCTGCAGTTCGACGTGCGCGACACCGATGACCGACCGCTGGTGAAGGTGCCGCTGCCGCTGAACTCGTTCAAGTCGATCGTGCGGGACTACTTCATGGTGTGCGAGAGCTATTACAACGCCATCAAGACGGCCTCGCCCTCACAGATCGAGGCCATCGACATGGGGCGGCGCGGCCTGCACAACGAGGGTTCGGACCTGCTGATGGAGCGCCTGGCGGGGCGCATCGAGGTGGACCGGGACACCGCCCGGCGCCTGTTCACGCTGATCTGCGTCCTGCACATCCGGGGCTGAGGGGTGAGCGAGCTGCCCTCCGCCGTCCTGTTCGCCTGCACGACCAACACCGTGCGTTCGGCGATGGCCGAGGCCATGCTCAAGCACCTGCAAGGGCACCGCATCTTCGTCGATTCGGTGGGCGTGCGGCCGGGCGCCGAGGTCGACGGCTTCGCCATCAGCGTCATGGACGAGATCGGCATGGACCTGCGCCGCCACCGGCCCAAGGCCTTCGCCGACCTGGAGGACGAGAGCTTCGACCTAGTGGTGTCGCTGTCGCCCGAGGCCCAGCACTCGGCGGTGGAACTCACCCGGCACAACGCCTGCGAGGTCGAATACTGGCCCACCTTCGACGCCACCGCCGCCGACGGCCCGCGCGAGGAGCGGCTGGAGGCCTATCGCCAAGTGCGCGATGGCCTCATGCGCCGAATCAAGGAACGGTTTCCCACCCAGATCATGTCACGGCCATGACCCGGCCAGTACGCACGGGGGCGGCGGCATGAATAGGTGGTAGGCGGCAAAAGGGCTTGACCGCCAGCCATTTGCGCCGCACTTATCGTGCGCGTGCGGACCGGCGCGGGAGGCAGTATGGCCAAAGAGGATGCAATCGAGTTTTCGGGAACGGTGACCGAGCTTCTGCCCAATGCCATGTTCCGGGTCAAGCTCGACAACGATCACGAGATCCTGGCGCACACATCGGGAAAGATGCGCAAGAATCGCATCCGCGTGCTGGCCGGCGACCGGGTCAATGTCGAGATGACGCCCTACGACCTGACCAAGGGCCGCATCACCTTCCGGTTCAAGTGACCGGCGGCCGTTGTGAATGATGCCCCCGGCACGGCCATCCTGGTCCTGGCTTCCGCCTCGCCGCGACGCCGCGACCTTCTGAGCCAGATCGCGCTGCCGCCGGCGGTCGTCGACCCGGCGGACGTGGACGAGACGCCGCGCCGCCGCGAACTGCCCGCCGATCATGCCCGTCGCCTCGCGCACGACAAGCTGGAAGCCGTCGCCGCCCGGCATCCGGGTGCCTTCGTCCTTGCCGCCGATACCGTCGTCGCCGTCGGGCGCCGCATCCTGCCCAAGCCCGCGGACGAAGCCGAGGCGCGGCGCTGCCTGCTCCTGTTGTCCGGCCGCCGCCACCGGGTGCATGGCGGGCTGGCCGTGGCGGCCCCCGACGGGCGCGTTCGGCAGCGGATGGTGACCACCGCCGTCGCCTTCAAGCGCCTGGAGCCAAGGGAGATCGAGGACTATCTGGCCAGCGGCGAATGGCGCGGCAAGGCCGGCGGCTATGCCGTCCAGGGGCTGGCGGCGGCCTTCGTGCGGCAGTTGGTGGGCTCGTACAGCAATGTCGTCGGCCTGCCGCTTTTCGAAACCCGCACCCTGCTGCACGGGCTGGGCTATCCCATCTTCGGCCATGCCACCCCCGCCTGACACCCTGTGGGTGTCGGCGTCGCCGGGCGAGACGCGCCTGGCGCTGACGGGCCCCGACGGGATCGTCGAACTGGCGGTCATCCGCCGCGGGCACGCCGTCGGCGGCGTGTGGCTGGGCCGGGTGGTCGGCGTCGCCGCGGCGGGTTTCGCCTTCGTCGACATCGCGCAACCCCGCCCCGGCGTGCTGCGCGGCGGCCGTCGCCGCGAGGGCGAGGCGGTGCTGGTGCAGGCGCGGGCCGATCCCCGTGGCGACAAGGGCGCCCGCCTAACCGAAACCCTAACCCTGCCGGGGCGATGGCTGGTGCTGAGCCCCGGCCGGCCAGGGCTGGCGCTGTCGCGGCGCCTCGCCGGGCCGGCGCGCGAGCGTCTGGCGGGGGCGCTGGCGCCGTTGCTGCGCGACGGCGAGGGCGTGGTGGTGCGCGCCGCCGCCGCCGATGCCGACGGCGCGGCCATCGCCGAGGAGCTGCGGCACCTGCGCGGCCTGTGGTCGCGCATCGCCGATGCGCGCGACGATGCGGCGCCGCCGGCCCCGCTGATGGCGCCCGACCCCATCGGCCGCATGGCCGCCGAGGCGCCGGCGCTGCGTCGCGTCCTGGTCGACGACGCCGCCGCCTTGGCCGCACTCAAGGAGCGCTTCGGGCCGCTGGCGGCGCGCGACGAGTCCTTCCTGCCCGACCTCGACGACGCCCTGGCCGAGGCGTTGAGCCCCACGGTGCCCCTGCCCTCGGGCGGGCGCCTGCGCATCCACGAGACCCCGGCCGCGACCCTGGTCGACGTCGACGCCGGCGCCGGTTCGGCGGCGGCGGCCAATGCCGAGGCGGTCCCCGCCCTGGCGCGGCAGATGCGCCTGCGCAACCTGTCGGGGCACATCCTGCTGGACGCGGTGCCGGGGCGCGGTGGCGGCGGGGCGACGGCGCGGGCGCTGGCGCGGCAGCTGGCCGCCGACCCGGTTCCCTCCCAGGTGGCGGGGGTAACCAAGCTGGGACTGGTGGAACTCACGCGCGAGCGGCGGCGCGCCTCCCTGGCGGAAGTGATGCTGGAGACCCAATCTATTCCGTCGGCGGAATCGGTGGCGTTGGCGGCGCTGCGGGCGTTGCTGCGCGAAAGCCGCCACCGCCCCACCGTCGCCGTCCTTGGCGTCGCCCCCGAGGTGGCGGCGGCGCTGGCGGCGATGCCCGAGGCGCTGGCCGACACCGCCCGCCGTTTGGGGCGCCGCCCCGACATCACCGCCGAATCCGGACGCCGACGCGACGACTACGAGATAAGGTGACGCATCCCATGACCAAACGTTCCAACAGCCGCAAACCCGGCACCGCCGCCCAACGCTGCCCCGTCTGCGGCAAGCCGACGGCCGAGGAGTACCGCCCCTTCTGCTCGTCCCGCTGCGCCGATATCGACCTCGGCCGCTGGCTGGGCGAACGCTACGCCATTCCCGGCGACGACCGCCCCGCCAACGAGGACGACGGCGCCTGAAGGCCGCAAATCGGCCTCTGGACAGGCCGGTCGAATTCCTCTATAAGCGGGCCCTCTCGCCAACGGCGCCCAGGTAGCTCAGTTGGTAGAGCACGGCACTGAAAATGCCGGTGTCGGTGGTTCGACTCCGCCCCTGGGCACCATTCCTCCCTCCCCCGGTTAACCCGCATCCCGCCATCGAGCGGGGAAGCGCCCCGCGCGCTTGGGGCGCCGCCCCATGCGGACGTTGTGCGTAATTAACAGCGACACAAATAGAACACCAACGGGCAGTTTCTTTCACACATGTCTAGAGGTGTTGAAATGACCCTCCGCCTGGGCGATTTCGCCCCCGACTTCACCGCCGAAACCACCGAGGGCACCATCCGCTTCCATGAGTGGCTGGGCGATTCGTGGGGCGTGCTGTTCTCCCACCCCGCCGACTTCACGCCGGTCTGCACCACGGAACTGGGCGAGGTGGCGCGGCTGAAATCCGAATTCGAGAAGCGCAACGTCAAGGTGATCGGGCTGTCGGTCGATCCGGTGCAGTCGCACCGCGGCTGGGCCGAGGACATCGCCGAGACCCAGGGCCACGCGCTCAACTTTCCGGTCGTCGCCGACGCCGACCGCACGGTCTCGGACCTCTACGGTATGATCCATCCCAGCGCCAGCGACACGCTGACGGTGCGTTCGACCTTCGTCATCGACCCGGCGAAGCGCATCCGGCTCATCATCACCTACCCCGCCAGCACGGGGCGTAATTTCGAGGAGATCCTGCGGGTGATCGACTCGATGCAGTTGACCGACACCCACAAGGTTGCCACGCCGGTCAACTGGCACTGGGGCGAGGACGTCATCATCGTGCCGTCGCTGACCGACGAGGACGAAATCCGCCGCCGTTTCCCCAAGGGGTACCGGGCGTTGAAGCCCTATCTGCGGGTGACCCCGCAGCCCGACGCCTGAGGCCCGGGCGCAGAAGCCCCGGCGCGGCGGGCGCGGCGCCGGGGCTGCGCCCCGACGCCGCCACGCTTAATCGGCCGTCTGCGGTGGGGGCGTCTGCTCTTCCTCCATCGGCTCGCCCGCCGCCGGCGGCTGGGTCGGCTGTTCGCCGATCTGCTCCTGGGGGGCGGGGCTCTGCTGGAGTTCCTCGTCCGCAGGCGCCGTCGCCTCTTCGGGGCCCTGATCGCACGCCGCCACGCCAAACGCCAGCACGGCAGCCGCGGATGCTGCAACAAGTGAACGCATGTCGCCTCCTTGGGCAGTCGTGACACCGCCGAGTGAACACGGGACCGCCCCGGGGGTTCGATGCCGATGACGAAAAATAAGACGTGCCGCCGGTGGAGTCCGGCGGCACGCCAAGGCCTCGGCATCAGCCGACGGCGTCAGGTCTCGCGGCCCATCCCCGGCTGGACCGCCTCGTTGGCCATGCGGCTGGACATTTCCATCAGCTTGGTGCTTTCGTCCATCATCAAGTCCATGCTCTCGCGCAGATAGGACTGCTGCACACGCACCATGTCCTCGATGCTCCGCGACGCCATGATGTCACCGGCGGCGCGCATCCCGCGCTCCATCGACTGCTGGGTGAAATGCATCATCTCCCAGCTTATCTCTTGCAGGCCCTGGGCCATACGGGTGCTGGACTGCATCAGCCGCCCCAGCCCCTCCTGCGAGACGCCGAACAGTTCCTGATAATTGCCGGCCGAGCGCCGGACGACATTCTCGAACTCCGGCGGCAGGCGCCGGGCCATCCGCTCCGCCTCCTCCGAAGCGACGCGGCCGGCGCTCTCCGCCGCCTGCCGAGCGGCGCCGGCGGTCTCCGATTCGGCCTTGCGCGCCTGCTGACGGCCGCCGCGCTGCGGGTCGCCCTTCTTCTCCGCCATCGAAACCCACTCCTTTTCGCTTTGATCATGATTGGTCTTCCCGCGCCAACCCATCGGGGATAGCCGGGTTCCGGCCCTACACCGCCGCGCGCCGCCTTATCCCTTCCCCGCGTTGGGGCTGAGGCTTTCGGCGGTCTCGGCGGAAATCCGGGCCAGAAGCCGCGAGATATGCTGCGCCTGCTCCAGGCCCTCCTCGTAGTTCCGGCGCGCGCACTGCATCTGGGCCGCCACGATGTCGGCCAGCGTTTGGCAGTGACGCATCTCCTCCACGGCCTCGACGCCGTTCCGCATCGCGCTCTGGCCGTAGGACCACACCGCCCCGTTCACCTCCGCCCAGCCTTCGGCCAGCCGCCGGCTGGCGGCCATCACGTTCGGCAACGCCGGCGCCGGCGGTCGCCGGGCTTCGAGGCCCACATGCTCGGTCATCATCGCCTCCCATTGGCTTTGTTGCGCCGCAGCGAGAACCTAACGCATTTGCCCCCGGATGCAGTGGTGCAGAGGTTCTAGGCCTTAGGGGCAAGGCCGCCCGGCGCCGCGATGGCCACGGGAACATTCGTGGTGAATGGCGGGTTTCCGTTGGCGGGACCGCGAGGCCGATTGGCAGGCGCAATGGGGTTGGACGAGTACAGACGGCGACGGGACTTCGCCCGCACGCCCGAGCCGGCGGGCGGCGGGGCCGGCGCGCGCGCGGGCGCCGCCGGAGCCTTCGTCGTCCAGAAGCACGCGGCGCGGCGGCTGCACTACGACTTTCGCCTCGAACTCGACGGCGTGCTGAAAAGCTGGGCGGTGACGCGCGGCCCCAGCCCCGACCCGGCGGAAAAGCGCCTGGCGGTGCGGACCGAGGACCACCCGCTGGAATACGGCGACTTCGAGGGCGCCATTCCCCAGGGCGAGTACGGCGGCGGCAGCGTGCTGGTCTGGGACCGCGGCGATTGGGTGCCCCGCGGCGACCCGGACGACGGGCTGCGCAAGGGCAAGCTGTCCTTCGAGCTGCACGGCAGCAAGCTGCGCGGCCGCTGGGCGCTGGTGCGCCTGAAGGATGACTCGAAACGTGAAAACTGGCTGCTGGTCAAGGAGCGCGACGACTTCGCGGCGCCGGGGCGCGACCTGCTGGCGGAACGTCCGGAAAGCGTGCTGTCGGGGCGGTCGATCGACGACATCACCGAAAATCCCGGCCGGATCTGGCATTCCGACCGCACGCGCCGGGACGCCGCCGCCGTGCCGGGCGCCACGCCGGGGCCCCTGCCCGATGCCCTCGCGCCGCAACTGGCGACCCTGGTCCACGAGGCTCCCGACGGCGACGACTGGCTGCACGAGATCAAGTTCGACGGCTACCGCATCCTGGCGCGGGTTGAGGGCGGCGCGGCGCGGCTGTTCACCCGCAACCGCCTCGACTGGAGCGACCGCTTCACCGCCACCGCCCGCGCCTGCGCCGCGTTGAAGGCCGACAGCCTCCTCTTGGACGGCGAGATCGTTGCCCTCGACGCGCACGGCGCCTCGGACTTCGAGGCGCTGCAGGAGGCGCTGTCGGCGGGCCGGGACGGCGATCTGGTCTACTATAT
>JAWLGJ010000034.1:0-28885 GCA_041685145.1 Magnetospirillaceae bacterium | reverse complement strand
GGGGGGGGCCGGGGCGCGGCGTGATGGGCGCCCCGGCCGGGCGCCGGTGAACGCGCTGTCCGTCGCGGGAGGGGAGATCGGGGCTCGCGACGGCGCTCACCGGCGCAAGCGCGTCAACTGCCCGCCGCCACCTGCGCCGGGCGCCACTCCAGCACGAAGGGCCGGTCGGCCGGCACGGCGCCGTCGCGCAGGGTCAGCCAAGTGCCGCCGGCGGCGGTGGCGGCGCCGACGATGCGGTGCGAGGGACTGTCCACCGCCTGCATGGGGTCGGCGAGCACGGCGCTCAAGGTAAAGGCGGCGTCGGCATCCGCGCCGGCGGGGGCGGGGAGCGCCAGGCTGCGGCCACCGTCGGCCAGGCTTGCGGCCGGCCCGCTATAAACGACCTCGACCACGAAGCGGCGGCCGGCGGCCACGGGGGGGACAACGCTGGCGATGCCGTCGACGCCAAGATGGGCGACGGTGGGATGGGAACGCCCATCAAACGTCAGCCGCAAATCCTCGACCGCCGCCACCGTCGGCAGCGGCACCGCCACCTTGCCACCGGCGGGGGCATCGGCAAGGGCCTCGAACTCGTGACGCACCAGCACCCGCGCCGTCTCGGCGGCGACCCGAAGCTGGGTGTCGGCGGCGATCAGCCGCACCGGCAGCGGCCGCGGCTCCTCGCCCGCCATCGTCGCCGCCGCCCCCGTCAGCCATGCCGTCGCCGCCACCGCCAGCGCCGTCAGTCCCAAGCCTTGTCCGTGCGTCGCCATTTCCGTCTCCATGCGCCAATCGCCATGAGGTCATTGCAGCGCACGAATTTGGCGAGGATATGCACGGCGTCGGGGCAATCCGGCCGCAATTGCGGCGGCGATGTGGCGGCGGCGGCCTTCACAGCGGCCCCGAAAGCGGGTTTACTCGCCCCCGCCGCCCGCGTAGTTTCGGGCCCGGCCGTTACCGAATACCGTGGGGAAAAATCCGATGCCGTTCATCGCCGCGCGCCTGTCCAAGATCAAGCCCTCGCCGACCATCGCCATCACCAACAAGGCCCAGGAGCTGAAGGCCCAGGGCCGCGACATCATCGGCCTGGGGGCCGGCGAGCCCGATTTCGACACCCCCGACAACGTCAAGGCCGCCGCCAAGGCCGCCATCGACCGCGGCGAGACAAAATACACCGCCGTTCAGGGCACGCTGGAGCTGCGCAAGGCCATCTGCGCCAAGTTCAAGCGCGATCACGGCCTGGACTACGGCCCCGAGCAGATCACCGTCGGCTCCGGCGGCAAGCAGGTGATCTTCAACGCCCTGCTGGCCACCCTCGACGAGGGCGACGAGGTCGTCATTCCGGCTCCCTATTGGGTGTCCTACCCGGACATCACGCTGATGGCGGGGGGCAAGCCGGTCTTCGTCGACTGCCCCGAGGACACCGGCTTCAAGCTGCGGCCCGAGGATCTGGAGAAGGCGATCACCGATCGCACCAAGTGGCTGGTGCTGAACTCGCCCTCCAACCCCACCGGCGCCGCTTACACCCGCGCCGAGATGATGGCGCTCACCGACGTGCTGGTGCGCCATCCGCAGGTGTGGGTGATGACCGACGACATGTACGAGAAGATCGTCTATGACGGCTTCGAGTTCACCACCCCCGCGCAGGTCGAGCCGCGCCTGTTCGAGCGCACCCTGACCATGAACGGCGTCTCCAAGGCCTATGCCATGACCGGCTGGCGCCTGGGCTATGCCGGGGGGCCGGTGGAGCTGATCAAGGCCATCGGCAAGATCCAGTCGCAAAGCACCACCCACGCCTGCTCGATCACCCAGGCGGCGGCGGTCGAGGCGCTGAACGGCCCGCAGGACTTCATCGCCGAGCGCAACGCCGTCTTCAAGGAGCGCCGCGACATGGTGGTGGCGATGCTCAACGACGCCCCCGGCCTGTCGTGCCAGACGCCGGAAGGCGCCTTCTATGTCTATCCGTCCTGCGCCGGCGTCATCGGCAAGACCACGCCCGAAGGCAAGGTCATCGACAGCGACGAGGATTTCGCCGCCTATCTGCTGGAGGCCGTGGGCGTGGCGGTGGTGCATGGCGCCGCCTTCGGCCTGTCGCCCTATTTCCGCATTTCCTATGCCACCGCCACCGAGACGCTGGAGGAGGCCTGCCGCCGCATCCGCCGGGCCTGCGAGGCGCTGGCCTGAGCGGATCACGCGGTTCATTGCCGGATGTTGTTCGTCAGCCCCGCCTGATGCCGATCGTCACCCCCGCGAACGCGGGGGTCCATGTCGGCGCGGAGAGGTCGCTGGATACCCGCCTGCGCGGGAATGACGAGTGCGGGATTACGGCCCTCGCCGGGCGCTCGCGCCGCGCTTGCCCGCCGCCTCAACGGCGGCTGGAGCGTGACCGCGTGGGTGGGCGGCGCGACCGCTAATCCTCCTCGAAGGCGGCGAAGGGGGCGCCGGCGGCCGCGGCATCGAAGCCGAAAAAGGCGAAGGTCGCCGCCATATGGGCGGGCAGCGGCGCCGTCACCGCCAACTCGCCGCCGGCCGGATGCGGCAGGCGGATGGCGCGGGCGTGCAGGTGCAGCTTGCGGCTGACCCCCTGCCCCTGCAGGAACGCGGCGGCGCCGCCGTATTTGCCGTCGCCCAGGATGGGCGTCCGCAGCAGCGCGCAGTGGGCGCGAAGCTGGTGGGTGCGGCCGGTGCGCGGCTCCATCTCCAGCCAGGCGGCCTTGCGGGCCAGCGCCTCGACGGTGCGGTACCAGGTAACGGCGTGGCGACCTTCCCCCTCGTCCACCGCCATCTTCTCGCCGGCACGGCCGGGCAGCTTGGCCAGCGGGGCGCTGATGCGCCCGTCGCGGGGCTTCGGCACCCCCACCACCAGCGCCCAATAGAGCTTGCGCGCCGCCCGCGAGCGGAAGGCGGCGGCGAGGCGGGCGGCGGCGGCGGCGCTGCGCCCCAGCAGCAGAACGCCGCTGGTGTCCTTGTCGAGGCGGTGCACCAGGCGCGGGCGCTCGCCGTCGAAGGCCAGGGCGTCGAGCATGGCGTCGAGGTGGCGGGTGGTGCCGGTGCCGCCCTGCACCGCCAGCCCCGGCGGCTTGTTGATGGCGATGACGTGGTCGTCGCGGTACAGCACCGCCTCGCGCAGGGCGCGGGCCTGGTCGTCGCGGACCGCCGGGCGGCGCGGCGGCGCGGCCGGCGCCGGCGCCGCCGGCAGCGGCGGCACCCGGACCTGCTGGCCGGCGGCGAGACGCTGGTTGCCCTTGGCGCGCTTGCCGTCCACCCGCACCTGCCCGGTGCGCAGCAGCTTGGCCAGCAGCCCGTGCGGCACCTGCGGAAAGCGGCGCCGGAACCAGCGATCGAGGCGTTGCTCGCCCTCGTCGGGCGCCACGGTCAGGGTCCGCACCTCGCCCATGCGGCGCCCCCTAGCGCAGGGCCAGCCGCATGACGCCCAGGCCGGCGAACAGCGCCGCCACCCCCAGGATCAGCGAACCCGACACATAGGCGAAGGCGCCGGCGAGGTTCTGGCGCTCCAGCAGCGTGGCGACGTCAAGCGAGAAGGTCGAAAAGGTGGTGAAGCCGCCCAGCACCCCCACCACCAGCAGCGCGCGCATTTCGGGGCCGGGCGACCACGCCAGGGCCATGACCTCGATCAGCGCCCCCATCAGGAACGAGCCCGCCAGGTTGACCGCCAGCGTGCCCCAGGGAAAGCCGTGCCCCAGCCAGTGCCCCGCCGCCGTCATGACCGCATAGCGCGCCACGGCACCAACCGCGCCCCCCAGGGCAACCGAAAGGACAAGCAACGGATTCATGCGCCCTTCGTACCCCCGCGCCGCCGCCCGCGCAAGCGGCCGGGCGCGGCGCCGGCCGCCTCAGCCGGGCTCGCCGGGGGGCGACGGGGTCTTGGAGAGCACCTGGGCGCGCTGTTGCAGCTTGCAGCCGAAGGCGAGCAGGAAGCGCAGCGCGTTCTGGGCCTCGGGCTGGCTCATCATCTTGACGATGCCGAACAGCCCGCCGCTGGGCGGCTTGATGCACTCCTCCACCGCCTCTTCCATCGCCAGCTTGGTCTCGTGGGCAAGGGTGGCGATTTCCTCGGTGCCCAGATTGTTGACCATGTGCTCGACGAAGGCGAAGGCGCGGTCGACCATCTGGTCGGTGGCGGCCGAGCGCATGGCGTGCACCGCCAGGACCACCTGAATCAAGGTGTCGAGGGCGCCCGAGCGGTGCAGGTCGGTGAGCCCGTCCAGCAGCGCCAGCACCGCGTCGCGGGTGTCGGGATCGTTGAGGCGGTCGGCCACCTCCAGGATGTTGCCGGTGGAGGCGGTCAGCCGCTCGACCATCGAATCGGTCAGCGCCTCCGAGGCGGCCTGGGCGAGGCGGTTGAGGTCGGCGCCCTGGGGCGCCTGGGGGTTGGACATGTCGGTCATCGCCGCCCTCCCCTCACAACAGGCCGCGCGCGGACAACCAGTACAGCCGGTTATAGGCCAGCTTGAACCAGTGGATCATCTGCGACGGCGGACCGGGATTCGGCGGCGTGGTGTAGTTGAACCACACATAGGTGCCGGTGTGGAGCCCGGTCTCGACGAAGCAGAACACCTTGCCGTCATAGTCCCGCGCCCAGCGGTTCTCGGTGATCAGCGACACCAGGTTGTCGACCAGGGTGTCGGCCTCGAAATGCGCCGTCGACCCCGCCTTGGAAATCGGAATATTGGTGGTGTCGCCGACGACGAAGACATTCTCGGAGCCGTCGCGGTGCAGGGTCTTGGGGTTGGTGGGCACCCAGCCGCCCTTGCCGAGGCCGGAGTCCGAGATCACCTCCGCGCCCTCATGCGGCGGAATGGTGATCAGCAGGTCGTATTCCAGCGACACCCCTTCCTCGGACTCGATGACCTTCTTATCGGCGTGGACCTCCTTCGTGTTGAAGAAGGTCTCGTACTTGATGCCGTGCTTGTCGAATTCGGGCTTCGCCCAGTGCGCCACCGGCTCCAGGGCGTGCAGGCGGCCGATGGGATAGGTGTAGGTGATCTCGGACTTCTCCCACAGGCCGCGCTCCCTCAGGAAATCCATCAGCATGAAGCTGACCTCCAGCGGCGCCACCGGGCATTTGTGGGGGGCGTTGACATTGATGACGATGCGCCCGCCCTCGAAGGCGTTCAGGGCGTCGCGCAGCTTCCGGGCGCCGTCGAGGTCATAGAACCAGTGCGCGCCCTCGGCCATGCCGGGAACCTGCTGCGGCACGATCCGAGAGCCGGTGGCGAGCACCAGATAGTCGTAATGGTGCACCCGCCCCGACTCCGTGGTCACCGCGCGCTTGTCGACGTCGATGTGCCGGGCCGGATCGATGTGGAAATTCACCCGCCGGTCCAGAACCCGCCGCTGCTCGCGGAACAGCTCCGCCTCGCGGATGCGCCCGAAGGGCACATAGAGCAGGCCGGGCTGATACAAGTGCTGCTCGGTGGTGCCCAGCATGGAAACCGATATCCGGCCGGTGCGCAGCTCGTCGTGCATCTGCCGGCACAGGCCGTTGGCGACGATGGTTCCCGACAAACCGCCGCCGACAATCAGAATAGACTTAGCCATGCCCTTCCTCCCATGTTGTCCCGGCTGTTCGCCGTGTTCACTTCGCCTTGCGGACGACGATGCTCCAATAGCCGCCCCGGTCGTCGTTCGTCACCACCTCGTGGCCGACCTTGGCGACCCATTCGGGAATGTCGCTGGCCGAGCCCTTGTCGGAGGACAGCACCTCCACCTCTTCACCGACACCGACCAGCTTGAGGGCGGCGATCAATTCCATCAGCGGCCCGGGGCAGAAGGCGCCCCGCGCGTCGATAACCTGACGTTCCGACATCGTCTCGTGATTCCCTTTTCCTAACCCTGCTTACAGCGTCATCAGGTCGCCGGACTCGGCCTCGGAGAGGAACTTCGTCAGGCCCACGACCTCATCGAACAGGTCGTCGGCCAGATCCCCCGGCTCCCAGTCGAGAAGGTCCATGACCATCGAGCACGCCCACATGCGCAAGTCGCCCAGCATCTTGCCCTGGCCGAACAGCTCGATGGCGTCGGGAACCTTCTTTTCCTTGAACAGCTTGGAGAAGTGGCCGCCCTGGTAACGCTCGTCCTTGTCCCTGCCCTTCGCAAAAGCAAGGATAGCATTCATGCTGACGAACACAGTAACCGGGCGATCGGAGACCGCCGCGACCGAGGCCGTCATTGCCGCCATTTGAATCTTTTCGTGCTCCCCCGAACACAAAAGTATGTACAGAGGCTTTGCCGCCATGCGTTCCCCCGCTCCGTCGTCATTGGCGGAGTCCCTTATAACGAAACTCGCCTCCGGCAACCAAGGGAAAATTTACATGCGCGGGAGTGGTGAATAAGGCGCGCGGCGAAAGCGCGCCGCAACCGCCTCGGCGACAAAGACTTTCGCCATTGGGGACAGGCGCGGGGGCAAAAGAATCAGCGCGCGACCAGTCCGCGATAGGCGTGCCAACTGGCGTGCCCCAGAAGCGGCAGGGCCACCGCCAGCCCCAGGAAGAAGGTCGCCAGGCCGCAGGCGCCGATGAGGGCGATCATCGCCGCCCAGCCCGCCATCACCCGCCAGTTTGCCCCCACCGCCCGCAGGCTGGTCGCCATCGCCTCGACCACCGTCGCCTCGCGGTCGATCAGCATGGGCAGCGACACGGCGCTGATGGCGAAGGCAACGGCGGCGAACACCGCCCCGGCGGCGGTGCCGGCGAGCAGGAAGGGCGCCGCGGCCGGCGAGGAGAGAATCCCGGACACGAAGGCGTCCAGCGGCGGCGGCGATGCGCCGAAGAAGACCGCGAACAGCAGCAGCGCCACCAACACCCAGGCGAAGAACAGGATCATCAGCACCACGCCCATCAGCCCGATCTGGGTGGGATTGCGGCGCCAGGCGCCCAGGACGGCGGCAAGGTCCACGGGGATGGCCTGCTCGCGGCGGCGGCTGATCTCATACAGCCCCACCGCCGCCACCGGCGCCACCAGCAGGAAGCCGCCGGCCAGCGGCAGGATCAGGCTGCCCAGGCCCAGCCGCGCCAGGCCGGCGAACAGCAGCCAGGCGCCGGCCACAAAGACGAGGCCGTAGCCAACGCTTATGGGCCAGTGGGCGCGCAGGTCGGCCCAGCCCCGCAGCAGCCACTCCGCCGACTGGTCCACCGTCACCGGTTGTATCGCCGGCTGCATGGCGCCCCAGGGCTGGTTTTCGCCTGCGCGCGTGACCGGCATCGCTGTCTCCCCGCTCCGTGTCCGGCCATCATACTGCGACCGATATTAAGAGTCATTACCTCCACGAGCGCACTTGACCTTCGGCCGATGGCCGCTAGGGTAAGGCCGCGCCGACGCAGGTGGCAGGTCTTTCCCCAGGGGGAGGGGCTTCCCACATCTGCCCGATGGCGCGCTGGAGACGACGCATGGCAGACACAGGACGGCGGTCGCGGCCCAGCCGATGGGTGTTTTTGGCGGTACTGGCGGCGGTGGCGCTGGTCTTCTACGTCCTGACCTTTTTCGCCCTGGGTTGAGGATAGGCGCCAGGCGATGGTGGCGTACGGGCTGCTCCCGCATTTGACGGCAAGCTTCAACGCCGTGGCGACGGCGTTTCTGGTCATCGGCTTCGTCTGCATCCGGCGCGGCGACCGGCGCAACCACGCCCGCGCCATGATCGGCGCCCTCACCGCCTCGGCGCTGTTCCTGGCGGTGTATCTGGTGCACCACGCCACCACCCCGGTCACCCCCTTCCCCGCCGACGGGCCGGCGCGGGCGGTCTATTACACGCTGCTGGTGACGCATGTGGTCCTGGCGGCCGTGGCGGCGCCGATGGTGCTGGCGACGGCGGCGCGGGCGCTG
Organism: Magnetospirillaceae bacterium; assembly: GCA_041685145.1. GTDB lineage: Bacteria > Pseudomonadota > Alphaproteobacteria > Rhodospirillales > Magnetospirillaceae > JAWLGJ01. Next base: position 21,064 of record JAWLGJ010000034.1, on the reverse strand, counting down.
CGCGGGCGGTTCGTGCCCCACCGCCGCCTGGCGCGCTGGACGCTGCCGGTGTGGCTGTATGTCTCCGTCACCGGCATCGCCGTCTATGTCATGCTTTATCACCTGTACGGAGACGCGCCGTGACCGTAGCCCCTCCCCGCGCCGCACCGGCCGCCGATGCCGGGGCGCTGCCGTCCGCCCGCCTGTTGCGGGGCTGGGGCCTGCTGGCCGCGGGCAGCCTGGCGGTGGCGGGGGCGCTGGCGCTGCTGCTGGCCCTGGCCCGCACCCCCGGCGTGCAGGACGTGCTGCCCTGGCCGTGGCAGGAATTCTTTCCGCGCGCGCTGGTCACGCATGTCGTCTTTTCCTTCATCGTCTGGTACGCGGCCATGCTGGGGGCGCTGGCGGTGCTGGTCGGCGGCCGCCAGGGGCGCGCCGGCACCGCCGGGCTGGTGCTGGCGCTGGCCGGCGGCGGCCTGCTGCTGGTGGTGACGCTGGCCAACCAGGGCGAGCCGTCGCTGAACGACTATGTGCCGGTGCTCACCCATCCCCTCTATTACGCCGGCTTGGCGCTGCTGGGCGTGGGGGTGGCGCTGCCCTGCCTGCGCCTGTTGACCGACCGCGCCGTGCTGGCGCGGCCGGCGGCGTTTGCCGTCGGCGTTGCCGCCCTGTCCTTCGTGTCGGCGCTGGTCTGCTTCGCCGTGGTCTGGGGCCTGCTGCCGCCGGCGCTGGAGTCGGCGACGTTCAACCAGCGCCTGTTCTGGGGCGGCGGCCATGTGTTGCAGATCGCCAACACCGCGCTGATGCTGGCCTGCTGGCACCTTCTGACCGCCCGCATCTGGGGGGCGGCGCCGCTGCCGCGCCCCCTGTGGTTCGCGGCGCTGGGGGGGCTGGGGCTGGCGGCCCTGTCCGGCCCGCCGATGCTGCTGTTCGCCGAGCCGCTGTCGTTGGCCTATCGCGACGCCTTTGCGGATCTGCTGTGGTACGGCTTGGCGCTGCCGCCGGCGGTGGTCATGCTGGGGCTGGCGGCGCTCGCCTGGCGCCGGCGCGGCGACTTGTCGCGGCGCCAGCCGGAGTTGATCGCGCTGGCGCTGTCCTTCGTGGTCTTCGCCATCGGCGGCATTTCGGGGTTCTTCCTGGGCGTCAGCGACACCCGCATACCCGCCCACTACCACGCCGTCATCGGCGGCGTGAATTTGGCCATGATGGGCGTGCTGCTGGGGGTGATGCTGCCGGCGATGGGCCGCAGCGCCGGCGGCGGGCGCGCGGTGCGCTGGCAGTATTGGCTGTATGGCGGCGGCCAGACGCTGTGGTGCCTGGGCATGTTTTCGGCCGGTGCGGCCGGGGTGGCGCGCAAGACCGCCGGCGCCGAACAGGGGCTGAACAGCGTCGCCAAGATCGTCTCGATGACGATGACCGGCACCGGCGGCATCGTCGCCGTGCTGGGCGGCGTGCTGTTCATCTGGCTGGCGCTGAAGGGCCTGCTGGGGCGGGCGCGGACGGCGCCGCAGCTTCCGGCGGCGGCCGCCGACGGCGGCGGCGGCACCTGGGCCGCGGCGGTGCTGGCGCTGGCGATGCTGGTGCTGGTGGCGGCGATGCCGATTTGGCGCCCGGCGCCGCCGCCCGGCGAAGGCTACGCCATCGACCCCGCCGCCTTCGCCGAGCGCGTCGACGCCATGATTGCCCGCCACGGCACCGGCGAGGAGGTCGAGGGCGTGCCGGTGGTGCGCCCGCCGCCGGGCGATGTGTTCCTGCTGGCGCAGCGCTTCGCGTTTTATCCGGCGCTGGAACTGCGCGCCGGCGTCACCTATCGTCTGCACGCGACCAGCCTGGACATCCTGCACGGCCTGCACGGGCCGGACATCGACCGGCTGCTGGTGCCGGGGCGCGCCGAGGTGGTGGAGTTGACCCCCACGGCGGCCGGTGATCTGGTGCTGAAATGCTCGGAATACTGCGGCAGCGACCACAATGCGATGACCGCCGTCGTGCGCATCCTGCCGGCGGCGGAATGACCGCCGCGGCGCTTAAGGTTCGCCATCCGTGGCAACCGGCATTACACTGACGCGACGGTGCCAGGGAGGAAGGGCGAGGCCATGACCATCCGCGACGGCCTGCAACTGATGAAGCTGAGGATCGGGGCGTTGATCGCCCTGACCGCGGTCATGGGCTATGTGGCGGTCGCGGACGCCGAGCATCTGACCGTGGGCCGTATCGCGCTGCTGTGTCTGGCGATGCTGCTGGGCTCGGGCGCCTCGGCGGTCTTCAACCACTATTACGACCGCGACATCGACGGCAAGATGCGCCGCACCTCGCGCCGGCCGATGGTCACCGGCCAGACTGCGCCGGCCAGCGCGCTGCTGCTGGCGGCGGTGCTGCTGGCGCTGGCGCTGGGGCTGGCGACGGTGGGCTTCAACGCCGTGGTGGCGCTGCATCTGTTCCTGGGCGCCTTCGTCTATGGCGTCGTCTATACGGTGTGGCTGAAGCGGCGCACCTGGATGAACATCGTCATCGGCGGCGCCGCCGGCAGCTTTGCGGTGCTGGCGGGGGCGGCGGCGGTCGATCCGGGGCAGTGGCTGCTGCCGGCCCTGCTGGCGCTGGTGCTGTTCCTGTGGACCCCGACGCATTTCTGGGCCCTGGCCATCCTCTTGAAGGACGACTACCGCGAGGCCGGGGTGCCCATGCTGCCGGTGCTGGTGGGCGAGGCGCGCACGGCGCGGGCGATCATGCTCAACACCGTGCTGCTGGTGGCGGCGTCGCTGCTGCCCTGGGCGCTGGGGGCGCTGGGGCCGGCCTACGGCATCGGCGCGGCGGTGCTGGGCGCCTGGCTGCTGGTCTTCAGCGCCGCGCTGCTGCGCCGGCCCGACCGCCCCTGGGCGCGGCGCACCTTCTTCGCCTCGATGCCCTATCTGATGGGCCTGTTCGCGGCCGTGCTGGTGGACCGCTCGCTGTTCTGAGCTGTTGACGGCGCGGAGGCCCCTACCATGAAACCGCGCATCACCGTCATCACCCTGGGAGTCGCGGACGTGGAACGCGCCGTGCGGTTCTACCGCGACGGCCTCGGACTGCCGACGCAAGGCATCATCGCGGGCGACGGCACGCACGGCCCCGTCGCCTTTTTCGATCTCGACGCGGGGCTGAAGCTGGCGGTGTGGGGGCGGGACGACATCGCCCGCGACACCGGCCTCGCGGCCAGCGCCCCCTGCCCCACCGGCTTCACCATCGGCCACAACGTGCGCCGCCGCGAGGACGTGGAGGCGGTGATGGCGCGGGCCGGCGCCAACGGGGCGACGGTCGTCAAGCCCGCCCAGGCCACCTTCTGGGGTGGCCATGCCGGCTATTTCCAGGATCCCGACGGGCATGTCTGGGAGGTGGTCTGGAACCCAGACCTGCTGCCGCCGGATTGACGGCGCCGCCTCGACGGCGGCTGGGGCGATGCCTATTCCGCCGGCGCCGCGGCGGTTTTCGCGCCCCGCTCGCGCCGCTCCACCCGCCGCGCCGCCGCCCACAGGCACAGCGTCGCCCAGGCCAGCACCACCGCCAGCGAGGTCAGGTATTGGGGGTCGGCGAACAGGGTCGCCGGGCCGGCGTAGAACGGCATCCGGATGATCGTCAGGGCATGGGTGACCGGGTTGGCCAGCATCGGCACCGCCAGCCACGCCGGCGCCCCCGACAACGGGAACAGCGCCCCCGACAACAGCCACAGCGGCATCAGGAACACCATCATCACCGCGTGGAAGCCGGCCGTGGAGCGCATCCCCCATGCCAGCGCGAAACCCAGCGCCGAGAAGCTGACCGCCGTCAGCACATAGCCCATCAGCAGCAGCAACGCCGCCCCCGGCCCCGGCGCCAGCCCCAGGAAGGGAGCCGCCAGCGAGAGGATGAGCACCTGCACCAGCGCGATCGCCGAGCCGCCCATCACCTTGCCCAGCACGATGGCCAGCCGCGACACCGGCGCCACCAGCACCCCCTGCAGGAAGCCCTGGTCGCGGTCCTCGATGACCGTGATGGAGGCGAAGACGCTGGCGAACAGCATCATCATCACCATCACGCCGGGATAGAAATACTCCAGATAGCTCATGTCCTCCATGCCCGGCGGCCGGAACGAGCCGGTGAAGCCGGCGCCCAGGAAGACCCAGAACAGGATCGGCTGCATCACCGTGCCCAGCACCCGCGCCGGCTGGCGGATGAAGCCCAGGAACTCGCGGCGGGCGAGCGAGATGCTGACACGGGCCATGCTCATGTGCCGGTCCTCTGCAACGCCGCGGCGGCGGCCTCGCGCCCGCGCGCGGCGGTGGTGACGTGCACGAACACGTCCTCCAGCGTCGGCTGGCGGATGGCGATGCTGCGCACCATCGGGCGGTAGCGGTCGAGAATCTCCTCCAGCAGCGGCAGCCCGGCGCCGTTGTCGGTCTCCTCCAGGCGCAGTTCCTCACCGTGGCGGCGCACCGCCAGCCCCATGTCGGCGGCCAGCCGGGCCTCCAGCGCGGCGGCGTCCACCGGCTCGACCACCACCATCTCGCGCCCCAGCATGGCCCGCAGCGCCTGCGGGCGGTCGTGGGCCAGCAGGCGGCCGTCCTGGAGGATGGCGACGCGGTCGGCGTCCTCGGCCTCGGAGAAGATGTGGCTGGTCATCAGCACGCTCATGCCGCGCGCCTGCTGCACGCGGCGCAGGGCGTCGAGGAAGTTGCGGCGGCTGTTGGGGTCGAGGCCGGTGGTGGGCTCGTCCAGCAGCAGTACGCGCGGGCGGGTCATCAGCACCTTGGCCAGTTCCACCTGCCGCGCCAGCCCGCCCGAAAGCGTGGCGACGCGATGCTCCAGCCGCTCGCGCAGATCGGTCCAGGCCAGCGCCTCCTCCAGGCGCTCGGCGCGGTCCGGCCCGCCGAGGCCGTACAGATCGGCGTGGATGCGCAGGTTCTCGATGACGCTGAGATGCTTGTCGACCGCCGGGCTCTGGAACACCACCCCCAGGCAGCGCCGCACCCTGGCCGGCTCGCGGAACAGATCGGCGCCGCACACTTCCACCGCCCCCGCGGAGGGCAGCGCCATGCCGCACAGGATGCGGAACAGGGTGGACTTGCCGCTGCCGTTGGGCCCCGAGAGGATGGCGAACTCGCCCTCCCCCACCTCCAGGCTGAGGTCGGCCAGGGCCCGGCGCGGCGGCTGCTTGCGCGTGCCGGGGTAGATATGGCTGAGATGGCGAACCGCGATCATCGGCATGGTCGACATGCGCTTTCCTAGCGTAAAGGCTGCGGTGGCGGCAACGTTAAACGCACCATTCATGCCTTGCGGGCGCTCCTACACCGCCCGCCGCGCGCCGCCCTTGATCTGGCGCACGAAGGCGGCGAAGCGCGGCGCCCAGCCGTCGGGGCCAGTGCTGCGCAGATGGGCGTAGCCCGCCAGCAGGTTGCCGATCACCAGGCCGTCGTGGCGGCCGTCGATGCCGTGGCCGCGCCGCACGGCGAAGGCGAACACCGGGTCGGCCTCCAAATCCACCAGCGCCGAATGATGGAATTCGTGTCCCGGCTGTTCCTCGGGGCCGTGGTCGGGCCACGGAAAGGCGGCGGTGGGGGCCAGCCTGACATATCCGCGCCCCTGCGGCGTCGGGTGCACCGCCGTTTCCGCCGGGATGGCGCCGACCATCGCGCGGCGCTCGCCCTGCCAGTTGATCGCCCGCGTCAGATACATCAAGCCGCCGCATTCGGCATAGGTGGGCAGCCCGCCGCCGACGGCGGCGGCGATCGCGGCCCGCATCGCCGCATTTCCCTCCAGGGCCGCCATTTGCGTCTCGGGAAAGCCGCCGCCGATGAACAGGCCGTCGAGGTCGGGCGGCAGGCCGGCGTCGCGCAGGGTGTCGAAGAACACCGGCTCCGCCCCGGCGGCGCGCAGCGCCTCGATGTCGTCGGGATAGTAGAAGCCGAAGGCGGCGTCGCGGGCGACGCCGATGCGCAGGTCCGGGGCCGGGATGGCGGGCGCCGGCGCGGGCGCCGCGGCGAGCGCCGGCGCCGCCTCGGCCACCGCCAGCAGCGCATCCAGGTCCACCTGCTCGGCGACGGCATCGGCGAAGCGCTCGATGGCGGCCTCGGCGCCGGCGGCCTCGTTGGCGGGGATGAGGCCCAGATGGCGTTCGGCCAGGTGCAGCGACGGGCGGCGGTGGACGGCGCCCAGCACCGGAAGGTCCGGGGCGTAGTGGGCGATGACCTCGCGCAGCTTGCCCTCGTGGCGGGGGCCGGCAACCTTGTTGAGGATCACCCCGGCGATGGTCACCGCCGGGTCGAAGGCGCGATAGCCCTGCAGCAGCGGGGCGACGCCGCGGGTGATGCCTTGGGCGTCCAACACCAGCACCACCGGCGCCGCCAGCAGCCGCGCCAGCCCGGCGGTGGAGTCGCGGCCGTCCATCGCCATGCCGTCATAGAGGCCCTTGTTACCCTCGATCAGCGCCACCTCGGCGCCGGCGGCGTGGCGGGCGAAGGCGCGGCGGATGGCCTCGGGCGCCTGGGTGTGGAAGTCGAGATTCCAGCATTCGCGCCCGGCGGCGCGCGACAGCCACATGGGGTCGATGTAGTCCGGCCCCTTCTTGAAGGGCTGCACCGCCAGCCCCCGGCGCGCCAGGGCGCGGCACAGGCCGACGCTCAGCGTCGTCTTGCCGGAGGACTTGTGGGCGGCGGAAATCAGCAGCCGGGCGGCCATGTCAGGCGGCCCCGGCCAGACGCTCCCGCGCGCGGTTGCGCCACATCTCCGCCGCCAGGGCCTCGGCGGCCGCCGGCGACGGGGCGCGGCCCAGCAGCCGCAGAGCAACGGCGGCGGTGCCGGTGACCACGGCCGTCGCATAGGCGTCGTCGCTTTCGCCGCGCCACAGGGCGGCGAGGCGGCCCAGGTCGGAGACGTCGTCCCAGCCCGGCGGCGGCGTCACCGCCATCGGCGGCCATTCCTCGCCGCCGGTGGCGCCGTCCACGACCGTCTGCACCACGCAGGGTTTCTCGGGACGGCGTTCAATCTCGCCACCCTCGCCCTTGAAGACGGCCATGCGCGGCTGCCCCAGCAATTGCGCCGCCTGCTGGTGGACATCGCGGTAATTGGGGTGGAAGACGCTGACCAGTTGATGCGCGGCCCGGAAGGGGTTGAGCGACCGCGCCACCGTGTGAATGGGCGAGCGCAAGCCCAGCAGCGCCTTCAGGCCCATGATCTCGTGCAGGCGCGGCTGCATATGCTCCAGCGGCAGGAAGGCGACATTGGTCGCCGCCAGATGGCCGGCGGACTCGGCCATCGACGCCGCCACCGGCAGGCCCAGCGCCGCCAGCGCCTGGCGGGCATAGACGCGGTTGGCGGTGTGGCCGTCGGTGCCGTGCATGAACACGCGCACGCCGTTCCCGGCCAGCAGCAGCACCGACAGCAGGAACCAGGGCAGGCGCCGCGACTTGCCGGCATAGGACGACCAATCCAGGTCCGCCGCCGGCGCCCCGGCGGGCGGGGCCAGGGTCTCCTGCACCGCCTCGACCCAGCCGGCGATCTCGTCCGGGGTCTCGGTCTTGACCCGCAGCAGGCACAGGAAGGCGCCGAGTTGCACCGGCTCGACCTCGCCGGCCAGCACCATGCGGGCGGCGGCGCGGGTTTCCTCGCGGGTCAGCGGCCGCGACAGGTGCGGCCCCTTGCCGAGGATGCGGACATAGGGCGCGAAGGGGTGTTCCTGGGCCATGCGGCCCCCTTTCTCTCCGGCTGGCGGGAATGCTCGGGCTAGGCTTCGGCGCCCACCGCCTCGTCGGACAGCGACGCCGGCAGGAACCTTAGCGCGCTCACCCCCAGCATCACAATCACCAGGGCGATGCCGATGCCGCCGAGGCCCAGCACGATTTCGGGCAGCGACGGCGTGTAGGCGTGGGTCTGGCCGTCGAAGAAGCCCGACGCCACCACCTCGTAGCCGGGAAAGGTTTCCAACGGGTAAGCCTGGCCGCCGATGATGATGACATAGACCTGCGCCAGCCCGCCGACGACCACCAGCAGCGACGCCAGCGCCACATTGGCCCGCTTGCGCACCAGGCCGGGATGCAACAGCAGCACCAGCGGCAGCAGGCTGCCCAGCACGATCTGCACCGCCCAGAACAGCAGCGTATAGACGCCGCCGTCGCGCAGGATGAAGGCTTCGACGCCGTGGCGCTCGGTGATGTAGAGATTGGTCAGGTGCTGCACGGCGACGAAATACAGCACCGCCGCCACGAACACCGCCAGCAGCCGCGCCAGCCGCGTCACCAGCGCGTCGCCCAGCGGCCGCCCCAGCATTCCATAGCCCGCCATCAGCACCAGCAGGAAGATCGCCAGCCCGAAGGCGAAGGACATGGCGATGAACAGCGGCGCCATGATCGCCGAGTTGTAGGCCTCGCGCGCCACCAGGAAGCCGAAGATCGAGCCGGTGCCGGTGGTCAGCGTCAGGCGCCACAGGAAGGCCAGCATCCCGGCCGGTTTCTGAAGGTGGGGGACGGTACGGTCCAGCATGGTCCAGACATACAGCCCCACCACGACGAAGAAGCCGGTGTAGAGGATGACGTTCCAGGCGAAGATGGATTTGAAATTGTAGTGGGTCATCGCCACCACCAGCCGGTCGGGGCGGCCGAGGTCGAGGACCAGCACCGCCAGCCCGCCGGCCAGCAGCGCCAGGGCCAGCAGCGCCGACAGCGGCGCCAGCGGCTTGTAGAGCTTGCGCCCGAACACCGAGGCGATGGAGGCGACGTTGAGCGCGCCCGAGGCGGCGACGATCAGGAACACGGCGAAGACGTGCGGCATTCCCCAGACCACCTGGTTGGTCATGCCGGTGACGTGGTGGCCGTTGTGCTCCATGTAATAGAAGGCGCCCAGGCCGGCGAGCAGCAGCACCGCCAGCCCGCCCAGCAGGACGAACCAACCGGAGGTGTAGGCCGGGACGCTTCGAAAGGCGGCGTTGTGCATGGCTTACATCCCCTCGTAGCGCACGCCGGTGTTCAGCCCCAGATCCTCGCGGAGCTGGCGCGTACCCACCTGGCGCACGCGGCGCGCGATCTCGCTGTCGGGATCGTTGAGGTCGCCGAACAGCATGGCGCCGTTGCCGTTGCCGGCGCAGGCCTCCACGCAGGCCGGCACCTCGCCCCGGTCGACGCGGTGGACGCAAAGGGTGCAGGCCTCGACGCAGCCCTTGCCGCGCGGCACCTCGGGGTTCTGGTCGGTGATCGGCTCGTGCACGAAGCTCCGCGCCTTGTAGGGGCAGGCCATCATGCAATAGCGGCAGCCGATGCAGATGTGCCGGTCGACCAGCACGATGCCGTCGGCGCGCTTGAACGAGGCGCCGGTGGGGCAGACATCGACGCAGGGCGGCTCGGCGCAGTGCTGGCACATCACCGGCAGGTGGTGCTCGGCGCCGGTGGATTCGTTCCTCAGATGCACCTTGCGCAGCCACTGCGGGTCGGTCTGCGGGCGGTTGAAGCTGTGCAGCCGGTTCTCGGTGCGGCAGGCGCTGAGGCAGGCGGTGCAGTCCTGGGTGCAGCGGGTGGTGTCCACCAGCAGGCCCCAGCGCTGGGTTTCGCGCGCCGGCACATGCGGCGGGCGCGCCGGCGCCGGACCGGCGACCAGCATCACGCCCGGCGCCAGCGCGAAGGCGGCGACCGCCGCCCCCTTGAGGAACCCGCGCCGGCTGGCCTCGCAGCTGTTCTCGCTCATCGCGCTTCCTATCCCCCCAGTCCTCAACGCGCCGCCTGCCGCCCGGCGGCATCGGGCTCGTCCGGTCGGCTGGCGTGACAGCCGAAGCAGTCCGGCTTGACGGCGACGTAATCGTGGCAGACCCGGCAGAAATGCTCTTCGCTGTCGATGCCCACCGGCCGGCCGTCGTCGCCGGCCACGGCGTGGCAGTCGATGCAGCCCTTGAGGCTGTGCCGCTCGGTGCGAATGCCCTGGCGCATGGTGTCGTCGCGCTGGTGCCTGAGAAATTCCATGTGGTCGCGGCGCATCACCTCGGGGTCTTCGACGCACTCCCCCCCGGTCGCCTTCGGGACCACCGGGAAGGGCACGCCGTCGGCGGCGAAGGCCGCCAGGGGGGCGACGGCGAGCATCGCCCCCAGCAGGACGGCCGACAGCAGGACGGACCGCGCGCGCGCCAGCATGGTGCTATTCCCCCAGTCCCATCTGGATATAGCCGGTGGGGCAGACGTCGTGGCAGATGTGGCAGCCGACGCAGCGGCTGTAATCGGTGTAGACGTAGCGCCCCACCGCGCGCTCCTTGGCGGGCACGCGCTTGACCGCCTCCTGCGGGCAGAACACCACGCAGTTGTCACACTCGAAGCACAGGCCGCAGCTCATGCAGCGCTTGGCTTCCTCCTTGATCTGCTCCTCGCTCAACCCGCGCAGGCGTTCGTCGAAATTGCCCAGCACGTTGCGGGCGTCGACCTCGGTCTCGCCACGGCGGGCGCGGGGCTTGTAGGTGAAGTGGCCCAGGAACATGTCCTCGGCCTTGACGATCTCGTGCGCCGAGCGGTCCTCGAAATTGTGGACGGCGAAGCGGGCGGCGTCGGTGCCGTGCACGCCGGCGGGCGTGTAGGGCTCGGGATCCAGGCCGCGCTGGTGCAACTCCTCCAGCACGTTGTAGCGCACCGGCTTGTCGACCTTGGGGCGCTTGGCCGGCAACTCGCGGCCGTTGACGTACAGGTCGATGCCCTCGGCGGCGATCTGGCCGTGGCCGATGGCGGTGGTCAGCAGGTGCGGGCGCACCACGTCGCCGCCGACGAAGTGCTTGTCGCGGCCCTTGACGCGGAACAGCTTGTCGGCGTCGATGAAGGTCTTGCCGTTGTCCAGCAGTTCCAGACCCTCCAGATTGCCGCTCTGGCCGATGGCGACGACCAGCAGGTCCACCTCCAGGGTAAATTCGGTGCCCGCCACCGGCTCGGGCGTCATGCCCTTCATGGTGCATTCGCACATCTTGATGGCGGTGGCGCGGCCGTCGGCGCCCTTGACGACCTCCAGCGGCATGATGCCGGCCTTGATCTGCACCCCTTCCGCCTTGGCGTCGCGCACCTCGCGCGGGGTGGCGAACATCTCGTTCTCGGGCAGCAGCGAGGTGAGGATGACGTCGGGCAGGCGCTTGTCGCCGGCGGGAAGCTGCTGCTCGCCCTCGCCGGTGGCGATGGCCTCGGGCAGGTTGTCGCCAGCGAGGCCGTCGACGGTGCCCAGGCGGCGGGCCACGCAGGCAACGTCCATCGAGGTGTCGCCGCCGCCGACGACCACCACCCGCGGCGTCACCGCCTTCAGGCGGCCCTCGTTGAAGGCCCGCAGGTATTCCAGCGCGGTGACGACATTGGGGGCGTCGACGCCCGGCACGCCCGGCAGGTTGCGTCCCGACTGCGCCCCCAGCGCCCAAAAGACGGCGTCGAACTGGCCGTCGAGGTCATCGAGCGTGATGTCGCGGCCGACGCGGGTCGAGGTGCGGACCTCGATGCCGCCCATGTCGAGGATGCGCTTGATCTCGGCGTCCACCACCTCGCGCGGGGTGCGATAGGCCGGCAGGCCGTATTGCAGCATCCCGCCCAGCTTCGGCCGCGCCTCGAACACCGTCACCGCGTGGCCGCGGCGGCGCAGGTGATAGGCCGCCGACATGCCGCCAACGCCGCCGCCGATCACCGCCACCTTCTTGCCGGTGTCCTTGGCGGGCTTGTCGAGGGCGAGGCCGTGCTCGATCGCCCAGTCGCCGATATAGTGCTCGGTCGCGTTGATGGAGAGGTGTTCCTCGACCGCGTTGCGGTTGCAGCCGCCCTGGCACGGCGCCGGGCAGACGCGGCCCATGATCGCCGGGAAGGGATTGGCCTCGACCATGCGCCGGAACAGGTATTCCTGCCACGGCATGTCCGCCGGCGGCTTGTCGAGGCCGCGGACGATGTCGAACCAGCCGCGAATGTCGTGGCCGGAGGGGCAGCTTCCCTGGCACGGGGGCGTGCGGTGGACGTAGGTCGGGCACTTGTGCGACCAGCTCGCCTGGAAAATCTCCTCGCGCCAGGCACGGGCCTGCCAGTCGCCGTCCTGGTAGCGGCGCCAGGTCAACGCGGTCGTTTCTGCCATCTTCGTCTCCCTCTCCAACCTTTCGCCGGAAACGGGCCGGCGGGTCTTAGTCGTTGCTGCCCAACCGGATCGCGTCGCTGACGAGCTGATGCACGCTGACGACGGTATCCATGGGGATGTCGTAGTAAGGCATTACCTTCGAGAACTGGCTTTTGCAGATGGCGCAGATGGCGGCCATGTGGGTGACGCCCTCGCGCTTCATCACGTCGGCCAGCGCCTCCATGCGCGGCTTGGAGCCCTTGACCCGCAGCTCCAGCAGGTCGTCGGTCAAGAGGCCGCCGCCGCCGCCGCAGCAGAAGGTCTTGTCGCCGATGGTGTCGGGGTGCATGTCGACGAATTTAGGCACGCAGGCCTGGATGACCGCGCGCGGGATGGCGAACTGCCCGCCGGGGCGGTCGCCCATGCGCGTGGCGCGGGCCACGTTGCAGGAATCGTGGAAGGTCAGCACCTTGTCGGAATTGGCTTCCTTGTCCAGCTTCAGGCCGCCGCGCTGGATAAGGCCGTGGGTGACCTCCAGGATGTGCTGCGGCACCGGGTAGTTGGGATCGAGGAAATCCCACGGCCCGGCGAAGGTGTTCAGGAAGCTGTAGGCGACGCGCCAGGCGTGGCCGCACTCGCCGAAGACGATGCGCTTGACCTTCAAATCCAGGGCCGCCTTGCGGATGCGCAGCGCCACCTGGCGCATGTTCTCGTAGGAACCGATGAACATGCCAAAATTGGCCGCCTCGGAGGCGTAGGAGGACAGCGTCCAGGAAATGCCGGCCTGATGGAAGACCTTGGCGTAGCCGATGAGGCCGTCGACATGCGGTTCGGCGAAGAAGTCGGCCGAGGGGGTGATCAGCAGCACCTCGGCGCCCTCGACATCGACCGGGAACTTGACGTCGACGCCGGTCTCGTCCTTGACGTCCTCCTCCAGGCCCTCAAGCGTGTCTTCGAGGGCCGGACCGGGCAGGCCTAGATTGTTGCCGATCTTGTAGACCTTGCCGATGATCTCGTTGCAATACTTCTGCCCGAGCCCGACGCGGTCCATGATCTCGCGCGCCGCCATCGAGATTTCGGCGGTGTCGATGCCGTAGGGGCAATAGACCGAACAGCGGCGGCACTGCGAGCACTGGTGGAAGTAGGTGTACCACTCGTCCAGCACGTCGCGCGTCATGTCGCGCGCCCCCACCAGCCCCGGCGCCACCTTGCCCAGCGGCGTGAAATAGCGGCGATAGACCGAGCGGAACAGATCCTGCCGCGCCACCGGCATGTTCTTGGGATCGCCGGTGCCCAGGAAATAATGGCACTTGTCGGCGCACGAGCCGCATTTGACGCAGGCGTCGAGATACACCCGCAGCGACTGGTACTTGTCCAGCAGCTCGCCCATCGCGGCGATGGCCTTCTTCTCCCAGCCGTCGACCAGTTCGCCGGGGAAGCCCAGGGCCTCGTTGTGCTCGGGCGCGGCGACGAAGGGCTTGGAATGCGCCATCGCATCGGGCGCCAGCGCCGGCACCGTCGGCGTTTCGTCAAGCGCGGGAACGTCGAATTTCGCAGCCACCGTAACGACCTCCTTGGCCCTCGTCAGTTCCCGCCGCGCTCAAGCCCGGCCGCCCAGGGGGCGAGGTGCCGGCGCTCGCGCGCGTCGTCGATCTGGTAGCGGGTGGGGCTGAAGAACACGCCCGGCGCGTGCAGCAGCTTGCTGAACGGGAAGACGATCATCAGCGCCGCCACCAGCAGCAGATGCGCGATCAAGGCCGGGTCGGCGGGCAGCGGCTGCGGATTGAGGCGCATCAGCCCCAGGAAGAACGCCTTGACGGCGACGATGTCGGTGTGGGCCTGCATCTTCATCGCCATGCCCGAGGCGCCGATGCCCAGCAACAGCAGCAGCATCAGGTAATCGGAAACGCCGCTGATATAGCGGATGCGTTCGGACACCAGGCGGCGGAGCAGCAGCAGGGCCAGCCCGCCCATCATCATCAACCCGAAGATGGCGGCGAAGGGCTGCACCAGCGCCACCAGCGTCCACACCGGCTCCTGGAAGTAGCGCAGATGCCGCACCAGCACCAGCAGCAGCCCCAGGTGGAACAGCGCGGCGAAGGCCCACAAGACCTTGTTGGACTTGAACAGGCTCTCGAAGACAACGACCTCGCGGGCCAGCCGCAGGCCCGCGCGCGGCCGGGTCAGCGGCGCCGGGGTGGTGGCGATCTTCAACGGCGCCGGCGTGCGCGCGTACTGCACCACCTTGGCAACCAGCCCGGCCACGAACACGGCCGTAGCGAGGTAATAGAGGACCGCGAACAGCGTTGTCACGATTTGCACTCCGCCGGTGTCAACCGCAGGACCGGGACGGACTCCCCGGGGCGCGCCGGCCATCGGCCGGCCGCGGGCCGTGGGGCCGCGGGCGGCGCGCCGGCCGCGCCCCGGGAGGCACCGTCCTTAGACGCAGCCGGTGGGCTTGGGCAGGCCGGCGATCTTGCAGGCCTGCTTGGCCGGGCCGTAGGGGAACAGCTCGTAGAGATACTTGCTGTTGCCCTTCTCGGGCCCCATCCGCTTCGCCAGCGCCTTGGTGAGCACGCGGACGGCGGGAGCAATCTGGTATTCCTGATAGTATTCGCGCAGGAAGTTGATGACCTCCCAGTGCTCCTCGCTCAGGTCGATGTTCTCGTCCTTGGCGATGATCTCGGCCAGATCCTCCGACCACTCGTTGATGTCGGTGATGTAGCCTTCCTCGTCGTGCTCGATGGTCTTGCCGTTGATCTCGTACGCCATGTCGCGGCACTCCCTTCTCTTCTCAGACTGAACCAGTTTTTAGAGCCAGGCCTGGACGGCGCTGAACTCGGTGCACAAATCGACGAAACCGCCGTAGTCGACGACCTTGACCCCGTCGACGACATTGGCCGCATCCATGCCCCGCGCCTTCAGGTCGGCTTCGAGAACATACACGGCATGGTCGGCGGTGGCATCGGCGACGCGGGCGGCCGCCGTGCTGCCCTTGATCGCGGCGTAGACGGCGTCCTCGTACAGCAGGATCCCCGCGCCCTTGACGGCGTGCTTGAGGCACGAGTCGAGGCAGTTGCGCTCGTAGGGGGACTTGTTGACGGTGTGCAACAGCATGATGCCGATTCCTCCCTCAGGCGCTCAGAACGACGTCCATCTCGTCCATCAGCGTCGCCATGTCGGCGCGGCTGATGACCTCGACGTCGACCACGAAGTCCTCGGGGGTCAGGCCCCGCTCCTCCATCGACTCCTTCTCCACATAGAGCTTCTCGATGTCGTAGCCTTCGAGCGCCCGATAGGTGGGGGAGAAGTTCTTCATGCCCAGGGGCTTGGTGTCCTGGCCCTTCTTGATCTGGTACAGGCCGTCGTCGAGAAAGGCGAGGTGCACGTCCTGGTCGAAGGCGGCCGAGATCAGCACCATCTCCAGCACTTCCAGCGCATAGATGGTGCCATAGGGCGCCTTGCGGTTGACATACATGAACTTCTTGACGACGCCGACGTCCGTTTCGTCTTCCATGATCTCCCTCCCCTGCTCAGTCGCCGAAGGTGACCAGACGGTCGGCCTGGATGCCGGCCTCGATCAACTGCCCGAGGCCGGAGATGCGAAAGCCCGGCGCCAGGTTCTCCTCCTTGATGCCGCGGCGCAGGCCGGCGGCGACGCAGACCACCAGGTCCAGGCCGTGCGCCTCGGCCAGCTCCGACCACAGCTTGCCGACATTGCGGTCGTCGGACTGCGGCTCCTGCAGGCGATTGGCGTTGTAGACGCCGTCGTAATAGAAGAACACACGAAAGACCTCGTGCCCCTTCTCCAGCGCCGCCTGGGTGAAGCGGTAGGCCGAATCGGCGGCCTGGTGGTTGTAGGGCCCTTCGTTGACCAGAATGGCGAACTTCATGCGCTGCCCCTCCTAGAAGTGCAGGTGCGCCGAGGCGTTGAGGCTGCTGCGGCCGCCACGCCAGTTGTCGACGTGGTACTTGGTGAACGGCAGCCCGGTCAGTTCGAAGAAGCGCGGCCAGCCGATGCGGTCGATCCACTCGCCCATGCGCTCCCACGGGCGGGCGTTCTCCTTGTAGGCGCTCAGGATCATGCGCACGTGCTCGGCCACCTCGGGCCAGCGCGGGGCGTTGTTGGGCAGGCCCGCGACCACCAGCTTGTGGAAGGCCGGGCGCGAGCGCGTCGAGGAGTGCTTGCCGCCGACCCAGATGGCGATCTTGGAGTGCTCGGGGTCGTTGATCTGCATGGGCGGGCACGGCGGGAAGCAGGCGCCGCAGCAGACGCACTTCTTCTCGTCGACCTCAAGGGTCGCCTTGCCGTTGACCAGCGCCGGGCGGATCGCCGCCACCGGGCAGCGCGCCACCACCGCCGGGCGTTCGCACATATTGGCGACCAGGTCGTGGTTGATGCGCGGCGGCTTGGTGTGCTGGACGTTGATGGCGATGTCGCCCTGGCCGCCGCAGTTGATCTCGCAGCACGAGGTGGTGATCTTCACCCGGTTGGGCATGTCCTCGTTCTTGAACTCCTCATAGAGGGTGTCCATGAGCGACTTGACCACGCCCGAGGCGTCGGTGCCGGGGATGTCGCAGTGCAGCCAGCCCTGGGTGTGCGAGATCATCGACACCGAATTGCCGGTGCCGCCGACCGGGAAGCCCTCGGCCTCCAGGCGCTTGATCAGCGGGTCGATCTTGTCCGCCGAGGTGACCATGAACTCGACGTTCGAACGCACGGTGAAGCGCAGGTGGCCGTCGCAGAAGGCGTCGGCGATGTCGCACAGCTTGCGGACGGTGTGAATGTCCATCTGGCGCTGGGTGCCCGCCTTGACGGTCCACACCTCGTCGCCGCTTTCGGCGACGTGATGCAGCACGCCGGGGCGGGGGCGGTCGTGCCAGGCCCACTTGCCGTAATTGTTCCTCAGCACCGGATGCATGAACGGCATGGGGTCCGGCACACCGCATTCGTCGGGACGGCGCAGCTCGGTCATATCAGCCTCCAAACTCCCTTGGTCTCTGCCGGCCGGCGCCGCGCGAAGGCGCGCCGGCCGGTGGTTTGTCTCGTTGTGATCGCAACGCCTATTCCGCGGCCGCGGCGCCGCCGCCGTGCCGGGCGTTCCACTTCTCCACCTCCTCGTTCCATCCGTCGGTGCGGATGTAGGGGTTGGTGCGGGGGTGGCGGATCATGTTGGGGTCGAGGTCGAGCCCGACGCCTTCCAGGAAGTTGACGAGGCCGATGCGCTCGATCATCTCGCCGATACGCTCGTGCTCCAGGGCGTTCTCGGCGAAGAAGTCGATGATGTTCTGCCCCAGCTCGACCAGCTTCTGGTAGTCCTCGTCGTTTTCCAGCTTCATGAACGGCACGACGACGGTGCCGAGCAGGTCGCCGATCTTCAGCGTCCGCTTGCCGCCGAGGAGGACGGTGACGCCGCGGTCCTTGCCGGGCTTCAGCGCCTTGGTGCAGACGTTGATGCAGTGCATACAGCGCACGCAGCTCTTGTTGTCGACGTCCAGGGTGTCGTCGTCGTTGAGCGACAGCGCCTGGCTGGGGCACATGCGGATGACCTGGTTGATGAATTCCTTGCGGCCCAGCTCGGCCACCTTCTTCTTCACCTCGTCCTGGTTCACCTGCATGTCGTCGCGCCAGGTGCCGAGCACGGCCATGTCGGCGCGCTGGGTGGCGTTCGAGCAGTCGTTGGCGCAGCCGGAGAACTTGAACTTGAACTTGTAGGGCAGCGAGGGGCGGTGCATGTCGTCGAGCGCCGAGTTGACGCACATGCGCATGGCCTTGGCCTCGTCGAAGCACGACTGCTCGCAGCGCGCCGCGCCGACGCAGGAGATCGACGTGCGCACGCCGGCGCCGGCGCCGCCCATGTCGAAGCCCATGGCGTTGAACTCGTCCCAGGCCTTCTGGACGTTCTCGGTCTTGCAGCCCTGGAACATGATGTCGCCGGACTGGCCGTGCAGGGCGATCAGGCCCGAGCCGTACTGCTCCCAGACGTCGCAGAACTTGCGCAGGGTGGCGGTGTCGTAATGCATCCCCGCCGGCGGCATGATGCGCAGGGTGTGGAACTCCGACGATTCCGGCCACTCGCCGGCGATCTCGGAGAAGCGCGGAATGACGCCGGCGCCGTAGCCGAACACGCCCACGGTGCCGCCCTTCCAGAAGCCCTTGCGCTCGCGGTAGGACTGCTCAAGCTGGCCCAGCAGGCTCTTGACATAGTCCGCGTAGGGCTTGCCCTCGTCCTGCGCCAGGCGCTTCAGACCGGTGACGAAGCTCGGCCACGGCCCGCCCTCAAGCTGATCGAGGAGCGGTGTCTCGGGCATCTTCCTAGCCATCAGTATGGTACCTCCCTCGCTAACTGATCCGTTCCTGCGGGCCGCGGGGCCGGGCCCCGGATGCCGCGAGATCAAAATTCACCTAACCAATACCGCCGGCGGCCACCGCACGCCGGGCGCCTTTAAGACAAATCAGGGGCGGGGAAGCGGATGACGGGCTCCCTTGACGTCCCCCAGGCCGTCCACCTCCACGGCGCCGGGGCGCCAAACCGGGGTGACTTCTTACATTAAGCGAAGATAATATAAGAGACACGGGAGAATCCAGTGAATTTTACCCAACAGAGAAATTCCGCACCCGCGTCGGCAAGTGCAAATCGTTTGCACTAGAAGGTTCGGAGTATTGCTTTGTGAATCACGACATTTGAGCGAACGCCGCCGACACCAACTACTTCGGCGGTGCAGCAACGGGAGCCCTCATGCCGCACGGACCTTTCGCCCTTGACGACACCGACGCCTATTGCCGCTGGCGCGACGTCCGCCTGGCCGCCGCCCCCGGCCGCGCCGAGGATCTGGTGGTGGAGGTGCGCGACCTCGCCCGTCCCTCGCCGGCCGAGCGCGCCGCCCTGCTCGACCGCTGCCGGCGCGCCAACATGGCGGTGTTCGTCACCAGCGGCGGCGGCGGCGGCGATGAGGCCCGGGACGCCCTGCGCCGCTTTGCCGCCGGCTTCGGGCTGGAGCGGCTGGACGCCAACACCCTTGCCGACGACGACGGCATCACCCCGTTGGCGGTGGCGGCCGAGGGCCAGCGCCGCCGCTACATCCCCTACACCGACCGCCCCATCTCCTGGCACACCGACGGCTATTACAACGCCCTCGACCGGCAGGTGCGGGGGCTGGTGCTGTATTGCGCGCGCGACGCCGCCCTCGGCGGCGCCAACGAACTTCTCGACCACGAGATCGCCTATATCCGGCTGCGCGAGCGCGACCCCGTCCTGGTCGCCGCCCTCATGCAGGCCGACGCCATGACCATTCCCGGCAACCACGATGGCGCCATCGACCGCCCCGACCGCAGCGGGCCGGTCTTCGCCGTCGACCCGGTGGACGGCGGGCTGCACATGCGCTACACGGCGCGGGCCCGCAACGTCGCTTGGAAGGACGACGCCGCGGTGCGGGCGGCGGTGGCGGCGCTGGAGGACGTGCTGGCCTCGGACCCGCACGTCATCCGCCACACCCTGCGGCCGGGGCAGGGACTGTTGAGCAACAACGTCCTTCACAACCGCGCCGGCTTCACCGACGATCCCACCCACGGGGCGCGGCTGCTGTACCGGGCGCGCTATTTCGACCGCATCGCCGGCACAACGGCGCCGGTCTGACAGGCGAGGAGGAACCATGCCGGACGAAACCGTCACCCCGCTGGCCGACATGGCCCTGCCCTGGGGCAAGGAACTGACGGTCCAGGACGTTGTTTTCGAGGGCGGGCTGAAGGTGTTGCGTCTGCGCTTTCGCGAGGGCCGGCGCTTCACCATCGTCGATCTTGATGCCGCCAGCGCCGAGGCATTGTCCAAGCAACTAGCCGGCTGGATACAGTCGAAAGGGTAGCCGGAACCAAGCGCGAGTCTTGCTGTTGGTGCCAATGACTTCGTCCGGTCGCTGACCGGACGGTCCGCGTGCACGGAAACAGGGAGACCGACACATGTATATCCGGATTGGAACCGCGACGGCCATTGCCCTCGCGATGTCGTGCGGAAGCGTTGCGCTGGCTCAGCAGCAACAGCCCGCCGAGCAGCAGCCCGTCGAACAGCAGCAGCCCATGGATCAGGAGCAGCCGGCCCCCGAAACCGTGGCCGACCTCCAGCAGGAGTTCGACGCCGCCATGCAGGAACTGGCCGCCGTCGGCCAGGAGATCGAGGCCGGGGTCGACGAGGCCAACGCCCCGCAGGTCCAGGATCAAGCCAACCAGGCGCTGACGCGCGTCGATGACGTGCTCGTGCAGTTGGAGCAGGGCGACCTGACGCCCGAGATGCAGTCGGTGGTCGACGACATGCGCGCGCAGATGGAGGAGGTGTCGACCTCGCTGCAGAACCAGGAATTTGGCGCCGTCGGAACGCAGATCGCCGAGATCGAAAACACCGCCCAGCCGCTGAGCCAGGAGATGCAGGCCTTCGCGCAGGAGCAGCAGCCCGCCGGCCAGCAGCAGGCGGCGCCGCCGATGGAGGAGCAGGAGCCGGCGCAGCCGACCGAGGAGCAGGCGGCGCAGCCGATGGAGGAGCAGCAGCCGGCACAACCCCCCGAGGAGCAGGCGGCACAGCCGATGGAGGAGGAGCAGCCGACGCAGCCGACCGACGAGCAGGCGGCCGCGGTCGAAGGCGAGCCGCCGGCCGCGCCCGAGGACGAAACCGCCGCCGTCCAGCCGGCCGAGCCGACACAGCCGGCGGCGCCCGACGAGCAGGCGGCGGTGACACCCCAGGAGCAGGCGTTCACCGCCGAACAACTCATGGGCACGCCGCTCTACAGCCTGGAGGGCGAGGAAGTCGCCGAGATTTCGGATGTGGTCGTCGACGCCAACGGCGAAATCAGCGCCGTGGTGATCGAGGAAGGCGGCTTCCTTGGCATCGGCGGGCGCGCGGTCGCCGTCGAGATGACCGAAATTGCCCAGGATCCCGAGGGCCGCTTCGTGGTCAACATGACCCAGGAGCAGATCAGCGAACTGCCCGAGTTCCAGGCTCCCGAGGAGCAGGAGCAGCAGCAGTAGCGTCGGACCGAAAGCGGCCCGGTCGGC
>JAWLGJ010000033.1:24363-30087 GCA_041685145.1 Magnetospirillaceae bacterium | reverse complement strand
CGAACAGATGGCGGCGCTGACCGGGAAACCAGTTAAACGAATATTCCCCGAGGGTATTGCGGGCCAGTCCATGCGCTGGTCAAAATTCAAAAACTTTGACGCGCGCGAGATTTATGATGTAGTCGCGAACCGCGTGTTTCCGTTCATCAAGAGTATGAACGGTGGTGCGGAAGGCAACACCGCGTTTTCCAAGTACATGCAGTCGGCCATGTTCCTTTTCCCGGAGGAGAACAAGCAGGTGCTTCAGAAGGTGGTCACCGGGCTGGACGAGCTCTACGAGCACGATCTGGAAGGTCGGGATATGCAGGGTGACCTCTATGAATACATGCTGGGGAAGCTCTCCACCGCGGGCGTCAACGGCCAGTTCCGCACGCCCAAACACATCCGGGAGATGATGGTGCGTCTGGTCGCGCCCACACCGGACGACCTCATTTGCGACCCTGCATGCGGCACGGCGGGCTTTCTGGTCAGCAGCGCCGAGTACCTCCGGGAGCGATATGAAGCAGACATGACGTCTGAACAATGGGAAAAATTCTCCGGTGGGATGTTCACCGGCTTTGACACAGACAACACTATGCTGCGCATTTCCGCCATGAACCTGATGCTGCATGCCATTACAACCCCGAAGGTCGAATATCGGGACAGCGTGTCCAAACAGAATGACATCAGCTCTCAATTCGACGTGATCCTCGCCAATCCTCCCTTTAAAGGCACCATCAACGAAGAGAGCATCAGCGACACCCTGACGGCGGTCTGCAATACCCGCAAGACCGAGCTTTTGTTCGTGGCGCTGTTTTTACGCATGCTCAAAAAGGGCGGACGCTGCGCCTGTATCGTGCCGGACGGCGTGCTGTTCGGTTCCTCCCGCGCCCACAAGGCGCTCCGGCGCGAACTGGTGGAGAATCACACCCTCCGGGCGGTAGTCAGCATGCCCAGCGGCGTGTTCAAGCCCTACGCGGGCGTGTCCACGGCGGTTCTGGTGTTCACGAAGACCGGCGCAGGCGGCACGAGCGACGTGTGGTTTTACGACATGCAGAGAGACGGCTATTCGTTGGACGACAAGCGCACGCCCATCGCTGGCAATGACATCCCGGATATCCTCAACCGCTTCGGGAATCGGCGGCGGCTTGATATCGCAGTCCTTCTTGCGCGCCGAGCGCTGCAGGGCCTCGTACTCGCCCTTCAGGCGGGAGAGCTCGGCCTCCTGATCGTCGGTCAACGCCAGGGCGAACAAAGCCGGCCAGAACAAAACCATGCCCACACCCATCGACACGGCGTCGGCCGTCGCCGCATCCTCCTGTTCACCGGTAACGGTGGTGACGCGGGCGGACACCCGTGCCATCTCCTCCTCGATGTCATCGCAGTCGAAGCTGAGGTACTGCACATCGCTGACGTACTGGGCCTTGATGCTCTCCGGCTGCGAGGCGCACCCCGCCACCAGAACGTTCAGCAGCGCGGCGGCGCTCACGGCGGAGCCGACACGGCGGTTGGTTCGGCTAAACATCGCTCTCTCCTCTTGGGGACGTAATCCAAGAACGAGAGCATGAGGATCGGCAGTGTCAGATTTGGTCACCCTCCGTACGGGAAAAAACAGGCCTCGCCGTCGTCCTGCAGTCCGCGCCGGCGCAGCCAGCCGGTCAGCGACAGCGGGCGCCCGCCAAGCGCACGCGAGCTGAGCGGCACGGGCTTGCGACGGCCGCCACCGGCGTGTACATCTTTGAGGGTGGCATAACGACGTCCGGGGAAGGCTTGCTTACCGGGGCCGCCGGCCAGCCGAGGCTAGAACGGCTCGCCGCCCGGGATGCGTAGCGACCGGACGCATCCGCCGCCTGACCGGGGGCCGTGGCCCCCGGTTTCGCTTCTTGGGGGGCGGGCTGCGGTCCGGCGCCTTCCCCCGCACCCGCCAGCTCACCCGCAACGACTTCAAGAAGCGCCTCGTCGCCCAGGACGCGGCCGCGGGAGAGAAAGAACAGGGGGGTCTGCACCTGTCAACATCTTAACCTGGTGTCCCGCATGGTGTCCGGATCCCTTGCGCGCGGTGTCGTTTTGTCAGAGTGGTGTCTCTGAGAGCGGACCGCCAACACGAGGGACACCATCGATGGCGCGAGAGCGAACGGCGATCACCGGCACCACCCTGAACCGGGCCCTGCGCATGACCCGGCCGCACGAGATCGGCGACGAGCGGGTGCCGGGGCTGTGCCTGCGCGTGCGCAGCCGCTCCGTGACCTGGGCCCTGCGCTGCCGCCTCAACGGCAAGCAGACCATCCGCACCATCGCCGACGCCCGCCTCGCCAAGGACGTCGAGGCGGTGCGCACCCTCGCCCTGCGGGCGAGGGCTCTTGGTGCGGCTGGGAGAGGAGTGCCGGATGTGCAGGCGGTAAGCCGGTAAGCCGGACCTTACCTCAGTTGCGTGCAGCACATTGGTTGCGGGGATCTCGTTCGTCGCCCAGCGGCTGATGGATTACGAGGTCGAGGCCGTGTGCAACGCCCAGCCGCACGAGCGCACGCCCGAGCGCACCAATTCCCGCAACGGCTACCGCGATCGCCTGTGGCAGACCCGGGCCGGCGCGTTCGAGCTGAAGATTCCCAAGCTGCGCCAGGGCAGCTACTTCCCGGCCTTCCTCGAGCCCCGGCGCACCCCGCGGAGAAGGCCTTGGCGGCGGTGATCCAGGAAGCCTACGTCCACGGCGTCTCGACGCGGTCGGTGGACGACCTGGTGAAGGCGATGGGGATGACCGGGATCTCGAAAAGCCAAGTCTCGCGCCTGTGCGAGGAGATCGACGACAGGGTCGGTGCCTTCCTGGAGCGGCCGATCGAGGGCGACTGGCCCTATCTCTGGATCGACGCGACCTATGTGACGGTCCGCGAGGCGGGGCGCATCGTCTCGGTGGCGGTGATAATCGCCGTCGGCGTCAACACTGACGGCCGCCGCGAGGTGCTGGGCATGGCCACCGGGCCATCCGAAGGCCGAGACCTTCTGGATGGCCTTCCTGCGCTCGCTCACCCGGCGTGGTTTGCGTGGCGTCAAGCTGGTGATCTCGGACGCCCACGAGGGCCTGAATGCCGCCGCCGAGTCCGCCCTGGGCGCCCTTGCCGGTGAACCACATAATGATCTGCATCGCCTCGGAGGGATCACCGTCGAAGCCATCGCCGAAAAGAATGTCATTCCCGGCACCGCCGTCGATGGTGTCGGCGCCACCGCCGCCGGCGCCGCCCAGGCGACCTAGGGCATCCATTCCACCGGCGTTACCGCCACCGCCGCCGCCGCTGCCGTCACCGAAGATGACGTCGTTGCCGTCGGTGCCGCTGATGGCGTCGTCGCCGCCGCCGCCGGCGCCCCCCCATGCCACCGCCCGCCACACCATCGTTGTAGTCGTCGCCGCCGCCGCCGCTGCCGTCGCCCAGGATGTAGGAGCCGTCGGCCAGCAGGCGGTCATAGCCCGGGGGCGGACAGCGCCGCCGTCTCGACGGTGCCGGTCGTGCGCTCCAGGTTCCAGTCGCCGCCCAGCGCGACGCTTCCGGTAACGTCGGTCGAGGCGGCGACGTCGGCGCGGGTCATCTCGGCCAATCGACAAAGGTGCCGTCGGCGCCGGTCGCGCAGCCATAGAGCAACAGGTCACCGCTCTCGGACAGCGTGCCGAAGATAATCTCCAGCGCCTCGCCGTGCTCGTCCAAAGTGCTCGACGACAGTAGGTCGTCGCCCAGCATCACCCGCCCCGCATCACCGTGCGAGAAGATGTGCAGGGCGTCGATTCCCTCGCGCCCCGCGAGCGCCGCCGCCATTTCCGCAACGCAGCCGCCGTCACCGGACAGCAGGATCACCTCCATCCCCTGGCTCTCGGCGACTTCGACCAGGGCCCGATGGCCCTCAACCTGGGTGTCAGATGACGGCGACCTCGTGCCGCTGGCCGGCTGCCGGCGGCGCGGGGGCGGTCAACGCCTCCCCCGGGTCGGAGGTGTCGCTCATCAGCATGTGGGCGGCATCCACCGGGGCGGCGGCGTCGAACATGATCCTCGGCTCCAGGGCCATGACCAGGGGCTTGCGGCTGGCTCTCGTCACTCCATCTCCCCATTCGCCGCCGCTTCGGCACCGTCGGCCTTCTCCTTGCGGGTGGCGGTGATGACATTGGCGCGGCTGGCCTTGAGATCGCGCCAGAAGTCCATGCCCTGGAACTTCTGGAACAGGTCAGGCGGCAGGATGGTGGTGTGCGGCTCGAAGCTCACCTTGCGCCGCACCGTGTGCAGACCCGTGAAATGCATGTTGCGCCGCCTTTGCACCATGACGCCTTCTCCGCACTCAGCCACCCCCGCCGAGCACGACTGCAACGACCGCGTCCGGGGCGATGCTCAGGCGTTCCGTGGCGGCCGCCATACCAATCAGCAGCAACTGCTCCTGGCCATAGTCCGCAACCGCCTCCGGGGCTTGCACGACCAGGACACCGTCGTCGGTGACACCAACGGTCAGATCGGCACTGGAACCGTCCGAGAGCGTCAGCGGCACCGTCGTGGTGCGGTCGCTTCGCGTCTGAACATCCGGCGGCGGCAATGCCGAACCGCCCGTGCGCCGACTGGTCCAGCGAGCCCCCTGGCGCGCGACCTGGACTTCGCCGGCCTCACCCGAGCGCTGGTCGTAGACGGACACCGTGATGGCCGTGGTCTCGGCCGTGGTGCTGCCGGAGGACGCGCCCGAGCCAAGGTTGAGAACCACCATGTCCCCCTCGGTCGCGAAGGAGAACGGCACGTCCTCGCCCGTGCTGTCCATGCCGACAAGCCTGCCCTCTGCGGAAGCGCCTTGGCCCGAGCCCGAGGGGCTTGCGGCATCGTCACCACCAACGCCACCGCCGTCGGAGCCCGTAGCGCCGTCTGCGGCACCGCCGTCCCCTCCGGCCTCGCTCCTGCCGGCCTCCGCGTCGGCGCCGGACTCAGCGTCGCTGCCAACCTCGGCGTCCGAGCCAGCCGCCGCGCCCGCTTCGCTGGCCGCCTCGGCGCTGTCGACAGCGGCGTCGGTTGTCCCAACGGCGCCCGCTTCAGAACCGGTCTCAGGGCCCGCTCCGGTGTCGGCGGCATCGGCCTCACCGGTCGCGCCCCCTGTATCCGTGCCAGCACGACCGGCGCCGGCAGCCCCGCCGCCGGACCCGAGACCACCATCCGCGTCGGCCCGCGCTCCGGATCCGGAACCCGCGCCCGCGCCCGCGGTACTGCCGCCGGACCCGCCCACGCCAGTGCCGCCGGCAGCCGCGCCGACCAGCAGTTCCGTCGGGGGAGCCAGGGTGTCGTCGAAGGTGAACAATGTCTCGGAAGCGAACGACTCCGCACCGGCTTCACTGGAAGCAGCGGCATCGGCGATGCTCACGCCGTCCCCATCCTCCGGCTCTTCCGACGGGATCTGCGGCGGGACGTCGGCGCTCATAATGTCCGCAGTGGTCGTGGGCGCCCCAACAAGGCTGAGGGCATAGTTGGCGAGCCTCGCCGAACCCGTCAGCACGGTGCCGTCCGCGAGCCTCACCTCAACCTCCTGGCCGACATTGGCATCGGTAAAGGCGGCGACAGGGCTCAGCCCCACGTCCTCGCCGGCCACGACGTTGGCCAGCGCCAGGGCGTTCTCGATGATGGTCGCTTCGGTGTTGCCGTCGTAGGTCTTGTCGTCGGCGGTGAGGCTGCCGCCGACCGTCACCTCGCGCGGCGCGATCGTCGCCGTCGTCGTCGGCGCCCCCGTCAGGCTGA
>JAWLGJ010000033.1:0-24263 GCA_041685145.1 Magnetospirillaceae bacterium | reverse complement strand
GCCCGGTCCGCGACCCCGAACGAGCCGGTCACCGTCACCTCGCGCGGCGTGATCGTCGCCGTCGTCGTCGGCGCTCCCGTCAGGCTGAGGGTGTAGTTGCCCGCCGTAGTGCCCGAAAGCGCCGTGGTCTCGGTGAGGCCGACGGCGAGGTTCTCGCCGGCATCCGCCTGGGCAAAGGCCGCCATAGCGTTCAACGCGACGTCGTCGCCGGTGACGGCGTTGTCGAGGCTCAGCTCGTTGCTGGCGATGGTGGCGTCGGTAGTGCCGTCATAGGCCCGCTCCGCGACCCCGAACGAGCCGCTGACCGTCACCTCGCGCGCCGTGATGTCGACGGTATGGCTGCCGCCTGTGAAGGTGTAGTTGGCGGCCGAACCGGTGCTGGTGCCCTCAAGCGCCAGGCTTGACAAATCGGTGAGGCTCTTGCTCGTGCCCACGTTCTTGTCGTCCATGCCGGCGGTGCCGGAGAGCGTCAGGTCCTCGCCCTCGACCAGACCGCCCAGTTCCAACACGCTGGCGGCGACCGCGGTGGTGCCGTCGTAGACGCGGCTGCCGGTGAGATCGACGCTCCGCGGCGCGATGGTCGCGGTCGTGGTGGCGGTGGTATCCGTCAGGGTG
The DNA here is from genome assembly GCA_041685145.1 of Magnetospirillaceae bacterium. Taxonomy (GTDB): domain Bacteria; phylum Pseudomonadota; class Alphaproteobacteria; order Rhodospirillales; family Magnetospirillaceae; genus JAWLGJ01. Next base: position 23,648 of record JAWLGJ010000033.1, on the reverse strand, counting down.
TAGTTGCCGGCGTCCGTCCCGCCCAGGGCGATACCGGTAACGTTGATCATGTAGTTGCCGGCGTCCGCGCCCCCGAAGGCGCCGGAGGCGCTGGCCACACTGAGGGCATCGCCCTCCACCATGCCGGTGAAGCCGGCGGCGCTGGTGTCCAGGGTGGCGGCGGTGGTGCCGTCATAGACCTTGTCGGCGAAGGTGATGCCGGTGACCGCGCTGATGGTCGCGGCGGTGATGTCCACCGCGTGCGTGCCGCCGGTGAAGGTGTAGTTGCTGGCGAAGCCGACGTCGCCGTTGCCCAGCGTCAGGCCGGAAAGGTCGGTCAGGCTCTTGCCGGTGCCCACGTTCTTGTCGTCCATGCCGGCGGTGCCGGAGAGCGTCAGGTCCTCGCCCTCGACCAGATTGCCCAGTTCCAACACGCTGGCGGCGACCGCGGTGGTGCCGTCGTAGACGCGGCTGCCGCTGAGGCTGATGGAGGCGGCGGTGATGTCCACCGTGTGCGTGCCGCCGGTGAAGGTATAGTTGCTGGCGAAGCCGAAGTCGCCGTCGCCCAGCGTCAGGCCGGAAAGGTCGGTGAGACTCTTGCCGGTGCCGGCGTTCTTATCGGCCATCGCGGCGACGCCCGAAAGCGTCAGGTCCTCTCCCTCGAGGACGTTACCCAGCGTCAGAAGGCTCGCGGCCACCTCGGCACTGCCGTCGTAGGTGCGCGTGCCGCTGAGATTGACCGGGCGCGGGTCGATGGTCAGGGCGCCGCTGCCGTAGTCCACGTAATAGTATCCGTCAGCGCCGTAGGTCAGGTTGAGCACGTTGGTCGTCTCGCTGGCATAGGCATAGGTGCCGGCGTTGGTGGTCTGGCCGATGTCCCAGCCCCAGGCGAGAGTGACGGTGTCGGCGCCGGGGCCGTCGAGGCTCACGCCGTCGAGGGATGGGTTGGCGTCGCCGTAGGTCTTGCCGGTGTCGGTGTCCGACAGCCGCACATGATAGTCGTAGACGCTGTCGTCCAAGGCGCGCAGCACCATGTAGCCGCCGTTGTTGCCGTCGCGCGACTTGCCCCAGGTGTCGGTGAGGTCCCAGCCGCCGTCGATGAAGGTGAAGGGATCCTGCATCTCGGCGGTGGTCAGGCCGGTGCCGCCGGAACTGGAAGGTTGGCCGGTGCTCTCGGTGTCCCAGTAGCCGCCGCTGGTGGTACCGTAATTGCTACCGACCAGCCCGCCCACCTCAAAGGCAAAGGGGGCGGTTACACTGCCGGTGGCGTAGGCGTTGGTGATGCTGCCGGAGTTGATGCCAACCAAGCCACCGATATAGTCCTCCCCGCCGCTGACGCTGCCGGTGGCATAGGCATTGGTGATGCTGCCCTGGTCGCTATCGCCAACCAAGCCACCGACAAAGTAGCCGCCGCTGACGTTGCCGGTCGCGTAGGCTCTGGTGATGCTGCCGGAGTAGTTTTCGCCGACCAGACCACCGACGAATTCGATGCCGCTGACGCTGCCGCTGGCGTGGACGTTTGATATGGTACCGCGCTGCACCCCCGCCAAAACGCCGACCCACCCTTGGCCGGTGATGTCGCCGTCCACCCCAACGTTGGCGACGCTGCCGCCGCTGCTGATATAGCCGAACAGGCCGACGAAATCGGTGTTGGGCCGGTCGATGAACAGGCCGCTGACGGTGTGGCCAAGGCCGTCGAAACTGCCGCTGAATACCTCACTAAAGTTCCCCACCGGCGCGAAGCCGGCGCCGCTGTTCCAGGTGGCGGTGTCGGAGGCGTCAATGTCGGCGCCCAGGACGTAGTTGCCGGACAGGTGTCCCTGAATGCCCTGCAGGTCGCTGCCGGTGGTACTGCCCGCCGCGCCCAGGCTGGTGATGACGGTGTAGTTGACGGTGCTGCCGCTGCTGCCTTGCTTGAGGGAGAAGCTGCCCGTGGACTCGATGTTCACCGGCGCGTTGACGCTATGGGTGCCGGTGCCGCCGTCGCCTTGGTCCACCTCCAGCGCCAGGCCGGCGGTGGAGGTAGCGGTCATCGCGCCGTTGATCTCGACATTGCGGTACGCCGACAGCGTCAGGGTGTTGGCGCTCCAGGCCACCGTGTCGTTGACGAAGATGTCGCCGTTGCCGGCCGTGCCGCCGTCGGCGCTTTGGATGGTGACGTTGCCGCCACCCAGGTTGGTGGAAAGCGTCGCGCCGGTGATGTCGCCGCCGCTGGCGGCGATGGTGAAGTCCTGCGGGTCCAGCAACCACTGCCCCGCCGCGCCGGCGGGGGCCAGGGTGGAGACCTGCGCCGTTGCGTCGATGTCGAGGTCGTGGCCCGAGGTCTCGACGCGCCCGCCGTCGCCGCCCCGCGCGCCGCCCTCGGCCCGGATGGCGCCGCCGACGCGGGTGCGCGAGCCGGCATCGTCCACGTCCGACCACAGCACCACCTCGCCGCCGTCGCCGGCATGGCTTGCCGAAGCGTCGATCTCGGCGCCGGCCGCCATGGTGACGGAGTCCGCCTGCGGCATCGCGCCGCCGCCCTGCCAAGCGCCGCCCACATGCACCGTGCCGCCGCCGGACGCACCGGTGGCGTCGATGCGGCTGTCCTCCGCGAGACGGATGTCGTTGCCGGCGATGGCGACGTTGCCGCCCTCGGCCGCGTCGCTGGAGACGTCCAGCGTCCCCGCCTGAGCAACCGCACCGCCGCCCAGGACGATGCGCCCGCCCTGCTGGCGCAAGCCGCGGGCCTCAACAATGCCCTCATTGTTGACGGCGCCGGCCAGCAGGTCGTCCACGGCATGGGCCGTCAGCACCACCACGCCCTCATCCGCGCGGATGGCGCCGCCGTTCTCCACCAAAGCGTCCAGGCGGGCCGCCTCCACCGTCACCGTCATCAGGCCGTCGCCCGTGAAGTCCAGGGTCACCTCATCGGCGGCCGCCAAGACGGTGGTGCCCTGGGGCGTCGCGATGCTGCCGTTATTCCGCACCACCGGCGCGATCAGCGCCACGCGGCCGCCCTCGGCGAGGATATCGCCGTAATTCTCGACCACGCCGGCCTCGCCCGGGTTGGCGAAGCGGTACTCGCCGGCGAGGAAGTCCTCGTCGGCGATGTCCAGCGTGGTGGCGGTGAGGCCGCCGACATTGACCCGGCTGTTCGGCCCGAAGACAACCCCCGCCGGGTTGACCAGCATCACCTGGCCGTTGGCGTCCAGCCGCCCCATGATCCGCGAAGGATCCTGCCCCAGCACCCGGTTGAGCGCGATGCTGGAGGTGTCGGGCTGGCGGAAGGTCACGCCGGCATCAGCCCCGATGTCGAAGCGATCCCAGGTGGCGATCATGCGCGCCGTGTCCTGGCGCACCGTCATCTCCGCGCCCGCGCGGCTGATGGCGCCGGCGCCGGCGGTGATCCGCCCGCCCGTTGGCAGGGCGTCGGGCGCCGGGCCGTCGGCCCAGGCCGGCCCCGCCGCCAGCAGGCCCGCCGCCGCGGCCGTCATCGCCCGCTTGCGCGCGGCGCCGCGCCGCACCGTGCCCGAGGCGCCCTTGCCGGCGGCCTTGGCGTATTCGTGCACCACCACCATACAGTTGCGGGTGCGGCTCCAGATGACGCGGTAGACCTTGTTCATGACTGCCTCGCAAACTCAAAAGCGGATGAGGGCCTGGACCCAGAAACGGTGTTCGCGGCTGTCGCCGTCGGCGTCGGTGCCGTCGAGGGCGCGGCCGGGGTTGTCGCCCAGGGTGTGCGCCCACGACACCGCAATGCTGTGGCTGCCGGGATTTCCCAGCCGCAGGCCCAAGCCGGCGCCGCTGAGCTGGTAGGTGTTGTCGCCGGTGACGGTGGCGATGGCGGCGTTGGCGGGGTCGTGGTGCAGGCGGATACCGCCGGTATCGACGAACGCCGTCAGCCGCAGCGCCCCCAGCCGCGAAGCGCCGGGCACGTCGTAGCGGAACTCGGCGCTGGCCAGCCAACCCTCGTCGCCCTGCGCCTCGCCCACCGGGTAGGCGCGCACGCCGTTGGGGCCGCCCAGGATGAACTCCTCGGAGGAGTCCAGGTTGTCGAAGGCAAGCTGCCCCGCCGCCCGCACCAGCAGGCTGAAGTCCCCCGGCAGGTTCTGCAGCCGCGAGGCCTGTGCCGCCAGGCGGGTGTAGACGCCCTGGGTGTTCAGCGTCGCCGCGTCCGCCGCCTCGTCGGCGGGGGCGCCGGAGAGGTCGAGATCCCCCAGCGTCGCCTGGAGGTCCCAGTTGCTGACGCCGCCGCCGCCCAGCGAATCCAGTGCGTTGCCGTACAGACGCACGGTGCCCGCGTGGATGCGCTTGTCGCGCAGCACCCCGGCGTCGCTGTCGTCCACCATCTGCTTGTAGTCGTAGCCGAGGGCGCCGTAGAAACTGAGTGCGCGGGTGCGCACCACCGGATAGCTCAGCTCGCCGCGCGCGATCACCGAGTCGCCTTCGATGCCGGCGGCGACGCCGTCGCCCTCCACCACGCGGTAGCGCATGTAGGTGCCGCCGAGGCTGACGCGCAGGCCGTGCGGGTTCAGCGGCAGGTCGAGCCCGGCGCGGCCGAGCCTCACCCCCTCGCTCACCGTGCCCGACAGGGTGAGGCGGTCGCCCACCCCCGCCGGGCTGTTCAACTCGACGAGGGCGTTGAGCTGCTCGCGCCCGGTGGTGGTGTTGCCGTAGTTGTTGCCCCACAGCACGCCGGTCAGTAGCGGCCCCTCGACCGCGTCCACCACCACCCGCGTCGTGCCGGTCTCGGCGCCCGGCTCCAGCCGCGACCGGGCGGTGATCGCCGGCACGTCGTCCATCAGGAGGAGCGCGCGCTCCAGCTCATCCTGGCGCACCGCCGAGCCCGACGCCGCCGCCGCCTCAGCGATGCCGCCGAGAAGCTTCGGCTGAGTGCGGGTGCCTTCGTCCAGTTCGATCCGCCAGCCGCCGCCGGTCTCGGGGTCGCCGTCCAGCCGCCCCTCCAGCACCGCGATCTCGATGACGCCCTCGGTAACGTCCTGGCGCGGCAGATAGGCCCGCGCCAGCAGGAATCCCTGCTCGCGCAAGTGTTCCGTTACCCGCGCCGCCAGCGCCTGCAGCCCGGCGAAGTCCAGCTCGCGGCCGATGGCGTCCGCCACCACCGCGCGCAGCGCCTCTTCGCCGACCAAGCCGACATCGCCGGTGAACTGCACGTCGCGCAGCCGCACCGACACCGCATCCGCCGCCGGGGCCGCCACGGGCGTCTCCTCGCGCCCCTCCGCCTCCGGCAGCCGCTCCGGCACCCGCTTGAGCTCCTGCTGCTGGCGCAGAAGCGAACCCGCGTCCGGCGCCGTCTGTGCCAGCGCCGGCATCGGCGCAAAGGCGCCCGCGGCCAGTCCCAGTGCCAACCCTGCCAAAACGCGCGGCCCCTTGCCCGCGCCCGCTGCCACAGACGTCATCAAGCCCCCCCTTCAACCCCGGCTGATGCCTGAGCCGGTTGTACTTGTTTTCCCGCGCCATGATTCAGTAACTGCGAAAGGCTTCTGACCAATTATTCAAGCCTTTTGCCGTCCCAAGCCTTCCATTGTAGCGCGCATAGTCGCAAGATCTAATACAACAGATATGCGAGGCATAATCACTTAATTTTTTCTTACAATTACTGGTGTTTTCTGGCCATACGTGTCGTTTTCTTGCATGTCCGGCATTGTTCTTGGTCGAGATACAGACTGTGCGGATGCGGTGACGGCGATGCCGAGCAAACGCCGCAAAGGGCGGGCGAGCGGCGGGAATCGCCGCGGCCGGCGTGATCGGCGGAGTGACCACCGTGAGATTGGGAGAAGAAGTTTGGATGAACTCGAGATCCGCGACGGCGGCTTCGAGCTTGGCCAGCTTGGTGTAGTCGCCGCCAACATTGATGAGGCCGACATCCAAGAACCTCAGAAGTATGTTGTCGCCCACGCCTATCCTCACCCATCGACTTCGTGCTGCAAGCCCTCGGCCCGGCCGCGGGAGGGGCCGCCAACCAAAGGACGCATAAATTGAATACCCCCGATCGGTGTTCGCCGCAACTTTCCGGCGTCGGCGGCGCGCATCGTCGACCTCGTCGTGCTCGATGAGCTCGGCCCGTCAAATCCGCTTGGCAGGAGATGACCCCGGGGGGGGCCTGGTCCCCATGGCAGGGCTGCCGCGCCGGCGCCGAAGCCGATGCGGGTCCGGGTAACCCGGAAGTGTCAGATGGGCTCGCCCGCGGCGTCCCGCTGGTGTCCTGCCGGAACGATCGAAACCGACCAGACGCCGGACACAAAATAAGCCGCAATATGCTGAAAACACTATGGAAAATGTGGTGAGCCCGGCAGGATTCGAACCTGCGACCCTCTGATTAAAAGTTATTGGCTGATCCATTCCGCTAGGTTACATATCAGAGCATCACGCCCGCCATATCCCTGGCTTTTCCTTGCATTTCCGCCCGTCTCTGGTATCATACTGTTACATGGGTTAACGCCCTAAACCCCTCGGGGCGTGTTATCCCACCGTTAACCGGAGGCGACTGGAATGGCAAGGGTGAAGCTGACGGCGGCGGCGGTTGAGCGGCTGACGAGCCGGGGGAAGGACCGGATTGAGTATTTCGACCAAACCTTCCCCTCCTTCGGCGTGCGGGTGACGGCGCGCGGCAGCAAGAGCTGGTTCGTTTACTACCGCATCGGCGGAAGGCTCCGACGCCTCACGCTGGGCACTTTCCCCGTGGACAAGCTCGCGGAGGCCCGCGAGAAGGCACGCAACGCGCTCAAGATGGTCGAGCACGGCATCGACCCCGCGAAGGTGAAGGAGCGGGAGAAGGCCGAGCGGTTGGATACCGTGCGCCGGGTGGTGGCGGAATTCATCGAACGACACGCCAAGGCCCGGAATCGCTCCTGGCGCCAGACAGAAGCCGTTTTCGAGAAGGAGGTTTTGCCGGATTGGGGGGATCGCCCCATCAAGAGCATCACCCGCCGCGACGTGCGCGACCTGTTGGATGGCATCATGGATCGCGGCACGCCCTATGTGGCGAACCGCACTCTCGCGGCCATCCGCAAATTGTTTAACTGGTGCCTTGAGCGCGACATCGTTGACGCCAGTCCGGTTGCGGGGGTGAAGCCCCCGGCTAAGGAAGCGGTGCGCGAGCGCGCCCTTTCGGAAGCTGAAGTCAAGGAGGTTTGGACAGCAGCGGAGACGCTTGGCTATCCCTTCGGGCCGTTAACGCAACTGCTGCTGCTGTTGGGGCAGCGGCGCCAAGAGACAGCGAACATGCGCTGGGCCGATCTGGACCTTGAAGAAGGCACCTGGAACATTCCCAGCGACAGCACCAAGGCGGGGCGCGGCCATGTGGTTCCCCTCCCTCCCCTTGCCCTCGAAATCATCAAAAGACTTCCGCGACAGAGGGGGCCGTATGCATTTTCTACGACCGCAGGTGAGAAGCCGGTGTCGGGCTTCAGCCGCGCCAAGAAACAGCTAGATCGGGCGATCCTCGCCGCGAGGCAGAATGCGGCGGGTCAGCCCCCGGAAGACGTGAAGCCGATGGAGGGTTGGCGGTTCCATGATTTGCGCCGCACAGTAGGAACCCACTTGGCCGGGCTTGGCATTCCGCTGGACCATATCAGCCGCGTTCTCAACCATGTGCCTGTGGGAGTGACGGCGAAGGTTTATGACCGTCACTTCTACCTTCCCGAAAAGCGCCGCGCGCTTGAGGTGTGGGCGAACAAGCTGCAGTCGCTGATTGCCCCGGACAACGATAGCAACGTGGTGGCGCTTCATGTCTGATGGCCCCGCGATCGACACGGATATAATCGCCCGAGCGTGTGCCGATGGCGACTTGGATGCTATGGCCGAACTTTCCCTGATCCTTCTCTCGCATGTCGAGAGGCGAGATCGTCTGGTGCAAGATGGCTCCGCATCCCCCGTGCGGCGCGGCGTGGCGCTCCCGGAAAGCCTCGTAAACAACTGGCTCTACCGGATGGTCAAGCGGTGCCATCTGAACGGACTGGCGCCCCCACAAGAACTGGTCAACTTGCTTCAGTACCAGTTGAAGCAGGATCGGCCGCCGCATAACCGACCCAAGTCAGGATACAGGAAAGAACTTGTCCGGGAATACATGGCAAAGAACCCGAACGAAGGTATTCGATCAATCGCCAGACGATTCGGCGTCAACCCCTCCTCGGTGAGCCGCTGGAAGAAAGCATTTTAGTGTTGCATAAGTAACTGTGTGCGCAACACCCAATCGCACAGCCATCTTTACCTCACCGCCCATTGATGCGTATGGGCGCCCACTGGACAGAGGTAGAGAATGCGGCTGATCGACAAGAAAGAGCTTCTTGCTCGCGTCCCCTACAGTCACACGCACATTTGGCGGCTGGAACAGGAAGGCCGCTTCCCCAAGCGCGTGAAGGTCGGTGGCCATCGCGTCGCTTGGGTAGAGGCTGAGGTTGATGCCTGGATCAAGGCGAAGCTGGCGGAGCGGGACTCGGTGCCCCAGGAGGCCGCTGAGTGATGGAGGCCCATAAGAGAAAAACCCCCGCCAGGGGCGAAGCTGGCCGGGGGCTTAATCAGTATCCGAATAAGCAAAACCATACCGAAATCCCCGCACGAGGGCAAGCCGGGAATGCGGACCACGCCTCCGCCCCCGCCATCGTCGCGGCATTGGGAGGGCGCTGGCACGGCGGCTATGGGATGGCGCGGTGTCCGGCCCACGACGACCGCACCCCCTCCCTCAGCGTGGCTACGGGACCGGACGGAAGGCCCCTGGTTTATTGCCACGCGGGCTGCGAACAGGCGTCCGTCATTGGCGCCCTTCAGGCACGCGGGCTCTGGTCCGGTCGGCTTGGAACGCCCCCTGCCCCGTCGCGACCGAATGCCCGCGAAGAGAAGCGGGCGGAAGCGGCGCGGCGCATCTGGGGAGAGGCGTTCGCGGTCACGGGCACGGTTGCGGAGCTGTACCTACGGGCGCGCGGGATCGACATTCCGCCGCCGGCGTCGCTGCGCTTCGCGCCATCGCTGAAGCATGGCCCCACGGGGTTGCACTTCCCCGCCCTCATAGCGGCCGTACAGGACGGCAGCGAACGGACAACGGCCGTTCATCGCACCTATCTCTTGCCAGATGGTAGCGGCAAGGCGCGAGTCAGTTCCCCGAAAATGGCGCTGGGCCGACTGACTGGCGGCGCCGTGCGGCTGGCACCGGCGGAAGATCGGGTTTGGCTAACCGAAGGCATCGAGGACGGGCTTAGCCTCGTGCAGATGTTCGGGGAACCGGCATGGGCAGTGCTGGGCACCAGCGGCTTTCGCAACGTGGACCTTCCGAAGCATATCCAGGCCGTGGTGCTTGCCCCGGATAACGACCCCGCCGGACAAGGCATCATTGACCAGGCCGCCACCCGTTTGGCCGGACAGGGGCGAGAGGTTCGCATTGCCCGCCCCCCGGCACGCCGGGACTGGAATGACCTGCTCTTCGAGTATGGCGAGCGCGCCGCCATCCTGGAATTCGACCAGCAAGCACCCCGCAGCGAGGCAGAACGCCTGGCGCTGATGGAGGTGATGGGGGTGCGGTATGAATGAGGCCATCAAGCAATTCACCACGCCCTGGCAGCTGGAGGAGGCCCCGCCCGAAGACGCCGACACCCTCTCCGTCGTCTGGTTTGAGGACGTGCGGCCGAACCTGGATGCAGCAGATTTTGTCGAGGAGGTTCTGTGCTCGGGGCAAATGTCCGTCGTCTATGGCGAAAGCAACTGTGGCAAAACGTTCTTCTGCACCGACCTTGGCTTGCACGTCGCGATGGGCTGGCCGTGGCGCGAAAAGGATATTGATCGGGGAGGCGTTATCTACGTCGCCGCAGAAGGCGGCTACGGCATCCGGAACCGCTTGGCGGCCTTCAAGCTTCACCACGACATCGCGGACGCGGTGCCGTTTGGAGTGGTGCCCAGCACGATCAACCTCCTTCATCCCTACGCCGACACCCCTCGGCTTGTGGATCTAATCCAGCGGGCGGAGGAGCGCATCGGAACGCCCGTCAAGTTGGTGGTGGTGGACACCCTCTCCCGAGCCCTTGCTGGCGGCAACGAGAACGGGCCGGAGGATATGGGGCAGCTTGTCCACAACGCCGACCAGGTTCGGCAGGCGACGGGGGCGCACCTGATGTTCGTGCATCACTCAGGCAAGGACACCGCCAAGGGGGCGCGCGGGCACAGCCTCTTGCGGGCGGCCACGGACACGGAAATCGAGGTGACGCGAAATGTGGACGGAGTGGCCGTGGCGCGTGTGACCAAGCAGCGGGAAATGGACTGTGCGGGCGAGTTCCCCTTTCGCCTCGAACCCATCGCCATCGGACAAAACAGGCGCGGCAAGGAGGTTACTTCCTGCGTCGTAGCGCCGACTGACGAGCCGACTAGCACCCGGCCAAAGGTAACCGGGAAGGCTAAGAGAGGGCTGGAAATCCTGCACAACGTCCTTGCGGCCGGGGGCGAGGTGGTCCGGGGGCAGCGGGACATTCCGCCTGTCCCAAGCGTCCCGATACGGGAATGGAAAGATGCGCTGCAAAGGGCTGGCGTGACAAGCCGGGACAACCCCGAGACGGCGCGGCGGACGTTCAACCGCATTCGGGAAACTCTTGATGAAAAAGGGATTATCCGGTGTTGGGATGAGCGGGTGTGGACTACGGGACAGGACGAGACAGAACGGGACAAAAGCCAAATGTCCCGGAACACAAGCGGGACGGACAGGGACACACCCCTTTAGGGGTGTCCCGTTGTCCCGGTGTCCAACATGGCCGGGAAAGAGATGGTGGGATGTAACATTCGCGGACCCTCTCGCGCGCGCACGCTGACCACGGCGGAACGAGCGCTGTTCATCCGGCGAAGGAAGGAGATTTACGAGGCGCTGTATCCGGAGACACGGCATGGGGGTGACCGGAAATCAACTCGCCAAATTGGCGACTTGAACGACAACGAGGACGCAGAGCGCTTCAGCCTCAACACCGCCAAGAGCACGGGCATATCCGAGCGCAGCATCCAATTAGACGCCCACCGTGGCGCCACCCTTGGCGACGACCTGGAAGCCATACCCGTCACGCCTCAGAAGGTGACCCGTTGATAACCAATCAGCGGCTCTGTGTGCCTTAAAGCATTGGACATGCGCCTTTTTCATATGGTATGTTCCCCTTGTGTTCGGTTGGGGTTAACGTGAGGTTGAAATGAGCGACGGTTTCGAGGGTCAGGACGGGGGCAATCCCGAACCGGTGGCGGTGGAGCAAGACGCGCCCGCTGGGGCGGATGCCGGGGGCGAACAGGCGGCGGCTCCCGCGCCGGTTCGCATTGACTGGAGCGACCCTGAAAAGGCGACGGAAGCGGCCTTCGACGCGATGGCCGATATTGACGTTGAGGCGGCTGACGACCTGCGGTTGCGCTGGGGGCCGCTGGCACCGCAGAAGCTTCAGGCGGCGCGGGCTTTTGCGCAAGCCAATCCGGACATCGTGAAGCGGCTCGCCGTGCTCGGGAACCAGCCTGAGCTGATCGAGGCGGCGGCCAATCTAGGGGAACAGTACCTGCGCCAGCAGCAGGACGGACAGCGAGTGATGGGGGGAAGCATGGATGATCTTGAAGACCAGATCGCGGACCTGCGTGAGCAGCGCAACAAGGCGCTCAATCGCCTGGATCACAGGAAGGCGGAACGGATCGACCGCCAGATGAAAGAGATGTACGGCCGCGTCGCGGGCAGCAAGCCGGCGGTCGGCACCGGGATGCGCTGGGCTTAGGGGGCAGGATGATGCGCAAGAGCTATGAGCAGGCTGGCCGCTGGGGCCGTGACGTGGGCCGCATCAAGACGCTGAAGGCGGAGGCGGAGGGCAACGTCTATCGCGTCAAGGTCGAGGCCCCTGGCCTGGGGCTGGTGGCGCAGTGGTTCGCCAGCGAGGAAGAGCTGACCAACCTGAGGGACGCGTTGCAGCCGTGATGAACAACCGTGGTCGCACCGGCAGCCGATGGACGCGGAAGAAGGAGGCGTTCGTTCAAGCTTATCTTGAATGTGGCAACGGCGCTGAGGCTGCCCGCCGGGCCGGCTACAGCGTGCGTGCCGCCAAGAAGGTGGCGAGCGAACTGCTGCGGCATGACCCGTTGGTTGCCGACGCCGTCGAGGAGGGCCGGAAGGCACTTCAGGAGCGCAACGAGATAACTGTTGATTCGATGATCCGTCAGTTTGACGAGGATCGCCACTTCGCAGTTGAGACGCAAAACGCCACGGCGGCGGTGCGGGCCTCGGAGCTGAAGGCGAAACTGACTGGCCTGCTGGTGGACCGCCGCGACGTGCGCATGGCTGCCGGCTTCAAGGTGATTATCGAGGGGCTGGACGCTGAAGGGGATCGGGGGCCGTTTATCGATGGCTGATGCCTCCGTCCGCTACGCCCCCGCCGGGCCAACCGTGAAGATGTTTCACCAGTCGGACGCCTTTGTTCGTTGCCTTCGCGGCCCGCTGGGCTCCGGCAAGTCCACCGCTTGTGTCATGGAGATCGTCCGCCGTGCGCGCGCTCAGGCGCCGGGGCGGGATGGGGTGCGACGATCGCGTTGGGCGGTGATCCGCAACACCTTTCCCGAGCTTCAGACAACGACGCTGAAGACCTGGGAACAGTGGGTTCCGCTGACGGTGGGCAAGTTCTCCCGCGATCACCCGCCGAGGCACACGATTCGCTCCGATGAACTGGATATGGAGGTGCTGTTTCTCGCCCTGGACCGTGAGGAAGACGCAAAGAAGCTGCTGTCGCTGGAATTGACCGGGGCCTGGATCAACGAGGCCCGCGAGGTTCCGAGGGGCATCCTGGACATGCTGACGGGGCGTGTGGGTCGCTTCCCGGCCATGAACGATGGCGGCCCCACCTGGTCGGGCATCATCCTGGACACCAACCCGCCGGATTCTGATCACTGGCTCTACAAGCTGGCAGAAGAGGAGCGGCCCGAGGGGTTTGAATTCTTCGCCCAGCCGGCCGGGGATGGTCCCGATGCCGAGAACATCCAGAACCTGCCGCCGGACTATTACGCCCGGATCAAGGCCGGCAAGACAGAGGATTGGATTCGGGTTTACGTCCGCGGCGAATACGGCTTCGTGCAGGAGGGCAAGCCGATTTATCCCGAGTGGCACGACTCGACACATGTTGCCGCCGAGCCCTTCCCGCCCATCGAGGGGCTTCCCCTCTATATCGGCCTCGATTTCGGCCTGACGCCGGCGGCGGTGTTTGCACAAAGGACGGCGCGGGGGCAGTGGCGGGTGATTGACGAGCTGGTGACGGAGGATATGGGCATGGTGCGCTTCTCCGAACTGCTGAAGGCCCGCCTTGCCTCCTGGTACTCCGGCCTGCCTGTGGAGGCTTACGGCGATCCTGCGGGCCGCCAGCGGGCCCAGACGGATGAAAAGACCTGCTTCGACATCCTGCGCCAGCACGCGGGCCTTCGGGTGCGGGCGGCCCCGACCAACGACTTCACCTTGCGCCGGGAGGCGGTCGCCAATGTCCTCAATCGCATGGTGGACGGTGACCCTGGTTTCGTCCTCTCCCCAGCGTGTCGGATGCTGAGAAAGGGATTCTCGGGGGGCTACCGCTATCGCCGTGCAAGGGCGGCTTCGGGGGACCACTACATCGATAAGCCGGAGAAGAACGAATTCTCCCATCCCCACGACGCGCTCCAATACCTGATGAGCGGCGGCGGCGAAGCGCGCAGCGTCGCGAAGGGCGTCAAAAAGAACACGCCCCGGCCGACGCACACCAACGTTCTTCAATGGCGAAGGGGGGCGGCGTGATCGGATTCCCCCCCTGGCTGCGGCGCCCCGGTGATGATCCGCTGGAACGCGACATCACTACAGAAGAGGCAAGCGAAGAGGACTTTGTTGCCCGTGCGGAGCGCGAGGCAGCGGAAAGGATCTTCGCCTCGATGGAGGCGAGGCAGCGCGAGGCACAACGACTGAATGCGCAACGGGAACGAAGGAAGGCGTTGAAATGGACACGACGTTGACGGCGGATCGGGATTCGCTGGTGCTCCGGGAATCGACCAAGGCGTGCGGCTTTTGGGTCTACACGACCACGCACCCGCTCTCGGCGGTGCTGTCTCCCAACTATTTCGACGGGTTGGTTGAGCACGGGGTTCGGCGCCACGACCGCATCGAGGTGACGGCCTCCCGTGACAAGGAGTGGGCGGAATACGCCCGGTTGGCGGTATCGCGCGCGGACAAGACAGAGGGCATTGCGGTAACGCTGCTTTCGCGGGGGGTGGTTTGATGGCCAGGATACCGGCTCGGATAGATTTGCCGCGTTCACGCTTGCGCGGTGGTCCTCGCGGCCTTCCTGGTCCGAACGATCTAGAGCGTGTCAGCCTTGGCCGTGATCCCGGTGTGCAGGTGCCTGATATGGGGGCGTCGTTCGGGCGGGCGCTGCAAGGCACTGGGGGGCAGGTGGCGGAAGCCATCGAACGCCAGCAGAAGCGCCAGGACGCAATTAAGTTGTCCGAGGCGCTGATTGCCTATCAGCAGGAATCAACCGAAGCGCTGACTGCGTTTCAGCAAGAGGCTGATCCTACCGACTTCGAGTATCTGCAAAAATTCCAGCAAGAGCGCGCGGGACAGGCCGAGAAATTCCTTACCGAGCATGGCAACAACCTGCTGACCGAGGAAGCGCGCACCCGTTTCCATGTGCGGATTCAAGAGGCGACCGCCGATGCCGTCTCCGCTGCGCAGACTGTTCACCTGAAGGCGCAGCAGGCCAAGGTCGGCGACCTGGCGGAACAGCGCATCAACACCATAGGCCGGCAGGCGGAAGCCTCGCCCGAGGCGTTCGACGCCCTGCTGGGCGAGGCCGACAGTCTCTTGCAGGATTTCGAAATCGGCGGGGATGAAGCGGCGCGCATCCTCACCCCAGAACAGGAGCGGGCTTTTCTCCGGCAGGCCAGAACGTCCGTCGTTGCCGGGGCGGTGACGGGGATGGTCGTCCGTGGGGACTTCGCAGCGGCCGAAGATTTTTTGCAGCGTGACGACCTGGACGATGTTCTAGATTTGGGAATGCGCGATGCCCTCCGGCAGCGGATCAAACAGGGACGTACCGCTGCGGTCGGACGGGTAAAGTACCGTCTGCGCGATCATCTGGAATCCATTCGGGTTACCGGGCAGGGGATACCGGGCTTCGAACACGAGGTTTCCACCCTGCCCCCCGAGGCGGCAGAACAGGCCCAGCGGGACATTCAGCAGGCGCGGACGTTCCATAACGCCATATCCGCCATTCGCTTCGCCGCGCCGGAGGAAATCGAGGAAACGCTGGTGCGGATGCGCCCACCGCCGGGAGCACCAGACTTCGCGAACAAGTGGCAGGATTTTGAGACGGCCCGTAACGCGGTGGGCAGGACTCTTCGGGAGCGCGCGGCCGATCCCGCCGGTTACGCCATGCAGGTTCCGGCGGTGCAGGAGGCGTTCGAATCGGGGGATTTCGAGGAAGCCCTTGCCATCCGTTTGGAGGTGCAGCGGGGCATGGGGTTGCCGAGGCACATGGTTCGGACGCTGACCGAGGATGAGGCCAATGGGATCGCGGCCGAGGTGATGGCCGCGCCCACCAACGAGCGCGCCGCGCACATCCTGGCCTTGCAGGAGCGGTATGGCCGCCATTGGGATAAGGCTTTTGCGGAACTGATGAATGCGGGCCTGGATAACCGCACCGAGGTTCTTGGGATGGTCGCCAACAATCCGGCGCTTTCGCAGACGGTGGCGCAGGTGATCGAAACCGGGACCGTCGAGATGAAGAAGGGGCTGGATGCCGCAGCGGTCAACGACCTGGAGGCACGGGTTGATGCTGAGCTGGGCGAGTTCCGGCAGGTGGTGGCGGCGCGCGACCTTTCTGGGGGCCTGACGGGACGGGTGAACGGGCTCGCCCGAGTGGTAAAGGATCTGGCGATCCACTACTACCGGCAAGGGGTGTCCGATCCCGAGCGCCGAGCCGCCCAACAGATCATATTCAACCAGGTGCAGCCGGTGGACTCGCCGCAGATGAAGGCGCTGCTGCCCCGCTTCCTTGACGGCCAGCCGATCAACGCCGCCCATGTCGAGGCGGTGGCGGAGTCACGGCTGACGCGGGAGGCGCTGGAGGAGTTCGGGACGGCGCCGTTCGGGGACATCAACGACACACCGCAGTTCCTGAACCGCGAGCGAACGATCCGATCCGCCCTGAACAGCGGGTACTGGGTCACCAACGAGACGAATGACGGCCTCGTGTTGATGGTGCCGTTTCGCTCCGGCGGGGTGCTCCCCCTTGTGAACGAAAAGGGCGAGCGGTTTGAGATCGACCTTCTGGACGCTATGGCCGCACCCTTCCCCACCGTGGAAGGTCCGTTTGGACTGGATCAACCCGAACAGGGAGTTATGAACTGATGGCAGGGTTAAATTTCCGAATCTATGAGCCCGAGATCATCCGCAAGTTCGGCTCGCCTAAAATGGCTGAGTGGATGCGGAAAAATTTCCCCAGACTGCACAAGCAGATGCTTGATGGGGATAATACGGAGACAGTAGACGCCGAAAAAAGAGGCGATTATACTGTCAACGCGCCGGTTAGGCGCTCGTACTGAGCTTGGAGGGGCTGCGGTGGCGATAGCGCCGTGGCCCCTTTAGTATCCGGTCATTGGCAAGAGTTCTAGTTTTCCTTAAAACATGCGTTGTCCAAGGCTTAGCCTTCATCCCGGCGCATCCTCCGATAAATCTTGTCGTAGAGCCAAAGCCAGAAGAAGCCGGGCCCAAAAAGCAGCACTACTGCGACCAGCGTGGCAAGAAGTTCCTGGCCGCGCAACGCGGCTCCGATTCCCTGATAGGCCACGGCCGCCACGCAAGCGACAAGGACGGTGGCCAATGTCGCCACCACTATGGCCGTCACCTGACAGGTGTTTTCCGAATGCCGTCGCATTTAGGTGCCACTCTTTGCCCGCCGCCGCTCACGCCACAGGAACGCCCCCAGCGCCGGCGAAACCAGGACGAGGTTTAGCCCCCAATTCACGATGTTGAAGGGGCTGTACCAGTCCTGGATGCGGAAGACAGCTTCCCAGAATGGATATGCGACAAAGGCCCCGGCAATGCCCAGCAGATTAAGGGCGACCACGCCGCTGCCCCAGACGATCGCGAAGATTGAGAGTGCCCGATCCATGATGCCCGCTCCGTTACGGCAACGGGTACTCTACCAGTGAGAGAGGGCGGAGTCAGGGCACCCGTTTCAATCGCACGCCCGGACGGCCGCCGTTCTGCTCGATGAACTGAATACCGGCGGCTTCGAGCGCATCGAGGAAGCCGAGCGCAATGCTGAGGTTGGTACGGTCCACGAGGTGTACGAGGAAGCGGAGTTTCTTCTGTCCAAGGTGCTGTTCCCCGACACCAGCGACCTGTAAAAGTGGGAACAGTGTTCCCACTTTCTCGACGTGCCTCCCACAGTTCCTTGCGCCGGGCCATCATCGCCTCAGCCGCACCCCCGGCCCGCCGTTGCCGGCATAGTCACCTTCGGAGAGAAATTCCACGCCTGCCGCCTGCAAGGCGCGGCGAATAGCATCCAGGTTCGCGGGCGTGGTAGCGCGTTGCCCGGTTTCGGCCCTGCGGACTGTAGCGACGCCCACACGGGCCTTCTCGGCTAGATCGTCCGCTGACCAGCCCACCAACGCACGGCCTGCCCGAATCTGAGCCCCCACGATAGGAAAATCATCACTTGACGCCAATGCTATCTCCCTCTAGCGTGATCGTTATCCGATCATAACACGGGAGAGGGATCATAACCATGACCCATACCGAATCAAACAAGCTGGTCAAGGACGCCCTGTTCGAGCTGGAGCCTGTCATCAACGAAATGGGCGACTGCGCCAAGGCCGCGCAAATCGCCTATGAAGCACTCTCAGAGGATTTCTACCGCCTCATCCGCGAGCGCGCCCCTGAGTACGAGCGGCGCCTGTCTGGCATCGTCTACATGGTCGGGAAGGCCGTCGAGAGGATGCAGGACGTGGACGAGGTGTGGCAGGAGACCTTCGACAAACACGTTCACGGTCGCGCGGAGGACGCCGCATGAACAGCAACCTGCGAAACGACGTGGACTATCACATGTCGGAAACCCTCGCGTTGGCCCATACGATGGAGATCGTGGCCGAGAGCGTGGTGAAGGAAATGCAGGCAATGGCCAGCCTGTGCAGTGGCCTCCCCGCGCACAAGCCCACAATCAACAGCTTGAGTTGGACCGCCACTCGGCTCGCTCAGGAGGTGGACGCCCTTAACGAGAAACTGGACAAACTGCTGCGGCTGCAACCGGCGCAGATCAAGGCTGCTTAGCTGGCCGCTGTTACCCGAAACGTTAACCGAAAGCTGACCCGGCAAACTGAAGGGGCTTGGCGATCATCGCTAAGCCCCTGAATTTATTGGTGAGCCCGGCAGGATTCGAACCTGCGACCCTCTGATTAAAAGTCAGATGCTCTACCGGCTGAGCTACGGGCTCGGGGTGGGAGGCAAACCATAGGCAAGGGGGGCGCCGGGGTCAACGGCGTCGGGCTGCGGCGGCGGCGATTGTCAGGGGCGTTTTACGGCGGCGGCAAAGACGCGGGCGGGGCGGTTGGCGGTGTCGGCGAGCAAGGCGCGGATGCCGGCGGCGGGGCCGTTAAGTTGGTAG
Organism: Magnetospirillaceae bacterium; assembly: GCA_041685145.1. Classification (GTDB taxonomy): domain Bacteria; phylum Pseudomonadota; class Alphaproteobacteria; order Rhodospirillales; family Magnetospirillaceae; genus JAWLGJ01. The sequence continues at coordinate 5,055 of JAWLGJ010000033.1, read as the reverse complement.
CCGATATCCAGGGCCACCGCCTCGACCCCGTGGCGGGCGGCCAGGGCCGCGACATCGTCGTGCAGCAGCGCCTCGAAGCCCGTCGCGGTGGGGCGCGCCACCATCAGCAGGAACTTGCCCCGCGCGTCCGCCACCTGCAACAGGCGCACATCGCCATAAAGGATTTGCACCAGCGTTTCCGCCGGCCGCGCCCCGGCCTCGTGGAAGCGATAGGCGGGGGTGGCGCCGTCTTCGGCGGCGGAGAAGGTCCAGGTCTTGCGCTGCGCCTCGACGCCGTCGGCGCTGATGGTGACGTCATAGCGGCCGGGCAGCGCCTCCCAGGCCTCGGCGGCCTCGGGGTCGACGATCCGCGTGGTGGTGGTGTAGCAACCGGCCAGGACCAGCGCCGCCGCCAGCGCCGCGAAAACGCGGAACATCGGCGACTATTCCTCGGCGTCGGCGGCGACGCGCAGGCTGAGGATGCGGTCGGGGTCCTCGACCATGCCGTTGAGGCGCGGATCGCCCTTCTTGATGGCCTCGACATGCTCCATCCCCTCGACGACGCGGCCCCAGACGGTGTACTGGCCGTCGAGGTGGGGGGCATCGCCCAGCATGATGAAGAACTGCGAATTGGCGGAATTGGGATCACGGGTGCGCGCCATCGAGGCGACGCCGCGCTCGTGCCGGATGTCGGAAAACTCCGCCTTCAGGTTCGGCCGGTCGGAGCCGCCGGTGCCGGTGCCGGTGGGGTCGCCGCCCTGGACCATGAAGCCCTCGATGACGCGGTGGAACGGCGTGCCGTCATAGAAGCCCTCGCGCGCCAGGGTCTTGATGCGGGCCACATGCGCCGGCGCAACCTCGGGATAGGTCTCGATCACCACCCGGCCGCCGTCGAGTTCCATATACAGGGTGTCCTCGGGCTCGGCGGCGCCGGCCGGCGCCGTCGACAGCAATGCCATCATCCCAAGAAAAGCCGCGAGGCGTCGCATCCTCTCTCCCCTACTCCGTGACGTCGGCGGCGACCCGCATCCGGACGATACGGTCCGGGTCGGCAACCATGCCGTTGCGGTCGAAATCGCCCTTCTTGATGGCGTCGACATGCTCCATGCCTTCCACGACCTCGCCCCAGACGGTGTACTGGCCGTCAAGGTGCGGGGAGTCGCCCAGCATGATGAAGAACTGCGAATCGGCCGAATCGGGGTCGGGCGTGCGCGCCATCGACGTCACCCCGCGCACATGGCGGGCGGAGGAGAACTCCGCCTTCAGCTTGCGGCCCGAGCCGCCGGTGCCGGTGCCGGTGGGGTCGCCGCCCTGGACCATGAAGCCCTCGATGACGCGGTGGAACGGCGTGCCGTCATAGAAGCCCTCGCGCGCCAGTTCCTTGATGCGGGCGACATGGCCCGGGGCCAGATCGGGGCGCAGGCGGACAACCACCCGACCGTCCTTGAGATCGATGTAAAGGGTGTCTTCGGGCTGCGCGGTCATGTTGCTCCTCTGGTGGCTTGGTGCGGCGGCGTCAGCCGCGGTTTTCCTCGGCGACCCGCGCCTCCAGCCGTGCGCGCACCCTTGGCGACACGAAGGAGGAGATGTCGCCGCCGAAACGGCCGATCTCCTTGACGAAGCGCGACGAGATGAACTGGCACCGCTCCGAGGCCATCAGGAACACCGTCTCGACGGTCGGATTCAGGCGTGCGTTCATCCCCGCCATCTGGAACTCGTACTCGAAATCCGAAACCGCCCGCAAGCCGCGAATGATGACGTGGGCGCCGCAGTCGGTCGCGAATTGCATCAGCAGGTTGTCGAAGGACCGGACCTCGATGGTCATGCCGTTGCGGATGGCGGCGGCCTCGGCGGCCACTTCGTCTCGCACCATCTCGGCGCGCTCCTCCAGGCTGAACATCGGGCCCTTGCCGGCGTTGGCGGCCACGCCGACGATCAGCCGGTCGACGACCTGCGCGGCGCGCAGGATTATGTCCATGTGCCCGTTGGTGATGGGATCGAAGGTGCCGGGATAGATGCCGATGCGCCCGCTCATTCGCCGTCTCCCGCCGGGGCGTCGCCGCCTTCGTCCGCGTCCTCGCCCTCCTCGCCCTCGTCGCCGCCGTTGCCGACGTCGACCAGGCGGGTGGCCGAGACGACATGCTCGTCCTCGGCGACGCGGAACAGCACCACACCCTGGGTGCGGCGCCCGGCGATGCGGATGTCGTGCACGGGCAGGCGGATGATCTTGCCCTTATCAGTGATCAGCATGATCTGGTCGCTGTCGGCCACCGGGAAGGAGCCGAGGACGGGGCCGTTGCGCTCGGTGATGTCGATATTGGCGATGCCCTGCCCGCCGCGCCCGGTGACGCGGTACTCATAGGCCGAGGTGCGCTTGCCGAAGCCGCCCGTGGTGACGGTGAGGATGAACTCCTCGTGCGCCGCCATGCGGTCGAAATCCTCGGGCGCCACGCCGTTGCCGTCGCCGGCGACGTCGTCGTCAACCGGCTCGCCGGCGGCGCGGCGGCGGGCGCCCGCCTCGCGCAGATAGGCGTCGCGCAGTTCCATGTCGAAGTCGACATGGCGCAGCACCGACATCGACATGACCTCGTCATCCGCCTGCACCAGCCGAATGCCGCGCACCCCCGTCGACGTGCGCCCGGCAAAGACGCGCACATCGGTAATGGCGAAGCGGATGCAGCGCCCCATGCGGGTGGCGAGCAGGATGTCGTCGTCTTCGGTGCAGGTGTGCACGGCGATGAGACGGTCGTCGTCCGCCAGCTTCATGGCGATCTTGCCGTTGGCGCGCACGTCGACGAAGTCCGACAGGCGGTTGCGGCGCACATTGCCCGAGGCGGTGGCGAACATCACATGCAGATCGCCCCAGATTTCCTCGTCCTCGGGCAGCGGCATGACGGTGGAGATGGTTTCGCCCTCGTCCAGGGGCAGCAGGTTGACCATCGCCTTGCCCCGCGCCTGCGGCGTACCCAGGGGCAGGCGGTAGACCTTCATCTTGTAGACCATGCCCTTGGACGAGAAGAACAGCACCGGCGTATGGGTGTTGGCGACGAACACCTGGCTGAGCACGTCGTCGCCGCGCATGGTCATCCCCGCGCGGCCCTTGCCGCCGCGGCGCTGGGCGCGGTAGGTCGCCAGCGGCACGCGCTTGATGTAGCCGGACGAGGTGACCGTCACCACCATGTCCTCGCGCTGGATCAGGTCTTCGATATCGTGCTCGAACTCGGCTTCCTCGATGGCGGTGCGCCGCGGGGTGGCGTACTGCTCGCGCATTTCCAGCAGTTCGGCGCGCAGAATCTCGTACAGGCGCCGGCGCGAGGACAGGATTTGCAGGTACTCCTCGATGCGCGCCCCGATCTGGCGCAGTTCGTCGGCGATCTTGTCGCGCTCCAGCGCCGTCAGGCGGTGCAGGCGCAGGTCGAGGATGGCCTTGGCCTGGGCCTCGGACAGGTGGTATTGGCCGTCCACCACCTGGTGGCCGGGCTCGTCGATGAGGCGAATCAAGGGCTCCACGTCGCCGGCCGGCCAGTCGCGGCCCATGAGCCCCTCGCGCGCCGCCGCCGGGTCGGGGGCGGCCCGGATGATGCGGATGACCTCGTCGAGATTGGCCACCGCCACCGCCAGACCGGCCAGCACATGGGCCCGTTCGCGGGCCTTGCCCAGTTCGAACCGGGTGCGCCGGGTGATGACCTCCTCGCGGAAGGCGACGAAGGCGGCGATGACCTCCTTCAGGGTCATCATCTCCGGGCGGCCGCCGTTCAGCGCCAGCATGTTGACGCCGAATGAGGTTTGCAGCGGCGTGTAGCGGTAAAGCTGGTTCAGCACCACTTCGGGCACCGCGTCGCGCTTGACCTCGACCACCACCCGCACGCCGTCGCGATCGGATTCGTCGCGCAGGTCGGCGATGCCTTCGATGCGCTTGTCGCGCACCATCTCGGCGATCTGCTCGATCATGCGGGCCTTGTTCACCTGATAGGGAATTTCGGTGATGACGATGGCCTCGCGATCCTTGCGGATCTCCTCGATGCTCGCCTTGCCGCGCATGATCACCGAGCCGCGGCCGGTGGCATAGGCGGCGCGCGCCCCCGAACGCCCCAGAATGATGCCGCCGGTGGGGAAATCGGGTGCCGGCACGATCTGCATCAGCGCCTCGACGGTGATCTCGGGGTCATCGATATAGGCGCAGCAGGCGTCGATCACCTCGCCCAGATTGTGCGGCGGAATGTTGGTGGCCATGCCGACGGCGATGCCGCCGGCGCCGTTGACCAGCAGGTTGGGGAACCGCGCCGGCAGCACCACCGGCTCTTCGGCGGTGTCGTCATAGTTGGGCTGGAAGTCGACCGTGTCCTTGTCGATGTCGTCCAGCAGGTTGTGCGCCGGTCGCGCTAGGCGGGCCTCGGTGTAGCGCATCGCCGCCGGCGGATCGCCGTCCATCGAACCGAAATTGCCCTGGCCGTCCACCAGCGGCAGGCGCATCGAGAACCCCTGCGCCATGCGCACCATCGCATCATAGATGGCGGCGTCGCCGTGGGGATGGTAACGGCCCATGACGTCGCCGACGATGCGCGCCGATTTCCGGTACGGCCGGTTCCAGTCGTAGCCGTTCTCCTTCATCGCGAACAGGATGCGCCGATGCACCGGCTTCAGGCCGTCGCGGACATCGGGCAGCGCGCGCGACACGATCACGCTCATGGCGTAATCGAGGTAGCTGCGCCGCATCTCCTCCTCGATGGCGACGGGAGTAATCTCGAAGTTCTGGGGCGATGTCGGCGTGGTCAAGGCGGCAGACTCGGGCAGGATCCGGGAAGGGGCTGAAAAACCGGGATAATCGGCGCCGTTGGATGGCGCTGAAAGCTAGCAGATTTCGCACGCGCGAACAACTGCCATGCACCGCGCCGGGGGCAGTGCCGACATGCACCGAAGGATGAGGCGCCCAGGGGTGGAAAAGGCACGGGCCGCCGCATCCATCCGGCGGCGGCCCGTGGCGGCACGGATCAGGCGGAGCGGATGCCGCCGAGGAATTGTTCGACCTGTTCGCGCAGTTCCTGGGCGCGTTCCGACAGCGAGCGCGCCACCTCC
>JAWLGJ010000088.1:0-5204 GCA_041685145.1 Magnetospirillaceae bacterium | reverse complement strand
CGGGGGCGACCAGCTTGCCGTCGTCGCCGCGGGCGCCCGGCCCCACGGCCAGAACCTCGCCCTGCTGGGGCTTTTCCTTGGCGGTGTCGGGGATGATGATGCCGCCGGCGGTCTTTTCCTCCTGCTCGACGCGGCGGACGAGCACCCGATCGTGAAGAGGTCGGAATTTCATCTCTGTCTCCGTCATTCCCTTGCAGCAAATGACCCGTTGCAACGCTCCCTTGCGGCGAGCGCGGGCTATTTAAGGCAGGAAAATTCGTTGTCAAGCCCTGCCCCGAAAGGGCTACAGCTCGCGCCCCAGGGCGCGGTCCACCGACAGCGGGCCGGCGCCGCGCAACACCAGCGCCAGCGCCACCAAACCCCACATCAGCGGGTACTCGAAGCCGCCATCGGTCCAGAAGAAGCCGTTGGGCCAATGCACCACAAAGGTCGCCGTGGCCATAAAGCACACCACCAGCGCCGCCACCAGACGGGTCAGGAATCCCAGCACCAGCAAGGCGCCGCCGAAGAATTCCAGCAGCGCGATCACCCAGGCCCACCACGGCGCGAACCCCATTCCCGCGAAGCCCTCCATCGCCGCGCCCATGCCGCCGCCGCCGAACCAGCCGAACAGCTTCTGCGCCCCGTGCGGCATCAGCAGCGCCCCCGCCGTCACCCGCACCAGCGGCCAGGCCAGCCAGGCCAGCGGCTGGTAGAGGCTGGCAAGGGCGGGGATGTAAGGCTGCGGCGCCCAGTCGTCGTCGCGCGTTGGCATGGCGGCCCTCCATTGCGGCAATGTACCCAGGAATGTTGGGGCGATGTGCCGGTGGCGGAAGGCCGTGATGGCGGGGGCCGGCCGTCTGCTTCGGGCGGCGGCGCGCCGCCTATTGCGTAACCGGCGCGGCTTGCCTAGCCTTTTGCCCATGACGGTGCGCGAGATGCCCCCGGCCGAGGACTGCCCCGGCCCCCCCGGAAACCCCGACTGCACCGGCCGGCACCTGTGCGACGGGGTGCAGCGGCTGATGGCCCTTGCCCTGGAGGCCAAGGAGGCGATGCACCACGCCGGCCGCACCAGCCAGGCCGAGGATCTGATCGAGAAGGCGGTGGTGCATCTGTCGGCGTCGGAGACCGGGCGGCGGACGCTGCAGCAAATGCAGAACGCCGCGGCGCGCGGCAGCCCGACCTGCTGGGCCTGGGCCTATCAGCGGCTCCTGCGCCTGTTTGTGCCCAAGATCTTCGAGGACGTCGCCATCCTGGAGCTGGACGACACCGCCCTCGCCCGGCAATTGGGCGAGTTCCTGGACGAGTCCGGCGTCTTTTTTCACGGGCTGGCGACGCAGCAGGCGCTGCCCTTCGGACAGTTGCAGAAGCGCGCCTTCGAGATGGCCTTCGCGGAGTGTTTCCGCCGCGTCCTGCTGCGCGCCATCGAGGCCGAACGCGAGGCCGACCGCGAGCCCGACGTCTACGCGCTGGCGGTGGGAGTGTTCAACCGCCTGTCCCGCGCCTTTGCCCGGCGCCTGTGGGTGTCGCGGCTGGACCTGGACATGGCGGCGCTGAAGACCGATGCCTACAATGTGCTGGCCGGGCTGCATGAAACCGGATCGGTGCCCGACCTCAGCCGCGCGATGGCCGCCATCCAGGAGGCCGAGCAGCCGGCGGCGGGGTAGGCCGCCGTGAACATCTTCTTCCTGGACCGCGACCCCTTGGCGGCGGCGCGCCTGCATTCCGACGTCCACGTCGTCAGGATGGCGACCGAGACCGGCCAGATTCTGTGCGCGGCCCTGCACCGCCACGGCCTGCCGGCGCCCTGGAAGCCCACCCACCCCCGCCATCCCAGCGTGCTGTGGGCCGGCGACAGCCTGGCGCACTGGCAATGGCTGCGCCGCCTGGGCCTGGCCCTGTGCGCCGAATACACCTGGCGCTTCGGCCGCAGCCACGGCGCCGCCGCCGTCATCGCGGCGCTGCCCGAGGCCCCGCCGCTGCCCGAGGCGGGCTGGACGGACCCGCCGCAGGCCATGCCCGACGCCTACAAAGGCCCCGACGCCGTCGCCGCCTACCGCGCCTTCTACGCCGCCGAAAAGGCCGTCTTCGCGCGCAAGGGCCCGGCGAAATGGACGCGCCGCCGGCGCCCCGCCTGGATGGGCTGAGGCCGCCCCGTTTGCCTTGCGTCGTTCGGTCGGCGGTCGTATGTATGGGCACGCCTGCGCAACCGCGATTTTCCGGGGGGTCTGCCGCCTTGCACGCCGCCGTCATCGTCTTTCCCGGCTCCAACTGCGACCGTGACGTCGCCGTGGCGCTGGAGGCCAGCATGGGCCGGCCGCCGGTCATGGCCTGGCACGGCAACGCCGAACTGCCGCCCGTCGACCTGATCGTGGTGCCGGGCGGTTTCTCCTATGGCGACTATCTGCGCTGCGGCGCGATGGCGGCGCACTCGCCGGTGATGCGCGAGGTGGTGGCGCGCGCCAAGGCGGGCGTGCCGGTGCTGGGCATCTGCAACGGCTTCCAGATCCTCTGCGAGGCGGGGCTGCTGCCCGGCGTGCTGATGCGCAACGCCGATCTGCGCTTCGTGTGCAGGGACGTGTGGCTGCGCGTCGAGGACGACGACAGCCTGTTCACCCGCCGCTATCGCCGGGGACAGGTGATCCGCGTCCCCGTCGCCCACCACGACGGCAACTATTTCGCCGACACCGAGACCCTGAGGCGGATCGAGGACCAGGGCCAGGTCGCCTTCCGTTACTGCGACGAAAGCGGCGCGGTGACGGCGGCGGCCAATCCCAACGGCTCGCTCAACAACATCGCCGGCGTCTTCAACGCACGCCGCACGGTGCTGGGCATGATGCCCCACCCCGAGCGCCTCGCCGAACCGCTGCTGGGCGGCATCGATGGCCGCCCGATGTTCGAGGCGCTGACGGAGGCGGCGGCGTGAGCGGGAACGAGACCATCACCCCCGAGGTCGTCGCCAGCCACGGCCTGACTCCCGAGGAATACCAGCGCGTGCTGGAGATCATGGGGCGCGCGCCCAACCTCACGGAACTCGGCATCTTTTCGGTGATGTGGTCGGAGCACTGCTCCTACAAGTCCTCGAAGAAGTGGCTGAAGACCCTGCCCACCGAGGCGCCGTGGGTGATCCAGGGGCCGGGCGAGAACGCCGGTGTCATCGACATCGGCGACGGCATGGCCTGCATCTTCAAGATGGAAAGCCACAACCACCCCAGCTTCATCGAGCCCTATCAGGGCGCGGCGACCGGCGTGGGCGGCATCCTGCGCGACGTGTTCACGATGGGCGCGCGGCCGGTGGCCAACATGAACGCGCTGCGCTTCGGCGAGCCCGCGCACCCCAAGACGCGGCATCTGGTGGCCGGCGTGGTCGCCGGCATCGGCGGCTACGGCAACTGCGTCGGCGTGCCCACGGTGGGCGGCGAGGTCAATTTCCACCCCAGCTACAACGGCAACATCCTGGTCAACGCCATGACCGTGGGGCTGGCGCCGGCGGACCGCATCTTCTATTCCGCCGCCGCCGGGGTGGGGAACCCGGTGGTCTATGTCGGCTCGAAGACCGGGCGCGACGGCATCCACGGCGCCACGATGGCCAGCGCCGAGTTCTCGGAGGACTCGGAGGAAAAGCGCCCCACCGTGCAGGTGGGCGACCCCTTCACCGAAAAGCTCCTGATCGAGGCCTGCCTGGAGTTGATGGCCACCGACGCCATCGTCGCCATCCAGGACATGGGCGCCGCCGGGCTGACCTCGTCCTCCTTCGAGATGGCGTCGAAGGGCGGGCTGGGCATCGAGATGGACCTGGACAAGGTGCCGGCCCGCGAGGAGGGCATGACGCCCTATGAACTGATGCTGTCCGAATCCCAGGAGCGGATGCTGATGGTGCTCAAGCCCGGCCGCGAGGCCGAGGCGGAACGCATCTTCCGCAAGTGGGAGCTGGATTTCGCCGTCGTCGGCACGCTCACCGATACCGGGCGCATGGTGCTGACCATGCACGGCGCCGTCGTCGCCGACCTGCCCATCGACCCGCTGGCGCAGGCCAGCCCCGAATACGATCGCCCCTGGGTGGCGGCGGCCAAGCCCGCGGCGCTGGCGCCCGCCGACGTGCCGGCCCACGACCCGGCGGCGGCGCTGACGACGCTGGTCTCCTGCCCCGACGGTGCCTCGCGGCGCTGGATCTGGGAGCAATACGACCACATGGTGATGGGCGACACCGTGCAGCGGCCGGGCGGCGATGCCGCCGTGGTGCGGGTGCACGGCACCGGCAAGGGCCTAGCGATCACCACCGACGTCACGCCGCGCTACTGCGCCGCCGATGCGCGCGAGGGCGGCAAGCAGGCGGTGGCCGAAGCTTGGCGCAACATCACCGCCGTCGGCGGCCGGCCGCTGGCGATCACCGACAACCTCAATTTCGGCAATCCCGAGAAGCCCGAGATCATGGGCCAGATCGTCGCCGCCATCAAAGGCATGGGCGAGGCCTGCCGGGCGCTGGACTTCCCCGTCGTCTCGGGCAATGTGTCGCTCTACAACGAGACCAACGGCCAGGCGATCCAGCCCACCCCGACCGTGGGCGCCGTGGGCCTGATCGACGATCTTGCCGCCATCGCCGGCTTGCCCTTCAAGGCGCCGGACGAGCCCATCGTGCTGGTGGGCGCCACCGAAGGCTGGCTGGGGGCGTCGCTGTATCTGCGCGAGGTCTGCGGCCGCGAGGAGGGCGCGCCGCCGCCGGTGGACCTGGCCGCCGAGCGCCGCAACGGCGATTTCGTGCGCGGGCAGATAACCGCCGGCCGCGTCACCGCCTGTCACGACGTCTCCGACGGCGGCCTGCTGGTGGCGGTGGCGGAGATGGCGATGGCCTCGGGCATCGGGGCGGCCGTCGAGGTGCCCGAGGGCGCGCCCGCCCACGCCTGGCTGTTCGGCGAGGACCAGGGCCGCTATGTGCTCGCCTGCCGCGACGACGCGCTTGCCGCGCTGCTGGCGGCCGCCGAGGCGGCGGGGGTGCCGGCGGCGGTGATCGGCCGCACCGGCGGCGAGGCGGTGACGGCGGCCGGCAGCGCCATCGCCGTCGCCGCGTTGCGCCGCGCCCACGAGGGCTGGCTGCCGGACTACATGGGCGCCGCCGCCCCTTGACCTGTCGCGATCAGCGGTAGGCCCGTTCCGCCTCGGCCGTGGCGGTGGCGCGCCGCGCCTGACGCAGGCGGCGGCGCTCGATCGCCAGCGCGATGGGAAAA
>JAWLGJ010000087.1:0-5220 GCA_041685145.1 Magnetospirillaceae bacterium | reverse complement strand
TAGTCGGCGCCGAACTCCCGGCCGATGAGGTCGCGGCAGGCGGCCACCGCCTCGGCGGCCATCTGCACGCCGTCGGTACGCATATAGGTGATCAGGCCCACCGTCTCGCCGCCGAGGTCAACGCCCTCGTACAGGCGCTGCGCCACCTGCATGGTGCGCGCCGCCGACAGATGCAGCTTGCGCGACGCTTCCTGTTGCAGGGTCGAGGTGATGAAGGGCGGCTGCGGGTTGCGCCGGGCCTTCTTGCGCTCGACCTTGGCGATGCGGAAGCGCGCCGCCTCCATGCGCCGCCGCGCCTCGCGGGCCGCCTTCTCGTCGGGCAGGTCGAACTTTTCGAGCTTGCGGCCGTCGAGCCGGGTAAGCTGCGCGGTCATCACCGCGCCGCCGGCGGTGGCCATGTCGGCCTCCACCGTCCAATATTCCCGCGGCCGGAAGTCCTCGATCTCGGATTCGCGCTCGCAAATCAGGCGCAGCGCCACCGATTGCACCCGTCCCGCCGAGCGCGAGCCGGGCAGCTTGCGCCACAGCACCGGCGACAGCGTGAAGCCCACCAAATAATCCAGGGCCCGGCGGGCGAGATAGGCGTCGATCAGCTCCTGGTGCAGGCCGCGCGGGTTGCGCATGGCGTCGAGCACGGCGCTCTTGGTGATCTCGTTGAAGACGACGCGCTTGACGTCGAGGCCCTTCAGCGCCTTGCGTTCGCGCAGCACCTCGCACACGTGCCACGAGATCGCCTCGCCCTCGCGGTCGGGGTCGGTGGCGAGGTACAGGCCGTCGGCGCCCTTCAGGGCCTTGGTGATCTCGCGAAGCTGCTTTTCCGCGCGTTCGTCCACCTGCCAGTCGACGGCGAAGTCCTCGTCGGGGCGCACCGAGCCATCCTTGGCCGGCAGGTCGCGGACATGGCCGTAGCTGGCCAGCACGGTGAAGTCGCGGCCGAGATACTTGTTGATGGTCTTGGCCTTGGCGGGGGACTCGACGACGACAACCTTCATACTGATCCTTGCACCACCTGGAGACGCCCCTGGCTAGCCGTTGAGCGACACCTGATTCCCGGGATGACGCTCCAGCCGCCCCGCCAGTTCGAGTTCAAGCAGGACCGTGGAGGCCACGGCTGGAGACAATTGGCATTGCCTGATGAGTTCGTCAACCGAGACCGGCACCGGCCCCAGCGCCTCCAGCACGTCGCGGCGGGCGTCGTCGTCGGCGTCGGGGGGCGCCGGGGCGGCGGCGGGGGGCGGTGTCGCGGGCTCGGCCAGCGGCCGGCGTAGCAGATCGCTCAGCGCCTCCAGCACGTCGCCGGCGCCCTCGGCCAGCACGGCGCCGTCGCGAATCAGGCGGTTGGGCCCCTTTGCCCGCGGGTCCAGGGGCGAGCCCGGCACCGCGAACACCTCGCGCCCTTGGTCGAGCGCCCGGCGGGCGGTGATCAGCGAGCCCGAGCGCGCCGCCGCCTCCACCACCACGATGCCCAGGCTGAGGCCGGAAATCAGCCGGTTGCGGCGTGGGAAATGGCTGGCCTGGGGTTCGGTGCCCGGCGGCAGTTCGGCCACGACCGCCCCTTGGCGGGCGATCGCCTGGTACAGCGCCGCGTTCTCGCGCGGATAGACGACGTCGACGCCGCCGGCGACCACCGCCGCGGTGGCGTGGGGCAGGGCGCCCTCGTGGGCGGCGGCGTCGATGCCCCTGGCCAGGCCCGAAACCACCGTCATGCCCGCCGCACCCAAATCCGCCGCCATCTGTCGGGCGAGGCGGCGGCCGTTGGCCGAGGCGTTGCGGGCGCCGACGATCGCCACGCAGGGCTTGGCGAGGAGATCGGGCGTCCCCAGCACGCCGATCAGCGGCGGCGCGTCTTCGATGGCCCGCAGCGGCGCCGGGTACTCCGGTTCGATGCCGGCGATCAGACGCCCGCCGAGGCGGGCATAGCGCTGCATCTCGGCTTCGGCCTCGGCGCATGAGGCAATGCGGGCGCGCCCGCCGCCGCGCTGCGCTAGGCGCGGCAGCGCGTCCAGCGCCGCCGCCGCCGAGCCGAAGCTGTCGATCAGGCGCCAGAAGGTCACGGGGCCGACATTGGCGCTGCGGATCAGGCGCAGCCAGTCAATCTTCTCGGCGGGGGACAGCGGGCGTTGCGATTGCATTTGCGGCGACGATGGCCCACGCCGCCGCCGCCGTCAAGCGGCGGCCGGAACCTCCGGTTGCGGGTGGGGCGCCGCCTTCAGCCCTTCCTGGCCGAACCGATGCGGCTTTCGGTGCCGGCGAGGAGGCGGCGGATGTTGTCGCGGTGCCGGACGAGCGCCAGCACCGCCAGCGCCGCGGCCATCAGGGCGTGCTCGGGCGCGGCGAAACCCCAGGCGTAGAACGGCGCCGCCGCCAGCGCCACCAGCGCCGCCAGCGAGGAATAGCGCGTCAGCGCCGCCACCGCCAGCCAGGTAAGGCAGGCGGCGATTCCCACCGGCCACGCGGTCGCCAGCAGCACGCCCAGAGTGGTGGCGACGCCCTTGCCGCCGTGAAAGCGCAGCCAGACCGGGAAGTTATGGCCGAGGACGGCGGCAAAGCCCGCCACCAGCCCGGCCTGCCACCCCAGCAGCCACGCGGCCAGCAGCGCCGCCGCCGCGCCCTTGCCGGAATCGAGGATCAGCGTCGCCAGGGCCAACCCCTTGCGCCCTGTCCGCAAGACATTGGTGGCGCCGATATTGCCCGATCCCAGGCGGCGGATGTCGCCGAGGCCAGCCAGGCGCGTCAGCACCAGCCCGAAGGGGACGGCGCCCAGCAGATAGCCGAGCACGGCGACGAGCACGGCGACGGAAGGGGTCATCGGTTAGTCACGCACGAACACCGTGCGGCCGTCGATGACGGTGCGGGCCACCACCCCCTGGACCGGCCGGCCGTCGAAGGGCGAGTTCTTGGACTTGCTGTGGAAGCGGTCGGCGTCGACCTTCCAGGCGCGGTCGGGATCGAACAGCACCAGATCGGCCGGCAGCCCCGCCGCCAGGCGCCCCGTCTCCAGCCCCAGCAGCGCCGCTGGGGCGCAGGTCAGCCGCCGCAGCACCTCCAGCAGCCCCATGCGGCCGTTGTGGTGCAACTCCAGCGACACCGGCAGCAGCGTCTCCAGCCCGACGCCGCCGGCGGCCGATTGCGCGAAGGGGAGGCGCTTCGAATCCTGGTCCTGCGGGGCGTGGTCGCTGGCAATGGCGTCAATGACGCCCTCGGCGAGGGCGGCGGCAATGGCGGCACGGTCCGCCTCGCTGCGCAGGGGCGGCGACAGCTTGGCGAAGGTGCGGTAGTCGCCCACCGCCAGTTCATTGAGGGCGAAATAGGGCGGCGCGGTGTCGCAGGTGACCGGCAGCCCCTTGTCCTTGGCGCGGCGGATCACCGCAACCGATTCGGCGGTCGACACATGCGCGGCGTGGTAGCGGGCGCCGGTGAGTTCGGCCAGCCGCAGGTCGCGTTCCAGCATGATGACCTCGGCCGCCGCCGGAATCCCCGACAGCCCCAGCCGGGTGGCCATCTCGCCGCTGTTCATCACCCCGCTGGCGGCCAGGGACGGCTCCTCGGGGTGCTGGACGATCAACAGGTCGAAGGTGGCGGCGTAGCTCATCGCGCGGCGCATCACCTGGGCGTTGGCGATGGCACGCACGCCGTCGGTGAAGGCCAGGGCGCCGGCCTCGGCCAGCATCCCGATCTCGGCCAGTTCCGCGCCCTCCAGGCCCTTGGTCACCGCCGCGTAGGGGTACACCTTGGCCAGGCCGATCTGGCGGGCGCGGCGGGCGACGAACTCCACCGTCGCCACGTCGTCGATCACCGGCTGGGTGTTGGGCAGGCACACCATCGCCGTGACGCCGCCGGCCACCGCCGCCTCGCCCGAGGTCTTCAGGGTTTCCTTGTGCTCCATGCCCGGCTCGCGCAGTTGCACGCGCATGTCCACCAGGCCGGGAGCCAGGCAGAGGCCGGAACAATCCACCACCTCGGCATCGGCGGGGACGCCGTCGCCGAACAGGCTGGGCCCGACGGCGGCAATGCGCTCGCCCTCGGTCAGCAGGTCGCCGATGGCGTCAAGCCCCGTCGCCGGGTCGAGAAGGCGGGCGTTGGCATAGGCGACGCGGGCGGGCGGACGGTGCTGCATCAGCCCGCCCCCCGGCCGTCGCTGGCCCACAGGTTGCGCGACAGCACCTCCAGGCAGGCCATGCGCACCGCCACCCCCATTTCCACCTGCTCGCGGATGACGCTGCGCTCGTAGTCGTCGGCGACGTCGGAATCGATTTCCACGCCGCGGTTCATGGGGCCGGGGTGCATGATGAGGGCGTCGGGCTTGGCGCGTGCCAGCTTCTCGGCGTCGAGGCCGAAGAAGTGGAAATACTCGCGGATCGAGGGGATGAAGTTGCCGCGCATCCGCTCGGTCTGCAGGCGCAGCATCATGACGATGTCGCAGTCGGTCAGACCGGCACGCATGTCGGTGAAGACCTCGACCCCCAGCCGTTCCGCCTGGGCCGGCAGCAGGGTGCGCGGCGCCACCAGCCGCACCCGCGCCCCCATCGTCGTCAGCAGGTGGATGTTCGAACGCGCCACCCGGCTGTGCACGACATCGCCGCAGATGGCCACCGTCAGCCCGTCCAGGCGCCCCTTGCGCCGACGGATGGTCAGCGCGTCGAGCAGCGCCTGGGTCGGGTGCTCGTGGCTGCCGTCGCCGGCGTTGATGACGGCGCAGTTCACCTTCTGGGACAACAACTGCGCGGCGCCGGAATCGGGGTGGCGCACCACCAACACGTCGGCGTGCATGGCATTCAGGGTCATGGCGGTGTCGATCAGGGTCTCGCCCTTGGCGACGGAACTGGTCGACACCTGCATGTTGATGACGTCGGCCCCCAGCCGCTTGCCGGCGAGTTCGAAGCTGGTGCGGGTGCGGGTGGAGTTCTCGAAGAACAGATTGATGACGGTGCGGCCCGACAGCACCGATGTCTTTTTGTCGGCGGCGCGGTTGTGCGCCACATAGCCGTTGGACAAATCCAGGAGCGCGGTGACCTCCCGGGGCGTCAACCCCTGGATGCCAAGCAGATGGCGGTGCGGAAAGCTGGGCGCGGCCGTCATGTCGACCGAACTATACGGTCGGGCGAGCCGGGCCGCAAGCGCCGGCACGGCGGAGTGCATAAAATTCTAACCAATTGTTTGTAAACAAAAAATTTTTGGCGGCCGCGTTGCGCGGGGGTAGGATGCAAGGCATGGAATGCA
>JAWLGJ010000032.1:0-30586 GCA_041685145.1 Magnetospirillaceae bacterium | reverse complement strand
TGCCGGCGGTCACCGTGCCCTCCTTGGCGAAGGCGGGGCGCAGCTTCGCCAACGCCTCGGCGGTGGTGCCGGCGCGCGGGTGCTCGTCGGTGTCGAAGACCTTCTCCTCCTTGCGGGTCTTCACCGTCACCGGCACGATCTCGTCCTTGAAACGGCCGGCCTGGATGGCCTCGGCGGCGCGCTGCTGTGAGCGCGCCGCCATCTCGTCCTGCTGCTCGCGGGTGATCTGCCACTTCTGGGCGACGTTCTCGGCCGTGTTGCCCATGTGATAGCCGTTGAAGACGTCCCAAAGGCCGTCCTTGATCATGGTGTCGACCATCTGCACGTCGCCCATCTTGGCGCCCTGGCGCAGATAGGCGGCGTGGGGGGCCTGGGTCATGCTTTCCTGGCCGCCGGCGACGACGATGCGGGAATCCCCGGCCATGATGCCCTGGGCGCCCAGCGCCACCGTCCGCAGGCCCGAGCCGCAGACCTGGTTGACGCAGTAGGCCGGCACCTCGACCGGCAGCCCGGCGCCGATGGCCGCCTGCCGCGCCGGATTCTGGCCGGCGCCGCCGGTGAGCACCTGGCCCAGGACGACCTCCGAGACCTCCTCGGCCGCCACCCGCGCTCGCGACAGCGCCTCCTTGATGACGATCTGGCCCAGCGCCGCCGCCGAGAAGCCGGCGAGGCTGCCGTTGAAGGCGCCGATGGCGGTACGGGTGGCGGCGGCGATGACGATGTCGGTCATGGTCGGTCCTCTCGCGTGACGGTTTCTCGGACGGGATGGCGTATCAATCTGGGACATGGGCGCGCGAGTCGGTTTAGCGTAGGGGCCGGCGCGCCGGCAAGCGATTTATTGCACTGCAACATGGCCTAGCCAACGCGCCAGGGGAGCATAGACGTCGGTGCGGGCCCGGCGCCCGGCGACCAGCCCGATATGCCCGGCGGCGATGACCTTGCGGCGCGCCCGCGGCAAGGCATCGGCCAGCGCCGAGGCCGATTGCGGCGGCACGATGCGATCGCGGCCCGGCACCAGCACCAGCGCCGGGGCATCGATGGCGCCGGGGCGCACCGGCGTGCCGCCGATTCGCCACGCCCCGCGCGCCGTCGCGTTGGCGCCGTACCAGTCGAACAGGCATTCGCGCGCCACCGTCGGCGCCAGCGGCACGCCGTCGTTGAGCCAGTCCTCCAGCGCCACGAACAGCCGCGCCCGCGCGCTGTCGGGGCGCATCCGCGCGAAGGCCCGGAACTTGCGCGGCACCGCCGTGGGGTCGACGGCGGCGAACAGCGCCTGGATGACGTCGACCGGCAGTTCGCCGGCGGCGGCGATGCCGGCCTCGATGGCCGGCGCCAGCGCCGGCAGCAGGCCGGCGGCGGGCGACGGGGCGGCGTGGAAGTCCCACGGCGCCGCAAGCAGCGCCAACCCCGGCAGCGGCCGCAGCCCCGCCAGGGCCACCGCCAGGGTGCCGCCCATGCAGTAGCCCATCACCGCCGGCGCCGCCCCCCGCGCCGCGACGGCGTCGAAGGCGCGGCACAGCCGCCCGCCAACGTAGTCGTCGAGGCCGAAGCGCCGCTCTTCGGCGCCGGGCGTTCCCCAGTCCAGCAGGTAGGGGCGCAGGCCGCGCCCGGCGAGGTAGCGCAGCAGGCTGCGGCGGTCGTCGAGGTCGAGGACATGGGCGCGGTTGATCAGCGACGGCACCACCAGCACCGGGGCGCCGCCGGCGGGGTTGTAGTCGAGCAGGCGGCTGCCGCCCTCGCGCCACACCACCGGCGGCTCGGGCAGATCGCGCCGATGCTGGTGGCGGCGATAGGCCAGCACGCCGCGCAGGAAGGCGTCCAGCCGCCGCCGGCCCTCGGCCGCGATGGCGGCGTCCAGCTCGTCAGGGGGAACGGCGGCGGCGGCGGCGCGCAGGGCGGTCGCCCGCGCCTCCAGCTCCGGGCTCCAGTTCGGCGAGCCGACACTCAAGGGCGGCAACCTGCTCGCGCAGGCGCTGGTAAGCGTCTGGTGCCACAGGTGCAGGGGCAGCGGCCGCGGCCCCGAACGGATCGGCGGCGTCGTGCTGCCCGCCGTGCTGGCCGTCCTGGTCTGCGCCACAGTGCTGCCCCGCGCCGGCTGGGTGGAAAAGGGCGGCGGCGCCGCCTTGCATGAACAGCAAGGCGCGCGCCATCGCCTCCGCCAGCGCCGGATCGGCGGCGAGGGCGGCGAGCTGATCCTGCCACAAATCGAGATAGCGGCGGGCCAACGCCTCGGGATCCGGCGCCTCGGACATGCAGTGACTATATCCCACCCAGCGGCGCCATTGCCAGGGCCGCCCGCCTCGCGCGCGGCGGCCGCTTTCACGGCCGCAATGCAAAAAACGGTTGTTGCGGAGCGGCATTTGCCGCAACAATCCTGGGAAACCTGATCCTGCCCTTACAAGAAGGTTTGCACCGGATGTCTGAGAGCAGCGAGACGAAGACCGCCACCGTCACCATCAAGAAATACGCCAACCGCCGCCTCTACAACACGGCGACGAGCAGCTATGTCACGCTCGATCACCTGTGCCAGATGGTCAAGGATGGTGTCGACTTCGTCGTCTACGACGCCAAGTCCGGCGAGGACATCACGCGCTCGGTGCTGACCCAGATCATCGTCGAGGAGGAATCGAAGGGCCAGAACCTGCTGCCCATCAGCTTCCTGCGCCACCTCATCAGCTTCTACGGCGACTCCCTGGGCGGGCTGGTGCCGCGTTATCTCGACTACAGTATGCAGTGCTTCACCCGCAACGAGCAGCAGATGCGCCAGGTGATGCAGCAGACGCTGGAGGGGCTGTTCCCCTTCCAGCCCTTCGAGGAGATGGGCAAGCAGAACATGGCCTTTTTCGAAAGCGCCATGAAGATGTTTTCCCCTTTCTACGGCACCGGCACCGGCACCGGCACCGGCACCGGCGACGGCGGCGAACCCGGCGAGGGCAAGCCCGCGGCCCCGGCCCTCGACGATTTGCAGGAGCGCCTCAACGCCATGCAGCGGCAACTGGACGCGCTGTCGAAATCGGGCGGCGACACGGACGGCAAGGGCGGCAAGGACAAGAAGTGACTCCGCCCGCCGGCCGCTGCCTCTCCCCGTGCTGACAAAAAAAGACCGGCGGCGGCGCCGCCGGTCAGTTGCAGGTGGCAGGGGTAAGAGAGAGAGAGAGTGAATCCTATTGCAGCCGCCGAGGCTGAAGCCGCGCCCGGGTTTCCGCGATCAGCGCCCGCAGCGCCGCCATCGGCACGTTATCGCTGCGCATCAACAGGTGGATGGCCGGCTCGGCCAGAATTTCCTCCAAAGCGGGTTCGGTGAGGTCGACCTCGTCGCCCCCGGTCGGTGAAGGCGACGGACCACCGCCCAGGGGCGGCGGCGGGCGCCGGCCCCATTTCGCTCTGAACGCCGCCGAGAGCATTACAACAACCTCCTCGCCCAGTCGCGCATTGCGGCCCAGTCGCGCGTGTAAATAATACACATGAACGGGCGATTTTTCGTGCGCGTCGAAAGATTTTACGAATGCTGGTGCGGCGAAACAAGGTCTATTCACGCCAAAGGGTCGCGTGATGACCCGAAAGCGGCTCCACGCGCAAACGCCGCGCCGGCGGACCGGCGCGGCGCGGGGTTCGGAAACGGGGGCGACGCGCGGGCGGCGGTCAGCCGCCGAGGGAGTCGATTTGCTGCTGCAATTCGGCGCGGCGCGGCGAATCGTCGGGAAGCTGGTCCAGCAGGCGCTGCCAGTGCCCCAGGGCGGTGGCGGTGTCGCCGGACTCGGCGGCGGCCAGGCCCAGGAAGTACAGCGCCTGGGCGTTGTCGGGGGCGCGGTCGTGCACCGCCTGCATTTCGGCCACGAAGGCCTCGGGCAGCGGTGCCCCCTCGGGCGCCTGGGCCAACAGCGCCTCGGCGTGGCCGAGGCGGGCGTCGACGTCATCGGGGCGCAGGTCGACGGCGCGGGCATAGGCCTCGCGGGCGTCGTCGACACGCCCCATCACCAGGTACGAGCGCCCCAGCCGCGCCCATCCGGCGCCGTCGTCGGGGTTCTCTTGCAGCCGCTGCTCCAAACTCTCGACCATCGCCTCGATGAGGCCGTCGGTCTGCCGGTCGAGGTCTTGCACCTGCGACGGCGTCGGGCGGGAGTCGTCCTCGGGCGCGGCGGCGAGGTTGAACTGGTCGGTCACGGCGCGAACGCGTTCGCGCACCGAATCCGTCCAGGGCGCGTCGGCGGGCGCGGTGGCCAGCAGCGCCCGCCACTCGTCCACCGCCTCCTGGGGGCGGCCGGCCTGCAACGCCGCCTCGCCCTTGTAGAAGCGCGCCCGCGCGTCCTGCGGGTCGGCCGCCAGGGCCTGCTCGAAGGCGTCCAGCGCCTCGGCCCCGATGCCGCCGTCGCCGGCGAAAATCAGCGCCTCGCCCAGCCCCGAATAGGTGTCGGCGTCGGCCTCGCCGGGTATGGCGATGATGCGGCGATAGGCCTCGGCGGCATCGCCATAGCGGCCCATCGCCACATAGGAGCGCGCCAGGATGCGCCAGCCGCGGACATCGTCGGGATTGTCCCGCAGGCGTTCGGCCAGGCGCTGCACCGCCTCCTGCATCTCGCCATCGACATTGGCGGCGGCCGGCTGGCGCTCGGCCTCGCGGGCGGCATAGGGCAGGTCGCGGGCGCCGGGATTGCCGAGTTCGAGATAGGTCAGCACCGCCCCCGCCGGCACCAGCAGCGCCACCACCGCCGCCAGGGCGCGCCGCCCGGAGGCCGATGTCGGCGCCGCCGTCTCGCGCCCTTCGGCGGCGACCAGCATCCGCCGCTTCACCTCCAGGCGCGCCGCCTCGGCCTGATCGGGGCTCAGCAGGCCGCGCTCGCCGTCCTGATCGATCTCGGCAAGCTGGTCCTTGTAGACGGCGAGGTCGTATTCGGCGCGGTCGACGACGGCGGCGGGCTTGACCAGGAGCGGCCGCACCAACAGCGCCGCCACCGCCACCGCCAGCACCGCCAGGGCGAGCCAGAACATCACGGTTTTTTCTCCTCCCGCTCCTCGGCGAGCAGGGCCTCCAGGCGCCGGCGCTCGTCCTCGGACAGATCCCGCGCCGGCGATGCCGCGCTGCCCTCCCGGGCCCGGCCGCGGTAATAGCCGACGCCGATGCCGAGGGCGATCAGCGCCAGCACCCCCGGACCGAACCAGAGGACATAGGTCATCGCCTTGAACGGCGGCTTGAGCAGCACGAAGTCGCCATAGCGGTCGACGATGAACTGGATAACCTGCTGGTCGCTGTCGCCGGCCAACAGGCGCTGGCGCACCAGCACGCGCATGTCGCGGGCCAGTTCGGCGTTGGAGTCGTCGATGGATTCGTTCTGGCAGACGACGCAGCGGAGATTGGCGCTGATGTCGCGGGCGCGCTTCTCCAGCACCGGATCGTCCAGCATCTCGTCGGGCTGCACGGCCGCCGCCGGCGCCGCCAGCGCCAGGCACACGACCAGCCAGGCCAGGGCGCGGCGCATCATGGTTGCGACAACTCCTCGATCATCGGTTTCAGGGTCTGCTCCCACACCTCGGCGGTGATCGGGCCGATATGCTTGTAGCGGATGCGCCCCTCGGCATCGACGACGAAGGTCTCCGGGGCGCCGGTGACGCCGAAATCGATGGCGGCGTGGCTTTCCGGCGGCCCCATGTCGAGGCCGACGCGCGCGTAGGGATCGCCGTTGCGCTTCAGCCAGCGGGCGCCGTCCTCGGGGTTCTTTTCGTTCCAGTCGATGCCGTGCACCGGGGCGACGCCCGATTCCTGGATCTTGAGCAGCAGGGGGTGCTCGGCCAGGCAGGCCACGCACCACGAGCCGAAGATGTTGACCAGCGTCACCTCGCCCAGCAGATGCGCGCGCTTCAGCCCCTCCTCGTCGCGGCCTGGCACCGGCGGCAGGTCCAGCTCCGGCACCGGCCGGTCGATCAGCACCGAGGGCAGCTTCTTGGGGTCGAGCTGCAGGCCGCGGTAGAAGAACAGCGCCACCACCACGAACACCGCCATCGGCGCCAGATAGACCAGACGCTTCATCGCCGCGCGCCCCCTATTCCGCCGGTTGGCCCGCGGCCGCCGCCGGCGACCGCCGGCGCGCCGGGGCGCCGATGCGGTGGCGCCGGTCCGACAGCGACACGGCGCCGCCCAGAACCATCAGCGTCGAGCCGATCCACAGCCAGGGAATCAGCGGCTTGTAGTACAGGCGCGTCACCCAGCCGTCGCCGGACTCGTCGCCGATGACCGCGTAGAGGTCGGACAGGAAGGTGGTGCGGATCGCCGCCTCGGTGGTGGGGCGCGGCGGTTGCGTGTATTGGCGCGTCTCGGGGCGCAGCACCGCCACGGTGCGCCCGTCGCGCCCGACATGGAAGGTGCCCTCGCGGGCGAGATAGTTGGGGCCGCGATAGTCGCGCACCTCGTCGAGGCGGAAGTCGTAGCCCGACAGCGTCACCACGTCGCCGCGCTGCATCACCTGGATGCTTTCCTGCGTCCAGGCCGAGGAGCCGGTAATGCCGGCCACCACCACCGCCAAGCCGGCATGGGCCAGGGTCATGCCCCAGGTGGCGCGCGGCAGGCGCCGCAGGCGCCGGGCGCTGTCCGCCAGCGGCGCCCGCCCCAGGCGCACGCGCTCGGCCAGTTCGACCAGCGTGCCCACGAACAGCCACGCCGCCAGCGCCAATCCGCCGGCGGTGGCGAGGACGCCGATATTGCCGCCCCCCAGGACGAAGGCCACTACGACGGCGGCGGCGGCGGCGGCGAAGGCGGCCTTCAGCCGCCCCATCGCCCCGCGCAGGTCGCCGCGCTTCCATGCCAGCAGCGGGCCGACGGCCATCGCCACCACCATCGGCACCATCAGCGGGATGAAGACGGCGTTGAAGAAGGGCGGCCCCACCGAGACCTTGCCGAGATTGAGCGCGTCGGCGAAGAGGGGATAGAGCGTGCCCAGCAGCACCGTGCCCGAGGCGGTGGCCATCAGCAGGTTGTTGAGCAGCAGGCTGCCCTCGCGCGAGATGGGCGCGAACAGGCCGCCGCCCTTCAGGCTGGGCGCCCGCATGGCGTAGAGGCTCAGCGCGCCGCCGGTGTAGAGCACCAGCAGCGCCAGGATGAAAACGCCGCGCGCCGGGTCGGAGGCGAAGGAATGCACGCTGGTCAGCACGCCGGAGCGCACCAGGAAGGTGCCCAGCAGCGACAGCGAGAAGGTGACGATGGCCAGCAGGATCGTCCAGCTTTTCAGCGCGTCGCGCTTCTCGACCACGATCGCCGAGTGCAACAGCGCCGTGCCCGCCAGCCAGGGCATGAAGGAGGCGTTCTCGACCGGATCCCAATACCACCAGCCGCCCCAGCCCAGCTCGTAATAGGCCCACCAGCTTCCCAGGGCGATGCCGCAGGTGAGGAACACCCACGCCGCCAGCGTCCACGGCCGCACCCAGCGCGCCCAGGCGGCGTCGACCCGGCCCTCGATGAGGGCGGCGATGGCGAAGGAAAAGGCCATCGAGAAGCCGACATAGCCCAGATACAGGAAGGGCGGGTGGAAGGCGAGGCCGGGATCCTGCAGCAGCGGATTGAGGCCGGAGCCGTTCAGCGGCGCCGGGTCCAACCGCTCGAAGGGGTTCGAGGTCAGCAGGATGAACAGCAGGAAACCAACGCTGATCATCGCCTGCACCGCCAGGGTGCGGGCCCTCAGGCTGGGCGGCAGGTTGCGCCCGAAGGCCCCCACCGCCGCCCCGAACAGCGCCAGGATGGTGATCCACAGCAGCAGCGAGCCCTCGTGGTTGCCCCAGACGCCGGTGATTTTGTAGAGCAGCGGCTTGTCGGTGTGCGAGTTGTTGGCGACGTTCGCCACCGAAAAATCGCTGACCACGAAGGCGTAGGTGAGGGCGGCGAAGGCGATGCCGACGCACAGGAACTGCGCCACCGCCGCCGGCGCCGCCGTCGCCATCCAGTCCAGGCGGCCGCGATGGGCGCCCACCAGCGGCACCACCGACTGCGCCGCCGCCACGAACAGCGCCAGCACCAGGGCGAAATGACCGATCTCGACGAACATGATGGCGGTCGCGCTCCTGCTCTATTGCGGGGTCTGGCCCTCGCCGGACGGCCCATCGCCCGATTGGCCGTCGCCGGCGTGCTGCCAGACGCCGGCATCCTCCAGCGCCTTCTGGACCTCGGGCGGCATGTAGTTCTCGTCGTGCTTGGCCAACACCTCGTCGGCCTGAAAGACGCCGTCGCGGCCCAGGCGGCCCTCGGCCACCACGCCCTGCCCCTCGCGGAAGAGGTCCGGCAGCAGCCCGGTGAAAACCACCGGCACCGAATGCACCAGGTCGGTGACGCTGAAGGCGACGGCGCTGCCGTCACGCTGGATGCTGTCTTCCGCGACCAGGCCGCCGATGCGCAGCCGCCGGTCGGGACCGAGCTCCTGCTCCTGCAGTTCGCTGGGGCTGTAGAAATAGACCAGCTTGTCGTTGAAGGCGGTCAGCACCAGCGCCGTCGCCGTGCCCAGGGCCAGCAGCCCCAGGGCGACGAAATACAGCCGCCGCGTCTTACGCTTCATTGCCGTCCCTCCCCCGCCGGCGCCGGCCGCCGGGCATCGCTTCCTGCAGCAGCCGAAGCTGCGCCTCGGTGCGGCGCCGCCCGCGCAGGCTGGCGACCACCAGCCCCACCATCACCAGCGCGGTGACGGCATAGGACGCCCACACATAGAAGGCGTAGCCGCCCATGTGGAAGAAATCCGCCATCACACCGTACCCCGCTGCTCGGCCGCGCCGCCGGCGGGGCGCGCGGCCTCGTGCACCTGGGCCATGCGCATGGCCCGCACCTTGGCCGCCGCCAGTTCGGTGCGCACGCGCACCAGCAGCAGCCAGACGAAGAAGGTGGTGAAGCCCACCGCCATCAGCATCAGCGGCAGCAACATGCTGGAGTGGATCGCCGGCCCGCCCATCTTCACCACGCTGGCCGGCTGATGCAGGGTGTTCCACCAGTCCACCGAGAACTTGATGATCGGCACGTTGACGAAGCCCGCCAGCGCCAGCACCGCCGCCGCCCGCTGGCCGCGGGTGGCGTCGTCGAAGGCGTTGAGCAGCGCCATGTGCCCCAGATAGAGGAAGAACAACACCAACATGGCGGTCAGGCGCGCGTCCCACTCCCACCAGGTGCCCCACATCGGCTTGCCCCACAGGGCGCCGGTGAGAAGGCAGACGAAGGTGAAGGAGGCGCCGATGGGCGAGGATGCCTTGGCGATGATGTCGGCCAGCGGGTGCTTCCACACCAGCGCCATGCCGCTGGCGACGGCCATCGAGGTGTAGATGAACAGCGCCAGCCACGCCGAGGGCACATGCACATACATGATGCGCACGGTCTCGCCCTGCTGATAGTCGGCCGGCGAGGCGAAGAGGGCGAAATAGAGGCCAAGAGCCAGCAGAGCGACCGTCACGGCCAGCGCCCAGGGCTGGATCACATTGGCGAGGCGCAGAAACTGCGCCGGATTGGCGAAACGGTGCATGACCTGCTTCTTCAAGGTGGGTGGTGTTCTAATACATCGAAGGTCACATTTTCAAGCCGAAGCGGAACCCCGGATAGGACTTTCGTGCATCTCACTCCAGCGCCTGGCGCAGACCGGCGGCGGTGGCCCAGGGCGCCAACGGCAGCGCCCCCAGCAGCAGCCCGCCCAGGACCATGAGTTGGGGCACGGGGTCGAAGCCGTGAATGGCGGCGTCCACCGCCCCCACCCCGAAGATCAGCACCGGGATGTAGAGCGGCAGGATCAACAGCGACAGCAGCACCCCGCCGCGCCGCGCCCCCAGCACCAGCGCCGCGCCCATCGCGCCGATCAGGCTCAGGCTCGGCGTGCCCAGCAGCATCGCCGCCACCAGCGCCCCGAAGCCGGCGCTGTCCATGTGCAGCAGCACCGCCAGCAGCGGCGCCGCGACGATCAGCGGCAGGCCGGTGGTCAGCCAGTGCGCCGCGGCCTTGGCCAGCACCACCACCCCCAGCGGCATCGGCGCCAGCGACAGCAGCTCCAGGCTGCCGTCCTCGTAATCGGCCTGGAACAGGCGATCCAGCGACAGCATCGACGCCAACAGCGCCGTCACCCACAGCACCCCCGCGCTCACCCGCTGCAAAAGGTTGGCCTCGGGCCCGAGGCCGAAGGGGAACAGCACCACGGTCAGGACGAAGAAGGTAACCACCATCACGCTGTCGCTGCCTTGACGCAAGGCAAGCCGCAGGTCGCGGTGCACGATCTCCAGGAAGGACTTCACGCCCACATCCCCTCGGCCCAGCGCGCCGGGGCGCCGAAGCGGTCCATGTGCAGTTCCTCGGCGCCGGGCAGGTCGACGTCCAGATGCGTCGAGATCACCACCATGCCGCCGCCGGCGCGGTGCTCGGCCATCAGCGCCTCCAGGACGCGCACCGAATGGCGGTCCAGCGCCACCGTCGGCTCGTCCAGCAGCCACACCGGCCCCGGCGAGGCCAGCAGCCGCGCCAGGTTCAGCCGCCGCTTCTGCCCCGCCGACAGCAGCTTGCCGGGCATCCCCGCCAGATGCGCCAGGCCGAAGGCGTCCAGGGCCCGGTGGGCGCGCTCGGCGCCCACGCTCTGGTCGAAGGCGTGCACGCGCCCCCAGAACAGCAGGTTCTCCGCCACGGTCAGCACCGGCTTCACGGCGTCGTGGTGGCCGACATAGTGGATGCGCTGGCCGTGGGCCTCGCGGTCCTCGTCCACCGGCGCGCCGTTCCACAGCATCCGCCCGGCCGCCGGGCGCAGCAGCCCCGCCATCAGCCGCAGCAGGCTGGACTTGCCGCTGCCGTTGGGGCCCAGCAGCACCAACGCGCCGCCGCCGGCCAGCTCGAAATCGAGGCCGCTGAACACGACACGCTCGCCCCGGACGCAGGTCAGGCCCTGGCCGGAGAAGCGATAGGCGGGGCTATCCTGCTTCATGGCGAGCACACCATAGCAAATTCCATAACCGGGGCCACATCAAAGGCATGCCGCCCGCCGGCGGGTGGGGACGGCCCGCACTTTCGGGTAAGACTGGACAATCCTTTGCGAATGTGGTGTAAGGCGCACGCAACTCCGGCCCCAGGCCCCACGACAGCATTGGAGGAAGGAGCATGACCGCACCTGGCCATGACAGCCTCGGCGTTCGCCGCACGCTCACCGTGGACGGACGTTCCTACGACTATTTCAGCCTGGAGGCTGCCGCACAGGCGGGCCTGGGGGACATCTCGCGGCTGCCTTACTCGTTGAAGGTGCTGCTTGAGAATCTGCTGCGCTACGAGGACGGCCGCACGGTCACCGTCGACGACGCCAAGGCGTTGGCGGCGTGGCTGAAGACCCGCTCCTCGACGCGCGAGATCGCCTACCGCCCCGCCCGGGTGCTGATGCAGGACTTCACCGGCGTGCCGGCGGTGGTCGACCTCGCCGCCATGCGCGACGCGATGGCCGGCATGGGCGGCGAGCCCGCCAAGATCAATCCGCTGTCGCCGGTGGACCTGGTCATCGACCATTCGGTGATGGTCGACGTCTATGGCCGCGACGACGCCATGACCCGCAACATGGCGCTGGAGTTCGAGCGCAACGGCGAACGCTATGCCTTCCTGCGCTGGGGGCAGACGGCCTTCGACAATTTCCGCGTCGTGCCGCCGGGCACCGGCATCTGCCACCAGGTCAATGTCGAGTACCTGGCCCAGGTGGTGTGGACCGCCGCCCATGACGGCGCCGAGATCGCCTATCCCGACACCCTGGTCGGCACCGATTCCCACACCACGATGGTCAACGGCCTGGGCGTGTTGGGCTGGGGCGTCGGCGGCATCGAGGCCGAGGCCGGGATGCTGGGCCAGCCGGTGTCCATGCTCATCCCCGAGGTCATCGGCTTCCGCCTGACCGGCCGCCTGCGCGAGGGCGTCACCGCCACCGACCTGGTGCTGACGGTGACCGAGATGCTGCGCAAGCGCGGCGTGGTCGGCAAGTTCGTGGAGTTCTTCGGCCCCGGCCTAGACCATCTGCCGCTGGCCGACCGCACCACCATCGCCAACATGGCCCCCGAATACGGCGCCACCTGCGGCATCTTCCCGGTCGACGCCGAGACCGTCCGCTTCCTGGAGTTCACCGGCCGCGACCCGGCGCGGGTCAAGCTCGTCGAGGCCTACGCCAAGGCGCAGGGCATGTGGCGCGACGCCTCGACGCCGGAGCCGGCCTTCACCGACACCCTGGAGCTGGACCTGGGCGCGGTCGAACCGTCGCTGGCGGGGCCGAAGCGCCCGCAGGACCGCATCGCCCTGTCGGGCGCCGCCGAGGGCTTCCGCAAGGCGCTGCCGGCCCTGGCCCCCGACACCCCCGCCGACCGCGCCGTCAAGGTCGAGGGCACCGACCACGAACTGCGCCACGGCGACGTGGTCATCGCCGCCATCACGTCGTGCACCAACACCTCCAACCCCTCGGTGCTGATGGCCGCCGGCCTGGTGGCCAAGAAGGCGGTGGAGAAAGGCCTGCGCGCCAAGCCGTGGGTGAAGACGTCGCTGGCGCCGGGCAGCCAGGTGGTCACCGACTATCTCGCCGCCGCCGGGCTGACGCCCTATCTGGACGAGTTGGGCTTCAACCTCGTCGGCTATGGCTGCACCACCTGCATCGGCAATTCCGGGCCGCTGGCGGAACCCATCGCCAAGGCCATCGACGACGGCGACCTGGTGGTCACCAGCGTGCTGTCGGGCAACCGCAATTTCGAGGGCCGCATCAGCCCGCATGTGAAGGCCAACTACCTGGCCTCGCCGCCGCTGGTGGTGGCCTACGCCATCGCCGGAAGCATGACCCGCGACATCACCGCCGAACCGCTGGGCAAGGGCAAGGACGGCCAGCCGGTCTATCTCAAGGACATCTGGCCCAGCCCGCAGGAGGTGCAGGACGCCATCCGCCAGTTCCTCACCCCCGAGATGTTCCGCAGCCGCTATGCGGACGTCTTCGAGGGCCCCGAGGAGTGGCGCCGCGTGCAGGTGACCGGCGGCCTGACCTATGCCTGGGACGACGCCTCGACCTATGTGAAGAACCCGCCCTATTTCGTCGACATGCCCAAGGAGGCCGGCGGCTTCGCCGACGTCACCGGGGCGCGGCCGCTGGCGATTCTGGGCGATTCGGTCACCACCGACCACATCTCGCCCGCCGGCGCCATCAAGACCGACAGCCCGGCGGGGCAATACCTCGTCGAGCACGGCGTCCAGCCGCGGGACTTCAATTCCTACGGCGCGCGGCGCGGCAATCACGAGGTGATGATGCGCGGCACCTTCGCCAACATCCGCCTGCGCAACGAGATGGCGCCGGGCACCGAGGGCGGCGTCACCCGCTTCATGCCCGACGGCGAACAGATGTTCATCTACGACGCCGCCATGAAGTACCAGGCCGCCGGCACGCCGCTGGTGGTGGTGGCCGGCAAGGAATACGGCACCGGCTCGTCGCGCGACTGGGCGGCCAAGGGCACGCGGCTTCTGGGCGTGAAGGCGGTGATCGCCGAGAGCTTCGAGCGCATCCACCGCTCCAATCTGGTGGGCATGGGCGTGCTGCCGCTGCAGTTCAAGGACGGCGTCGACCGCAAGACCCTGAAGCTGGACGGCAGCGAGACCTTCACCCTCACCGGCCTCA
This sequence comes from Magnetospirillaceae bacterium, assembly GCA_041685145.1. GTDB lineage: Bacteria > Pseudomonadota > Alphaproteobacteria > Rhodospirillales > Magnetospirillaceae > JAWLGJ01. The sequence continues at coordinate 16,976 of JAWLGJ010000032.1, read as the reverse complement.
AGGACGGCATCAGCCCCGGCCAGGACGTGCCGGTGACGCTGACCCGCGCCGACGGTTCCACCGAGTCCTTCACGGTGCTCTGCCGCATCGACACCCTGGACGAGGTCGAATACTTCCGCCACGGCGGCATCCTGCAATACGTCCTGCGCGGCCTGATGGCGTCGTAAGGGACCAGGACCAAGACATCTTCCACGGCCCCTCCCCCGGGAGGGGCCGTTTCTTGTGTTGCGCCTCCGCGCTTGTGCGCCCGGCCGTTGTTTCCCATCCTGATGACCATGCTGCGCGTCAACCACCGCATCGCCATCCACGAGGACGAACTGGAGGAGAGCTTCGTGCGCGCCTCCGGCCCCGGGGGGCAGAACGTCAACAAGGTGGCGACGGCGGTCCAGCTGCGCTTCGACGCCGCGCGCTCGCCCTCGCTGGACGAGGAGACGCGCCGGCGGCTGGCGGCGGTGGCCGGGCGGCGCATGACCGCCGAGGGCGTCGTCGTCATCACCGCGCAGCGCTTCCGCAGCCAGGAACGCAACCGCGAGGACGCCCGCGAGCGCCTGGCGGAGATGCTGCGCCAAGCCGCCGAACGCCCCCGCCGCCGCCGCCCCACCCGGCCGGGCAAGGCGGCCCGGGAGCGCCGCCTCGCCGAGAAGACGCGGCGCGGCGCCGTCAAGCGTTATCGCGGCCGCGTCAGCGACGACTGAGTCGGCTGCTCGGGAATAGCCCCGGCGGCGCCCGCCTACCCCATTGTTCATAGGCGAATCTTGACGTGTATCAAGGCGCCGGCGGCCGGCTTTGCCCGAGCATGGCGCTCGGGCGGCGCCGGTCGGGCGCCGGAGCCCCGATCGCGCTCGCGGTTGCGGTGGCCTCGGGCGGGCCGCCGCCGTTACACTGGCGATGGAAAGCCTGGAGGGGGGACCACGCACACCCATGTCGGAACGGCTGACGACGGCGGCGGCGCGCAACATCTTCTATGGCGGAACGCTGTTCTTCCTGCTGACGCTGATCGTGCTGACGGGGCAGAGCTACGGCTATATCAGCCGCCAGTCCACCGACGAGGCCGGCCTGACCGAGCAGGTGGCCCGCGGCAAGGCGGTGTGGGAGGAGCATTCCTGCATCAACTGCCACACGCTGCTGGGCGAGGGCGCCTATTTCGCCCCCGAACTGGGCAATGTCTGGGAACGCTTCGGCGGCATCGACGACCCCGACGGCGCCCGCGAGGCCATCAAGGGCTGGATTCGGGCGCAGCCCACCGGCATCGAGGGCCGGCGCCAGATGCCGCGGTTCGATCTCGGCGACGCCGACCTCGACGCGCTGGTCGACTTCTTCCGCTGGACCAACTCCATCGACACGCAGGGCTGGCCGCCCACCGTCGCCGGCTAGGACAGGAGGGACGGCCATGAAATACCAGTCACAGCGGGTCGCGCTCCTGTATTTCCACGGCGCCCTGGCGCTGTTCGGCGCCCAGGTGCTGTTCGGCTTCATCGCCGGCATTTCCTATGTGGCGCCCAATTTCCTCGCCGATCTGATGCCCTTCCACATCGTGCGCATGATCCACACCACCCTCCTGTTCGTGTGGCTGCTGATGGGGTTCATGGGCGCGACCTATTACCTGCTGCCCGAGGAGGCCGAGACCGAGCTGCACAGCGTCGGCCTGGCGCGGGTTCAGTTCTGGGCCTATCTGCTGGCGACCCTCGCCGCCGTCGTCGGCTACATGTTCGGCATCCACGAGGGCCGCGAGTTCCTGGAACAGCCGCTGCCGGTCAAGCTGGTCACCCTCGCGGTCATCGTCATGTTCCTCTACAACGCCACCATGACGCTGCTGAAGGGCCGCAAGACCGCGGTCGCCAACGTCCTGCTGCTGGGGCTGTGGGGGGCGGCGCTGTTCTTCCTGTTCGCCTTCTACAACCCCGAAAACCTCGCCAAGGACAAGATGTTCTGGTGGTGGGTGATCCATCTGTGGGTCGAGGGGGTGTGGGAGCTGATCATGGCCGCCATCCTCGCCTTCCTGATGATCAAGCTTACCGGCGTCGACCGCGAGGTCATCGAGAAGTGGCTCTACGTCATCATCGGCCTGACACTGGCGACCGGCCTGTTGGGCACCGGCCATCACTACTACTGGATCGGCACCCCCGGCTATTGGCAGTGGGTGGGCTCCGTGTTCTCCACCCTGGAGGTGCTGCCGTTCTTCGCGATGGTGGTGTTCTGCTTCTACATGGTCTGGAAAGGCGGGCGCGACCATCCCAACAAGGCGGCGCTGTTGTGGGCGCTGGGCTGCGCCGCCTTCGCCTTTTTCGGCGCCGGCGTCTGGGGTTTCCTGCACACGCTGTCGCCGATCAACTACTACACCCACGGCACCCAGATCACCGCCGCCCACGCGCATCTGTCCTTCTACGGCGCCTATGTGGCGGTGAATCTGGCGATCATGAGCTATGCGCTGCCCTATCTGCACGGGCGCGAGCCCTACAACCAGACCCTCAACATGTGGGGCTTTTGGGTGACGTCGTCGGCGGTGGTGTTCATGACCTTCGCGCTGACCGTCGCCGGGGTGGTGCAGACCCACCTGCAACGCGTGATCGGCATGAACTTCATGGAGGTGCAGGAGCAGATCACCCTGTTCTACCACATGCGCCTGGGGGCGGGGCTGTTCGTGGTCGTAGGCACCTTCCTGGTCATCTACGCGCTGGTGGTTCCGCCGGCGCTCGGCAAGGTGCGCAAGCCGGCGCCGGCCGGCGCCTCGGCCGCCGAATGACGCTGCCCTTCTATCTGCCCGCCGGCGACGAGGTCGCCCTGTTCGCCACCGCCCACGCCCAGCGGCTGCCGGTGCTGCTGAAGGGGCCCACCGGCTGCGGCAAGACCCGCTTCGTCGCCCATATGGCGGCGCGGCTGGGGCGGCCGTTGTTCACCGTCGCCTGCCACGACGACCTCACCGCCGCCGATCTCACCGGTCGCTACCTGCTGCGGGGCGGCGACACCGTGTGGACCGACGGCCCCCTGACCCGCGCCGTGCGCGAGGGCGGCATCTGCTATCTCGACGAGGTGGTCGAGGCCCGCAAGGACGTGACCGTCGTGCTGCACCCGCTGACCGACGACCGCCGGCTGCTGCCGCTGGAGCGCACCGGCGAGACGCTGGCGGCGCCGCCGGAATTCATGCTGGTGGTCTCCTACAACCCCGGCTACCAGAACATCCTCAAGAGCCTGAAGCCCAGCACGCGGCAGCGTTTCCTGGCGCTGGAGTTCCGCTTTCCGCGCCCCGAGCTGGAGCTGCGCATCGTCAGCACCGAATCCGGCCTGCCGCCCGAGCGGGTCGAGCCGCTGGTGCGCCTCGCCAACCACCTGCGGGCGATGCAGGGCCACGACCTGGAGGAGGGCGTGTCCACCCGCCTGCTGGTCTACTGCGCCACCCTGCTGCGCGAGGGCGTGCCGCTGGAGCAGGCGGTGCGGGCGGCTATGATCGAGCCGCTGACCGACGAGCCCGAGGTCAGGCACGGCCTGATGGAGGCGGTGCAGGCGGTGCTGGGGTAGGGACGGAGACCCGGCCGATGCTGCGCTGGCTGGAATACGAGGAGCAGGTGGGGCGGCTGTGGCACCGCTTGGTCGGCGAGCGCGCCAGCTACCCCCGCCATCCCGGGGCGGCGGTGGCGCTGGAGGCGGTGGCGGGGCCGCTGGCGGTGTTCTTCCGCGGCCTGGGGGGCGACCCCGGCGTGCAGATCGCCGGCGCCGGCGCCCGTGCCTCTGGCCATCGCCTGCGGCTGCGCCAGCGCATCGGCCTCGACGCCGAGCGGCTGGCCACCGCCGCCATCGACGACACCCATCTGCGGCTGCCGCCGGTCCTGGACCTGTTCGCCACGCCGCACCTGAACCGGCGGCTGTATTTCTGGCTGGCGGCCTTTTCCACCCAGCTCGACCGCCGCCCCGTCGGCGCCGCCGACCCGCTGCGCCGCGACCTGCTGGCCCTGCGCCGCGCCTGCCGCACCACCCGGCGCACCCTCGCCGCCTTTCCCGGCCTGCGGGACGACTACCGCGCCCTGTGCGCGGCGTTGGCCGCCGCCCGGCCGCGCCGGCGCCTGCCGCCGGCCGAGGCCGCCGTCGAGGCCTGCGTCGACGCCCTGCTGGGCGGACCGGCGCCGGCGCATCCCTTCTGGCCGCTGGTCGCCGGCGCGAAGGCGCCGGTGCTGGACGGCATCGCCGCGCCGCCGCGCTACCGGCCCTTCCTGCCGGTGCCGCTGTGGGGCGAGGCGGCGGCCGCCCCGGCCGGGGCGGCGCCGCCCGACGCCGAGGAGGACGGCCCCGGCGGCGGCGACGGCCGCGACGACACCGCCCGGCGCCGCGCCGACCGCCGCAACCAGGACCACGCCGACCGTGACGATCCCCTCATCCTCAACAACCGCGAGCGGCTGCTGGGCGTCGCCGAGATGGTCGAGGTCAATCGCGGCGACGAGGAGGAGGGGGACGCCGACGCGGCGCGGCGCACCGCCGAGGAGATGGAGGAAATCACCCTGGCCCGCCACGGCCGCCGGCCGGCGGTGGCGCTGCGCCTCGACCTCGACCTCGCCCCCGAACCCCCCGGCGGCGGCGGCGTCACCGGCGGCCATCTCTATCCGGAATGGGATTTCCGCCGCCACGCCTATCGCCGCGACCACTGCCGGGTGGAGACGCGACCGGCCCCGGAATGCGGCGAGGACTGGCGGCCGACGCCCGAGACCCGGCGCCTCATCCGCCGCGTCCGCCGGCAGTTCGAGGCCCTGCGGCCGCGGCGGCTGCGCCAGTGCGCCCAGCCCGACGGCGACGAGCTCGACCTGGAGGCGCTGGTGCGCGCCCGCGCCGATCTCGCCGCCCAGGGGCGCGGCAGCGAGCGCGTGCACATCGCCCGGCGGCGCATGGCCCGCGACCTGTCGGTGGCCTTCCTGGTCGACGTGTCGCTGTCCACCGACGCCTGGCTGCGGAACCGGCGCATCCTCGACGTCGAGAAGGAGGCGCTGACCGTGCTCGCCCACGGCCTCGACGCCTGCGGCGACGAGCACGCCATCTTCGCCTTCACCTCGCGCCGGCGCCACCTGGTGCGGGTGGAAACGGTGAAGGGCTTCGACGAGCCCCCGGGCCCGGCGGTGACCCGGCGCATCAACGCCCTGCGGCCGCGGCACTACACCCGCATCGGCGCCGCCCTGCGCCATGTGACGGCGCAACTGGCGGACCGCCCCCACCGCCACCGCCTGCTGGTGGCGCTGACCGACGGCAAGCCCAACGATATCGACCACTACCAGGGGCGCTACGGCGTCGAGGACACCCGCCGCGCCGTGCAGGAGGCCCGCCGCCAGGGCTTGGCGGTCTTCGGGGTCACCGTCGACCGCAAGGCGCAGGAGTATTTTCCGCGCATCTTCGGGCGCGGTTCCTACGCCATCGTCGATTCCCTGGACCGCCTGGCGCCGTCGCTGCCCCGGCTTTATCGCCAACTGGTGACATGAAGCTTTGACCTTCCAGGAGGTGGAAAGCCTATTGTATGGAGAATATCGGGATTGTACGGATTTCTCCTGCATTATGCGCATTGGCAGGCTGACGGTGGGGGCGGGACTGGGCGCGGCGGTGCTGGTGGCGGCGGTGGTGGCCTCTTGGCCGCGCGGGCCGGCGGGCGCCGACGCCGACGATTCCTACCTGGTGGCGCGCGGCCGGCAGGTCTATGGGGATTATTGCGCCGCCTGCCACGGCGACCGGCTGCAGGGGGAGACCGATGACTGGCGCGCCCGCAAGCCCAACGGCCGCCTGCCGGCGCCGCCCCACGATGCCAGCGGCCACACCTGGCACCACGGCGACGAGCAGCTTTTCGCCCTGACCAAGCAGGGCGTCGCCGCCCTGGTCGGCAACGGCTATGAAAGCGACATGCCCGCCTTCGCCGACATTCTGAGCGACGACGACATCTGGGCGGTGCTGGCCTATATCAAGAGCACCTGGCCCGAGGAAACCCGGCGGCGGCAGGAACAGCGCAACGCCCAGTGACGCACGCCCCGTAACGAGGAGGACAGAAGCAATGGCCGACCGCAGCAATCCCCCAGCCTTGAGCCGCCGCCGCCTGTTGGGCGGCATCGTCGCCGCCGGCGCCCTCGCCGGGGTGGGCGTAGGCTGGAGCGTCTTCGGCAGCGCCGAGGCGCAGGCGGCCGAGATGACCGTCTACAAGTCGCCGACCTGCGGCTGCTGCTCGGCCTGGATCGACCATATGCGCGCCGCCGGGTTCACGGTGACCGCCCGCGACGTCGACGACGTCGGGCCGATCAAGGAGCGCCACGGCGTGCCGATGGGCCTGGGCTCGTGCCACACGGCGGTGATCGACGGCTATGTCGTCGAGGGCCACGTCCCGGCCGACAGCGTGCGCCGCCTGCTGGCCGAGCGCCCCGACGCCGCCGGGCTGGCGGTGCCCGGGATGCCGTCGGGATCGCCGGGCATGGAGAACGGGCGGCGCGACCCCTATGACGTGCTGCTGTTCGACACCCGTGGCGGCGTCAGCGTCTGGGACCGCCACCGCTGAGCAGCCTATTCGCCGGTGAAGGCGGCGGCGAGCAGCTTGCGGAAGGCGTCGGCGCGGTGGCTGATGCGGTCCTTGTCGGCGGGGTCCATCTCGCCGAAGGTAACGGCGTGGCCCTCGGGCACGAACATGGGGTCATAGCCAAAGCCGTGGCCGCCGCGCGGCGGCCACACCAGCGTTCCCTCCACCGTGCCCTCGACCACCACCTCGTCGCCCTCCGGCCAGGCCAGGCACAGGGCGCAGACGAAATGCGCCCGGCGGTCGGCGGCGGTGCCGAGTTCGTTCTCCACCCGCCGCATGGCGACGTCGAAGTCCTTGTCGGGGCCCGCCCAGCGCGCCGAATAGATGCCGGGGGCGCCGTCGAGCGCCTCGACCGACAGGCCGGAATCGTCGGCCAGCGCCGGGCCGCCCGCCGCCCGTGCCGCCGCGTGCGCCTTGATGCGGGCATTCTCGACGAAACTGACGCCAGTCTCCTCCGGCTCGGCCAGGCCCAGCGCGCCGGCCGACACCACCTCGGCGCCCAGCGGCGCCAGCAGGGCGGCGAATTCGCGCACCTTGCCGGCGTTGTGGCTGGCGATGACCAGGCGGCCGCCCTCGAAACGGCGCGCCGTCATGCCGGCCCCACCGCCTGGCGCTGCCGCGCCGCCAGCTCCCGCACGCCGGCCTCGGCGAGGTCGAGCAGCGCCAGGAACTGCTGGCGCGAGAACGGCACGTCCTCGGCGGTGCCCTGCACCTCGACGATCTCGCCGTCGCCGGTGAGGACGAAATTGGTGTCCGCCTCGGCCTGGGAGTCCTCGGCGTAGTCGAGGTCCAGCACCGCATTGCCCTTGTAGAGCCCGCAGGACACCGCCGCCACCTGGCCGCGCAGCGGCACCGCCGCCAGCACCCCCAGGCGCACCATCCGCGCGAACGCCTCGTGCAGCGCCACCCAGGCGCCGGTGATGGCGGCGGTGCGGGTGCCGCCGTCGGCCTGGATGACGTCGCAGTCGATGCGCACCTGAATCTCGCCCATCGCCTTCAGGTCGGTGACGGCGCGCAGGCTGCGGCCGATGAGGCGCTGGATCTCCTGGGTGCGCCCGCCCTGGCGCCCGCGCGCGGCCTCGCGGTCGGTGCGGGTCGTGGTCGAGCGCGGCAACATGCCGTATTCGGCGGTCACCCAGCCCTTGCCGGAACCGCGCAGCCAGCCGGGCACGCGCTCCTCGACCGAGGCGGTGCACAGCACATGCGTGTCGCCGAAGCGCGCCATGCACGAGCCTTCGGCGTATTTGGCGAAGCCGGTTTCCAGGACGACGGGGCGCAATTCGTCGACGGCGCGGCCGGAGGGTCTCATTCCACCCATATCCATCTGTCGTGTCGGTCGCGGCCCAAGCTAGCGCCTTGCCGGGCCGGGGTCCACCCGCCGCGTTGACGCTGCCCGCCGCCCTCACTAGATTCGGTACGCAATTTGCGGGCTTGGGCGGAAATGGCGCTGATCAGGCAAGGAAGCGTGACCGAGCTCAACGAGCGGTCACGCGAGGTTTTTCGCGGGCTTGTCGAGGCCTATGTCGAGACCGGGGCACCGGTGGGCTCGCGCACGCTGTCGCGCCGGCTGAGCATGTCGCTGTCGCCGGCCACCATCCGCAACGTCATGGCCGATCTGGAGGATGTCGGGCTGCTGTACGCCCCGCACACCTCGGCCGGGCGCCTGCCCACCGAGGCGGGGCTGCGCCTGTTCGTCAACGGGCTGCTGGAGATCGGCGCCCTCGGCGACAGCGAGCGCGCCCGCATCGACGCCGAATGCCGCGCCGCCGGCCAGAGCATCGAGGAAATCCTCGACCGCGCCGTGACCATGCTTTCGGGGCTGTCGCGCTGCGCCGGGCTGGTGCTGGCGCCCAAGACCCAGCGGGCGCTGAAGCACATCGAGTTCGTGCGCCTGGGACCGGGGCGGGCGCTGGTGGTGCTGGTCACCGAGGGCGGCGTGGTCGAGAACCGCATCGTCGAGGTGCCGCCGGGGATGCCGACCTCGGCGCTGAACGAGGCCAGCAACTATCTCAGCGACCGCCTCAACGGCCGCACCCTGGAGGAGGCCCGCGAGGACATCCTCGCCGAGCTGGAGCAGCACCGCTCGCAGCTTGACGAGGTCTCCAGCCGCCTGGTCGCCGCCGGCCTGGCGGTGTGGTCGGGCGGCGAGGCCGACGCCGCCGGGGCGCTGATCGTGCGCGGGCAGTCGCGCCTGCTGGAGGACGTCAAGGCGCTGGAGGACCTGGAGCGCGTGCGGGCCCTGTTCGAGACCCTGGAGACCAAGGAACAGCTTCTGCGCCTGCTCGACCTCGCAAACCACGCCGAAGGGGTGCAGATCTTCATCGGCGCCGAAAGCGAGCTGTTCAGCCTGTCGGGCTGTTCGCTGGTGGTGGCGCCCTATTTCAACGCCCAGGAACAGATCGTCGGCGCCCTGGGCGTCGTCGGTCCCACGCGCATCAATTACGCCCGCATCATCCCGCTGGTCGACTACACGGCCAAGGTGGTGGGGCGCCTTTTGGGATGAGGTAACGCAACACGATGAGCCAGTCCAACCGACCCGAGGAGAACGAACACCCCGAGCCGCGGCCGGAGCAGCCCGACGCCCCCGAGGCCGCCGAGGCCGCCGGCGAGGAGGCCCCGGCCGAGGACCGCGTCGCGGCGCTGGAGGCCGAGGTGGCCCAGCTCAAGGACCAGCTTCTGCGGGCGCTGGCCGAGACCGAGAATGTCCGCCGCCGCCTGGAGCAGCAGGCGGAGGACCGCGGCCGCTTCGCGGTGTCGGGCTTCGCCCGCGACATGCTGGCCGTCGCCGACAATCTGCGCCGCGCCCTGCAGGCGGTGCCCGCCGAGATGCGCGAGGGCGACGAGGTGGCCAAGAATCTCGTCGTCGGCGTCGAGATGACCGAACGGGAACTCGCCCAGGCGCTGGAGCGCCACGGCATCCGGGCGGTGGAATCGCTGGGGCAGCCCTTCGACCCCAACCTGCACCAGGCGATGATGGAGGTCGAGGACGCCTCGCAGCCCACCGGCACCGTGGTGCAGGAGATGCAGACCGGCTACGTCATCCATGATCGGCTGCTGCGCCCGGCGATGGTCGCCGTCTCCAGGGGCGGCCCCCGCCGCGAGGCGGCCGCCCCCGAGGGCGGCGATGGCGACGGCACCCCCGGCGAGGGCGTCGACACCACCGCCTGACAGGGCGCCTGACAGGGCGCCCGTGGGCTCAGGCGGTCATCATCGGCACCGACAGCACGCTGTCGGACAGCAGCGGATGGCGGCGGGGCTGGAACAACTGGTAGTGCCACCATTCGGCGCCATAGAAGTCCCAGCCGGCGGCGGTCATCAGGCCCAGCAGCAGCGCCCGGTGGCGCTGCGCCGCCACCGAGACGGCGGTGACGCCGTGATGCGACAGCGGCGTGAAGGCGTCGAACCCGGTGCCCATTTCCAGCTCCGCGCCGCCGGCGTCGACGAGCGTGACGTCGACGGCGACGCCGCGCGAATGCGGCGAGCCGCGGCGCGGGTCGGCGAGGAATTCCGGGTCCGGCGTGTGCCGCCACAGCGCCCACTGCGCCTCGACGGGGCGGAAGGCGTCGAAAATCTTCAGCCGCAGCCCCTGCGCCGCCGCCAGGGCGACGGCGCGGCCCAGCGCCGCCGCCGCCTCGGGCACCAGATGGGCGGCGGCGCGGGCATAGACGGGGCGTCCGGTGAAATTGCGCTCCTCGGCATAGCGCAGGTCCAGCACCACGTCGAAATCCGGCGGCGCGATCGGAACCAGGGCCACGGTGTCTCCCCCCTTGGCAAAGCGCGGCAACGGGCGGCAGTATAGCCGCTCCGCCGCGGTACGTTGATCCCCCATGACCATGATTCTCGGCCTCGACACCAGCACCACCGGCTGTTCCGCCGCCCTGTGGCGGGACGGCGCCGTGCTGGCGCGCCGCGGCGCCGAGATGGCGCGCGGCCAGTCCGAGGCGCTGGTGCCGATGATCGCCGCGGTGATGGCCGAGGCGGGCGTGGCCTTCGCCGACCTCGATCTGGTGGCGGTGACCGTGGGCCCGGGGGCCTTCACCGGCATCCGCGTCGGCCTCGCCGCCGCCCGCGGCATCGCCGTGGCCGCCGGCATCAAGGCGGTGGGGGTGACCACCCCCGAGGCGGTGGCCGCCGCCGTGCCCGCCGCCGAACGCGCCGGCCGCGACCTGCTGGTGGCGGTGGAGAGCAAACGCGCCGACCTCTATGTGCAGATGTTCGACGCGGCGCTGCGGCCGCTGTTCGCGCCGCGCGCGCTGCTGCCGACGGCGGTGGCGGCGCTGCTGCGCGGGCCGGTGCTGCTGGCCGGCGATGGCGCCGCCCGCCTGCCCGAATTGCCGCGGGCTCGGCACAGCACCGCCGCCGGCATCGCCGACGCCGCCGTGGTCGCCGCCGTCGCCGCCGCCCGCCACGCCCGGGGCGACGATCGGCCGCCGGCGCCCCTGTATGTGCGCCCGCCCGACGTCACGGCGCCCAAGCGGCCATGACGGCGCCGCGCCTGCTGGCGGTGGGGCCCGGGCACGCCGCGGTGCTGGCGGCGCTGCACGGCCGCTGCTTCGACGACGCCTGGGACGAGGCGGCGCTGGCGCGGCTGCTGGCGCTGCCCACCACCTTCGGCTTCGTCGCCGGGGTGCGGCCGCCGCGGGGCTTCGTCCTTGCCACCGCCGCCGGCGGCGACGCCGAAATCCTCACCCTGTGCACCGACCCCGCCGCCCGGCGGCGCGGCCTCGGCCGGCGGCTGATGGCGGCGGCGCTGGCGCATCTGGCGGCGCATGGCGGTGGCCGCCTGTTCCTGGAGGTGGCCGCCGACAACGGCGCGGCGCGGGCGTTGTACGCGGGTCTCGGCTTCGACGCCGTCGGGCGGCGGCGGGACTATTACGGCCCCGGCCGCGACGCCCTTGTGCTGGCGCGCCCGGCCTCAGCCGGTCTTCTTCACCCATAGACGGTGGACGCCGCGGGCGGGCTCGCCGGCCTCCGGGTCCAGGGCCAAAATCTCGTGGCCCATCTCGCGCACCGAGCGGGGCACGTTGACAAGCGGTTCTTCGCCTTGCAGCCGCACCTGGGCGATTTCGCCGGGTTTCATCTTTTCGATCAGAAGCTTGGTCTTTACGAAGGTCAAGGGACAGACCTCCGCCGTTATGTCTAGGTAGTAATCAAAGTTACGATTCACGGGGCTGCCTCAGTCTTCGCTTCTTGGCCGTTTTGCATTGCCGTGCTCAATAGAACCAATTATATAGCTTGATCAGCTGGCCCAAGTGGAGGGATGCGCTTAATGACAGATCAGCCGAACACCACCGAGCTTCTGACCCTGACAACGGAAGTCGTGGCGGCCCATGTTGCCAACAATACCGTCCCGGTTGGCGAGCTTCCGCAACTTATCCAGGATGTCTACAAGACCCTGGCGGCGATGGGAAGCCAGCCGGCGCAGCCGGAGCGTCCACAGCCGGCGGTGCCGGTGAAGAAGTCGGTGACCCCCGACTACATCATCTGCCTCGAGGACGGCAAGAAACTGAAAATGCTCAAGCGGCACCTCAAGACCGCCTACAACATGACCCCGGAGGAATACCGCGAACGTTGGAACCTGCCGCCGGACTATCCGATGGTGGCGCCCAACTACGCCCAGCACCGCAGCTCGCTGGCCAAGAAGATCGGTCTCGGCACCAAGCCGCGCAAGCGCCAACGCGCGGCCCGCTGACACGCCGCGCCGTGCCGCTGGAAAGCCGTCGCAGCCCCGGCTTGCGACGGCTTATCACTTGCTGCTAAAGTTCTTTCCGGGCAGCACCGCGGGAACATGTCCATGCCGTCGCGTATCGAAAAGCGCTGCATCGAAAAAGGGATGAAGATGACCGAGCAGCGCCGGGTCATCGCGCGTGTCCTGTCGGAGGCGAGCGACCATCCCGACGTCGAGGAGGTCTATCGGCGCGCCACCGCCGTCGACCCCCGCATCAGCATCGCCACCGTCTACCGCACCGTGCGCCTGTTCGAGGAGAACGATATCCTCGAGCGCCACGATTTCGGCGACGGGCGGGCCCGCTATGAAGAGGCGCCGCAGGAGCATCACGACCACCTGATCGACATGAAGTCGGGCAAGGTGATCGAGTTCCACAGCCGCGAGATCGAGGATCTGCAACGCGAAATCGCCCGCCGGCACGGCTATGCGCTGATCGGGCACCGGCTGGAACTCTACGGCGTGCCGCTCAAGGAGGGCGAGCCGGACTAGCGGCCGGGCGCCACCGTGGGGCGGTGCCTTGACTCTGGACGGGCGAATGCTAGTTTTCCAACAGGTCTCAGCGCCGCGGCCCCTGCCGCGGCGGCGTCCCTGATGTGGCGGACTTGGCGAAAAAGCTTTTCATCAAGACATACGGCTGCCAGATGAACGTCTACGACTCCGCCCGCATGGCGGACGTTCTGGCGCCGCACGGCTATGCCCCGGCCGAGGAGCCGGAGGAGGCCGATCTGGTCATCCTCAACACCTGCCATATTCGCGAAAAGGCGGCCGAGAAGGTGTTTTCGGAGCTGGGCCGCCTGCGCCCGCTGAAGGAGGCGAAGGCGGCGCGCGGCGAGCGCATGGTGCTGGCGGTGGCCGGCTGCGTCGCCCAGGCCGAGGGCGAGGAGATCGTGGCGCGCGCGCCGCATGTCGATGTGGTGCTAGGGCCGCAGACCTATTTCCGCCTCCCCGAAATGGTCGCCCGCGCCCTGCGCGGCGCCGGGGCGGTGCTGGACACCGATTTCCCGCCCGAACCCAAATTCGACCGCCTGCCGCGGCCGGCGGCGGCGGGATCGGCAGCCTTCCTGTCGGTGCAGGAAGGCTGCGACAAGTTCTGCACCTTCTGCGTGGTGCCGTATACGCGCGGCGCCGAATACTCCCGCCCCGCCGCCGACGTGCTCGCCGAGGCGCGCCACCTGGCCGCCGGCGGCGCCCGCGAGATCACCCTGCTGGGCCAGAACGTCAACGCCTGGCACGGCGCCGGGCCGGACGGGCGCGAATGGGGGCTGGGCCGCCTGATCCGGGCGCTGGCCGAGGTGGAGGGCGTCGCGCGCATCCGCTACACCACCTCGCACCCGCTGGACGTCGACGACGACCTCGTCGCCGCCCATCGCGACGTGCCGCAGCTCATGCCGTTCCTGCACCTGCCGGTGCAGGCGGGCTCCAACCGCATCCTGGCGGCGATGAACCGCAAGCACACCGCCGGCGACTATCGCCGCATCGTCGAGCGGCTGCGCGCGGCGCGGCCCGACATCGCGCTGTCGTCGGACTTCATCGTCGGCTTTCCGGGCGAGACCGACGCCGATTTCGAGGCCACGATGGCGCTGGTGCGCGACGTCGGCTTCGTGCAGACCTATTCCTTCAAATACAGCGCCCGGCCGGGCACCCCGGCGGCGACGTTGCCGCGCCAGGTGCCCGAGGCGGTCAAGAGCGCCCGGCTGGCGGCGCTGCAGGATCTGCTGCACGAGCAGACGGCGGCCTTCAACCGCGCCTGCGTCGGCCGGGTGATGCCGGTGCTGCTGGACCGCGACGGCCGCCACCCCGGCCAGCGCGTCGGGCGCAGCCCCTACATGCAGCCGGTGCACGTCGACGCCGGCCCGGAATGGGCCGGGCGCGTGGCCGGGGTCGAGATCGTTGCCGTCCACCCCAACAGCCTGGCGGGGCGCTTGGCGCCGGATGCCGCCGCCGGCAAGGAGTGCGCGTGACCGCCGAACCGGATCGCCGCGCCGTGGTCACCCGCCAGTACGCCGACAACCTGCTGGTCCACGCCCTGTTCGGCCCCCACAACGTCAATCTGGAGCGCATCGAGCGCCAGCTTGGCGTCACCATGCACTCGCGCGGCAACGCCGTCACCATTTCCGGCGACACCGACGGCGTCGAAACCGCCGGGGCGGCGCTGGATTCGCTCTACGCCCGCGCCCAGCGCGGCGAGGACATCGCCCCCAGCGACGTCGACGCCGCCATGCGCATGAGCGGCCACGCCGCCCGCCCCGGCGAGGATCTGACCCTGCGCACGCGCAAGCGCCACATCGCCGCGCGCTCGCCGGTGCAGGCCGACTACATCCGCGCCATGAACGAGCACGAACTCGTCTTCGGCCTCGGCCCCGCCGGCACCGGCAAGACCTATCTGGCGGTGGCCAAGGCGGTGTCGATGATGCTGAAGGGCGAGGTCGACCGCATCATCCTCTCGCGCCCGGCGGTGGAGGCCGGCGAGCGTTTGGGCTTCCTGCCCGGCGACCTGCGCGAGAAGGTCGACCCCTATCTGCGCCCGCTCTACGACGCGCTTTACGACATGATGCCCGGCGACCAGGTGGCGAAGCGGCTGAGCGCCGGCGACATCGAGGTGGCGCCGCTGGCCTTCATGCGCGGGCGCACGCTGACCAACGCCTTCGTCATCCTCGACGAGGCCCAGAACACCTCGCCGGTGCAGATGAAGATGTTCCTGACCCGCCTGGGCGAGCATTCGCGCATGGTGGTCACCGGCGACATGAGCCAGATCGACCTGCCGCCCGGCACGCGCTCGGGCCTGCGCGACGCCCTGGAGACCCTGGCCGGCATGACCGGCGTCGGCTTCGTCACCTTCACCGACCGCGACGTGGTGCGCCACGGCCTCGTCACCCGCATCGTGCGCGCCTATGACGCCCGCGAGCGCCGCCAGGGCGCCGGGGCCGCCGGCGAGGGGGGGCGGTGATGGGCGCCCCGGTGGTCGCCCCGGTGGTCGACGTCGACATCACCGCGCCGCAGTGGCGGGCGGCGCTGCCGGACGCGGCCGAGCAATGCCGGCGCATCGCCGCCGCCGCGCTGGGCGCCGCCGAGGACCGCTGGCCGGTGGACCGCCCCGAGCGCCTGGAGGTCAGCGTGCTGCTGGCCGACGACGCCACCCTGCGCGGGCTCAACCGCGACTGGCGCGGCATCGACGCGCCCACCAACGTGCTGTCGTTCCCCGCCCTGGACGGGGCGCCGCCGCCGCCCGCCGGGCCGGTGCCGCTGGGCGACGTCGCCGTCGCCTTCGAGACGGTGGCGCGCGAAGCGGCGGCGGCGGGACGGAGCATCCCGCAGCACCTGGCGCACATGATCGTGCATGGGGTGCTGCACCTTCTTGGCCACGACCACGAGGACGAGGCCGACGCCGAGGACATGGAACGGCTGGAGACGGCCGTGCTGGCCGCCCTGGGCGTCCCCGACCCCTATTGCGACGACGCAGGAGACAATGAACACCGCCCCCTCCGGCAGTAGACGGCCCCGCAACGGCGGGGCCGGCGACGACTCGATCATCCTGCAGGCGGTGCGCAGCCTCATCCGGAGCCTGAAGCGGCACCGCAACGGGGATTCCGTCCGCGACACCCTCGAGGAACTCATCGAGGAGCGCGAGGACAACGAGATCCCCATCGACGAGCACGAGCGCCTGCTGCTGGGCAACATCCTGCACCTGCGCGACGTCACCGCCAGCGACGTCATGGTGCCGCGCGTCGACATCGTCGCGGTGGCGGCCAAGACGCCCTTCGACCAGCTTGTCGAGGTCTTCGCCCGCGAGGGCCATTCCCGGCTGCCGGTCTATCGCGGCACCCTCGACGACGTCATGGGCATGGTGCACATCAAGGACGTGCTGCCGCAGGTGAACGCCGGCGCCGCCTTCAGCCTGTCGCGGCTGGTGCGCAAGGTGCTGTTCGTGTCGCCGTCGATGCGGGTGCTGGACCTGCTTCTGGAGATGCGGCTGAAGCGCACCCACATGGCGCTGGTCGTCGACGAATACGGCGGCATCGACGGCCTGGTGACCATCGAGGACGTGCTGGAGCAGATCGTCGGCGAGATCGAGGACGAGCACTACCGCGAGCAGGAGCCCGACATGATCCAGCGCCCCGACGGCGTCTGGGAGGCCGACGCCCGCACCCCCATCGAGGACTTCGAGGACCGCGTCGGCCTTGTGCTAACCGACGAGGAGCGCGAGGAGGTCGACACCCTGGGGGGGCTGGTGTTCGTCCTCGCCGGCCGCGTGCCCAGCCGCGGCGAACTGATCGCCCATCCCACGGGCGTCGAGTTCGAGATCGCCGATGCCGACCCACGGCGCATCAAGCGCCTGCGCGTCCGCCACGCGGCGGCGGTCCCCGGGGACGACGGCTAGGTGCGCGCGGGCGGCATCGCCGCCGCGCCGGCGGCACGGCTGCGGGCGCTGACGGGCTGGCGGCGGGCGGCGGCGGCGGTGCTGGCGGGGGCCCTGGCGGCGGCGGCGTTGCCGCCGCTGCACGCCGTCCCGCTGCTGTGGCTGGCGCTGCCGGCGCTGCTGTGGCTGACCGAGGGTGCCGGCGGGCGCCGCGGCGCCTTCATGGTGGGCTGGTGGTTCGGGCTGGGGCATTTCTCGGCCGGGCTGTACTGGATCGCCCACGCGCTGCTCACCGAACCCGACAAATACGCCTGGATGATCCCCTTCGCCGTGGTGGGCTGGCGGCGGTGCTGGCGGTGTTC
>JAWLGJ010000031.1:1041-30953 GCA_041685145.1 Magnetospirillaceae bacterium | reverse complement strand
CGCGGCCTCGGTCGCCGGCCTGCTGGTCACCACCGAGGCGATGGTCGCCGAAAAGCCCCAGAAGGAATCCGCCGGCGCCGGCGATGCCGGAATGGGCGGAATGGGCGGCATGGGCGGCATGGACTTCTGATCCACGCCGCCGGGTCGCTTCGGCCCGATTCGATGGCGGGGCCGTCCCGATGGGGCGGCCCCGTTTTTCGTGGACGCCTCAGATGGTCGGCGCCTGCGGCGAATCCAGCAGATCGGCCAGCGTCGCCAGGCCGCGCGCCAGCCCCTCCCGCCCCGCCGGCGCCGAGAGGCTGACCCGGACATGCGCGCCCTGGGCGCCGCCGACGGCGAAGGCGCCCAGCGGACTAACGGCGACGCCGCGCCGATGGGCCTCGATCACGAACATGTCGGCCCGCCACGGCGGCGGCAGCGGCAGCCACAGATGGAAGCTGCCCGCGTGGGCGCCGGCGCGGCCGGCAAGAATGCGGGCGGCGAGGTCATGGCGCGCCGCCATCTCGCGCCGTTGCGCCGCCACCAGGGCGTTGGCGCTGCCGTCCTCGATCATCAGCGTCGCCGCCTGCACCAGCAGCGGCGACGGCATGATGGTGCTGGCGCCGATGGCGGCGCGCAGGCCCCGCGCCACCCGTTCCGGCGCCACCATGAAGCCGGTGCGCATCGCCGGCGCCACCGCCTTGGACAGGGTGGTGAGATAGATGGCGTTCTCGGGGGCGAAGGCGGCGATGGGCGGCGGCGGCGCGGCGGCCAAGAAGGCATAGGCGCCGTCCTCGATCAGCATGGCGTCGTGGCGGCGGACGATCGCCGCCAGGTGGCGGCGGCGGTCCTCGGGCATGACGCTGGCGGTGGGGTTCTGGAAGGTGGGAATGGTGTAGATCACCCGCCCGCGCCCCTGCGCCAGCGCCGCCTCGACCGCGTCGGGCCGCAGGCCGTGCTCGTCCAGAGGCAACGGCTCGGCGCGCCGGTTCAGCAGATCGAGGGTGCTTTTGAGGCCGGGATAGGTCAGCGCCTCGGTCAGCACCGTCTCGCCGGGGCGGCTGGCGGCGGCGATGGCGGCCAGGATCGCCTGCTGGCCGCCGCTCGCCACCACGACCCGTTCCGGCGGCGCCTCCAGGCCCTCGCGCGCCAGCCAGGCGGCGGCGGCGGCGCGGTGGCGGGCGTCGGCGCCGTCGAGGCGATAGGGCAGCAGCGCGGCGATGTCGGCGTCCCCGGCGACCTGGCGCAGCGCCGCCGCGACGACCTCGGCGTTGCCGACCACGCAGGGGCGGTTGACGGCTAGGTCGAGCACGCCGCCCGCGCCGTCGTGGCGCTGATGGCGGGTGGGAACCAGATAATCGCTGATGGTGGGTGGGTCGGCGTCGGCCTCGGCGCCGCGGACGAAGGTGCCGCGGCCGACATGACCCGCGAGCAGCCCCCGCCGCTCGGCCTCGGCATAGGCGCGGGCGACGGTGCCCACCGTCACCCCCAGGCGCCAAGCCAACTCGCGGTGCGGCGGCAGGCGGGTGCCGGGGGGCAGCCGCCCCGCGCGCACGTCCTCGGCCAAGGCGGCGGCGATGGCGGCGTATTTCGGGCCGGGGCGGGCGGCAAGGTCGGGGATCCAAATTGACATGGGTGCAATCTAGCGATTGACCGCCATTGGGTCAATCACATCTAATCAATTGCCCCTCTAACGGGATGAATGAACCCATTCAATGTGACGGGGCTGGACATGCATCACGGTAACATTCGGTCCACGGGGGCCTGGCTGGTGGCGGGTGGCGCCGCCCGGTTCGGCGGCTGGCTGCCGCTTCGCGGGGGGGTGGCGCTGCTGCGGCTGTGGCGGCGCCGGGCGCGGCAGCGGCGCGAGCTTGCCGCCCTGCCGCCACGCCTGCGGCGCGACATCGGCCT
Organism: Magnetospirillaceae bacterium; assembly: GCA_041685145.1. GTDB lineage: Bacteria > Pseudomonadota > Alphaproteobacteria > Rhodospirillales > Magnetospirillaceae > JAWLGJ01. Next base: position 29,063 of record JAWLGJ010000031.1, on the reverse strand, counting down.
CACCGAGGCGCGGGCGGCGGCCGAGGCCCGCAAGCCCTTCTGGCGGCCATGAGGGCGCCGCGCGGCGGCGGGCTGCGCGGACGCCCGGTCGGCGCCGCCGATTACGTCCTGCTGCGGCGCCTGCATGGCGACTCCCGCGCCGCCGCCACCCTTTCGGCGGCGGGGGTGGTGGCGCCGTCGCGCACCCGGTCCCTGATCGCGCGCGCCCGCCGCGCCCGCCATCGTCCGGGCCTGGGGCTGTGGCTGTTTCACGATGGCGGCGGGCGCTTCGTCGGCTATTGCGGCCTGTTGCCCGTGCGCCTCGCCGGGCGCCCGGCCGAGATTGAGTTGCTCTACGCGGTCATGCCGCGCTTCTGGCGGCGCGGTCACGCCGGGGCGATGGCGGCGGCGGTGCTGCGCCGCGCCGACGCCGCCGGCCTGGGGGCGGTGGTGGCCTTCACCTTGCCGCACAACCACGCCTCGCGGCGGGTGATGGCCGGGCAGGGGTTCGCGCCGCTCGGCGACATCGTCCACGCCGGCCTGCGCCACGTCCTGTACCGGCGCGCCGGCGGCTACGGCAGGGGCAGTTGATCGGTGAGCAACAGGGCCGCGGCGGCGATGGCGACGCCGTAGGGGATGCCCTCGCCGGGGTCGAGGAGGCGCGCCCGCAGGTCGAGGGCGGCCACCACCGGGCGCAGCGGAGCGCTGCGCAGCAGCAGCACCGCCACGGCCAGGACGCCGCCCAGCGCCGCCACCAGCAGCGCGAAGGACGGCAGCAGCGGCCAGCCCAGCCAGACGGCGGCGGCGGCCAGCAGCTTGACGTCGCCGCCGCCCATCACCCGCAGCGCGAACAGTCCCGCCCCGATCACGAACACCAGCGCCCCGGCGCCCAGGTGCAGCAGCCACTCGATGGGGGGCAGGCCGGCGAGCAGGGCGGCGCCGGCGAAGGCGGCCAGCAGGCCGCCGGTCACGGCGTTGGGGATGCGAAAGCTGCGCAGGTCGTAGAGGGCGGCGACCAGCAGCGGCCCGGCGTAGAGCGCCAGCACCGCCTTGCCGGCCAGGGTGGAGGGAAGGTCCACGGACACGCGCCCGGCTAGAACACGATCTCCAGCGGCTGCTCCTCGACGGGGGGCTTGCCGGCGTAAAGGGTGCGGTCGCGGCCGGGGACGTAGAAAATCTCCTGTTCCCGGAAGCGCAGGATGCCGTCGTCCCAGATGGCCACCGTGAACACCATTTCGGTGTCGGTTTCGCGGCTGAGGCCGCCGATGCCGAGATCGGCCGCCCCCGCCAGCCCCAGTCCGGTCAGCCCCGCCTGGGTGGTGGTGAAGGTGTCCTCGGCCACCAGCGACGGCGCCAGCAGCGCCGCCGCCAGCCCGGTAATGGCGCCGGGCGTCGGCCGGTTGACCGGCGCGGCGGCGTGCCGCAGCAATTCGGTGTCGTAGTGCAGTTGGTGCGCGCCCTCCGGCGTCGTCGCGACCGGCAGGCCGGCGTTCAGCATCTCGGTCAGCAGCAGGTCGTGGAAGCCGTCATTGAACGAGGTGTCGCGCGCCTGCGGGCGGATATAGAGGGGCTTCGCCGCCAGGATGGGGTCGACGGCCACCTGCTCCCGCACGCGGGCCGTGACGTCCTGGGCGAGGGTCTGCCAGTGGCGCACCGACTGCATCTTGTGCTGATAGGACACCGGATAGGTGCCCGCCACCGGCACCTGCGAGCAACCGGCGGCGGCGGTCAGCGTGACGGCGGCGGCAAGCGCGAGGGAAAGGCGGCCGAACGACTTCATTGGCGAAATTCCACTGCGGCGCGAACAGTCGGTGTCAAGGCGGCCGCGGGCGCAAGCCCCACAGACGTCCCTGCATTATTGACGCCAGTATATAGTTCCCGCCTTGGCTTGCCAATCAAATCCCCGGGCGCCCCGTCTTCACTGTCGGTTGCGCAAGAAAAAGGCAATCGCGCCACCAATCGGTTGGCGCGATTGCCCGTCATCTTTGCGCAAAGGCCGCCGGCGGCGGCGCATCCATTTGCCGAAGAGGGTTGTTGTCGGGCGAATGGCTAGTCCTGCTGGTCGTCGCCGGCCTGCCCCTGCTGCTCCGGCTGCTGCTGCTGTTGCTGCTGCTGCTGCTGTGGGGCCTCGCCGACCTGCGCCGCCCGCTGGGCGGATTCGTCGACCTCGGCCAGGGTGTCGCGCATCTGCGCCACGATCTGCTGGACCTGCTCCAGGGTCTGCCGCCGCTGTTCCGGCTGCGCCTGCATGGTGGCGACGTTGAGGCCCTGCACGGCGCGGAACACCTGCTGGTGGACCTGATGCAGTCGCAGCGCCGTGTCCTGCAGCGCCTGAAGGGTTTCCGGCGGCACCGCGATCATGGTCATGGACATCGGCCCCCCCATGCCCATCATTCCGGGGCCCATCATCATTCCGGGGCCCATCATCATGGGGCATCCTCCCATCCCCATGCCTTGGCCCATTCCGGGGCCCATGCCCATGCCCATTCCGGGGCCCATGCCCATGCCCATGCCCATGCCGGGGCCGTGCCGCCTCATGCCGGGCCCCGGTCCCATGCCGGGGCCCATGCCCTGCCCGGGCCCCATGCCCATGCCAAGCTGGGGCGATTGCGAGGGGGGCGCGTCGGTCGGCGGCGGCGCCTGCATCATCGGCGGCGGCGCCATCGGCTGTTGCTGCTGGGGCGGTTGCATCTGGGCCGCGGCGGTGCCGGCAACGGCGGCGGCGGCAACGACGGCGGCGGTGATGATGGCGGTTTTCATCGCGAGGTCTCCCTGCTGTTCCGCCCCGACCAACACGGCGACGGGCGGCGCTGTTCCGGTCACGGCGGGATAGGCGTCATGTGCGGTCGGTGGTGGGGGCTTGTGCGGCCGGGGGTGCCCGAGGCTATTCTGTGTGGCCTCGGCTGGGCGAAGGGGTGGGCGTGGACACGGTAACGCAGGCGGTGTTCGGGGCGGTGGTGGCGCAGGCGGGCTTCAGGCGCCGGCTGGGCCGTGGCGCCCTCGCCTGGGGGGCGGCGGCCGGGGTGCTGCCCGACCTCGATTCCGTCGCCGGCCTTGCCGGCACCCTCTCGGAGTGGGTGCATCATCGCGGCGTCACCCATTCGGTGTTCTTCGGGCCGGTGGTCGGGCCGCTGCTGGGCTGGGCGGTGTGGGCGTGGCACCGTCACCGGGGCGCGCCCCTGGGCGCGCCCGAACGACGACCCGACTGGATGTGGCTGTTCCTGGTGGTGCTGCTGACGCACCCGTTGATCGACCTGTTCACCCACTACGGCACCCAGCTTCTGGCGCCGTTCAGCCGCCACCGCTTTGCCATCCCGGCCATGCCGATCATCGATCCGCTGTATTCCGGCGTGCTGTTAGCGGCGCTGGCCGTGGGCGCCTTTGCCCGCCGCCGGGCGCTGCTGGCGGCGCGGACGGCGGCGGCGGCGCTGCTGCTGATCTGGGTCTACAGCCTGACCGGCTGGGCCCTGGCCGAGCGCACCGCCGCGGCGGCGCGTCTGGAACTGGCGCAAGATGGGGTGGGGGTGCGGCGGCTGGATGCCTTTCCCACTCTGTTGCAGCCCTATTGGCGCCGGGTGGTCGCCCATGCCGACGACGGCCGGGTGCTGATCGGCTTCCGCTCCGCCCTCGACCCGGGGCGCGGGGCGGGGGAGTGGCACGTCGTGCGCTCGGACCTCGAGGCGGTGGTGGCGCGGGTGGCGGCGACGCCGGAGGCCCGCATCCTTTCCTGGTTCGCCTCCGGCAATGTGCTCTGGCGCCTGGAGGCGGATGCGGACGGCGCCGCCCGCGTCGTCGGTTACGACATCCGCTATGGCCTGCCGGGCGGAACCGTCTTGGGCCTGTGGGGCGTCGAGGCGATGGTGGAAGGCGAGGGTTTCACTCCCCCGCGCCCCTTCGAGCGCAGCCCGGAGGATCCCGCCGCCGCCTTCGCCGCCATGTGGACGACCGTCTTCGGCGGCTGAAACTCCCATCGCGCCCGCCGCACCCACCATCCGTATTGGTCATTCGTTAGGGTTTGGCCCTGGCCCCGCGGCGGTGGCATGATCGTCGCGAACAGTCGGGGGAAGACGACATGGCAATGGCGCCGGGCGACACGGCGATACTGGCGCGTGCGGATTTCGACGCCCTGGTCGCGGCGTTGGCCGCCGACGGCCGGCGGGTGATCGGCCCCACGGTCCGCCAGGCGGCGGTCGCCTACGACGCGATCGCCGGCAGTGCCGACATGCCGGTCGGCCTGGCGGACGAGCAGGGGCCGGGGCGTTATCGCCTCGTCGAAGCCGGCGACGGGCGGCTGTTCGGCTACACGCTGGCGCCGCAGGGCTGGAAGCGCCAGCTTTGGCCGCCGCTGCAGCGCCTGTTCGCGGCCGAACGCGACGGCGGCGGCTTTCGCGTCACCGACGACGGCAGCGCCGCCCCCGAACCGGCCGCCTTCTTGGGCGTGCGCGCCTGCGAACTGGCGGCGGTCCGGGTGCAGGACCGCACCTTCGACGAAACCTTCACCGATCCCGGCTATGTGGCACGGCGGCAAGCCGCGCTGATCGTCGGCGTCACCTGCGCGCGCGCCTGCGCCACCTGCTTCTGCGCCTCGATGGGCACCGGCCCCGGCCTCGCCGGCGGCTTCGACCTCGCCCTTACCGAGCTCGTCGACGACGGCGGCCACCGCTTCCTGGTCGAGGTCGGCTCGGAACTGGGCGCCGCGGTGCTGGCGCGGGTGCCGACGCGGGCGGCGACGCCCGCCGACGAGGCCGCCGCCGCCCGCCAGACCCAGGCGGTCGCCGACAGCCAGTCCCGGCGCATGGACACCGAAACGGCGCGCCGCCTGCAGGAGCACCCGGAGCACCCGCGCTGGGCGGAAACCGCCCTGCGCTGCCTCAACTGCGGCAACTGCACCCAGGTCTGCCCCACCTGCTTCTGCACCACCACCGAGGATTCCACCGACATCGGCGGCAACCGCACCGAACGCACCCGCCGCTGGGATTCCTGCTACAGCATCGACTTCAGCTACATCCACGGCGGCAGCGTGCGCACCAGCGGCGCGGCGCGCTATCGGCAGTGGATCACCCACAAGCTGTCCACCTGGCACGACCAGTTCGGGGTCTCGGGCTGCGTCGGCTGCGGCCGCTGCATCACCTGGTGCCCGGTGGGCATCGACATCACCGAGGAGGTCGCGGCGGTCCGCGACTCCGAGACGGGAGGAACGGGGCATGGTTCGGGTCGACACGCTTGAGCGCACGATCGAGGAACATCCCTTCTTCCAGGGGATCGACGCGCCCCTGCGGGCGCTGCTGGTGGGCTGCGCCGCCAACGAGCGCTTCGAGGCCGGCGGATTCCTGTTTCGCGAGGGGGGCGCGGCGGACAAGTTCTATCTCATCCGCTCGGGCTGCGTCGCCATCGAGCTGAACGCCCCCGGCCGCCCGCCGCTGGTGGTGGAGACGGTGGACGACGGCCAGATCCTGGGCTGGTCGTGGCTGGTGGCGCCCTATCGCTGGAGCTTCGACGCCCGCGCCACCGCGCTCACCCGCGCCGTCAGCTTCGACGGCAAGTGCCTGCGCGGCAAGATGGAGGCGGACCATCGCCTCGGCTACGAACTGCTGCGCCGCTTCGTGCCGGTGATGGGCGACCGCCTGGCGGCGGCGCGGCTGCAGATGCTCGACCTCTACGGCCCCGACGGCAAGGGGAAGGCGTGATGACCCTGGCACGGCCCGTCGCCGTTCCCGCCGCCAATCCCATGCTGCCGGTGCCCCTGCGCATCCACGCCGGCCGGCGCGAACTGGCCGACACCTTCACCGTCGAGCTTGAGCCGCCGGAGGAGGGCGGTTTTCCGTTCCGGCCCGGCCAGTTCAACATGCTCTATGTCTTCGGCGTCGGCGAGGTGCCCATCAGCATCAGCGGCGATCCCGCCCGGCCCGACACCCTGATCCACACCGTCCGCGCCGTCGGCGCCGTCACCGAGCGGATGCGGGGGCTGAAGCCGGGCGACACCATCGGCGTGCGCGGCCCCTTCGGCTCCGCCTGGCCGGTGGCCGAGGCCGAGGGCGACGACCTGGTGTTCGTCGCCGGCGGCCTGGGACTGGCGCCGCTGCGCCCGGCCATCTATCACGCGCTGCGCAACCGCGGGCGCTACGGCCGCGTGTTCGTCCTCTATGGGGCCCGCACGCCGGGCGACATTCTGTATCGGCGCGAACTGGAACGCTGGCGGGGGCGCTTCGATATGGAGGTGGCGGTGACGGTCGACCGCGCCGATCCGTCCTGGGCGGGCAATGTCGGCGTGGTGACCAAGCTGGTGGACCGCGCCCGCTTCGACCCGCTGCACACCACCGCCTTCGTCTGCGGGCCCGAGATCATGATGCGCTATGCCGTCGCCGAGCTGGAGAAGCGGGGCGTGGCGGGCGATGCCGTGCATGTCTCGATGGAGCGCAACATGAAATGCGCCGTCGGCTTCTGCGGCCATTGCCAGTGGGGCCCGGCCTTCATCTGCAAGGACGGGCCGGTGTTCCGCTACGCCGACATCGCCGCGATCTTCAACATCAGGGAGCTGTAGGCATGGCGGCGCGCAAGAAACCGCGGCTGGGGGTGTGGAAGTTCTCGTCCTGCGACGGCTGCCAGCTCACCCTGCTGGACTGCGAGACGGAACTGCTGGCCATCGCCGACGAAATCGAGATCGCCTATTTCCTGGAGGCGACGCGGCGGGAGGACAAGGGCCGCTACGACATCGCGCTGGTCGAGGGATCGGTCACGACCCCCGAGGAGGCCAGGAAAATCCGCGACGTGCGCCGGCGCTCGAACCTTGTCCTGTCCGTGGGCGCCTGCGCCACCACCGGCGGCATTCAGGCGCTGCGCAACTTCCGGGACGTCAAGGGCTTCATCGACCTGGTCTACGCCCACCCCGAATACATCGACACCCTGGCCACCTCGACCGCCTTCGCCGACCACATCCACGTCGATTTCGAACTGCGCGGCTGCCCGCCCAACAAGAACCAGCTTCTGGAGGTGCTGAGCGCCTATGTCGCCGGGCGCAGGCCGGTGGTGCCCACCCATTCCGAATGCATGGAGTGCAAGGCGCGCGGCACCGTGTGCGTGATGGTGGCGCAGGGCACCGCCTGCATGGGTCCGGTCACCCAGGCTGGCTGCGGCAATCTGTGCCCGTCCTACGACCGGGGCTGCTATGGCTGCTTCGGCCAGAAGGAGACGCCCAACACCGGCTCGCTGGCGGCGTGGTGGCGCGAGCAGTTGCGGATGGACGGCCGCGACGTGCGCCGCCGCTTCAGCACCTACAACGCCAACGCCCCGGCCTTCCGGGAGGAGAGCGAGCGTCATGGCTAGGACACGCACCATCAAGGTCGACGCCCTGGCCCGCGTCGAGGGCGAGGGCTCGCTGCGCCTGCGCCTGAAGGACGGCGTCATTCAGCAGCTTGAGTTCGGCATCTTCGAGCCGCCGCGCTTTTTCGAGGCCTTCCTGGTGGGGCGGGACTATTCCGAGGCCCCGGACATCACCGCGCGCATCTGCGGCATCTGCCCCATCGCCTATCAGATGGGCGCCATCAACGCGATGGAGGACGCGCTCGACATCCAGGTGCCCAGGCCCATCCGGGATTTGCGCCGGCTGATCTATTGCGGCGAATGGATCGAAAGCCACGGCCTGCACGTCTACATGCTGCACGCGCCGGACTTCCTGGGCCTCGCCGACGCCATAGAACTCGCCAAGGTCAACCGGCCGCTGGTCGAGAAGGCGCTGCGCCTGAAGCAGATCGGCAACGAGATCCTCGCCGCCGTCGGCGGCGGGCGCGCCATCCACCCCATCAATTTGCGGGTGGGCGGCTTCTACCGCGCGCCGACGAAACAGGAGATCGGGGCGCTGGTCGAGCCGCTGAAATGGGCGGTGGAGACGTCGCTGGAGACGGTGCGGGTGGTTTCCGCCTTCGAGTTTCCCGAGGTCGAGCAGGACTACACCTTCATGGCCCTGCGCCACGAGGACGAATACCCCATCCACGAGGGCCGCCTGATCACCAATCGCGGCGACGACTTCCCGGTGCGCGACTTCGAGGACCATGTCGACGAGGAGCACGTCGCCCGCTCCAACGCGCTGCATGGCTTCATGAAGGCCCGGGGGGCCCACCACGTCGGCCCGATGGCGCGCTATTCCCTCAACCACGACAGGCTGGGCGCCACCGCCCGCCAGGCGGCGGCCGAGGCCGGGCTGGGGCCGGTGATCACCAACCCTTTCCACAGCATCATCGTGCGTTCGGTCGAGATTCTTCAGGCCTGCGAGGACGCCCTGCGCCTGGCCGAGAACTACGAGATGCCCGACCGCCCCTTCATCGAGCCCGAACCGCGCGCCGCCGTCGGCTATGGCTGCACCGAGGCGCCGCGCGGCATCTGCTATCACCGCTACGAACTGGCCGAGGACGGCGCCATCAAGAGCGCCCGCATCATTCCGCCGACGGCGCAGAACCAGAAGATCATCGAATCCGACCTCTGGCAGGTGGTGGAGCGCAACCTGCACCTGCCCGACGAGGATCTGAAATGGCGCTGCGAACAGGCCATCCGCAACTACGACCCTTGCATCTCCTGCGCGACGCACTTCCTCAAGCTGGAGGTGGAGCGGGAGTAACGGTTTTGAACCACAGAGACACAGAGAATCGTGGGGCGCGTTGCTCTCTCGATTCGTACCACAGTTGCTTGAGCCGTTCCCGAGCCCATGCTCCTATCTTCTTCTCCCCACGCCTTCGCGTCTCCGTGATTAACTAGGCCCCATGTTCATCATCGGCATCGGCAATCCCTACCGCCGCGACGACGGCGCCGGCATCGCGGTGGTACGGCGCCTGGACGGCGTGGCGGGGCTGGAGGTGGTCGCCCATCACGGCGAGGGGCTGGAGTTGATGGGGCTGTGGCAGGGGCATGACGACGTGGTGGTGGTGGACGCGGTGTCCTCCGGCGCCGCCGCCGGCACCGTCCACCGCCTCGACGCCGCGGCCGGGCCGCTGCCGGCGGCGCTGTTCTGCCATTCCAGCCATGCCTTCGGTCTGGCGCAGGCGGTGGAGTTGTCGCGGGAGATGGGCTCGCTGCCCGCCCGCATGACCATCATCGGCATCGAGGCCGGCGACTGGTCGGCGGGCGAGGTGTTGACGGCGCCGGTGGCGGCGGCGGTCGCGGCGGTGGCGGCCGAGCTGGCGGAAGGCGGCTGACGGTGGCGGTGTCGGCCCTCAGACCTCGAAGACGAAGCCGTTCCTAAACACCGCCAGGCAGGCGTCGACGACGGCCTCGTCATAGAGGCGGCCGCGATTCTCGGCGATCTCGGCCAGCGCCGCCTCGATGCCGCGTCCGGGGCGGTAAGGCCGATGCGAGGACATGGCCTCGACGACATCGGCGACGGCGATGATGCGCGCGCCCAGGCCGACCGCGTCGCCGGGCAGGCCTTGCGGATAGCCCGAGCCGTCCATGCGCTCGTGGTGCTGCAACACCATGTCCGCCACCGGCCAGGGCAATTCGACGCCCTTGATGATGTCGTAGCCCGACTGGCAATGGGTCTTGATCATGTCGAACTCCACCGCCGACAAACGGCCGGGGCGGTTGAGAATCTCCGCCGGGATGGAGATCTTGCCGATATCGTGGATCAGTCCCGCCATGTGGATGCCGCGCACCTCGTTGGCCGACAGGCCCAGCCGTTCGGCGACGTCGGTCGCCAATTGCGCCACCCGCCGCTGGTGGCCGGCGGTGTAGGGGTCGCGCATCTCGACGGCGGTGGCGATGGCCTGGATGGTGGCCTCGAAGGTCCGTTCCAGCAGCGCCTCACCCTCGGCGCGCTCGCGCCGTACCCGCAGGGTCGTGATGCCGAAGGAGGCGTCCTCCGCCAGTTCCATCAACAGGTCGATCTGCAACTTGTCGAAGGCGGTGCAGTCGTCGGCGACCATCACCAGCGCCCCCACCGGGCGGCCCGCGTCGCGCAAGGGCAGGGCCGCCAGCGCCGCGCCCTCGCGCCCGCCGCAGACGACCCGGGCCTCGTCGCCGGCGCTGACCTCGCGAATCAGATCGTCCAGGGCGCCGCCGGCGGCGCCGTCCACCGCGTCCAGGGCGGCCGCGTCGCCGCGCGCTACGCGGCGGACGGGCGGTGCGTCGCCCGCCAATCGATAGGCGGCGGCAAAGCGAAAGCCGCCCGGCCCCGTCAGCGTCGTGCATACCTCGTCCAGCAGGCCGACGGGGTCGTCGGCGCGTACCAGGGCGCGGTTGCAGGCGCTGAGGGTCTCCAGGGCGCGGTTGAGGCGCTGCAGGCGGTCCTGGTCCTCCTGCTCGCGGGTCATGTCGCGGCAGATGCACAGCAACGCCTCGGACGGGCCCTGGGTGACCACCTTGGCGCTCACCGACACGATGATCTTGGTGTCCTCGGGCCCCACCAGCTCGGCGTAGAACGCGGCGCGGCCGTGGCTGGTGGCCGTGGCCAGATCGCGGCGCAGCCTCTCGCGCGCCGCCTCGTCGAAGCCGAACCCGGCGAAGGTGCACCCCGACGGCGGGCGGCCGGCGGCGCCCAGCAGGCGCCCCGCGGCGGGGTTGGCCTCCATGATGCGGCCGCTGTCGGGGGCCAGCATGAAGATGGCGTCGGCGGCCTGCTCGAACAGGGCGCGGAAATGCGCCTCCTGCTCCTCGGCCTTCAGGCGCTGGCGCACCCTTTCGGTGACGTTGACCAGACTCAGCAGCACGCCGCCGACGGCGCCGCCGTCCTCGAACAGCGGCTGCAGGGTCCAGTCCCACCACGTCACCTCGGCGGGCCGATCCGGATAGGCGAAGGCCTTCTCATAGGCGTAATAGGCCTCGCCGCTGTCCACGACGCGCTGGAAGATGGCCCGGTTCTCGGCGTGCGGATACAGATCGAAATGATTCTTGCCGACGAAGAAGTCGGGCGTCTTGCCGTCGGCGGCGGCATAGGTGCGGTTGACGCGGACAAAGTTGAAGTCGCGGTCCAGATAGGCGATCAGCACATGAATGCTGTCGAAGGTGCGTTCCAGCACCTCGTTGTCGCGGCGCAGGCCTTCGACATCGCGTGGACCGGATGTTTCCGTGCGGTGTGGGTGGACCATCGCTCGCTGCCCTTTTGCTCCCCCCACCAGAATAGCATGACATAGGTCGGGTTGCGGAGAGGCACGATACTCGTTCCGAAGCAGTAGGGGCCGGGGTGCGCCCTAACGCTCCCCGTTCAGGGCCTCCAGGGCCTTCAACACCTGGTCGGCGTGGCCGGGCACCTTGACCTTGCGCCAAGCGCCGCGGATGCGGCCGTCGGGGCCGACGAGAAAGGTGCTGCGCTCGATGCCCATATAGGTGCGCCCATACATGCTTTTTTGCTTCCACACGCCATACGCTTCGGCGGCCGCGCCGTCCTCGTCGACGAGCAGCGGAAAGGGCAGGCCCAGCTTGTCCCGGAAGCGCTGGTGGCTGCGCACGCCGTCGCGCGAGATGCCGATGATCTCGGCGCCCTCGGCCTTGAAGGCCGCATAGGCGTCGCGAAACGCCTCGGCCTCGCGGGTGCAGCCGGCGGTGTTGTCCTTGGGGTAGAAATAGACAACCACCGGCCGGCCCCGGAACCCGGACAGTGAAATGGCGGTGCCGTCGTCGCCGGGAAGGGTGAAGTCGGGCGCCGGATCGCCGATGTCAATGGTCATCGCCTCACTCTCCTTTCCGCGTATCGCCGCCGAGCGCGCGCGCCGGCGTGGCGATGATGGCGTCATAAATGGCCCGCACCCGCGCGGCCGCATCCTCCATGCGCTCGACCAGGGCGCCGAAGCTGGGGGCGTCGGCGGCGCGCAGCAGCGCCTCGCGTAGCCCCGGCGGCGCCGCCTCGGCGTCGAATCGCCCTTCGACCGTCTGGCGCAGGATCGCCTGGATCGCGGTCCACAGGCGCAGAGCCTCGGTCAAGTCGTCGGCCTCCTGCGGCGCCAAGGCGCCCGCTTTCGCCAGCCGGTCGATCATGCTGGCGGTCTGGGTGACCAGGATGTCGTGATGGCCGGCGGCGTGGCGCAAAAGCAGGTATTGGGCCAGGAAATCGATATCGACCAGTCCGCCCGGCCGGTACTTGACGTCCCAGGGCGAATCCCCCCTGTGTTCGCGCGCCATGCGTTCGCGCATCTCGGCGACGTCGCGCAGCAGCCGGTCGGGGTCGCGCCGGCGGCTCAGGGTGTGGCGGATCACCGCTCGCACCCTCCCGGCCAGGTCCGGCGGGCCGCTGACGACGCGGGCGCGGGTCAGGGCCATGTGCTCCCACGTCCAGGCCATCTCCTCGTGATAGCGCTCGAACGCCTCCAGGCTGGAGGCGATGGGCCCGGCATTGCCCGAGGGGCGCAGGCGCATGTCGACCTCATAAAGCACCCCTTCCGGCGTCTTGACGGTCAGCGCGTTGATCATGCGCTGGGTCAGGCGGGCGAAATAGACGCTGGGCGACAGCGGCTTGGGCCCGTCCGATTCCGTTACGTCCTCGGGCACCTCGTAGATGAAAATGAGGTCGAGATCCGAGGTCGCCGTCATCTCGCGGCTGCCCATCTTGCCCAGCGCCACGATGGCCACTCCCGCGCCGGGAAGATGGCCGTGGGTGCGGGCGAATTCCTGCTCGACGCGCGGGTGCAGGCGCGAGAGCACGGTGTCGGCGACGTCGGTCAGCGCCTGCGCCGCCGCCTCGGGCACCAGCAGCTTGCGCAAGGTCTGGATGCCGATCTGGAAACGGTGGTCGTTGGTCCAGCGCCGGCACAGGTCGAGGGCGTCGCCGAAGTCGCGGGCCTGGGCGAGGGTGCGGTCGAGATCGACGCTCAACTCCTCGGCGGCGGCGGGCGGATCGAAAAAGCCCGTCTCCAGCACGCTCTCAAGCTGGTTGGGGTGGCGCGACAGGTGCTCGGCCAGGCGCGGCGCGTCGCCCATCACCTCGGCCACCAGGTCGAGCAGGTGCGGATTCTGATAGAACATCGAGAACAGCGGCACCCCCGCCGGCATCCGGGTGAGGAATTCGTTGAACTTCATGAAGGCGGCGTCGGGGTTCGCCGTCTGCGCCATCGCCCGCAGCAGCGCCGGCACCAGTTCGGTCAGCATCTCGCGGGCGCGGGTGGAGCGCGTCGCCCGGACGCGGCCGTGGTGCCAGCCACGGATGGTGGCCGACACCGCCTTGGGATTGTTGAAGCCCATGCGGCTGATGGTTTCGATGGTGTCGGGGTCGTCCTCGCCGCCGGTGAACACCAGATTGCCGTCGCTGGCCAGGTCGGGGGCGTCCTCGAACAGGTGCGCGTAGTGGTCCTCGACCCGCTCCAGGGTGTGGCGCAGGGCGGCGGCGAAGTCCTCGGCGCCCTCATAGCCCATGAACACCGCCAGCGCCGTCAGGCGCTCCGGCTCGCGCGGCAGCGTTTGCGTCTGCTGGTCGTCGATCATCTGCAAACGGTGCTCCAGCCGGCGCAGAAAGCCGTAGGCCTGGATCAACTCCTCGGCGACCGCGTCGGCGATGTGCTCCGCCGCCGCCAGGGCCCGCAGGGCCTCGCAGGTGGCGGCGGCACGCACCTCGGGCTGGCGGCCGCCCCAGATGAGCTGCTGCGTCTGGGCGAAGAACTCGATCTCGCGGATGCCGCCGCGCCCCAGCTTGATGTTATGGCCGGCGACGGCGATGCGGTGGCCGCCCTTGTGGGCGTTGATCTGGCGCTTGATGGAATGGATGTCCTGGATGGCGGCGAAATCCAGCGACTTGCGCCAGATGAAGGGGCGCAGGAAGTCCAGGAAGCCTTTGCCCAGCGCCGCGTCGCCGGCGACGACGCGCGCCTTGATCAGCGCGGCGCGCTCCCAGTTCTGCCCGAAGGCCTCGTAATAGGTTTCCGCCGCCGCGATGGAGATCGCCGGCGGCGTCGCGCCGGGGTCGGGCCGCAGCCGCAGGTCGGTGCGGAAGACATAGCCGTCGGCGGTGCGCTCCTCGATCAGGCGGATTAGGTCGCGGGTCAGGCGAATGCTGTATTCCTGCACCGTCTTGCGGCCGGTGTAGCGGATCGCGTCGGGGTCGTAGAGGACGATGAGGTCGATGTCGCTGGAGTAGTTCAGCTCCCGCGCCCCCAGCTTGCCCATGCCGATGACGACATAACCGCAGCCGTGCTCGGGCGTGTCGGGATGGGCCAGCTCGACGTCGCCGCGCCGGGCGGCGTCCCGCAGCAGGCCGGCGACCGCGGTTGACAGCGCCCATTCCGCCAGCGCCGACAGCGCCCCGGTGACGCGGGCCAGATCCCAGGCGCCGCTGATATCCGCCAGCGCCACCAGCAGCGCCGCCCGTCGCCGCGTCGCCCGCAGGCCGCGCATCAGCGCCGGCGGCGCGGCCTCGGCCATCTCGGCCGTCGCCGTTGCCAGCAGTTCCTCGAAGGCGCGGTCGGGGCCGGTGTCCAGCAGGCTACGCAGGAAGGCGGGCTCGCGCAGAAGGCACTGGGTCAGGAAGGGGCTGTTGCCGAACACCGCCTCCAGCAGGCGACGCCCGTCGGCGTCCTCGGGCAGGGCGCGGATGAAGGCGGCGAGAGATTCGTCGTCGGCAAGGCCCGCCTGGTCCAGCCAACGCTGGACGCCGGTTTCGGCGCGGGCACGGTCGGCTGCCGTCGGCAGGCCGTCCGGGGGAAGGCGAAGGTTCAAACCGCATTCCCTTCAGGGAAATTGTCCTTGCCACAAACTGCGCAAACCCTCACAAAGGGTCAAGGCACAGTTGTGGTCCGCCCGCTTGCTGCATCGCTCGGTCAAATACTTCCTCTGGTCCGTTTTTGCCCTAGCGGCGACCCTGGTGGCCGGCACCGGCCTGTTGGCCTGGCGCCTCTCGCAGGGGCCCTTGGACCTCGAAATCGTCAAGCCCTATCTCGAAGAGGCCCTGGCGGCGGCGGATTCGTCCTATTCCGTCATGATTGATTCCACCGTCGTCGCCTGGGGGGGCTGGGGCGATCTGCTGGATCTGCGCGCGCGCGGCGTGATGCTGGTCGATCACCGCGACCGCATCCTGGCGACCGTCCCCGAAGCCTCGGTGTCCCTCAGCGGCCGCGCCCTGACCCGGCGGGTGTTGGCGCCCAGCGCCGTGCGCCTGATTCGGCCGCGGCTGACGCTGGTCCGCGGCGCCGACGGCGCGGTGCGGCTGGACCTGGGCGGCGGCGTGCCGCTGGCGGTGGAGCCGGGGCGATCGCTGCCCGATCTGGTCGAAAGCAGCCTGCGCCTCGACGCCCTTGAGCGCGTGGAGGTGTCGGGGGGCAGCCTGGAGATCCGCGACGAGGCCCGCGGCCTCACGCGGCGCTTTTCCCGCATCGACGCCGCCTTCACCCGTCTGCCGCAGGGGATGGTGGCCCAGGCGGCGGCGGTGCTGCCCGACCTTCCCACGCCGGCGCGGCTGCGGGTTCATGCCTCCTACGAGCCCGATCGCGGCCGGGCGGCGGGGCGGCTGACGGTGGACGGCCTCGTTCCGGCGCAGGTCGCCGATCTGCTGCCGGAGGCGGCGGCGCCGGCGCTGGCGGCGGCGGCGGTGCCGGTGTCGGGCGTGGTGGAGGCGGCCTGGACCCGGCGCGACGGCCTGGAACGGCTGACATTCGACCTCGCCGGCGATGCCGGCACGTTGACGCTTCCGGCGCCGGTGGCGCGCGCCCACGCCATCGCCGCCGCCCATCTGCGCGCCGCCTATGATCCCGCGGCACGGCGGCTGACGCTGGAGGAATTGTATCTCGACCTCGACGGCCCCCACGCGACGCTGCGCGGTTTGGCGCAGCAGGAGGACAACGGCGACGTCTTCCTGCGCCTGGACGGCGAGGCGGGCGACTTCCCCGTCGCGGCGCTGGGCGACTACTGGCCCGAGACGGTCGGGCCGAAGTCCCGCCGCTGGGTGCTGGACAACATCGTCGGCGGCCGGGTGAGCGAGGCCACCGTCACCCTGGCCGGCCGTCTTCCCGCCGGGGCGCCCCTGACCGCCATGCGGGTGCAGACGCTGGAAGGCGGCATCCATCCCGAAGGCGCCAGCGTGCACTATCTGCGCCCCCTTCCGCCGGTCGAGGACGCCAAGGCCAGCATCGTCTATGACGCCGATTCCATGCGCATCCACGTCGAAAACGGACGCCAAGGCGATCTGCGCCTTGTGGGCGGCGAGGTGCACCTGAAGGCGCTGTCGGGCGACGACCCGGTGGCGGACATCACCCTCGATCTCGAAGGGCCTCTGGCCGACGCGCTCGACCTGCTGGACCGCGAGCCGCTGGGATTCGCATCGGCCCTGGGGCTGCCGTCGCAAGGCGTCGGCGGCCGCGCCAGCGCGCGCCTGGGGCTGCGGGTGCCGCTGGGCCGCGACGTCGGTCTTGCCGACGTGGCGGTCGACGCCGAGGCCCGGCTGCGCGAGGTCGTGCTGCCGCCGGTGGTGGCGGACATCGCCGTCGCCGACGGCAGCGTCACGCTGGCGGTCGACACCACGGGCATGGATGTCGAAGGCGCGGTGGTGCTGGCCGGCATTCCGGCGCGGCTGGAATGGCGCGAGAATTTCGGCGCGGCCGCCGCCTTCCGCAGCCGCTTCCGGGTGCGGGCCACCCTGGACGACTCCCAGCGCCGGCGCCTGGGGCTGGCGGCGGGACCGCTGGCGCCGCCCTATGTTCGCGGGCCGGTCAATGTCGTCGCCCGCGCCACGGTCGAGGAAGGCGGGCGCACGGTGGTCGAGACCGATCTCGATCTGGCCCCGGCGGCGCTGGCCCTGCCGCAACTGGACTGGGCGAAGCCGCCGGGGCGACCGGCCAGCGCGCAGGTCACCACCCGCTTCGAGAACGAGCGCCTGGCGGCGGTGGAACACTTCGTGGTCGGCGCCGGCGAGGGCCTCGACGTGCAGGGGCGCGCCGGCTTCGCCGACGACGGCGGCACGACGGTGGTGTTCGAGCGCTTGCGCCAGGGGCGCACCGACGTCGCCGGCGAGGTGGTCCTCTTCCCCGACGGCGGCGCCGCCGCCGCGCTGCGTGGCGCTGCCTTCGACGCGGCGCCGCTGCTGGACGCGCCGGCGGAGGCGTCGTCGGCGCGGGAGGCGGGGCGGCCGTTGCGCGTCAGCCTGGCGGTGGAGCGCCTGTGGCTGTCGGAGGCGGGTGGGCTCGACCATGTCGAGGCCCGCGCCGCCCATGACGGCGACACCTGGCGCGAGGGCACGTTGCACGCACGCACCCGAGCGGGCGGGGTGCTGGGCATCAGTCTGGCGCGGGGGGCCGACGGCCACGTCCTGCGGGCCGAAAGCGACGACGCCGGCGGCGTGCTGGCGGCCCTCGACATCGTCGACGACGTGCGCGGGGGCAGCCTGACGCTGGCGGTGCGCAAGCCACCCGACGGGGCGGCGACCGGCGAGGCGGTCCTGCGCGAGTTCCAGATGGTGCGGGCGCCGCTCCTGGCCCGGCTGCTGAACCTGGCCAGCGTCACCGGGCTGGTGGACGAGTTGCAGGGCGAGGGTCTGCGCTTCCGCCACCTGTCGATGCCGTTCACCTATGTCGACGGCGTGGTGGCCTTCGAGGACGCACGCGCCTGGGGAATGTCGCTGGGGCTGACCGCCGACGGGCGCGTCAACCTGCGCCGCGAGCGCCTGGCGGTGCAGGGCACCATCGTGCCCATGTATCTGGTCAACAGCGTCCTCGGCTATGTCCCCTTCGTCGGCGCGCTGCTCTCACCCGAGAAGGGCGGCGGCCTGTTCGCCGCCACCTACACGATGGAGGGCGGGCTGGAGGATCCGGACATCCGGGTCAACCCGCTGTCGACGCTGGCGCCGGGGTTGCTGCGGCGGCTGTTCGAGCGCGACCTCGAAGGACTCGACGGCGGCTGAGCCTACAGCGCCATCGCCGCGGCCAGCAGCAGCGGCAGAGTCAGGAAGGACAGCAGCGTCGACAGCAGGATGACGCTGGCCACCTCGCCGGGGCGGGTGTCGTATTTCTGGGCAAACAGGTAGTTGAACACCGCCGCCGGCATCGTCGCCTCGATCAGCAGCACGCCGCGCGCCACCGGCCCCAGGTCCAGCGCCCAGCCCAGCGCCAGCCCCAGCGCCGCCCCCATCCCCAGCCGCAGCACCGCCAGGGCCGCCGCACGCGGAATGGTCGTCAGCCGCAACTGGCTCAGCGACACGCCCAGCGCCATCAGCATCAGCGGAATGGTGGCGTCGCCAAGCAGCGACGTGGTGTTCAAGATCCACTCCGGCACCTCCCAGCCCGCCGCCAGCACCACGGCGCTGATCAGCACGGCGTGCACCACCGGCAGGCGCGCCAGCCGGCGCAGATCGACGGTGCCCATCGCGATGGCCGGGGCGGCGATGAAATGCAGGATGGAGGCGGTGGCGAAGAAGACGATGCCATAGGCTAGCCCCTCCTGCCCGAAGGCGAACAGGCACAGGGGCAGACCCATATTGCCGGCGTTGGGAAAGACCAGCGACGGCAGATACACCCGCAGCGGCAGCCCCGCCAGCCGCAGCGCTGCCGAGCCGACGACCACGAAACCGCCGATGGCCAGCAGCACCGCCGCCGTCATCTCCATCAGGATCGCCGGCTCCAGGCGCAGTTCGACCAGGGTGGAGAAGATCAGCGCCGGCGCGCCGACCAGCGTCACCAATTCGGTCACGAAAAGGCTGTCGAAGGGGCGCCCCAGCCGCCGCCAGAAATAGCCCACGGCGGCAATGACGAACACCGGCGCGATGACCGCCGCGATGTGGGGCAGGGCCTGCAGCGTGCCTCTCCCTTTGCTCCTGGCGCCTCCTCGGAGGACGGGGCCAGCAATACTATAGCCGTGACGCCGTTTCCACCGGCGTCATCGCCCCGGCGCGCCGGGCAAAGGGCTGGCGGCGGGGCGGCCTTTGTGGCACCTTTCCGCCCCGCGCAGCCGCGCTCGGCACCACGAACAGAAACGCCAAGGGGTGGGCAATGTCCAGCAAGCTTGCCGTTGTCATCCTCGCCGCTGGCCAGGGCACGCGCATGAAGTCGCGGCTGCCCAAAGTGCTGCATCCGGTGGCCGGCCGCTCCATGATCGCCCATGTCGTCGCCGCCGCCGGCGACCTGAAGCCGGACCGCATCGTCGTGGTCGTCGGGCCGGGGCACGAGGCCGTCCGCGAGGCGGTGGCGCCGCATGATTCGGTGGTGCAGGAGGAGCGGCTGGGCACCGCCCACGCCCTCGCGACGGCGCGGCCGCTGCTGGAGGGCTTCGATGGCGACGTGCTGGTGCTGTACGGCGACTGCCCGTTGATCCGCGGCGAAACCCTGGCCCGCATGACCGCCGCCGCCCGGGCGGAGCCGCGGCCGGGTGGCGTGGTGCTGGCCTTCCGCAAGGCGCCGCCCCACGAATACGGGCGGTTGGTGCTGGCCGCCGACGGCCGTGTCGAGCGCATCGTCGAACACCGCGACGCCGACGAGGCCGAACGCGCCATCGAGCTGTGCAACTCCGGCGTCATGCTCGCCGACGCGGCGCGGCTGTGGGACTGGGTGGGGCGCATCGGCAACAATAACGCCAAGGGCGAATACTACCTGACCGATCTTGTGGGGCTGGCCACGGCGGACGGGCTGCCCTGCGTGCATGTCGAGGGCGCCGCCGAGGAACTGCTGGGGGCCAACAGCCGGGCCGAACTGGCCGAGGTCGAGCGCGCCTTGCAGCGCCGCCTGCGGGCGGCGGCGATGGACGCCGGCGTAACCATGACCGACCCCGAGAGCGTGTGGCTGAGCTGGGACACCCGCCTGGGCCGCGACGTCACCATCGGCCCCAATGTGTACTTTGGGCCGGGCGTCAGCGTCGGCGACAACGTCGCCATCCGCCCCTTCTGCCACCTGGAGGGAACCGACGTCGCGGACGACGCCGTGGTGGGGCCCTTCGCCCGCCTGCGGCCGGGGGCGGTGATCGGCGCGGCGGCGCGGGTGGGAAATTTCGTCGAGGTCAAGAAAGCCACCATCGAAGACGGCGCCAAGGTCAATCACCTCAGCTATGTCGGCGACGCCCGCGTCGGCGCCGGGGCCAATGTCGGCGCCGGGACGATCACCTGCAACTATGACGGCTTTTCCAAGGCGTTTACCGACATCGGCGACAATGCCTTCGTGGGCTCGAACACGGCGCTGGTGGCCCCGGTCAAGATCGGCGACGGCGCCATTGTCGCGGCCGGGTCGGTGATCACCAAGGACGTGGCCGCCGACGCCCTGGCGGTGGGCCGGGCCTCGCAGATGGAACTGGCCGGGTGGGCGGACCGCTTCCGCGAGCGCCACCGCCGCCGCGACAAGGGCGCCGGCGAGGGAACCAACGGCAAGGACGGGGGCTGAGGCATGTGCGGCATCATCGGCATCATCGGCCGCGCCGACGTGGTTCCGCTGCTGGTCGAGGGACTGAAGCGGCTGGAATACCGCGGCTACGACTCGGCGGGCATCGCCACCCTGGTTGACGGCGCCATCACCCGCCGCCGCGCCGAGGGCAAGCTGGCGCGGCTGGAGGAGGCGCTGCGCGAGCAGCCGGTGCAGGGGCGCACCGGCATCGGCCACACGCGCTGGGCAACGCACGGAATGCCCAACGAAACCAACGCCCATCCCCACGCCAACGGCCACGTCGCCGTCGTCCACAACGGCATCATCGAGAACTTCTCGGAACTGCGCGAGGAACTGCTGGCCAAGGGCCACGCCTTCGAAAGCGACACCGACAGCGAAGTGGTGGTGCATCTGGTCAGCCAGAACATCGCCGAGGGCATGGCCCCCGACCGCGCCGTCTATGAGGCGCTGCGCCGGCTGGAGGGCGCCTTCGCCCTGGGGGTGCTGTTCGCGGGGCGCGAGGACATGCTGGTCGCCGCCCGGCAGGGCAGCCCGCTGGCCATCGGTTTCGGCGACGGCGAGATGTATCTCGGCTCCGACGCCCTGGCGCTGGCGCCGCTGACGCGGCGCATCGCCTATCTGGAGGACGGCGACTGGGCGGTCATCACCCCCGGCGGCGCCGACATCCGCGACATGGACGACCGGCCGGTCGACCGCCCGGTGCGCGAGACCGCCCATTCCGGCGCCATGATCGGCAAGGGGCCCTACCGCCACTTCATGCTCAAGGAAATCTTCGAGCAGCCGCAGGTCATCGGCGACACCCTGAACACGATGTTCAACCCCGTCGACCGCACCATCACCCTGCCCGACCTGCCCTTCGACCTTGGCGGGGTGTCGGCGGTGACCATCGTCGCCTGCGGCACCTCCTATTACGCCGGCCTCGTCGCCCGCTACTGGCTGGAGCGCATCGCGCGGGTGCCGGTGGAGGTGGAGGTGGCCTCGGAGTTCCGCTACCGCACCCCCGTGCTGGCGGCGGGCGGGCTGGCGCTGTTCATCTCGCAGTCCGGCGAGACCGCCGACACCCTGGCGGCGCTGCGGTATTGCCGCGAGCACGGCCAGAAGACCGTGGCCCTGGTCAACGTGCCCGAAAGCACGATGGCCCGCGAGGCCGACGCGGTGCTGCTCACCCAGGCGGGGCCGGAGATCGGCGTCGCCTCGACCAAGGCCTTCACGACGCAACTGACGGCGCTGGCCTGCCTGAGCATCGCCCTCGGGCGGGCGCGCGGCGCCATCGGCCACGAGGCCGAGGCCCGCCTCAGCCACGCCCTCGCCGAGGTGCCGGCACGCGCCGCCGAGGTGCTGGCCCACGACGAGGCCCTGCGCGACATCGCCCACGAGGTCGCCGAGGCCCGCGACGTGCTGTATCTGGGCCGCGGCACCAGCTATCCCATCGCCCTCGAAGGGGCGCTGAAGCTGAAGGAGATTTCCTACATCCACGCCGAGGGCTACGCCGCCGGCGAGATGAAGCACGGCCCCATCGCCCTCATCGACGAGGCGGTGCCGGTGGTGGTGATCGCCCCCTGCGACGACGTCTTCGACAAGACGCTCTCCAACGTGCAGGAGGTGGTGGCGCGCGGCGGCCGGGTCATCCTGCTGTCCGAGGCCCGCGGCATCGCGCGGCTCGGCGACGGCCGCACCGTGGCGGCGGTGCCGCTGCCGGCGCTCGATGCCTTCGTGGCGCCGATTCTGTACGCCATTCCGGTGCAGCTTCTGGCCTATCACGTCGCCGTCGCCAAGGGCACCGACGTCGACCAGCCGCGCAACCTGGCGAAAAGCGTGACGGTGGAATAGCGCCGGCGCCTACTGCGCCGCGGCGTGGCGGGCGCGGGCGGGGGCGGCGAGCTTTTCCTCCCAGGCGAGGGCGGTGCGCACGATGCTGCCGAGGTCGTCGTGGCGCGGCCGCCAGCCCAGTTGCTCGCGGATGCGTCGGGCATCGGCAACGAGGACGGGGGGGTCGCCGGGGCGGCGCCCGGCGATGTCGACGTCAAGCCGCCGCCCGATGGCCGATTCGACGGCGCTAATGACCTCCCGCACCGAATAGCCCCGCCCGTAGCCGCAGTTGAGCACCGCGCTGCCGCCGCCGGCGGCGAGATGCTCCAGCACCCGCAGATGGGCGTCGGCAAGGTCGGTGACATGGACATAGTCGCGGACGCAGGTGCCGTCGGGGGTGTCGTAGTCGTCGCCGTACAGCCACATGCCGTCGCGCCGCCCCACCGCCACCTCGGCCGCCACCTTCAGCAGGTGCGTGGCCACCGGGCCGTGCTCGCCGGCCCGCAGGGCGGGGTCGGCCCCGGCGACGTTGAAATAGCGCAGGGCCACATAGCGCATCCCGTGGGCGGCGGCGGCGTCGCGCAGGATCCACTCGGTCATCAGCTTCGAGGTGCCGTAGGGATTGACCGGCGCGGTGGGGGCGTCCTCGGGGATCGGCGCCGTCCCCGCCGCGCCGTAGACCGCGGCCGAGGAGGAAAAGATGAAGGCGCCGACGCCGCTGTCGACGCAGGCCTCGACCAGCGTGCGGCTGGCGGCGGTGTTGTTGCGGTAGTAGGTCAGCGGCCGGGCCACCGACTCCGGCACGATGGCGCTGCCGGCGAAATGGATCACCGCGCCGACGTCGTGCTCGGCGATGAGCGCCCGCACCAGCGCCGCGTCGCCGACGTCGCCGACGATCAGCGGCACGTCGTCCGGCACCAGTTCGCCGCGGCCGGTGGAGAGGTCGTCGAGCACGACGCTCGGCACGCCGGAGTCGCGCAGCGCCAGAACCGTATGGCTGCCGATATACCCGGCGCCGCCCGTTACCAGAATCGTCCGTCCGTCTGCCAGCACGCTTCACCTCAGCCCGTCTGCCGTCGTCGTTGCCTGCGATGTGGTGTCGCCGGCGGCGCATGGCACTGACCGGAAGGCTCAACCGTGGTGGCGCGGACGGCGACCCCGCCGGGATGAGGGGGTGGGCAGCCTACGAAAGTTGTGGACCTCTCCGCCATTTTCCATAGGCTATCGGAGCGGGCGTGGCGTCGAGCCCGGATACCAACTTGCGGTTCACACGTTCAATGAAGCTGCTGATTGCCGATGATCACATCCTCCTGCGGGAGGGAATCCGACTGCTTCTGGAAGACATCTCGCCGCAAACCGACATCGACGTCATCGAGGTCGGCACCTTCAACGAGGCGGTGGCGGCGGCCAAGCACCATCCCGACCTCGCCCTGATCCTTCTGGACCTGCGGATGCCGGGAGCCGAGGGTGTCGGCGGCGTGCAGGTCATCCACCGCATCAGCCCCGACGTCCCCATCCTGGTGGTGTCGGCCAGCGAGGAGCCCTGGCAGGTGCAGCGCGCCCTCGACCAGGGGGCGCGCGGCTATGTCAGCAAGGCATCGGGCAGCGACGTTATGCTGCAGGGAATCCGGACCGTCCTCGCCGGCGGCCGTTTTGTCGATCCCCGGCTGCGCCCCGACGCCCGGCCGGCGGCCCCCGCCGAGGACAGCGCGCTGGCCCGCCTGACGCCACGCCAGGTCGACGTGCTCTCGATGCTGCGCAAGGGCAAGTCCAACAAGGAAATCGGCCGCGAACTGAATCTGGCCGAGATCACCGTCAAGATGCATGTGACCGCCATCCTGAAGACGCTGGGCGTCCAGAACCGCACTCAGGCGGCGATCGTCGCCGAGCAACTGGGGCTGTAGCGGCGGGCGGGCGCCGGTTCCTACAGGCGGGCGCGGGCGGCGGCCAGGCGCCCCAATGCCGCCGTCACCTCGCATTGCAGCCGCAGCACCGTCTCGCGCACCTCCGGCGGCAGGTCGTCGCGCTCCAGCGCCTCGCCCATGCTGTCCGCCAGCCGCGTGTCGGCGTCCTCGCACAATTCGATGCTGATTTCGTCGGGGTCGCTGGCCAGGCGCGCCTTCAGCCGCGACAGCAGCCGCGTCGCCGTGGCGCGGTCGGGGTCGCGGGCGTGCGGCAGGTCGCCGAGGCGCCGGTCCAGGGCCCGCAAGGCCAGCGCCATGTCGGCGCGCTGCTCCGCCAACTGCTCGAACAGCGCCGTCAGCGCCGCGTCGGCGGCGGTGGCCGCCGCCTGGCCATAGGCATCGCGGCAGTCGGCGCACAACCGCATGAGGTCGTTGACGGTGGCCTGAATCTCGTCACGCAGCATGGGGGCTGCTCTCCCGCGGCTTCGGGGCCATCACGGTCAGGGCGCGCGGTCGGACCCGGAAATGGGCCGGCGTGTGCGTGGTGATCTCGCCGTCGGTGCTGACCGGCAGCGGACGGTCGGTGGTGACGCGGATGTCGCTGCCCGTCAGCGTCAGCACCCCCCGCCGCCCGCCGTGGCGACCGGCGCGCAGCAGTGGCAGCAGCAGCGCGTGCCGCAGCAGGCTTTGGGGGGCGAGGCTGTAGAGATTCAGCAGCGAATCGTCGATGGCGGCCTCGTCGGCGATGGCCATGCCGCCGCCGTAATAGCGGCCATTGCCCACCGAAATCTGCACCGTGCTGACGCTGACGACGCGCGCGCCGGCGGCGATCCGGGCGCGGAAGGGCCGCGCCCCGCGCAGGGCGCGCGCGGCGCCGGCGGCATAGTTCAGCACCCCCAGCCGGCGTTTGCCCTCGGGGGTGGCGTCCTGGCTGACCTGGGCGGCGACGCCGATGCTGGCGACGTTGAAGAAGAAGCGGTCATTGACCTCGCCCAGGTCGATCGGCATTGGCCGTCCCGCGGCGATCACCTCCGCCGCCGCCAGCGGATCGGCGGGAATGCCCAGTGTGCGGGCCAGATCATTGGCGGTGCCCAGCGGCAGGATGGCGACCGGGCGCCGCAGCGCCAGCAGCGTCGCGGCGGCGGCATTGATGGTGCCGTCGCCGCCGGCGAGCACGAGGATGTCGGCCTCGGCGGCGTGTTGCTCCAGCAGGGCGGGGATGGTTTCGGGGCGGTCGGTGACGCACAGCCGCGGCACCAGCCCGCCGGCGCGCAGGCGCTCCAGGAAGGGTTCGAGATCGCTGTCGCCGTGGCGGCAGCGTTGATTGACGACTATTAAGGCACGCACAGGGCTGCTCCGACCGACGCCGAGGCGAACAGCCCCGGCCCCGCGGCGTTCCCCTATGTCTGTTTGCGCAGCAGGTTGACCCGCATGGGCTGATCGAAGCAGTGCCCGCCGTCGCAGGGCGTCGACAGGCGCTCGAAAAGCGCCCGCAATTCGCCGTCCCGTTCCGCGAAAATGCGCCGCCGCTCTTCGTTCGCCGAGCAGATGCGCTCGCGGAAGGCGTCGAAATCACGATGCCGGACGGTATGGATGTAGCCGCGTTCCGCCTCGGCGGCGAGGCCGTGGCGACGCGCGGCCGCGATGGCGGCGTAGGCGGCGGCGCGCACCTCGGTCTCGTCGTCGACCGGGCGCACCGCTTCGAAAAAGGCGCCTTCCGCCACCGGCTCGCAGACATAGACGAGGCCGCCGGGGCGCAGGACGCGGGCCGCCTCGGCGAGGGCGGTGTCCTGGTCGGGCACCGGGATGTGATGCAGGCTGTTGAAGAACACCACGATATCGGTGGTGCCGTCGGCGGCCGGCAGGGACTGGCCCACCCCCTCGACATAATGCACGCCGGCCACCGCCTCGGCGGCGCGGGCGCGGCCGAGCTGGTTGCTGCTGCATTCGACGCCCAGGACCGTGGCGGCGCCGTTGCGGGCCATCAGGCGCGACAGCGCCCCGTCGCCGCAGCCGACATCGATGACGCGGGCCCCGGCAAGGGGGAGGGTCTCCAACAGCACCTCGGCATTCCGCTTGCGCTCCATGCGCCTCTCCGCTTTGCTGGACGTCCGATCGGCGCGGCAAGACTGCCCCCGCCGACGGTTGCTGTCCAGACCCGGCAATGGCCATGCCCTACGATGCCGCCATCGTCCTCGGCGCCGCCGTCAACCGCGACGGCAGCCCCGGCGAGGCTCTCCGGCGCCGCGTGGCGACCGGCGCCGCCCTCGTCGGCGGGGGGCGGGCGCGCTGGCTGGTCCTGAGCGGCGGCGCGGTGCGCCACCCGCGGGCCGAGGCGGAGGTGATGCGGGGGCTGGCCCTGGCCCAGGGCCTGGCCCCGGAGTGCCTGATACTGGAATCCGCGGCCCGGAACACGCTGGAAAACGCCCGCCATTGCCGGGCCATCGTCCGCGCGCGGAACTGGCGGCGGGTGGTGGTGGTGACGGATTCCCACCATCTCCCGCGAGCGCTGTATGCGTTCCGGCGCCTGGGCGTCGCGGCCGAGGGCGCGGCGCCGGCGTCCCGTGCCTCGGGGCGCTGGCTGCTGGCCTGCGCGCGCGAGGCGGTGGCCTTCCTGCTCTATGTGCCGCGTGTCGAGCGCGCGCGGCGGGCCCTGTGGGACTAGGGGGGCGCGTGTCCGGGTGATCGTGCCCTAGACGAGGATGTCGACGACCTCGCCGCGGCCGGGAACGGCCGACGAACCGGCGGCGGTGGCCACCATGTCGGCCACCGCCTGCATCTGCTGCTGTTGTTGCTTGATGGCCGCGACGCTCAACGCCTGCCGCGTCTGCACGCTCTGCATGGCGATCGACAGCGCCGCCCCGACGGCAATGTCCATGCCTGAATCCCCCAATCCCCGTAACGAACAGCGTAACCCAGGGGCGAACAACGCGAAAGGGTTATTCGACCTGTCCGACGCCCTTCATGACGTCCGCCATGCTGCCATAGTCGCTCTCGGGCATCTGTTGCAGCACCTCGAGCACCTCGTCATCGGCGTTGTTGTTTTCCGCCTGCCGCAGAATTTGCTCACGACTACAGGGAAAATCGATGTTCTTCAGGTAGTGGGCGATGTTCGCCGGCGAATGGCCGCCAACTCCGCGTGCCATGATACCCTCCGATGGCTGTTACGGGTGCACACACGCAACGAACCCCGCCGCCGCGCCGAGGTTCCCAGGCGATGTGTCGCCCTTTCGCCTTTTGCGTTCATGTGCTATCCTCTTTGATGACCGGTAATGCAATCGGTCGGTTTGACAGAGGAGCCAGTGATGGAAGTCGGAGCTACCTCGACCATGTCGGCGATGATGCAGGAGGTGTTTGCGCGCCAGGACGCGGCGACGCAGGCCCCGCCGGCGCCCACCGAGGTCGAGGCCGAGGCCGACCAGGTGACCGAGGCGCGCGAGGCCACGGACACCGGAACCTCGACCGACGACCAGGGGCGCGGCCAGTTCCTGGACACCAGCGCCTGAGGGTGTCGCCGTAGCCCGCCGGGGCGGTCGGCCGGAACTGCCGGTCACGCCCGGATGGGGGCGTCGCCTGACGCCGCCCGCGCTTCGAAGCCATGCCCGCCCCTTGATGCGCGAAGCGCCTGAGGGGGCGGAGCTTTGGCGCGCCTCCATTCCCGTGTTCGACCGCCGCAACCAAACCCCGCTTGGAACCGGCCTCCCCGCGCGATAAGCGACCGCGGCGATTCCGGAGGAGCGCCGCCCGTCATTCCCGCGCAGGTCATCACCCCCGAGGAGCGGCCTGAATCGCTCGTCATTCCCGCGCAGGCGGGAATCCAGCGGGCCTATCCGCCACACGGTGTCGAAGGCCGGCGTGTGGGGTCCACATGGACCCCCGCCTTCGCGGGGGTGACGAACTCGATCAGGGGCCGAAGACGTCGGTCCGCATCCCGCGAGGAGGGCGCGATGCGCTTGAATACGGCAGCGAGCGCCCGGCGGGGGCATAAAAGACTAACGCCCGGCGAGGGCCTCGGAGACTCCAGCCGCCATTGAGGCGGCGGCCAAGCGAGCGGAGCGAGCGCCCGGCGATG
>JAWLGJ010000031.1:0-1031 GCA_041685145.1 Magnetospirillaceae bacterium | reverse complement strand
ATGGTGATGACGACGATACCCGGCGGCAGCGTTACTTCACTCACATTGGTGATGATGATGCGGTACTCCACCACCTGCCCGGGGCGCGCGCCCCCGGCGAGGGCACAAGACTCCACGCGAGCGCCCGGCGAGAGGCTGAAACACCCCCAACAGGCCGGCAAGAGCGCCCTACTTGCTCGTCATTCCCGCGCAGGCGGGAATCCAGGAGCACCCGCCCCGAGGGATGGCCCATCCGGGCTCGTCTTTGGTCGTCTAGCGGCCGGTCACCAGGATGGCGCGGAAGTCGTTGACATTGGTCAACGTCGGTCCCGTCACCACCAGGTCGCCGAGGCGCTCGAAGAAGCTGTAGGCGTCGTTGTCGGCCAGGAAGGCCTTGGCGTCGAGGCCGGCGGCCTGGGCGCGCGCCAGGGTGTCGGGGCCGATGATGGCACCGGCGTTGTCCTCGACGCCGTCGATGCCGTCGGTGTCGCAAGCGATGGCGTGGACGCCCCCGGCGCCTTTCAGCGCCACCGCCAGACCGAGCAGGAACTCGACATTGCGCCCGCCGCGCCCCTCGCCCCGCACTGTGACGGTGGTCTCGCCCCCCGAGAGCAGCGCCACCGGCGCCGGTGCCGGCTGGCCGTGGGCGGCCACCTGCCGGGCGACGGCGGCCATCACCTTGCCCACCTCGCGCGCCTCGCCCTCGATGGCGTCACCCAGGATGATGGTGCGCAGCCCCGCCTCGGCGGCGGTCTCGGCGGCTGATTCCAGCGCCAGTTGCGGTGTCGCCACCAGCACGTTCTCCACCCGCGCCAGCCGGGGGTCGCCGGGCTTCGGCGTCTCGTCGCGGGCCGCCTCCAGGTGGCGGCGCACGGCCTCGGGCGGGGCGATGGCGTATTTCGCCAGCACGGCGCGGGCGTCGGCGAAGGTGGTGGGGTCGGGCACCGTCGGCCTCGAGGCGATCACCGACGGGTCGTCGCCGGGCACGTCGGAAATCATCAGGCTGACCACCCGCGCCGGCGCCGCGGCGGCGGCGAGGCGCCCCCCCTTGA
>JAWLGJ010000086.1:0-5408 GCA_041685145.1 Magnetospirillaceae bacterium | reverse complement strand
TACTCGGGGCTGAGATGGCGAAGCTGGAACTTGACGATGGTCCGCTGGGCGAGGGCGACGCGGCGCCCGAGAAACGGGCGCCGCCGCCTCCGGCCACCTCGCTGACCCTGGGGGACGACGAGGCGCCGCTGCCGCCGGGCGCGGCGGCGGTGCCCGCGCCCGCCATCGACGACGCGGCGGCGGAGTCGCTGTCGTTGTCGCTGGACGCGGACGACTCGCCGGGCGCGGCGCCCCCCGCCGCGCCACTGCCGCCGCCCGACGAACCCAGGGCCGCCCCCAGACCCGAACCCGGAACCGACCCCACGGCCGCGCGGAAGACCGAGGGCGAGGCCGCCACCGCCAGCGACCCGGCCCCGGCGCCCGCGCCGCCGCCCGAGGAAAAACCGGCGCCCACGCCAAAGCCGCCGGCCGGCGGCGGTGGTGGTGGCATGGCGCGCATCGGCGACCGGCTGGTGGAAATGGGGCTGATCTCGATGGATCAGCTCCAGGTGGCGCTGTACGAAAAGAAGCGCAGCAACAAGCTGCTGGGCGTGCTGCTGGTCGAACTGGGCTTCATCACCGAGAGCGCCCTCTCGGCGGTGCTGGCGCAAAGCTCGGGCTTCGAGCGCTTCGACCCCGGCGAAAGCTTCGTCGACCCCGACCTCGTCAACAGCTTCCCCAAGGAGGTGGCGCAGCGCCACCGCGTGCTGCCGGTGTCCGGCGACGGCAAGGCGGTGCGGCTGGCGATGGCCGACATCTATGACGTGCTGGCGATGGACCAGGCGCGGCGGCATCTGCCGCCGGGGGTGGACATCATCCCCCTGGTCTGCGCCGAGACGGAACTGATCCAGGCCATCGACCAGTATTACGGCTACGAACTGTCCATCGACGGCATCCTGCGCGAGTTGGAGACCGGCGAGCACGACGTCTCGGCCGCCGCGCTGGCCGGCGACGACGGCACCTCCTATGTGCATCCGCTGGTGCGGCTGGTGAACGCCATCGTCATGGACGCGGTGAAGGTGGGCGCCTCGGACATCCATTTCGAACCCGAGGGCAGCTTCCTGCGCCTGCGCTACCGCATCGACGGGGTGATGACCCAGGTGCGCTCGCTGCACAAGGACCATTGGTCGGCGATCTCCCACCGCCTCAAGATCGTCTCGGGCATGAACATCGCCGACAAGCTCAACCCCCAGGACGGCCGCTTCAGCATCAATCTCGGCGCCCGGCGGGTGGATTTCCGCGTCGCCGCCCTGCCCACCGTGCACGGCGAGAACATCGTCCTGCGCGTGCTCGACCGTGCCCGCGGCCTGATGCCGGTCAAGGAACTGGGCCTGTCGGAGAATAATCTCGACCTTTTGTTGCGCATGATCCGCAAGCCCGAGGGCATCATCGTGGTCACCGGCCCCACCGGCTCGGGCAAGACGACGACGCTGTATTCGGTGCTCAGCCACGTCAATTCGCTGGAGCGCAACATCATGACCCTGGAAGACCCCGTGGAATACGAACTGCCGCTGATCCGGCAGTCGCAAATCCGCGAGGGCTCGTCCCTGACCTTCGCCGAGGGCGTCCGGGCGCTGCTGCGCCAGGACCCGGACGTCATCTTCATCGGCGAGGTGCGCGACAAGGACACCGCCACGATGGCACTGCGCGCCGCCATGACCGGCCACCAAGTCTACACCACCCTGCACACCAACGACGCCGCCGGCGCCATTCCGCGCCTGCTGGACCTGGGATTGCAGCCGGGGCTGCTGGCCGGCAACATCGTCGGCATCGTCGCCCAGCGCCTGGCGCGGCGGCTGTGCAACTGCAAAAAGATGGAGCCGGCGACGCCCGAGGAATGCGAACTTCTGGGCGCCGACCCCGACGATCCGCCCACCGTCGGCCACCCCGTGGGCTGCCCCGTCTGCCGGCACACCGGCTATCGCGGGCGCATCGCCATCCACGAGGTGCTGGCCTTCAACAAGGAACTGGACGAACTGATCATCGGCAACGCCTCGGCGCATCAGATCGCCCAGGCGGCGCGGCGCTTCAACTTCGTGCCGATGGCCGAGGACGGCGTCGGCAAGATCATGCAGGGCGTCGTCAGCGTCGAAAGCATCTCGCGTACCGTCGACATCAGCGAGCGATAGGAAATGGTGGGCAGACCGGCCGCCAGGACTGACGCTTCCAGCCGCCCCTTCGGGCACGACCGGCGGTGGGATGGGGAATGAGCGTTCTTTACACCTACCGCGCCATCGACGAGAACGGCCGCAGCGTGCGCGGCCAGTTCAACGCCGCCAACGAGACCGACCTTTACCACCAGCTTCGCGTCATGGGGCTGGAACTGGTGCGGGCGGCGCCGGTGGCGCCGCGCCGCGCGCTGCCCTTTCTGTCCAAGCCCATCAAGATCCGCGACCTCATCCAGGCCTGCGTGCATCTCCAGCAGTTGGAGGCGGCGGGCGTGCCGCTGATCACGGCGCTGGAGGACCTGCGCGACGCCACCGACCATCGCCGCCTGCGCGACATCCTGGCCGATGTCTACAACAGCGTCTCGGAGGGGCGGGCGCTGTCGGAGGCGTTCGCCGAGCATCCGCGCGTGTTCGGGCACGTGTTCTCGTCACTGGTCGCCGCCGGCGAGGAGAGCGGCCGCCTGGGCGATTCATTCGACCAGCTCATCAAGCATCTGCGGTGGGTCGAGGAGGTGACGACGCGGGTCAAGAAGGCGGCGCGCTACCCGCTGTTCATGCTGGTGGTGATGGTGGGGCTGTTCTTCTTCATGATGGCCTTCGTGGTGCCGCAGGTGGTGGGCTTCCTGCTCAGCATGGGTCAGGAATTGCCCATCCAGACCCAGCTTCTGGTCGCCACCAGCGACTTCGTCATCGCCTGGTGGTGGGCGCTCCTGGGCCTGCCGGCCGTCGCCGCCGGGCTGGTTGTGGCGGCGCGCAAAGCCTCGGCCGACGTGGCCCGAATCATCGATGGCTGGATGCTGCGCCTGCCGCTGGTCGGACAACTCATTCGCAAGATTTCGCTGTCGCGCTTCGCGCATTTCTTCGCGGTGATGTTCCAAAGCGGCGTGCCCATCCTCGCCAGCCTGGAGACGGCGCAAAAGGTGGTGCACAATCGGGCCCTGGCCGCCGGTCTCGCCCAGGTGCGCCAGTCGGTGCAGGAGGGCAACTCGCTGTCGGACGGACTGCGCATGTCGGGCGAGTTCCCCAGCCTGGTGGTGCGCATGGTGCAGATCGGCGAGGAAAGCGGCAATCTGGGGGGAACGCTGGAAAACGTCACCACCTTCTATGACCGCGATGTCGCCGATACCGTCGATGCCCTGGTCGCCGCCATCGAGCCGGCGCTGACGGTGATGGCCGGCTTCCTGATGCTGTGGATCGTGGCGGCGGTCATGGGCCCCATCTACGATAGCCTCGAAATGATCGGCGTCTGACATGGCGGTGGCGCGCAACGGCTTTGTGCTGGTGGTCGGCGACGACGGCGGGGTGCTGGTGCATCTGGTCAAGGGCCGCGTGCGCGAGGCGCTGTATTGCCCCGTCCCCGGCGAGGACGGCGACGGCCCCGAGCATCTGCGCCCCTATCTGCGGCGGCACGGCCGCGTGCCGGTGCATGTGCTGCTCGACGTGCACGAACTGATGCTGCGCGACGAGACCCTGCCGCGCACCAACCCGCTGGACCGCGCCAAGGTGGTGCGCCGCCGCCTCGACCTGGCCTTCCCCGACATGCGCCTGAAGGCGGCGCTGCCGGTGCCCGGCGGCGCCCGGGGCGAGATGCTGTTCTGCGCCGTGCCCGAGGTGCCGCCGCTGTCGGACTGGCTGGCCTTCCTGGCGACCCTGCCCAATCCGGTCGCCGGCATCGCGCTGCTGCCGTTGGAGGCGCGGGGGATGCTGGCGGGGCTGTGCGGCGGCGGGGGGCGCCGCCGCCGGGGCGACGGCGATGGCGGCACCCGCTGGCGCATCCTGGTCAGCCGCGAGGTCACGGGCGGCTTCCGCCAGATCGTCGAGCGCGACGGCCGGATGCTGGTGACCCGCCTGACGCCGCCGCCCGCCGAGGAGGACGACGCCCGCGAAATCGCCGCCGACATCGAACGCGAGTTCCGCTCCACCATCAGCTACATCAAGCGCATGGGCTATCAGGACGGTGCGCCGCTGGACCTGGTGGTGCTGGGCCCGGTGGCGGTGGGCGAGGCGCTGGCGGCGTTGGACCTGCCGGCGCGGCTGTTGCCGCTGACCCCCGCCGAGGCCGGCCGGCGCCTGCGCCTGCCCAAGGTGGGCCCCGAGGAAACCCCCTACGCCGACGTGCTGCACGCGCTCTGGTTCGCCCGCCGCCGCCGGGCGATGCTCACCCTGCACACGCCCGCCACCCGCCGCCGGCTGATGCTTTCGCACGCCGAGCGCCATGTGCCGCTGACCGGCGTGGCGGCGGCGCTGGCGGCGGCGCTGTATGTCGGCGACCTTGCCTATCGCCATCTCGACGCACTGGACGCGGTGACGGCGCGCGAGGCGCAACTCGCCCAGGCGCGGCGCGAGCGCCAGGAGATTGAACGCGCCTTCGAGGACGTGCCGGTGTCGTTCGAGCGGATGCAGGAGGTCATATCCCTGCACGACCGCCTGCGGGCGCAGGCGCCGGACCTCGTGTCGCTGGTCGAGGCGCTGGCCGGGGGGCTGGGCGCCGAGGCGCGGCTGACGCGGCTGGAGGTGCAGGTGGAGGATCGGGAGTCCAGCCAACGTGGCCGCCGCCGCGCCGCCGCCGCCGCCGGCCTGCTGCCGCACAGCATCCGCCTGGAGGTCGAGTTGCTGGGCACCGACGGCGTGCCCGAGCGCGCCACCGCGGCGACAATGGCGCTGCGCGACCGCCTCGCCCGGCAATTCCCCGGCTACGGCATCGCTTTCGAGGGCCTGCCGGTGAACGTGCTGCCGGAGCGCACCCTCAGCGGCCGTCTCGACGTCGAGCGCGGGCTGGCGGAGATCAACCCCAACGCCGGCCTGGTGCTGAGTTGGGACGGGGAGGGGCGCTCATGAGGCTGGTGCGGGTTCCGTTCCGCCTCGTGCTGGGGGGGGTGATGATCGCCGCGGCCGCCGGTGCGGCGATCTATGGCGCCGTTTGGCTGCAAGAAGACCTCGATGCCGTCGAGGGCCAGGAGCGCCGCCTGCGCGGCCAGGTCCAGTCGGTGCGCCGCGAGACGGCGGAGCGCGAGGCGGAACGGGCGGCGTTGCCGGCGGTGCGGGCGCGCTATGCCGCCCTGGAGTCGGGCGGCTTCCTCAGCGAGCAGGACCGCCTGCCGCTGGTGCGGGCCGTCTCGGCGCCCCAGGGCCGCTTCGCCGTAGAGCCGCCGGAATTCAGCCTGGCGGCGCAGCGCGCGCTGGCGGTGGCGGCGCCGCGGGGCGAAGCCGTGGCGGCGACGCGCGTCGCGCTCAAGGTATCGGGACGGCTGGACATCGACG
>JAWLGJ010000030.1:0-32170 GCA_041685145.1 Magnetospirillaceae bacterium | reverse complement strand
GTGGTGGCGGCGGTCCCGCGACCGCGCGCGCGCCCGGCGAGGGCACGCAGAGACACCACCACCGTTGAGGCGGCGGCCAAGCGAGCGGAGCGAGCGCCCGGCGAGGGCACATAGAGAATCCTCCGCCGTTGAGGCGGCGGCCAAGCGAGCGGAGCGAAGGCAACAAAACACCTTTAGCCGCCCGTCGGCGGCGCCACCGCGATCTCGAAATCCAGATACGGCCCCGGCCGCCCGGCCAGCGCCCCCGCGGGCATGGCGCAGCCGGCGCGGCGATCCTGGCGGCAGGCAACGCCGCCGATCTCCACCGTCAGGCGCTGCGCCGCCGGCGGGTCGTAGACGAGCCGCACGTCGAGGCGTTCGTGGTCGAAGAAGGCATCCTCGGCCAACACCCGAAAGCCGGTCTCGGGGTCATAGGCGTTGTACAGGGTCATGTAGTGGCGGCGCAGGCGGTTGTGATGGTCCTGCGCCGCCCAATACAGGCAGTTGGCGTGGCCCCAGGCGCGGAAACGCACCGACTGCTCGATCTCGATCTGGAAGACGCGCTCCCACAGCGCCCGTTCCTGCCGTTGCAGGCGCTGCATGTTGGCGTCCTTGGCCAGCGAGAACACCAGCCCCACCGCCACGCTGGCCGCCGTGCCCTTGGCGCCGCCCTTGCTGGCCTGCGCCAGCCGGGTTTCGAGCCGCGCCAGCTTGGCGGTCTCGCGGGTGATCTGTTCCTGGACGTCGCGGGCGTACAGCAGGGCGCGGTCCCAGTCGATGTGGGCGCTGCCGTCGGCCAGCGCCCGCAGGCCCTCGCCCTGCCGTCGCGCCATCGACGCCAGCAGCCGTTGCTGCGCCCGGCGGGCGGCGACGCGCTCGCCCTCGGTGGCACCCTGGGCGGCGAGCCGCTCGGCCGCCGCCAGCCGCTCGCCCAGGCGCGCCAGTTCCTCGATCGTCTGGCGGGCGGGCCCGCTGCCGGCGTCGGGGCCGGCCAGGTTGCCCAGCAGGCGCCGGAAGCGGGTCGCCGCGGCGGTGCGGCTGGCGATGTCGAGGCTTTCGTCGGCGACCTCGCGCGCGATGGCGCCCAGACGGGCCAGGGTCTCGCCCCCGGCGGCGGCGGCGCGACGGCGCACCAGTTCCTCCAGCGCCTGCTGCTGCCCGCGCACGGCGGCGTCGAATCGCATCTGCACCGCCGCGTCGGCACCTAGATTGTGCAGCGCCTGCAAGGCGTGGACGGCGGCGTTGGGCAGCCGCTGGGCGCGGTTGCCGTGGGCCGGGCCCGCCGAGGCGTCGATCATCGCCCGCATGGCGCCGTAGGACAGCGCCGTCCGCACCTTTTCCTGCGCCACCTTGCAGCTTTCCTCGGGGTCCGGCGCCGCATCCTCCTGCCGCTCCACGGCTTGGCGGTAGGCGCGCTGCAAGGCACCCTCGTCATAGTTCTCGAAGACGACGCCGTCGTCATGGAGGGCGAACTGGAACAGCGGCGTCGACACCATGTCGACGGCCAACCCCACCGGGCCACCGGTGGCAAAGGACACCCCGTATTCGCCGAGCTTGGTCACCGCCTCCAGCGCCGCCATCTCCAAGGCGTTCCGCCAGATCATGCGCCGCAACGAGTCGCGCAGGGCCGTGACCTCGTCGAACCGGGCCTCGAAGTTGCGCCTGATGTCGGCCCGCACCGCCGCCAGCCGCGCCGCCTGCCCGCCCACCTCGTCCAGGGCCGCCTTCAGCGCCCGCAAGTCCTTGTCCAGCCCCGAGGGGGCCACCTCCATGACCGTGCGCGCCGCCGCGCCCAGCCCGGCGCGCACCTCGATGCGGGCCAGGTGCTGGTCGCGGTCCAGAAACTTGAGGCGCGCCAGCAGCGCCTGACGACGGCGTTCTTTCTCCTCCCGCTCGCGCGTCGCGGCCTCGACCAGCCCGGCCACCAGCTTGAGCTCGCTGACCGGGCGGCGGTGGGCCTGCTCGGCGGCCAGGAGGGCGTCGCCGGCGGCGTCGAATGCCTGTTCGAGGGCCGCCAGCCGCCGTTGGCGCTGGGCGGGGTCGGCGGGGCGCTCGGGCTCCAGGCCCAGTTCGGCGCGGCGGCGGGCGATGGCCGACTCGATGCGCC
Organism: Magnetospirillaceae bacterium; assembly: GCA_041685145.1. Classification (GTDB taxonomy): domain Bacteria; phylum Pseudomonadota; class Alphaproteobacteria; order Rhodospirillales; family Magnetospirillaceae; genus JAWLGJ01. Next base: position 30,084 of record JAWLGJ010000030.1, on the reverse strand, counting down.
GCAGCGACGCCTCGGTGGCGTCCAGATTGTCGAACAGCGCCGTGAGGGCGTTGGGCCCCGCCTGCAAACGCCCCGCGCGCAGGTCGAGGATGCGCTGCTTCAGCCGCTCGGCCTCCGCCCGCGCCGCCTGGCGCTGGCGCTGCAGGGTGCGCAAGGGCGCCGGCAGATCCTCGGGGGCGACGTCGGCCGGTCCCTCGGGCTCGGCGCGCCGCGCCGCCGCCCACGCCTCGCGGGCGGCGTCATAGGCCTGGCGGCGCCGCTCCACCTCGGGCGCCAGCGCCGCCATGCGCCGGCGGGCCTCGTCGCTGCGGCGGCGATAGTCGGCCAGCGTCTCGTCCACCAAGGCGATCTCGCGCTCCAGGTGGGCCAGGTCGGCGCGCGCGCCCATCCGGTCCGACTCATAGGCCGCGAGGCTGAGGCTTGGCGTGCGCAGGCGATAGCGCGTGCCCGGCCAGCGCACGTAACGCCACTGGTCGGCGACGGTGCCGCCACCGGTCTCGGCGACGCTTTCGCCGGTGACCAGCACCATGCGGCTGACGCCGCCGGCGTCGTCGCGGACCAGCTCGAAGCGGTGTTCGTGCCATTCCGGCTGGTCGAAGCGCGGCAGGGCCACCTGCACCCGCGCCTCCAGGCTGTCGCCGCGCACCCGGCCGATGAAGTGGCGCCGGTTGGCCGGCACGAAGCGCGAGGGGCTGATCTTGGTGGCGACGAAGCCGTCGCCCTGGGGCTCGACGCGGACGAAGAACCGGAAATGGCCGTAGGCGCGCGTGGTGCCCTCGACCTCCCAGACGCCGCTGAGGTCGGTCTCGGCCACGGCGGCCGGCGCCGCCAGGCTCAGCAACAGGGCCAGCGGCAACAGCAGGCGGCACCACGCGGCCGGGCGGCGGAGAGGCATCGCACCCTCGGATGGGTAGATCAATTTGCGATACCAGAGTAGCACGGGCCGGCGCCTTGGGCACCCCCGGCCGCGCGGTGCGCCCTTCAGGCGGCTTCCGGGGTTTCGCGGCGGACGGCGGCGTTCCAGGCCGCCAGCAGCGCCACGGCGATGCCGACCAGGATGGCGTTCCACAACGGCAGCACGAAGGCCTCGAAGCCCAGCACCCACGGCGACAGGATCAGCCACAGCCCGAGGACGATGTTCGCCCCCTGCTCCCAGCGCGCGAATTGCACCAGCGCGGCGACGGTGATGGCGCCGACGCCGGCGGCGACGATCCAGGCGTTCCACGCCGCGCCGGGCAGGCCGGCATAGCCCAGGATCCACGGCGAAACGAACAGCCAGGCGGCCAGGGCCAGATTGGCCCAGTCCTGCCAGTGGGTCGCGCGGTTTTCCGACATGCCACCCTCCTTTCCGGCCGGTCGCAGGCGACATGGGCGGGCGGGGGGCGGTCGGCAACCACGCATCGGGGGCGCATTGGTGAAGGGGCGCCGCCGCCGGTGCCGGCCGCCCTTGCCGCCGCCGTGCGGGCGGGGTAGCGTTTGCCGCGGCCCGCTTGACGGAACTGGTAGACGTAGCGGACTTAAAATCCGCGGCCCTCGGGCGTGCCGGTTCGAATCCGGCAGCGGGCACCAGCCGCCCTTCATCCCCCGCCACCCACCTCTGGGCGCCTAACCCGGTTGCGCTATTGCCGCCGGGTGTATGGACGGACCATTAACAGCACTCGGCACCCGTCCTTGGGACGGCGAGAGCACCATTCGAGACACCGCCCATGACTGTTGGCGTTGGTCGCGGCACGGGTCCGCGCGCGCTGTTGAAGCTGTTGGCCGCCTGCATCACCGCCGTCACCATCGGGCTGTTCGTGCTGTTGGCGCTGGCCGACCGCCGCATCGTCGAGCGCGAGGCGATCAGCGATCTGACGGCGGTGGTCCAACTGCTGGGCGAACACACGCGGGCGGCGCTGCGCGCCAACAGCATCCAGCTCAACCGCGTCGCCGACCTCATCGGGGACCGGCCGCTGGCGGCGCTGCGCGGCTCGGTGGCCGACTGGCGTCGGTTGCGGGGGATGCTGGATGACCAGCCGGACGGCGATTCGTTCTGGATCTTCGACGCCACCGGCGAGCTGGTCCTGTCGACCGAGGCCCCCAGCGGCATCACCCGCAGCGCCCGCGGCCGCGACCTGCACGCGGCGCTGCGCCAGCGCCCGGGCGAGGTGTTCGTCAGCCCGCTGATCTGGGGCGAGCGGCGGGGCGGCTATTTTTTCGCCAGCAGCCGCGCCGTGCTGGACGGCAACGGCGCGGTGCGCGGCCTCGTCCAGTCCTGGATCGATGCCCGCCATTTCGCCGAATTCTATCGGCGCATCCGCCCCGACAGCGACGCCGCCTTCGTTATCGTGAAAGCCGACGGCGCGGTGGTGGTGCGCTGGCCGCTGCCGGCCGACGGCGTGGGCGGCAGCCGCGCCGACGTCACCTTTCCGGCCCAGTCGCTGCGCACCGCCAGCGGCCACCGCGCCTTCGTGTCCCCCATCGACGGGGTGCGCCGGCTTTACGCCTATCAGCGCATCGACGGCACCGACCTGTTCGCCGTCGCCGGCCTGCCCACCGCCGAGGTCTTCCACGACTGGGCCATGCGCACCCGCCGCAACGGTGTCTTCGCGGCGGGGCTGTTGGGCACCTTCCTGCTGATGACCGGATTGGCCCTGAGAAGCGCCCGCAACCTGGAGTCGGCGCTGGCGGACAAGGACACCCTGTTCCAGGAAATCCACCACCGCGTGAAGAACAACCTGCAGATCGTCTCCAGCCTGCTGACCATGCAGGCCGTCAACAGCCCCGACGCCGCCACCCGCGCCATCCTCGACGAGGCCCTGAGCCGCATCCACGCGATGGGGCTGGTGCACCACACCCTCTATCAGCAGAACGAGGCGGCGCAGGTGGACATGGCTTCGTACCTGCACGCCCTGGTGCAGCGGCTGGAGCTGACCTATGGCGGCCGCGGGCGCGGCATCACCACGCATCTGAGCGCCGATGCCGTGCTGCTGGACCTGGAGCGCGCGGTGCCGCTGGCGCTGTTGGTCAACGAGGCCCTGACCAACGTCTTCAAGCACGCCTTTCCCGACGGCCGGCCCGGCCGCGTAGACCTGCGGTTCTGGCACCAGGAGGGCGGCTGCGTGCTGACCATCCATGACGACGGCATCGGCCTGCCCGCGGTGCCGCGCCGCGGCAGCCTCGGCCTGCACCTCATGCGCAGCCTGGCCAACCAGCTGCAGGGCCGCCTGGCCATCGAAGGCCACCCCGAGGCCGGCACCATCGTCCGGCTCGACATTCCCCTTTAGGGGCGCCGGCGCCCCATTCGAACCGCATCGACGGCCTTTCGCGCCGGCGCCGCTTCCTTTGGACGGCGCCGGCTTTCTTTCGTCGCTCTCCCACGCGCCGTCACGCTCCCCGTCCGGGCAAATGGATCGGAAAGCAAAAGAACCAAATAACAGCAAGCAAAAAACTGCCTCGGACCAATACCAGGACTGAGGTCGATAGAACTATCCGCATTGTCAAGGCCTCGGGACGGAGACGTTTGATGGACACGGCAAAGTTCTTATCCTGTAGGGTCGTGGCCACCTCGACCATCATCATGGTCGGCGGTGTGCTGCTGACCGGTTGCGTATGGCAACCCGCCGGGCTGCGCTTGGCGGGCGAGCCCTGCGCGCAGGCGGCGTATGATCCGAACGTGAACTGCGGGTCCGGGGCCACCCAGGTCTCGTTCACCCACGCCTCGGGCGACGGCGGTTCGACGCCATCGGCGCCGTCGGCCCCCGGCGCCGGCACCGGCGACGGCGGCGATGGCGGTGATACCGGCGACGGCGGCGATGGTGGCGACACCGGGAACGGCGGCGATGGCGGCGATACCGGCGACGGCGGCGATGGCGGCGATACCGGCGACGGCGGCGATGGTGGCGACACCGGCGACGGCGGCGATGGTGGTGATACCGGCGATGGCGGCGACGGCGGCGATACCGGCGACGGCGGCGATGGCGGCGACACCGGCGACGGCGGCGATGGCGGTGATACCGGCGACGGCGGCGACGGCGGCGATACCGGCGACGGCGGCGATGGTGGCGACACCGGGGACGGCGGCAATGGCGGGCCCGGAAGCGGCAACGGCCAGGGCGACAACGGCTTCGGCAATGGCGGCAATGACGGCACGCCCGGCAATTCCGGCCACCAGGACGGAACCCGCTGACCGGCGCGGCGGCGGCGGCGCGGCGGCGCCCCCGTGGGGCGCTACCGCGCCATGCCGTGGTATTCGGGGTTGGGCATCATGTCGGTGGCGTGCGCCAGCCGGTTGGTATAGTTGAAGAAGGCGGCGACGTCGGCGATGTCCCAAATGTCGTTGTCGCTGAAGCCGACCTCGCGCAGGCGGGCGCGGTCCTCGTCGCCGACATCGTGCGGGGTCGCCGTCAGCTTCCAGGCGAAATCGAGCATGGCGCGCTGGCGGGCGTCCAGGGGCGCGACGCGGTAGTTCATCACCATCATCTCGCCCAATTGCGGATCACCGGAGAGCTGGCGCACCGCCGCCCCGTGCGCCACCAGACAGTAATAGCAGCGATTCGCCGAGGATACCGCCACCGCGATCATCTCGCGCTCCAGCTTCGACAGACCGCTTTCCGCCAGCATGAGCTGGTTGTAGAAGCGCGAGAACACCCGCAGCTTGTCCTGGTTGACCGTGAAGGCGCGCAGGACATAGGGCACCATGCCCAGCTTCTCCTCGCACTTGGCGAAATAGGCCTGGGTGTCCTCGTCCAGCGCCTCCGCCTCGGGCAGCGCCAGCTTGATGACGTGGTCGGGCTGCGGCATGTCCTGCGGTCCCCCTGTTGAGGCCGTTTCCACTCGCAGGGAACCGGCCCGGATCATTGTTGCCCTCGCCGGGCGCGCTTGTTGCCGCCGCCTCAACGGCGGGTGGGGCGTGACCGCGCGTGGGCGGATCACGCCCTCGCCGTCAGCGGTTCTTGAAGGCCGGCCGGCGCTTCTCGGCGAAGGCGGCCATGCCTTCCTTCTGGTCCTCGGTGGCGAAGGTGGAGTGGAACAGCCGGCGCTCGAAACGGATGCCCTCGGTGAGGGTGGTCTCGAAGGCGGCGTTGACGGCCTCCTTCGCCAGCATGACCACCGGCCGCGACATCGAGGCGATCTTCTCGCCCAGGGCCAGCGCCTCGTCCATCAGCCGGTCGGCCGGCACCACGCGCGCCACCAGGCCGGAGCGCTCGGCCTCCTCGGCCTCCATCATGCGCCCGGTGAGGATCATCTCCATCGCCTTGGACTTGCCCACGGCGCGGGTCAGGCGCTGGGTGCCGCCGGCGCCGGGGATGGTGCCGATGGTGATTTCCGGCTGGCCGAACTTGGCGGTGTCGGCGGCCAGGATGATGTCGCACATCATCGCCAGTTCGCAGCCGCCGCCGAGGGCGTAACCGGACACCGCCGCGATCACCGGCTTGCGGCAGCGGGTCACCCGCTCCCAGGTGGCGGTGATGAAGTCCTCCATATAGACGTCCATATAGGACTTGGAGGCCATTTCCTTGATGTCGGCACCGGCGGCGAAGGCCTTTTCCGAGCCGGTGACGACGATGGCGCCCACCGCGTCGTCGGCCTCCAGCCGGTCGAGGGCGTCGGTCATCTCCTCGGTCAGCTTCTGGCACAGGGCGTTGAGCGCCTTGGGGCGGTTGAGGGTCAGCAGCCCCACCGGCCCGCGCGTCTCCAGGGTGATGTGCTCGTAGGTGGCGGTCATCCTCTCCCCTCTTGATCGTGTCAGTGCGACATCACGACCGGCAGCGGCATGTGGCGCAGCACATAGCGCGTGTTGCCGCCCCGGCGCGTCGCCGGGAAACCATAGTGCCCGTGGGCGCCCATCACCAGCAGGTCGGCGCCCAGATCGGCGCTGCGCGACAGGATGGCGTCCATGACGCCGATGTCGGCGACCCCCAGGCTTTCCCACGAGGCCTTGACGCCGTGGCAGGCCAGATGCTCGACCACCGCCTCCTCGCCCAGGGTATCGGGGGTGCCGGCGGGGCGCACGCCCAGCACGGTGACGTGGTCGGCCTGCTCCAGCGCCGGCATGGCGTCCGCCAGGGCGCGCGCCGCCTCGCGGCTGCCGTTCCAGGCGACGACGACGTTGCGTCCGACATGGGCGTAGTCGCCCACCGACGGAATCAGCAGAACCGGCCGCCCGCAGTTCAGCACCACCTGCTCGTTCATTTCCTCGGGCAGGGTGCCGGCGGCCTGCTTGGCGTCGTACTGCCCCAGCACCACCAGGTCGGCGAGGCGGCAGGCGGCGACGAGGTCATCGACGAGGCGGTCCTGGCTCCAGCCGGACACGTCGCGCCACACATGGGCGATGCCGGCCGCCGCGGCGCGGGCCTCGAAGGTTTCGCGCACCGGGGCGGCGGCCTCGACCAAGGCGCGCGAGCGGTCGCGCGAGGCCATCATCCCCGGCGACGATTCGGTCTGGCCGAACAGGCCCACCAGCCGGGCGCCGCGGCGCGTGGCCAGATCGACCGCCACGTCCAGCCGCGCCGCCGTCCGCGGCCCGGCGTCAAGATGCACGACGATATCGCAGTTCATGATTCGCACCCCCTGGTCATGGGCAGCCCCGGGCGCGGGCGACCTTGGACCCGGTCGCGCGCCCCAGTGCCTGGGAAATATAACAGCCTGCCGCGATCAGCCGGTCGAGGTCGATCCCCGTCTCGATGCCCAGACCGTGCAGCATATAGACCACATCCTCGCTGGCAACATTGCCGCTGGCCCCCTTGGCGTAGGGGCAGCCGCCGAGGCCGGCGACGGAGGAATCCACCACCGCCACGCCCTGCTCCAGCACCGCCAGCAGATTGGCCAGCGCCTGGCCGTAGGTGTCGTGGAAATGCGCCGCCAGTGCCGTCATCGGCACCCGCTCGGCCACGGCCGCCACCATCGCCCGCGCCTGGCCGGGCGTGCCGATGCCGATGGTGTCGCCCAGCGAGATCTCGTAGCAGCCCATCGCGAACAGGCGCGCCGCCACCTCGGCCACCTTCGCCGGCGCCACCGCGCCTTCGTAGGGGCAGCCCAGCACGCAGGAGACATAGCCGCGCACCCGCACGCCGTTGGCCCCGGCGGCCGCGATCACCGGCGCGAACCGCTCCAGGCTCTCGGCGATGGTGCAGTTGATGTTCTTTTGCGAGAAGGTCTCGGAGGCGGCGGCGAACACCGCCACCTCGCGGGCGCCGGCGGCCAGGGCCGCCTCCATGCCCTTCATGTTGGGCACCAGCACCGGGAAGGCGACTCCCGGACGGTCCTTGACGGCGGCGAAGACCTCGGCGGTGTCCGCCATCCGCGGCACCCATTTCGGCGAGACGAAGCTGCCGGCCTCGATGACACCGACGCCGGCATCGGCGAGGCGCGAGATCAGTTCGACCTTCACCGCCGTCGGCACCTGGCCGGGCTCGTTCTGGAGCCCGTCGCGGGGGCCGACCTCGACGAGGCGCACGCGCGCCGGCAGGCCCATGCCTCAGCCCTCCTCGTCCAGGTCCAGCACCAGAAGCTGGTCGCCGTCGCTGACCTGATCGCCGGCGTTGAAGCGAATCTCGGCCACGGTACCGTCGCCGGGGGCGGTGATGGTGTGTTCCATCTTCATCGCCTCCAGCACCATCAGCGGCTGCCCGGCCTTGACGGCGGCACCGGTCTCGACCAGCACCGCCACCACCTTGCCGGGCATGGGCGCCGTCAGCAGGCCGGCGCCGCCCTCCTCCAGCGCCGCCGCGGCGGCGGTGGGATCGTCCAGCAGCAGCCGCCAGACCCGCCCGCCGTGCAGCACCGTCACCCGCAGGCCGTCCAGCACCACCGGCGCCCGCAGGCGGTGGCCGCCGAGGTCGGCATGGACGACGCCGTCGGCGTCGCGCTCGGCGGTGGCGATCACCGGCGCCTCGCGCCCGGGCAGGTCAAGGCGCCAGCCCCGGCGGCGGAAATGCACCGTGACGGCGTGGCGCGCCCCGCCCTCCTCGAAGGCGAGATCGTGGTGGTTGTCGTCGTTCAGCCGCCAGCCCGAGACCGCGTTCCAGGGCGAGCAGGGGTCGGCGGAGCGCCGAGCGGCGGCGGCGGCCTCGTCCTCGCGGCGCAGCATCACCGCCAGCGCCGCCAGCGCCACCACCTCGGCCGGCGCCTCGGCCGGCGGCGGCAGCAGCGCCGCGCGATGGCGGTCGATGAAACCGGTCTCGACCTCGCCGTCGGCGAAGGCGGGATGTTCGGCCACCGCCGAGAGGAAGCCCAGATTGGTGGTCACGCCCACGACCTCGAAGGCCCGCAGGGCGCGGCGCAGGCGGCGCACGGCGGCGGCGCGGTCCTCGTCCCAGACGATCAGCTTGGCGATCATGGGGTCGTAATGCGGCGTCACCGCGCCGCCCTCGGCGACGCCGGCGTCGACGCGCACATGCGGCCCCGGCGCCGGCGGGCGCAGCCGCAGCAAGGTGCCGGTGGCGGGCAGGAAATCGCGGTCGGGATCCTCGGCGTAGACCCGCGCCTCGAAGGCGTGGCCGTGGCGGGTGATGGCCTCCTGGGCCAGCGGCAGCGGCGCCCCCGCCGCCACCCGCAACTGCCATTCCACCAGGTCGAGGCCGGTGATCATCTCGGTCACCGGGTGCTCGACCTGCAGGCGGGTGTTCATCTCGATGAAATAGACCTCGCCGCCGGCGTACAGGAACTCCACCGTGCCGGCGCCGACATAGCCGATGGCCTTGGCCGCCGCCACCGCCGCCTCGCCCAGGCGGGCGCGCACCGCCTCGTCCAGGCCGGGGGCGGGGGCCTCCTCGATGATCTTCTGGTGGCGGCGCTGGATGGAGCAGTCGCGCTCGAACAGGTGCACGGCGTTGCCGTGGGTGTCGGCGAACACCTGCATTTCGACGTGGCGGGGTTGCTCCAGGTATTTCTCGACCAGCAGCGTGTCGTCGCCGAAGGCGGCCTTGGCCTCGCGCCGGGCGCCCTCCAGCGCCGCCTGCAACTCGCCGGCGGCGCGCACGACGCGCATCCCCTTGCCGCCGCCGCCGGCCGAGGCCTTGACCAGCACCGGGAAGCCGATCTCCTCGGCCGCCGCGGCCAAGCGGGCGTCGTCCTGCTCCTCGCCGTGATAGCCGGGCACAAGCGGCACCCCGGCCTGGGCCATCAGCCGCTTCGATTCCGATTTCGAGCCCATGACGCGGATGGCGTCCGGCGGCGGCCCGATGAAGACGATGCCGGCGGCGGCGCAGGCCTCGGCGAAGGCGGCGTTCTCGGACAGGAAGCCATAGCCGGGATGCACCGCCTGGGCGCCGGTGGCCCGGCAGGCGTCGAGGATCTTCGCCTGGTCGAGATAGCTTTCCGCCGCCGGCGGCGGGCCCAGGCGCACCGCCTCGTCGGCCAGGCGCACATGCGGGGCCTCGGCGTCGGCGTCGGAATAGACGGCCACCGTCGCCACCCCCATGCGGCGGGCGGTGCGAATGACTCGGCAGGCGATCTCGCCCCGGTTGGCGATGAGGATCTTGTCGAACATCACTGGGCCATCCACCGCGGCTTGCGTTTCTCCAGGAAGGCGCCGATGCCCTCGCGGCCTTCGTCCGAGGCGCGGCGGTCGGCGATCTGGCGGGCGGTGTAGGCAGCCACCTCCTCGCCCAAGGGCATGTCGCCGACGGTGCGGATCAGCGTCTTGCAGGCGGCCAGCGCCTCGGGCCCGGCCTTGAGCAGATGCTCGGCGATGCCCTGGGTGGCAGCGCCCAGCTCCGCCCCCGCCACCACCTCGTGCACCAGCCCCAGGCGCAGCGCCTCGGCGGCGCCGAAGCGTTCGCCGGTCAGCATGTAGCGGCGGCTGGCGCGGCGGCCGATGGCGGCGATGACATGGGGCGAGATCACCGCCGGGATGATGCCCAGGCGCACCTCGGTCAGGCCGAACTTCGCCTCCTCGGCGGCGACGGCGATGTCGCAGGCGGCGACCAGCCCGACGCCGCCGCCCAGCGCCGCCCCCTGCACGGCCGCGATCACCGGCTTCGGGCAGCAGTCGATGGCGTCCAGCATCCGCGCCAGTCCCAGCGCGTCGGCGTAGTTCTCGGCGTCGGAATAGCCGGCCATGCGCTTCATCCAGTTGAGGTCGGCGCCGGCCGAGAAGCTCTTGCCCTCGGAGGCCAGCACCACCACGCGCACGGCGTCGTCGGCGGCCAGGGCGCGGAAGGCGCGGTCCAACTCGCCGATGAGGGCGTCGTCGAAGGCGTTGTGCACCGCCGGCCGGTTCATGGTCACGGTGGCGATGCCGCGGGAGTCGGTGTCGATGCGCAAGGGTTCGCTCATGCCCGGCCTCACATCCGGAAGACGCCGAAGGTGGTCGGCTCGATGGGGGCGTTCAGCGCCGCCGAGATGCCCAGCGCCAGCACCAGGCGCGTGTCGGCGGGGTCGACGATGCCGTCGTCCCACAGGCGCGCGCTGGCGTAGTAGGGATGCCCCTGGGTCTCGTACTGCTCGCGGATGGGGGCCTTGAAGGCCTCCTCGTCCTCCGCCGACCAGCTTTCGCCCCGCGCCTCCAGGGCGTCGCGGCGAATCTGCGCCAGCACATTCGCCGCCTGCTCGCCGCCCATCACCGAGATGCGGGCGTTGGGCCACATCCACAACAGCCGCGGCTGATAGCCGCGCCCGCACATTGAATAATTGCCGGCCCCGAAGCTGCCGCCGATGATCATGGTGAATTTCGGCACCCGCGCCGAGGCGACGGCGGTGACCATCTTGGCGCCGTCCTTGGCGATGCCGCCGGCCTCGTATTTGCGCCCCACCATGAAGCCGGTGATGTTCTGCAGGAAGATCAGCGGAATGCCGCGCTGGCTGCACAGCTCGACGAAATGCGCCCCCTTCTGCGCCGATTCGGCGAACAGGATGCCGTTGTTGGCGACGATGCCCACCGGATAGCCCCAGATATGCGCGAAGCCGCAGACCAGGGTGGTGCCGTAGAGCTGCTTGAACTCCTCGAAGCGGCTGCCGTCGACGAGGCGGGCGATGACCTCGCGCACGTCGTAGGGCTTGCGCGGATCGGCGGGGATGACGCCGTAGAGCTCGGCGGGGTCGTAGGCGGGCTCCTCCGGCGTGCGCAGGTCGAGCTGCGCCGGCTTCACCCGATTCAGGTTGCCCACCAGCCGCCGGGCGATGGCCAGGGCGTGGGCGTCGTCGAGGGCGTAATGGTCGGTGACGCCCGAGGTGCGGCAATGGACGTCGGCGCCGCCCAAATCCTCGGCGGTGACCACCTCGCCGGTGGCGGCCTTCACCAGCGGCGGACCGCCCAGGAAGATGGTGCCCTGGTTCTTGACGATGACGCTTTCGTCCGACATCGCCGGGATGTAGGCGCCGCCCGCCGTGCACGAGCCCAGCACCACTGCGATCTGGGGGATGCCGGCGGCGCTCATATTGGCCTGGTTGTAGAAAATGCGGCCGAAATGCTCCTTGTCGGGGAACACCTCGTCCTGCGTCGGCAGGTTGGCGCCGCCCGATTCGACCAGATAGACGCAGGGCAGCCGGTTCTCCCGCGCGATTTCCTGGGCGCGCAGGTGCTTCTTGACCGTCATCGGAAAGTACGAGCCGCCCTTGACGGTGGCGTCGTTGCAGACCACCACGCATTCCTGGCCGTTGATGCGGCCGATGCCGGTGATGATGCCCGCCGCCGCCACGTCGCCGGAATACATGCCGTGGGCGGCCAACTGCGAAAATTCCAGGAACGGCGAGCCGACGTCGAGCAGATGGCGGATGCGGTCGCGCGGCAGCAGCTTGCCGCGGTCCAGATGGCGCTGGCGGGCGCGCTCGCCGCCGCCGAGCTTCACCGCCGCCACCTGGGCGCGCAGATCCTCGACCAGCGCCGCCATGCGCTCGGCGTTGGCGCGGTAGTCGTCGGAGCGGGTGTCGAGGGCGCTTTTGAGGACGGTCATCGCCGGTTGGGCCCTCAGTTCAGGCGTTCGATGGCGACGGCGGTGGCCTCGCCGCCGCCGATGCACAAGCTGGCAACGCCGCGCTTGAGGTCGTATTTCCGCAGCGCAGCCAGCAGGGTCACCATCACCCGCGCCCCCGAGGCGCCGATGGGATGGCCCAGCGCGCAGGCGCCGCCGTGGACGTTGACCTTGTCGTGCGGCAGGTCGAGATCGCGCATCGCCGCCATCGTCACCACAGCGAAGGCCTCGTTGATCTCGAACAGGTCGACGTCCTTGGCCTGCCAGCCGACCTTGTCGAACAACGCCTTCATCGCCCCCACCGGCGCGGTGGTGAACCAGGCCGGTTCCTGGGCGAAGGTGGCGTGGCCGTGAATCATCGCCAGCGGCGTCAACCCGCGCTTTTCGGCCTCGGACAGCGGCATCAGCACCAGCGCGGCGGCGCCGTCGGAGATGGAACTGGCGTTGCCGGCGGTCACCGTGCCGCCCTCGCGGAAGGCGGGCTTCAGCGCCGGAATCTTGTCGGGCGCCGCCTTGCGGGGCTGTTCGTCCTTGTCCACCACCGTCTCGCCCTTGCGGGTCTTGATGGCGACGGGGACGATCTCGGGGGCGAAGCTGCCGTCCTCGGTGGCCTTCTGGGCGCGGGCCAGCGAGGTCATGGCGAATTCGTCCTGGGCCTCGCGGGTGAACTGGTAATGCTGGGCGGTGTCCTCGGCGAAGGTGCCCATCAGGCGGCCGCGGTCATAGGCGTCTTCGAGGCCGTCGAGGAACATGTGGTCCATCACCCGGCCGTGGCCCATGCGGTAGCCGCCGCGCGCCTTCTCCAGCAGATAGGGGGCGTTGCTCATGCTCTCCATGCCGCCGGCGACGCCGATGCCCACCGACCCGGCGCGGATGAGGTCGTGAATCAGCATCGCCGCCTTCATCCCCGAGCCGCACATCTTGGAGATGGTGGTGGCGCCCACCGAGTCGGGCAGCCCGGCGCCGCGCCCCGCCTGGCGCGCCGGCGCCTGGCCGAGGCCGGCGAACAGGCACAGGCCCATGATCACCTCGTCGACCTGATCCGGCGCGACGCCGGCGCGCTCCAGCGCGGCGCGGATTGCGGCGGCGCCCAGCGCCGGCGCCGCCACGGGGGCCAACTCGCCCTGAAAGCCGCCCATCGGGGTGCGGGCGGCGCCGACGATGACGACGGGATCGGTGGTGCTCATGTCATATCCTCTGGTTGCGACGGAGCGGATCGCTACATCTTACCGCAGGTGCGAAGGTGGGGCTACCGCGCGGGCGCCTCATCGCCACAAACCCTCGGTCTCGTAAGGGACGATCATCGTTTCGCCCGTGCGAAACACCTCTTCGGGAAACGGGCAGGAGGCGCGCGCGGCGGTGTCCATGTAGACGCCGGTCAGTTCGGTCACGGCGGCGATGTCGCCGGTTTCGCCATTGCGCATCTCGTGGATGAAGCGGATGACCTTGGGGCGCATCTCCTGGATGGCGCTGGCGACGGTGACGACGTCGCCGGCGTGGACCTCCTGGCGATAGGCGATCTTCTGCGACACCGCCGCCAGCCCGCGCCCCTCGGCGCGCAGGCGCGACGGCGTCAGGCCCAGATGCACGAACAGGTTCCACGTCGCCTCGTCGAACTTGCCGACATACCACATGACGTTCATGTGGCCGATGTGGTCGCAGTGCCAGGGATAGACCGTGCCGCGATAGGTCTCGATCAGCTCCGCCATGCCGCGCTCCGGTTCAGGCCGTCTCCTTGAACAACTCGCGGCCGATCAGCATCCGGCGGATTTCCGAGGTGCCGGCGCCGATTTCGTAGAGCTTGGCGTCGCGCAGCAGGCGGCCGGTGGGGTACTCGTTGATATAGCCGTTGCCGCCCAGGCACTGGATCGCTTCCAGCGCCATCCAGGTGGCCTTCTCGGCGGTGTAGAGGATCACCCCGGCGGCGTCCTTGCGCGTGGTCTCGCCGCGGTCGCAGGCCTTGGCGACGGCATAGGCGTAGGCCTTGCTGGCGTTCAGGGTGGTGTACATGTCGGCCAGCTTGCCCTGCATGAGCTGGAATTCGCCGATGGGCTGGTCGAACTGGCGGCGCTCGTGGACATAGGGCACCACCACATCCATGCAGGCCTGCATGATGCCCACCGGCCCGCCCGACAGCACGAGACGTTCGTAGTCGAGGCCGCTCATCAGCACGTTGACGCCGAGCCCCAGCGCGCCCAGGACGTTCTCCTCGGGCACCTCGCAGTCCTCGAACACCAACTCGCCGGTGTTGGAGCCGCGCATCCCCAGCTTGTCGAGCTTCTGCGCCACCGAGAAGCCCTTGAAGCCCTTTTCGACCAGGAAGGCGGTGATGCCACGCGGCCCCGCCTGCGGGTCGGTCTTGGCGTAGACGACGATCACGTCGGCCTCGGGGCCGTTGGTGATCCACATCTTGCTGCCGTTGAGGATGTAGCGGTCGCCCTTCTTTTCGGCCTTGAGGCGCATCGACACCACGTCGGAGCCGGCGCCGGGCTCGCTCATCGCCAGGGCGCCGACATGCTCGCCGGTGATCAGCTTGGGCAGGTAGCGGCCCTTCTGCTCGGCGGTGCCGTTGCGGCGAATCTGGTTGACGCACAGATTGGAGTGCGCGCCGTAGGACAGGCCCACCGAGGCGGAGGCGCGGGAGATTTCCTCCATCGCCACCACATGCTCCAGATACCCCATGCCGGCGCCGCCGTATTCCTCCTCGACGGTCAGGCCCAGGACGCCCAGATCGCCCATCTTGCGCCACAGGTCGGCGGGGAAGTCGTTGACCTCGTCGATCTCGGCGGCGCGCGGCGCGATTTCGGCCTGGGCGAAGTTGAACACCGACTCCCGCAGCATGTCGGCGGTTTCGCCGAGGTCGAAGTTCAGGGTCGGAAAGTGCGCTGGCGAGTTCTTCATGATCGGCGGCCGCCCTACTGCATGTTGAAGATGATGGTCTTCTTGTGGGTGAAGTGTTCGAGCATCGATTCCAGCGACGCTTCCTTGCCGAGCCCCGAGGTCTTGCAGCCGCCATAGGACAGGCCGGGTTGCACCACCAGGTTCTGGTTCACCTGCACGAAGCCGGCCTCCAGGCGGCGGGTGGCGTCCATCGCCGTCTTGAGGTCGCGGGTCCAGACGGTGGCGGCGAGGCCGAACTCGCTGTCATTGGCCTGGGCGATGACCTCGTCGTAGTCCGTCCAGCGGATGACGCAGGCGACGGGGCCGAAGATTTCCTCGCGGGCGATCTTCATGTCGTTGGTGACGCCGGTGAAGATCACCGGCTGCACGAACAGCCCGTCCTTCAGGCGCGGATCCTCCGGCATCCGCGAGCAGACATGCGCCTCGACGCCGTCGGCGGCGCGGCCGATGTCGATGTAGGAGCGCACCCGCTCCAACTGCTGCGGCGAAACGATGGTGCCGATGTCGGTCTTCTCGTCCAGGGGATCGCCCATCACCATCGCGTCCACCTGCTCCTTGAGGCGGCGAACGAACTCGTCGTGCAGGCTGTCGTGGACGAAGATGCGGCTGGAGGCGGTGCAGCTTTGCCCCTGGCGGGTGAAGCGCATTCCGCCGATGGCGCCGGCGACGACGCGGTCCATGTCGGCGTCGGGCATGACGATCATCGGGCTCTTGCCGCCCAGCTCCAGGGTGACGGGGATGATCTTCTCGGCCGCCACCTTGTAGACGATGCGCCCGGTCTCCACCGAGCCGGTGAAGGAGACCTTGCCGACGTCGGGATGCGCCACCAGCGGCTGGCCGCATTCGGGCCCGAAGCCCGACAGCAGGTTGACGACGCCGGGCGGCAGGATGCGGCTCATGATCTCGACCACGCGCAGCACCGTCAGCGGCGCCTCCTCGGCCGATTTCACCACCACCGCGTTGCCGGCGACCACCGCCGCGGCGACCTTCATCGCCATCAGGAGCAGCGGCACGTTCCAGGGGATGATGACGCCGACCACGCCCACCGGCTCGCGCACGGTGACGGTCAGCATGTCTGGGTTGAAGGGCACCGTCTCGCCCTTCAGCTCCGAGCCCAGGCCGCCGAAGAACACGAACATGTCGGCGAGCACATTGGCTTCGACGCGGCTTTCGGTGCGCAGCGCCTTGCCGGTCTCCAGGGCCATCAGGCGGCCCAGCTCCTCGACATGCTCGGCCAGGGCGCGGCCGCATTCGGCGACCAGCTTGCCGCGCTGGCGGGCGGGCAGCCGCGCCCATTCGCGCTGCGCCTTCTTGGCGGCGGCGACGGCGATGTCGACGTCGGCGGCCTCGCCATAGGCGGCCTGGGCGATCTCCTCGCCGGTGGCGGGGTTGACGACCGGAAAGGTCTTGCCGGCGGCGCTGGCGCGGAAGGCGCCGTCGATGAGGTGCTTGCCGCCCAGCTCGCGGGCCAAGGCGTGGGGGTCGAGCTGAAGGGCGATATCAGCGGTCATGGTGCTGGCTCCTCTTTTCTTCTTGGTGGCGGCCGTCGCCGGCGCCGTCGGTCAGGCCGGCGTCGCCGGCGGCCGGGCGTCCTCGATGACCTTGCCGTCATTGGGCAGGTCGCCGGCGGCGACCAGGCGCACCTGCCCCTTGAGCTTGCACACCGCCTGCACCGACTCGGCGATGGCGGCGGCGAGGCCGGTGGCGGCGGGGTCGGCGACCTCGCAGTGCAGGGTCATGACGTCGGTGGCCGGGCCCTCGCGCTCCACCACCAGGCGGGCCTTTTGCACCTCGGGATGGCGGCGCGCCACCTCGGCCACCTGGCGCGGATGCACAAACATGCCCTTGACCTTGGTGGTCTGGTCGGCGCGGCCCATCCAGCCCTTGATGCGCATGTTGGTGCGCCCGCAGGGGCTGGGCCCCGACAGCACCGCCGACAGATCGCCGGTGGCGAAGCGAATCAGCGGGTAGTCGGGATTGAGGATGGTCACCACCACCTCGCCGACCTCGCCCTCGGGCACCGGATCGCCGGTGCCGGGGCGCACGATCTCGACGATGGCGCCCTCGTCGACGATCAGGCCCTCGCGGGCCTCGGACTCGTAGGCGACGATGCCCAGATCGGCGGTGCCGTAGCATTGCAGCGTGCGCACGCCGTGCTCGTCCTCCAGCAGGCGGCGCAGGTCGGGCGGCAGCGCCTCGCCGGTGACCAGCGCCTTGGTCAGCGAGGAAGTGTCGAGGTCAAGCTCGCGCGCCTTGTCGAGGATGGTCTTCAGGAAGGACGGCGTGCCGGTGTAGCCCGACGGCCGCAGCCCGGCGATGGCCCGCGCCTGGGCCTCGGTCTGGCCGACGCCGGCCGGGAACACGGTGCAGCCCAGGGCGTGGCAGCCGGTCTCGAAAATCACCCCGGCGGGGGTGAAGTGATAGGAAAAGGCGTTGTGCACCAGTTCGCCGCGCCGGAAGCCGGCGGCGTACAGGGCGCGGGCCGAGCGCCACCAGTCGGGGCCGCGCCCCTCCGGGTCGTGAATCGGCCCCGGCGAGGCGAACACCCGCGCCAGCGAGCCCCAGTCGCCGGCGACGAGGCCGCCGAAGGGCGGCGCCTCGGCCTGAAGGTCGTGCAGGTCGGCCTTGCGGGTGACCGGCAGGGCGGCCAGGGCCTCGCGGCTGCGCACCGCCTGGGGATCGACGTCCGCCAGCACGCGGCCGAAATAGGGCGCGTTCGCCTTGGCGTGCGCCACCTGGCGCGCCAGCGATTCCATCAGCGCCGCTTCGCGGGCCGCGGCCGATCGGGTTTCCAGATGGTCGAAATGGGGCTGCGCCATCACCTCGTCCTTACAGCCAGCGCTTGCGGCGCTTGTAGGATTTCAGGTTCTTGAACGACTTGCGCTCCTCGCCGCCGCCGCCGCCGAGATAGAATTCCTTGACGTCCTCGTTGTTGATCAGATCCTCGCGGCTGCCGTCGAGCACCACCTTGCCCGATTCCATGATGTAGCCGTAGGTGGCGAGCTTGAGCGCCATGCGGGCGTTCTGCTCCACCAGCAGGATGGTGACGCCGAGGTCGGAATTGAGTTTGGCGATGATGTCGAAGACCTCGCGCACCAGCAGCGGCGACAGGCCCATCGACGGCTCGTCCAGCAGGATCATCTCCGGGCGCGCCATCAGCGCCCGGCCGATGGCCAGCATCTGCTGCTCGCCGCCCGACAGGTAGCCGGCCAGGCCGGAGCGTTCCTTCAGGCGCGGAAAATACTCGAACACCAGGTCGATGTCGGCGTCGATGGCCGCGCGCCCGTCCTTGCGGGTGAAGGCGCCCAGGCGCAGGTTCTCGACGATGGTCATGTCCTCGACGATGCGCCGCCCCTCCATGACCTGAAAGATGCCGTTGCGCACGATTTTTTCGGGTTCGCCATTGGCGATGTCGCGGCCCTTGTAGTGGATGGTGCCGCGGGTGACCTCGCCGTCCTCGGTGCGCAGGAGGCCGGAAATGGCCTTCAGGGTCGTGGACTTGCCGGCGCCGTTGGGGCCCAGCAGGGTGACGATCTCGCCCTTGGGCACTTCGAGGCTGACGCCGCGCAGCACCAGGATGACCTCGTCGTAGACCACCTCGATATTGTTGACCGCCAGCAGCGGTTCGGCGGTGTCGACCTGTTTCGCGGGTTCAGCCATCGGCCACTCCGGTTACCAGAAAAAGACGGGGAGGGGCCGCGGCGGCCCCTCCCACACCTTGGGTCTTACCAGCCCAGCCAGTCGTCGCGGCGGGGCAGGTCGGCGGAGAAGACATGCTCCATTTCGAAGCTGCCGTCGTCCGCCACGTTGGCGCGGTACACCAGGACCTCGGTGGTGCCGCGATGGTTCTCGGCCGTCCAGGTGTGCGGCAGGCACACGCCCTCAAGATCGGCCGGGGCATGGTTCTCGAAGGTCTCGAACCCGGCCTTGATGTTGGGGCCGGTGATGCCGCCGTCCATGCCCTTGGCGACCTTCATGGCGTCGCGCATAAAGAACACCGAGCAGATGCCGCGCATGTAGTGGCCGACGCGGTACTCCTCGCCGGACGGGTCCGAAATCTTGGAGATTTCGCGCACCAGCTCCATGCCGGGGACGTCATCGTTCCAGGTGGCGGCGCCCACCACCCAGGCAACGCCGTCGCCGGCCTTGCCGGTGGCGTTGAGGGCGTTCTCGTCCATGCCCCAGACATTGGCGACGAACTGGACGTCGACGCCGACGGTGTCACAGGACTTGAGCAGCGAAATCGTCGAGCCGCCGGTGTTGGCGAGATAGGCGTAGTTG
Source organism: Magnetospirillaceae bacterium (assembly GCA_041685145.1). Classification (GTDB taxonomy): domain Bacteria; phylum Pseudomonadota; class Alphaproteobacteria; order Rhodospirillales; family Magnetospirillaceae; genus JAWLGJ01. The sequence continues at coordinate 11,008 of JAWLGJ010000030.1, read as the reverse complement.
GCGCCGGACTGCTTCAGGGTCAGGCACTGCGCCTTGAAGTCGCCGGGCTTGAGCGAATACAGGATCGGGTTCAGAACCTCGAAGCCCAGTTCCTCGGCATAGGCGGCGCAGGCTTCCTTGGGGGCGTTCGGGTAGGGGTGGTTGTCGCCCAGATGCACCCATTTCGGCGCGCCGTCGCCGCCCTTCTTCTCCCAGTCGTCGGCGGCCCACTGCACCAGCCCGCGGCAGCCGTCGGAATAGGACGGGCCGTAGAAGAAGTTGTAGGGCGCCGGCGTCTTGGTGCGCGGCGACTTGCCCACCGGGTCGGTCAGGTGGCCGGAATAGGAGGCCGAGATGTAGGGAATCTCGTCCTTGGCGACGAAGGTGACCAGCGCCTCGGTGTCGCCGGTGCCCCAGCCCTGCAGGGCGACGGGGTTCTTCTGCGACGTCCAGCGCTTGTAGGTGGAGATAGCGCGCGGCACCTCGTAGGAATAGTCCACGGTCTCGAACTCGATGGCGGTGCCGTCGATGCCGCCGTTCTGGTTCAGCCACTTCAGGGCGTCGGCGACGCCCTGGCCGTAGGGCCGGCCGACGTCGGAGGTGGCGCCGCTGTAGTCGGCGATGTGGCCGACAAAGATGCTGTCCTGGGAAAAGGCCGGCGCGGTGGCCAGCAGGGCCGTGACCGCCACGGCCGATACCAATGTGCGTTTCATCGTTTCACTCCCTTTATTTCCCTCTGTAAGCGGTCGGTTGCTGGTGTTGTTGCCCTGCACCTCAGTACGAGAAGGGGTACAGTTTCCAATAGGCCCTGATCTGGCGCCAGCGATGGGCCAAGCCGTCGGGCTCGAAAATCAGGAACAGGATGATCGCCAGGCCGATGGCGGCCTCCTTCATGAAGGCCAGGCCGTCGGTCAGCCAGGGCAGGTTGCCGCCGGCCAGGATGTTGATGCCGTTGCTCAGTTCGGTGGTCAGCTCGGGCAGCAGCACCATGAACGCGGTCCCCATCAGGGTGCCCATCACCGAACCCAGGCCGCCGATGATGATCATGCCCAGGAACTGGATCGACAACAGGATGGTAAAGCCCTCGGCGGAAATGTAGCCGAGATAATGCCCGTACAGCGCCCCGCCGATGCCGGCGTAAAAGGAGGAGATGCCGAAGGACAGGATGCGGTACTTGGTGAGGCGGATGCCCATCACCTCGGCCGACAGGTAGTGGTCGCGCACCGCCACGAAGGCACGGCCGTCGCGCGAGCGCAGCAGATTGGCGCCCAGCAGGAACATCACCACCACCCAGCCCAGGACGACGTAGAAATAGGTCTGGTCACTGTCCAGGGTCCAGCCGAAGAGGCTGAAGGAATTGGCCATCGAGCCGTAGGAACCGCCGGTGAACCACTCGGCGCGGGCGAAGAAGTCCTCGAGGATGAACTGCGAGGCGAAGGTGGCGATGGCCAGGTACAGCCCCTTGATGCGCGCCGCCGGGATGCCGAAGATCATGCCGACCGCGGTGGTCATCAGCCCGGCCAGCGGGATGGTGAAGAACACCGGAATGCCGGTGGTGTTGTTCAGCCACGCCGAGGCGAAGGCGCCGAAGCCGAAAAAGGCGGCGTGGCCCAGCGAGATCTGCCCGGTCGAGCCCACCAGGATGTTCAGCCCCAGCGCGGCGATGCCGTAATAGCCGATCTGGATCAGCAGGTTCAGGTAATAGCTGCCCACCAGAAAGGGCGCGGCGGCCAGCAGCGCCACCCCCAGCGCCGCGAAGGCGCGCGAGGCCGGGGTGGGGAAGATGGTGGTGTCCTTGGCGTAGCTGGTGCGGTACTGGCCGCACGGAATCATCGACGCCGAAATCGTCGCCATCGACTCACACCCTCTCGATGTCGCGCGTGCCGAACAGCCCGTAGGGCTTGATCATCAGGATGATGACCAGAACGTAGAACGGCACGACGTTGTAAAGATTGCCCAGATTGAGCCACTGGACGTCGACGTATTCGGCCATGTTCTCCAGCACGCCGACGATCAGGCCGCCGACGACGGCGCCGACGATGGAGTCGAGGCCGCCCAGGATCACCGCCGGGAACACCTTGATGCCGACGAAGGACAGCGCCGAGGAGACGCCGTTGACGATGCCGATGACGACCCCGGCCAGCGCCGAGACCATCGCCGAGATCGCCCAGGCCATCGCGAAGACGCTCTTGACCGAGATGCCCAGGCTTTGCGCCACCTGCTGGTTGAAGGCGGTGGCGCGCATCGCCAGGCCCATGCGGGAATACTTAAAGAACCAGGCGAAGCCGATCATGATGAAGACCGAGATCACCAGGCTCATCATATAGGCGGTCTGCACCTGCAAGCCGCCGATATTGACCGAGGCGACCGGGAAGATCTCCGGGAAGGGCTGCGCGAACACCCCGAACATCCACTTCATGATCGCCTGGAAGAAGATGGTCAGGCCGATGGTGACCATGATGACCGAAATGATGGGCTCGCCGATCATCGGCCGCAGCACCACCACCTGCAGCATGATGCCGAAGGCCATCATGAACAGCAGCGTCATCAGGAAACCGGCCCAGAACGGCAACTGCATGTCGACCATCAGCCACCAGCACACCCAGGCGCCGATGAGCAGGAACTCGCCCTGGGCGAAGTTCACCACCTGCGTCGACTTGTAGATCAGCACGAAGCACATGGCGACGACGCCGTACAGCGTGCCGACGATGAGCCCGTTGATCAGCAGTTGAAAAAAGAATTCCCAGTTCATCGCCGCGGGGCTCCTACTCGGCGGCCACCGGCTCTTTCGCCGGCTCGCGCAGGGTGACGACCTTCAGTTCGGTCTTGATGCGGCTGGTGCCGCCGTCCTGGAAGGTGATGACCGCGTCGACGGGCACCATGTCCTCGCCGGCATAGATGGCGTCGATGATGTCGCCGTATTTGTCGTTGATGACACCGCGGCGCACCTTGCGGGTGCGGGTCAACTCGCCGTCGTCGGGGTCCAGTTCCTTGTAGAGCAGCAGGAACTTGTTGATGCGCTGGGCCTCGGGCAGGGTGGCGTTGACCTTCTCGACCTCGGCGCGCAGCATTTCGTAGACCTCGGGCCGCGCCGACAGATTGGTGTAGTTGGTGAAGGCGATGCCGCGCGATTCCGCCCATTTCGACACGATCGAGAAGCGGATGCAGATGATCGCCGCCAGATAGGGCTTCTCGTGGCCGAGGATCACCGCCTCGGCGACGAAGGGCGAGAATTTCAGCTTGTTCTCGATGTATTGCGGCGAGAAGCGCGTGCCGGCGGCGGTGGTGGCCAAATCCTTGATGCGATCGATGACCACCAGATGGCCGTTGTCGTTCATGTAGCCGGCGTCGCCGGTATACATCCAGCCGTCGCGCACGTCCTCCTGGGTGGCCTTCTCGTTCTTGTAATAGCCCAGGAACATGCCGTCGTTGCGGGCGACGATCTCGCCGAGGCCGCTGGAATCGGGGCTCTCGATCTTGACCTCGGCGTCGTCGAAGGCGACGCCGACGGTGTCGAAATCGATGTCGTCGGCGCGGTGCACGGTGTAGGCGCCGCCGAGTTCCGTCTGGCCGTAAAGCTGGCGCAGCGGCACCCCCATCGCCTGGAAGAACTTGAAGGTCTCCGGCCCCAGGGCGGCGCCGCCGGTGGCGGCCGAGCGCAGATGGGTGAAGCCGAGGCGGTCCTTGAGGGCGCGGAACAGCAGGAAATAGGCCAGCTTCGAATGCCGCCCCTGCTCCAGCGCCTTCATGCCGTATTTCATGCCCAGGTCGAACATGAACTGCTTGAAGCGGGTGGCGTCCATCATCCGCGAGCGCACATCGGCGGCCATGTTCTCCCACATGCGCGGCGCCAGCAGCACGAAGTGCGGGCCGATCTCGCGGAAATCGGCCATCATCGTCTCGGGTTCCTCGACGAAATTGACGATGTTGCGGCAGATCAGCGGCTGCGCCACGCCGTAGACCTGCTCCATGATCCAGGGCAGCGGCAGCACCGAGACATAGTTGTCGCCGACGCATTTGGGATCGGCGCGCAGATAGGACAGGCAGTGGCGCAGGAAGGGCCCCGCCTGCAGCATGGCCAGCTTGGGGTTGGCGGTGGTGCCCGAGGTGGTGCACAGCACCACCACGTCCTCGCCCTTGCCGGCGGCGACCTCGCGGGCGAACAGGTCGGGATCCTTGGCCTCGGCCTCGGCGCCGCGGGTCTTCATGTCGTCCATGAACACCAGGCGGTGGTCGTGGTACTTGCGCATCCCGCGCGGATCCCAATAGACGATGTGGCGCAGCTTCGGCAGCTCGTCGGCGACCTCCAACAGCTTGTCCACCTGCTCCTCGTCCTCGGCGACGATGACCTCGGCCTCGGTGTAGTCCAGCAGGTAGACCGCCTCCTGCCCCAGCACGTCCTCGTAGATGCCGACCGTCATCGCGCCCACGGCATGGGCGGCGTATTCGGCCCACACCCAATGCGGCCGGTTCTTGCCGATCAGCGCCACGACGTCGCCGCGCTTCACCCCCAGGGCGTGCATCCCCACCGCCATGCCGCGCACCTCGCGCAGGGCATCGGCCCAGGTGTATTCGATCCAGATGCCGAATTCCTTCTCGCGCATACACACATCGCCGGGCCAGGTGGCGGCGTTGTGGACCAGCAGCTTGGGGAAGGTATCCAGGCGCTCGACGTCGTTGTATTCGGTGCGGCCCGGCTTACGCCACATCGCTCTCGCCCTCGTCATCTTCGCCCAGATAGGCGACCTTGACCCGCTCGTTGTTCATGACGGTGTCGGGGTCGCCCTCGGCGATCTTGGCGCCGAAATCGAGCACCATGACCCGGTGGGAGATGTCCATCACCACCCCCATGTCGTGCTCGATCATGACCACGGTCATGCCCCACTCCTCGTTCAGATCGACGATGTAGCGGGCCATGTCCTCCTTCTCTTCCAGGTTCATCCCCGCCATCGGCTCGTCCAGGAGGATGAGGCTGGGGCGCAGCGCCACGGCGCGCGCCAGCTCGACCCGCTTGCGCAGGCCGTAGGACAGCGTGCCGGCCTGGGCCTTGCGGATGTGGGATATCTCCAGGAAGTCGATGATGTCCTCGACCTCGCGGCGATGGGCCAGTTCCTCCTTCTGCGCGCCGCCCAGCCAATAGAGGCTGCCGGTGACGAAGTTGTTGCGCAGCAGGTGGTGGCGCCCGACCATGATGTTGTCGAGCACGGTCATGTGCCCGAACAGGGCCAGGTTCTGGAAGGTGCGCCCGATGCCCAACTGGGCGCGGTCGTTGGGGCGCAGATCGGTGACGTCCCGGCCCTCGAACACCACCCGCCCCTCGGTGGGGCGGTAGCGCCCCGAGACGCAGTTCAGCATCGAGGTCTTGCCGGCGCCGTTGGGCCCGATGATCGAAAACAACTCGCCGCGCTTGACCTGAAAGCTGACGTCGCGCAACGCCCGCACCGCCTTGAAGGCCAGCGAAACATTGCGCACGTCCAGAACCGGCGCCCCCTGCGCGTCCTCGGTCATGTCTCCCCCTTGCGTCGTCATGCCTCGGCCCGGCCGGAGCGGATCAGGCGGATGATGCCCGAGAAGTCGAGCCCGCCGCCGCCGCCGGCGGCGAACAGCGAATACAGATTGGCGGCGCCGGCGCCCATCGGCAGCGACGTCTCGCTCGCCTGGGCGGCGTCGACGGCCAGGCGCAGATCCTTGAGCATCATCGCCGCCGCGAAGCCGGGCGCGTAGTCGCGGTTCGAGGGCGCCGTGGGCACCGGGCCCGGCACCGGGCAATAGCTGGTCAGCGACCAGCACTGCCCCGAGGCCTTGGAGCTGATGTCGAACAGCGTCTGGTGGTCCAGGCCCAGGCGCTCGGCCAGCACCATCGCCTCGCAGACGCTGAGCATCTGAATGCCCAGCATCAGGTTGTTGCACATCTTCGCTGCCTGGCCGTTGCCGGCGGGGCCGGCGTGGATGACCGCCTTGCCCATCACCTGCAGGATGGGCTCGGCGCGGCGGAAGGCGGCCTCGGCGCCGCCGACCATGAAGGTCAGGGTGGCGGCCTCGGCGCCGGCGACGCCGCCGGAGACCGGCGCGTCCACCATCATCATGCCCGCCGCCTCGGCCGCCGCGGCGACGGCGCGGGCGGAGTCGACGTCGATGGTCGAGCTGTCGATGAGCAGGGCGCCCGCCGGGGCGTTGGCGAGGACGCCGCCCTCGCCGGTGTAGACCTCGCGCACATGCTTGCCCGCCGGCAGCATCGTCACCACCACCTCGGCGCCCTTGGCGGCGGCGCCGGCCGAGGCGGCGACGCGCGCCCCCGCCTGCTCGGCGGCCTTGCAGGCCGCGGAGGAGAGGTCGAAGGCGGTCACGGCGTGGCCGGCCTTGAGCAGATTGCGCATCATCGGCCCGCCCATATTGCCCAGCCCGATGAAGCCGATCTCCGCCATGCCTGTCCTCCTCCCGTTGGTGTGGTTCAGTCGGCGAGCAGCGCCCGCGAGACGATCACCCGCATGATCTCGTTGGTCCCCTCCAGGATGCGGTGCACGCGCAGATCCCGCAGGTACCGCTCGATGGGGTATTCCTTGATGTAGCCATAGCCGCCGTGAAGCTGCAGCGCCTCGTCGACGACCTTGAAGCCGGCATCGGTGGCCAGGCGCTTGGCCATCGCGCAGCGCGTGGTGGCGTCGGGATCGCCGGCGTCCAGCGCCGCCGCGGCGCGGTGCAGCAACAGCCGCGCCGCCTCCAGTTCGGTGGCCATGTCGGCGAGGCGGAACTGGGTGGCCTGGAAGTCGGCGATGGCGCGGCCGAACTGCTTGCGCTCCTTCACATAAGCCACCGCGTGCTCCAGGCAGGCGCGCGCCCCGCCCAGCGAGCAGGCGCCGATGTTCAGCCGGCCGCCGTCCAGACCCATCATGGCGTATTTGAAGCCCTGCCCCTCGGGGCCCAGGCGGTTGGCGGCGGGCACGCGGCAGTCCTCGAACATCACCGCCGCCGTCGGCTGGCTCTTCCAGCCCAGCTTCTTTTCCGGCTTGCCGAAGGACAGCCCGGGGGTGCCCTGCTCGACGACGAAGGCCGAGACGCCGCCGGCCCCGTCGCCGCCGGTGCGGGCCATGACCAGATAGACGTCGGTCTCGCCGCCGCCGGAGATGAACATCTTGCTGCCGTTGAGCACATAGTCGTCGCCGTCGCGGACGGCGCGGGTGCGCAGCCCGGCGGCGTCGGAGCCGGCATTGGGCTCGGTGAGGCAATAGCTGGCCAGCCGCGCCATGCCCACCAGGTCGGGCAGCCAACGCTGCCGCTGCGCCTCGTCGCCGAAGCGGTCGATCATCCAGGCGACCATGTTGTGGATGGACAGATAGGCCGCCGTCGAAGGGCAGGCGGCGGCCAGCTCCTCGAAGATGATGGCGGCGTCCAGCCGCGTCAGCGCCGAGCCGCCGACGTCCTCGCGCACATAGATGGCGGCGAAGCCGAGCTCGGCGGCCTTGCGCAGCGTGTCGACGGGAAAGACGGAATCCTCGTCCCAGGCGGCGGCCTGGGGCGCCATCTCGCCGGCGGCGAACTGGCGCGCCGCCTCTTGAAAAGCCTCCTGATCGGCGCTCAGCCGGAAATCCATCGCGCTTCCCTGCCCCCTCGCGCAGCCCTCGGCGGGGCCTTTGCATCTTTTGTCGGACTCCTAACACGGAGGCGGCGGCGAGTCCATATCTTGTATACGGACGCCTCCAATTATGTATTCGCGGGGCATGAACTCCGTGCAAGGCGATGCGGAATGGTGTATCAAAAGCCAGGACACGACGAGACAGCGGACGTCATGGGGATGGATCTGCCGATCCCGACGGGGTTGCCGCGCGGCGGCACCGCCAACCGCACCCGCGCCGAGCATGTGCGCCGGGCGCTGGAGGAAGAGATATTCGCCGGCCGCCTGCGTCCGGGCACCCGCCTGGACGAGGAGGCGCTGGCGCAGCGTTTCGGCCTGTCGCGCACGCCCATCCGCGAGGCCATCCTGCAACTCGCCCATTCCGGGCTGGTCGACAAGAAGCCGCGCCAGGGCGCCCTGGTGGCGCCCTTCGACCTGCACCGCATGGTGCAGATGTTCGAAGTGATGAGCGAAATCGAGGGGCTGTGCTGCCGCTACGCCGCCCGGCGCATGGGCGACGAGGAGATCGCGGCCCTGGAACGGCACCTGGACGGCTGCCGCGCCCAATGCGACGACAACGACCTTGACGGCTATTTCGCCGCCAACCGCGTCTTCCACGGCGCCATCTACGCCGGCTGCCACAACGAGGTGCTGGCCGAGATGGCCCTCAACCTGGCGCTGCGCCTCGCCCCGTACCGGCGTTATCAGCTCAACCATCCCCAGCGCATCGACGAAAGCCTCGCCGAACACAGCGGCATCGTCGCCGCCCTGAAGGCGCGCGATCCCGACCTCGCCTATCAGCGGATGCGCAAGCACGTCACCATTCAGGCCGACATCTTCGCCGAGTTTGTATCGATCATGGCCCGGTAAGAATACGGGAAGCCGCCTTCGTGTATACAGTGGCTCGACTCCCGTATCCGAATTTGCTATGCCGGAGTGTGGGACACGCCGTCGCGACGGCGTCAGCAAGGATTCGGCCATGAGCGACAATCTTTTCGAGCTGTTTGCCGCCCGCTTCCCCGGCGACCGCGCGGCCGAGTTCCTGCGCACGCCGACGGGACGGCGCTGTAGCTATGCCGAGCTGGATGAGCGCTCGGCGCGGCTGGCGGCGGTGCTGCGCGCCGAGGGGGTGCAGCCGGGCGATCGCGTCGCCGTGCAGGTCGAAAAGTCGCCCGAGGCGCTGTTCCTCTACCTCGCCTGCCTGCGCGTCGGCGCCGTCTTCCTGCCCCTGAACACCGCCTATCGGCCGCAGGAACTGGAATACTTCCTGGGCGACGCCGAGCCGGCGCTGACCGTCTGCGGGCCGCAGGCGGCGGCGGTGGTGACCGGGCTGGCGACGGCCGCCGGCTGCCGGCGCGTCTTCACCCTCGACGCCGACGGCGGCGGCAGCCTCGCCGAGGCGGCGGTGGCGGCGGCCCCCGACCCCGAGGTCACCCCGCGCGGCCCCGACGACATCGCCGCCATCCTTTATTCCTCGGGCACCACCGGGCGGCCGAAGGGCGCCATGCTCACCCACCGCAACCTGGCCAGCAACGCCCGGACGCTGGTCCGCGCCTGGGGGTTCCGGCCCGGCGACGTGCTGCTGCACGCCCTGCCCATTTTCCACGCCCACGGGCTGTTCGTCGCCGGCCACTGCGCGCTGCTCAACGGCAGCCGCATGATCTTCCTGCCCAAATTCGACGCCGAGCAGGTCGCGGCGCTGCTGCCCGAGGCGACGGTGTTCATGGGCGTGCCCACCTTTTATGTCCGCCTGCTGGCGCTGCCGGAGTTCGGCGCCGACACCTGCCGGCACATCCGCCTGTTCGTGTCGGGCTCGGCGCCGCTGGCGGCGGAGACTTTCGAGGAGTTCCGCCGCCGCACCGGCCACGCCATCCTCGAACGCTACGGCATGACCGAAACCACCATGAACATCAGCAATCCCTACGAGGGCGAGCGCCGCGCCGGCACCGTCGGCCAGCCGCTGCCCGGCGTCGAGGTGCGGGTGGCGGACTCCGACGACCGCCCCCTCGCCGACGGCGAGGTGGGCGAGTTGCAGGTGCGCGGCCCCAACGTCTTCAAGGGCTATTGGCGCCAGCCCGAAAAGACCGCCGCCGAGTTCACCGCCGACGGCTTTTTCCGCACCGGCGACCTGGGCCGGCGCGACCCCGGCGACGGCTACATCACCATCGTCGGGCGCGCCAAGGACATGATCATCTCGGGCGGCTACAACGTCTATCCCCGCGAGATCGAGGACGTCATCGACGCCCTGGACGGGGTGGCGGAATCGGCGGTGGTGGGGATGCCGCACGCCGATTTCGGCGAGGCGGGGCTGGCGGTGGTGGTGCGGCGGCCGCAACGGACGCAGCCGGACGGCGCCGCGGTGCTGGCGGCGTGCCGCGACAGCCTCGCCAACTACAAGGTGCCCAAGCTGGTCGTCTTCGCGGACGAGCTGCCGCGCAACACGATGGGCAAGGTCCAGAAGAACGCCCTGCGGGATCGATATCAGGAGGAGTGGGATCGCCATGTCCGTGGAGCGGCCTGAAGACGGCTTCTACACCCGAAGCCTGGCCGACGGCGAGTTGCTGGCCGGCGTCGAGGGCGGCGTCGGCTGGGTACTGTTGAACCGGCCGCGGGCGCTGAACGCCCTGACGCTGGCCCAGATCCATGCCCTGACGGCGCTGCTGCGGGACTGGGCGCGGGACGACGCCGTCGCCGCCGTGGTGGTCGAGGGCGCCGGCGAGAAGGGCTTTTGCGCCGGCGGCGACATCCGCCGCCTCTACGAGGCCTCGCAGGAGGGCGACGACGCCCTGATGGCCGGCTTCTTCCGCGACGAGTACCGTCTCGACCGGCTGACCCGCGTTTTCCCGAAGCCCTATCTGTCGCTGCTGGACGGCATCGTCATGGGCGGCGGCGTGGGCATTTCGCTGCACGGCCGCTACCGCGTCGCCACCGACCGCACCGTCTTCGCCATGCCCGAGACCGGCATCGGCTTCTTCCCCGATGTCGGCGGCACATATGCGCTGCCGCGCTGCCCCGGCGAGACCGGCCTCTATCTGGGCCTCACCGGCGCCCGCCTGCGCGCCGCCGACTGCCTGTGGGCGGGCGTGGCGACCCACTATGTGCCCGACGACCGCCTGGCGGCGCTGCGCGCGGCGCTGGCCGCCAGCGGCGGCGCCGTCGGCGAGGTGCTCGACGCCTTCACCGCCGATCCCGGCCCGGCGCCCCTGGCCGAACAGCGCGCCGCCATCGACGACTGCTTCGCCGCCGGGAGCCTGGCCGAGGCGTTCGCCCGGTTGGCGGCGGCCGACAGCGAATGGGCGGAAAAAACCCTGGGCGGCTTGCGCCGGCGCTCGCCGCTGGCGCTGGCGGTGGCCTTCCGCCAGCTCCGCCAGGGCCGCGACCTCGCTTTCGACGCCGCCCTGAAACTGGAGTACCGCC
>JAWLGJ010000029.1:0-34692 GCA_041685145.1 Magnetospirillaceae bacterium | reverse complement strand
TGCGTGCAGGCGCGCGGCCGCCAAGCCCTGCGGCGTTCCTGAGCCCACGGGGAGGGAATGGAAGCAACACGCGAACTCTTCTGGAATCTCGGGCAGCACGCCATCACGGCGTTCTACCTGCTCGGCGTCCTCGCCATGGTGTTGTTCGTGGCGGGGGTGGCGCGGCACGTCGCGAAGTACCGGCGCGGGCACCCGCCGGCGGCGCCGGTCGACCTCGTGGCGGGCACAGGGCGGATGCTGCGCGACCTGCTGACCCACCGGCCCCTGCGGCGGCGCGACCGCTTCGCCGGTCTCGCCCACGCGGCCATCTTCTTCGGCTTCGTCGTGCTCTTCGCCGGCACGTCGGTCATCACCCTCGATTACGACATCGTCGCGCCGCTGACGGGGGTCAGCTTCTGGAAGGGCCGGTTCTACCTCGTCTTCAGCCTGCTGATGGACCTGGCGGGGGTGGTGCTGATCGCCGGCGTAGCCGCGATGATGCTGCGGCGCGCCGACTTCGGCCTGGCGAAGCTCGACTACCGCCGCGACTATGCCGGCGAGGTTGAGCCGCGCCCGGCGGCGCGGCGTTGGCGGCTGGAGGACTGGGTCTTCCTGTCGGCGCTGCTGCTCATCGCCGTCAGCGGATTTCTGCAGGAGGGCCTGCGCCTGTTCATCGAGCAACCGGCGTGGGAGACGGCGTGGTCGCCGGTCGGGACGCTGGTGGCCGCGGGCCTGTCGGCGGCCGGTCTCTCCCTCGACGCGGCGCACGGGCTGCGGGCCGCCAACTGGTGGCTCCACGGCCTTGCGGCGCTGGCCTTCATCGCGGCGCTGCCGTGGTACAAGGCGAAGCACATTCTCGCCGCCGCCGGCGCGCTGGCGGCGCGCGACCCGCGCAGCCTCGCGCGCCTGCCGCGTATGCCCGAGGACGGAGGCGTCGGCATCGCGGCGCTGTCGGATTTGTCCTGGAAGGACATGCTGCACCTCGACGCCTGCACCAAGTGCGGGCGCTGCCACGAGGCCTGCCCGGCCCGCACCGCCGGCTATCCCCTCAGCCCGCGCGACCTCATCCTCGACCTGCGGCTGGAGAACAACCGCCGCCAGGGACGGGACGGGGGGCCCGTTGCCGGCGGTGTCATCGCCGCCGAGACCCTGTGGGCCTGCCGGACCTGCGGCGCCTGCAAGGAAATCTGTCCCGTCGGGGTGGAGCACCCGACCCTCATCGTCCAGATGCGGCGCCATCTCGTCGACCAGGGGGCGATGGACCCGCTGCTCCAGAACGTCCTCGCCACCGTGGCGAATACCGGCAACAGCTTCGGCGAGGGCGCCCGCGGCCGCGGCGGCTGGACACGCGATCTGCCCTTCCGGGTCAAGGACGCCCGCCGCGAGGCGGTAGACCTGCTGTGGTTCGTCGGCGACTTCGCCTCCTTCGACCCCCGCAACCAGCAGGTCAGCCGCACGGTGGCCAAGCTGCTTCGCCTCGCGAAGGTCGATTTCGGGATCCTCTATGACGGCGAGCGCACGGCCGGCAACGACCTGCGGCGCGTCGGCGAGGAGGGGCTGTTCGAAAGCCTGGCGGAGCACAATGTGGCGCAGGTCCAGGCGGCGCAGCCGAACAGCCTGTTCACCACCGACCCGCACAGCTTCAACACCCTGCGCAACGAGTATCCCGATTTCGGCCCTACGCCGCCCGTTCGCCACTACAGCGCCGTGCTGCGCGACCTGCTGGCGAGCGGACGGCTGCGGGTGGTCCGGCCGCTTAACCGGCTCGTCACCTTCCACGACCCCTGCCACCTCGGCCGCCTCAATGGCGAATACGATGCCCCGCGCGCCGTCCTGGAGGCGATCGGCTGCGAGATCGTCGAGATGCCGCGCAACCGCGACAACGCCTTCTGCTGCGGGGCCGGCGGCGGGCGCATCTGGCTTCCCGACGCCCCCGGAGCCGCCAAGCCCGCCGAGTTGCGCATCGAAGAGGCGGCGGCGCTCGGCGTCGGCACCTTTGTCACCTGCTGCCCCAAGGACCTGACGATGTTCGAGGACGCCCGCAAGACCAGCGGCCACGAGAAGGACCTGACCGTGGCCGACCTCGCCGAACTGGTGGCCGAGGCCGTCGACCTCGGCGCCATCACCTTCGCCGACGGACCGGCGCTGGTTGACCGCATCGCCGAACTGGTCGCCGACCGCCTCGCCGATAGGCTGGCCGACCGGCTAACCGCCGCCGTCGCCGCGCGCGGGGGGATGGAGGCGGCGCCGGCACCGCCGGCGGCACCTCCCGTCGAGACCGCCGCCACGCCCGCCGCGGCGGCGGTGGAATGGCGCGCGGCCCCCGTGGCGCCGGCGGCGCTGGCGGATTATGCCGCGCCCGAGAAGAGCGGCCCCCGGCTGCTGGTCGCCGTGAAGCATGTCGGCGTCCTGGCCGAGGACTTCGAGATCACCGACGGCCGCCGCATCGACCGAGGCCATTTCGAGTTCCAGCTCAATGAATTCGACGACAACGCCGTCGAACAGGCCCTGCTGATGGCCGAGGCCCTGGGCGGTGCCGAGGTGGTGGCGGTGACGGTCGCCCCTCCCGACGGCGAGGAAACACTGAGGCGCGCGCTCGCCAAGGGCGCCGATCGCGCCGTCCGCCTGTGGAACGACTCCCTGACCGAGGCCGACCCGGTCGCCGTCGCGCGCCTGCTGGCCGGCATCGCGGTGAAGGAAGCGCCCGACGTGGTGGTGGCGGGGGTGCAGTCCAGTGACCTTGCCCACGGCGTCACCGGCGCCCTCGTCGGCCGGATGCTGGGCCTGCCCACGGTTGCGGCCGTGGTGGCGACGGAATGGGACGGCGGCGCCGAGATGACCGTCACCCGAGAACTGGAAGGCGGCGTGCGGGAGCGCCTGCGCATCCCCGTGCCCGCGACGCTGACCATCCAGGCGGGCGCCAATGTGCCGCGCTACGCCACCATGCGCATGATCAAGCAGGCGCGGCGCAAGCCCATTGCCGTGGTGGCGGCGAATGGGCTGGAAGCCGCCGCACTGGCGGCGGTGGTGCACGAGATCGCGGTGCCCCCGGTCACCCGCGCGCGCATGCTGGAGGGCAGCGCCGAGGAGGTGGCCGCGCAGGTCGGCAAGATCATCAGGGACAGGACGGGAGGGTGACATGGCCGGCGTGCTTGTGATTGCGGAGCACCGCCAGGGGCGGTTCAGCGACATCACCCGCGAGGCCATCGGCGCCGCCGTGGCGCTGAAGGCGGATGTCGGCGGGCCGGTGAGCGTCCTGGTCGTGCATCCCGAACCGGCGGAGGCGGCAGCGGCGTTGAACCTCCTCGGGGTCGACGAAATCATCACCGTCGCGGCGGCGACGGCGGGCTTCGACCCCCATTTCCACGAAGAGGTCGCCGCCCGGATGGTCGAGGAGCGGCGCCCGCGCTGCGTCCTGCTCGGCCACACCGCGGACGGCATGGTCCTCGGCCCGGGGCTGGCGGTGCGCCTGGGCAGCGGCTTCGCCAGCGATGTCTTCGCCCTCGATGTCCGCGGCGACGAGATCGTGGCGACGCGGGGCGGCCACGGCGGCAAGGTCGACATCGCCCTGGCCTTCCCGGGGAAGTGCCTGGCCGTGCTGATGCTGCGCGGCGCCAGCTTTCCGGCGCCGGACGCGCCGGGGCAGGCGGCGGTCATCGACCTGCCACCGCCGGAGACGCCGCCGGTGTGGCGGCACCTCGACTACTTCGAGCCCGAATTGGGGGGCGTGGACATCGCCACGGCCGATTTCATCCTGTCCATCGGCCGCGGCATCCAGGACGAGGAAAACGTCGCCCGCTTCGCCGCCCTCGCCGAGCGCCTGGGGGCCACGTTGGGCTGTTCGCGCCCCGTGGCCGATTCCGGCTGGCTGCACAAGGCGCACCAGGTGGGCCTGACCGGCAAGGTGGCGGCGAACTGCAAGCTTTACATGGCGCTGGGCATCTCCGGCGCGGTGCAGCACCTGCACGGCATGAAGCACGTCGAGACAATCATCGCCGTCAACACGGACGCCAACGCGCCCATCTTCAACGTCGCCACCTATGGGGTGTGCATGGACCTATTCGACTTCGCCGCCGCCCTGGAGCGGCAGTTCAATTGACCCCGCGTCTCAGGGTTGTATTTGTGGCCCGGACACGCCTGCTATAAACGTTAGCGTCAACTCAATCATGTCTTGCTATTGTTACACGGGCACCTGCAATGCGCTTCGAGCGAATGGACAACGATCCCCTTTTGAACCGCCTCAAGAAGCTGGAAAGCGCTTCCGAGATGCTTTGGGAGTTCATCGAGAACGCCACCGAGGCGATCTGGTGCATCGAATTCCCCGAGCCCGTGGACCTTATGCAGCCGGAGCACGAGATCGTCCGGCAGGTGTTCGAGCATCCCTGCTACTGGCGGATGTGCAACCGGGCCATGGCGCGCCTCTACGATCTTCCCGACGGCATGGACCTGAACACGCAGCCGGTCAGCATGTACTTTCCGCGCAGCCCCGAAAACGAGGCTTTCATCCGCGACATCATCGAGGGCGGCTACCATATCGATTCCGTCCCCTCGGTCGACCTGCGCCACGACGGCAGCATCGTCTACGTCGAGAACAGCGTCCGCTGCCACATCCGCGACAGCCGGCTGTACCGCATGTACGGGACCGCCCGTGACGTCACCCAGCAGACGCACGCCCGCAAGGAACTCCTGCGCCGCGAGCAGGAGATACGCGGAGTGCTGAATGCCATACCGGACGCGGTGCTGGTCCTGGACCATGCCGGCGTTCTTGTTGCCGCCAACCCTGCCTTCGAGGCCCTGTTCGGCTGGAGCGTCGAGTCCTGGCTGGGCAAGGACGTCGCGGCGATCTACGATCTCAAGCCCCATGTGCGGGCCCTGCACCGGCGCGCGGGCACCGAGCCGGTGCGCTTCAGCGCCGCGATGCGCTGCGCCGACGGCGGTGCGCGCTGTTGCGAAGTGATGCTGGGCGAGGTGCTGGAGGGCGAGCACAACGACCGTATCGTCGCCGTCCTCCGCCCCGTGGCGGACGCCCTGTGCCGCGACGAAGAACCGCGATTGCAGCAAAGGAGTGCGGGCTAGCCTCCAGTCGCGCCGTCTGCCGGACCGGGAGACGCGCGCCGCCGAAGGGTCCGCAAGGCGTCGGGATGAAGCTGAATTCGTTTCCGGGTGCGGCGAAGGGCGGGGGTGACGACGCGGCCCCGGGCGTCGGCTACCAGCAGTTGGCCGAGGCCTTCCCCGACGCCGTCGTCATTGCCGACCGCTCGGGGCTCATCCGGTTCATCAACGCCGCCGCGGAGGCCGCCAACGGGATCGAGCGCGCGGCCTGGATCGACCGGCCCCTCCGCAGGTTTCTTCACGACGCCGCCTTCGACGGCGCGCAATTGCTCGAGGCGTTCGAGAGCTTCACCAGCGTCAATCAGGCGGCCGTGGCCTCCGACGGCCGCGAGTTCCTGTTCAGCACCCATCCCATCCGCGACGTCAACGGCGTGGCGGTGCTGTTCGTGATCGTGCAAAGGAACCTGGACAAGCTGGGCGAGCGCGCCCGCGTGGGCCGGCGCGGCGACCGTTTCATGGCGCTGCCGGCGCGGCCGGAGATGAATGCCGCCGAGGGCATCATCCTCAGCCGGCGCACGCAGGAGATCGTCGATTTCAGCGTTCGCGCCATGCGCCTGGGCAGCCGGGTGCTGCTGACGGGGGAATCCGGCGTGGGCAAGACCGAGATCGTCAAGGCCGTCCATGGCCGCGTCCTCGGCGCCGGACGGCCGCTGATCCACGTCAACTGCGGCAGCATCCCCGAGACCCTGTTCGAGTCGGAGATGTTCGGCTACGAGGCGGGGGCCTTCACCGGGGCGCTGCAACGGGGCAAGAAGGGGCTGATCGAGGCCGCCAACGGCGGCACGCTGTTTCTGGACGAGATCGGCGAGGCGCCGCTCGCCTCCCAGGCCAAGCTGTTGAAGTTTCTCGAGGACAATTCGGTCCAGCGCATCGGCGCCACCGACGCGCGGCCGGTGCGCATCCGCGTCGTCACCGCCACCAACCGCGACCTGTTTGCCATGGCGGCTGCAGGGACCTTCCGCAAGGATCTGTTCTTCCGCATCAGCGCGCTGAGCCTGGAGGTGCCGCCCCTGCGGGAATCGCGCGAGATCGTGCCGCTGCTCATCGACCGCTTCGTCGCCGATTTTTCCCGGCGCCGCAAGGCGAACCTGATGGTGACCGAGGACTGCCGGCGGGTCCTCATGGCCTACGGCTTCCCCGGCAACATCCGCGAATTGCAGAACATCATCGAGCATCTCGCCATCGTCTGCGACGAGGTCGCCGAGGTGCGCCACCTGCCGAAGTGGGTGTGCGAAAGCGTCGAGCCGCCGGTCGGAACGCCCGCGGCGCGGGCCCCCTGCCGCAACGGTGCGGGCCGCAGCCTGAAACAGGCCGTGCAGCAGTACGAGGCGGTGCTTATCGCCGAGGCCATCCGCACCCATGGCAGCAAGCGCAAGGCCGCCGAGGCCCTGGGGGTGGACATCGCCACCGTCATCCGCAAGAGCCGCGCCGCCGCCTCCTGACCCGCCGCCGGTGGAAGTCTGCACCGGTCCGGTGCAGAAATGCATCGCTCCGACCGGTTCAGCACTGCCCGGTGTCGCCGCGGCGGCGGCGAAAGCGCCGAAACCCGCCCGTTCCCCCGCCGTGCCCGCAGCCGCCGGCGGCTGGCACAGAGTTTGCCCCTGCGCCGGCAGCAACGCCAGAACAGGGAGGAACGGGCAATGCAGACCAAGCTACTGATCGGGGGCGACCTCGTCGCCGGCGGCGGCCCCGCCGAAATCATCCTCGACCCCGCCACCGGCGAACGCATCGCCGAGGTGGCCGGAGCGTCCTTGAGCCAGGTCGCCGCGGCCACGGCCGCCGCCGCCGGAGCCTTCGAGGCTTGGGCGGCCAAGACGCCGGGCGAGCGCGCGGCGGCGCTTTTGCGCATCGCCGACGCCATCGAGAGCCGGGCCGACGAATTCGCCCGCCTGGAGTCGGACAACTGCGGCAAGCCCTATCAGGCGGTGGTGGAGGAGGAAATTCCCGCCGTCGTCGACTGCTTCCGCTTCTTCGCGGCGGCGGCGCGCTGCACCAGCGGCGCCGGCGCGGGCGAGTATCTGGAGGGCCTGACCAGCATGATCCGCCGCGACCCCGTCGGCGTCGTGGCGTCCATCGCGCCCTGGAACTACCCGCTGATGATGGCGGCGTGGAAGCTGGGGCCGACGCTGGCGGCCGGAAACACGGTGGTGCTGAAGCCGTCGGAGCAGACCCCGCTCACCGCCCTGGCGCTGGCCACCATCCTCGCCGAAGAGCTTCCCGCCGGCGTCGTCAACATCGTGGCCGGCCGCGGCGACAGCGTCGGGGCGGTGCTGATCGAGCGGCCGGAGGTGCGGATGATCTCGCTCACCGGCAACATCGCCACCGGCAGCAAGGTTCTCGCCGCCGCCGCGCCCACTATCAAGCGCACCCACCTGGAACTCGGCGGCAAGGCCCCGGTGATCGTGTTCGAGGACGCCGACATCGAGCAGGTAGTCGACGGCGTGCGCACCTTCGGCTTCTACAACGCCGGGCAGGACTGCACCGCGGCGTGCCGGGTCTATGCGCACCGAGACGTCTATGACCGCCTGGTCGCCGAACTCGGCGCGGCGGTGGCCTCGATCAAGTACGGCCGCCAGCACGAGGACGGCGTCGAAATGGGACCATTGATCAGCGAGCGCCAGCGCCAGCGCGTTGCCGGCTTCGTCGAGCGCGCCGCGGCCCTGCCCCATACCGAGGTGGTCACCGGCGGCCACATCGTCGACGGGCCGGGTTTCTTCTATGCCCCGACGCTGATTGCGGGTGCCCGCCAGGACGACGAAATCGTGCGCCGCGAGGTCTTCGGCCCCGTCGTCTCCGTCACCCGCTTCGACGACGAAGTCACCGCCGTGGCCTGGGCCAACGACAGCGATTACGGCCTCGCCTCGTCGGTGTGGACACGCGACACCGGCCGCGCCATGCGGGTGGCGAAGCGACTGCAATATGGCTGCACCTGGGTCAACACGCACTTCATGCTGTGCAACGAGATGCCGCATGGCGGCATGAAGTCCTCCGGCTATGGCAAGGACATGTCGATGTACGCGCTGGAGGACTACACCGTCGTCCGCCACGTCATGGTCAGCCACGGCTGATGCACGGCGATTTCCTCAAGAGTCGGGCGTATGTCGGCGGGCGGTGGTGCGCCGCCGCCTCCGGGCGCACCTTTCCGGTGCACAACCCCGCCACCGGTGCCGTCCTGGGCACCGTGCCCGACATGGACGCCGAGGATGCCCGGGCGGCCGTCGCCGCCGCCCGGGACGCCTGGCCGCTTTGGCGCGACATGCCCGCCAAGCAGCGCGCGGCGGTATTGCGCCGTTGGTTCGACCTCGTCCTCGCCCACGCCGAGGACCTGGCGCGGCTGATGACGGCGGAATGCGGCAAGCCCCTGGCCGAGGCGCGCGGCGAGGTTGCTTACGGCGCCGCCTTCATCGAGTGGTTCGCCGAGGAGGCGAAGCGCATCTACGGCGATGTCATCCCCGCCCCGGCGGCGGACCGGCGCATCGTGGTGGTCAGGCAGCCCGTCGGCGTCTGCGCCGCCATCACGCCCTGGAACTTCCCCGTCGCCATGATCACGCGCAAATGCGCGCCGGCGTTGGCGGTGGGCTGTACGATTGTCGTCAAACCGGCCGAGGCGACGCCGCTCAGCGCCCTGGCCCTGGCCGCCCTGGCGGAGCGCGCCGGCATCCCGCCGGGTGTCTTCAACGTCGTCACCGCCGCCCGGGGCGCTGCGGTCGGCGCCGAGTTCTGCGCCAATCCGGACGTGCGCAAGCTGTCCTTCACCGGCTCGACCGCCGTGGGCAAACTGCTGATGGCGCAATGCGCGGCCACGGTGAAGCGGCTGTCGCTCGAACTCGGCGGCAATGCGCCGTTCATCGTCTTCGATGATGCCGACCTCGACGCCGCCGTGGCCGGGGCGGTGGCCTCGAAGTTCCGCAACGCCGGCCAGACCTGCGTGTGCGCCAACCGTTTCCTCGTCCATGACGCCGTGTTCGACGCCTTCGCCGAAAAGCTGGTGGCGGCGGTGGCCGGGCTGAGAGTCGGCGACGGCATGGAGGAGGGCGTCGCCCTGGGTCCGCTGATCGACGAGACGGCGGTGGCGAAGATCGAGCGCCATGTCGGCGATGCCGCCGCGAAAGGGGCGCGGGTGCTGGCCGGCGGGCGCCGGCACGCGCGGGGCGGCACCTTTTTCGCCCCCACGGTGCTGGCCGAGGTCACCCCGGCGATGGCGGTGGCGCGCGAGGAGACCTTCGGCCCCGTGGCGCCGCTGATGCGTTTTTCCTCGGACGACGAGGCCGTGGCCTTGGCCAATGCCACCGAATTCGGCCTGGCGGCCTATTTCTACAGCCGCGACGTCGGGCGCTGCTGGCGCGTGGCCGAGCGCCTGGAATGCGGAATGGTCGGCATCAACGAGGGAGTCATCTCCACCGAGGTGGCGCCGTTCGGCGGCGTCAAACAGTCCGGGCTGGGGCGCGAAGGCTCGCGCTACGGCGCCGATGAGTATGTCGAGATCAAGTATCTGTGCCTGGGCGGGCTGGGCCGGTAAGGGAGGACGAGACGTGACCACCAACGCTGACATCGCCCGCCGCCGCGAGGCGGCGGTGCCGCGGGGCATCGCCACCGCCTGCGGCGGCATCTTCGCCGCGCGCGCCGACAACGCTGAGATCTGGGATGTCGAGGGGCGCCGCTACATCGACTTCGCCGGGGGCATCGCGGTGCTCAACACCGGCCACCGCCATCCCAAGGTAATGGCGGCCGTGGCGGCGCAGCTTGGCTTCTACACCCACACCGCCTTCCAGGTGATGGCGTATGAGCCGTACATTGCCCTGGCGGAGCGCATCAACGCCTTGGCCCCCATCGATGGCCCGGCGAAGACACTCTTGATGACCACCGGCGCCGAAGCGGTGGAGAACGCGGTGAAGATCGCCCGCGCCTATACGGGGCGGCCGGGGGTGATCGCCTTTTCCGGCGGCTTCCACGGACGTTCGCTGCTGACCATGGCGCTTACGGGCAAGGTGGCGCCCTACAAGGCCGGCTTCGGGCCGTTTCCCGCCGGCATTTATCACGTTCCCTTCCCCATACCGCATCACGGCGTCGACGAGAACCAGGCCCTTGAGGCCATCGACCGCCTGTTCAAGGTGGACATCGAGCCCGAGCAGGTGGCGGCGATCATCATCGAGCCGGTGCAGGGCGAAGGCGGTTTCTACATCGCGCCGCCGGACTTCCTGCACCGCCTGCGCGCCGTGTGCGACCGTCACGGCATCCTGCTGATCGCCGACGAGGTGCAGACCGGCTTCGCCCGCACCGGGCGCCTGTTCGCCATCGAGCATGCCGGCGTCAGCCCCGACCTCATCACCATGGCCAAGAGCATGGCGGGTGGCTTGCCGCTGTCCGGGGTCGTGGGCCGGGCCGAGGTGATGGACGCCTGCGGCCCGGGCGGCCTGGGTGGAACCTACGGGGGAAATCCCCTCGCCTGTGCCGCCGGCCTGGCGGTTCTGGACGCCATCGCCGAGGAAGACCTGCTCGCCCGCAGCCGGCGGCTGGGCGCCCGCGTTGCCGCGCGCCTGCACACCATGGCGCGCGACCCGTCCCTGCCGCCGATCGGCGACATCCGCGCCCTGGGGGCAATGGTGGCGTTTGAACTGGTGCGCAGCCGGGGCGGCCATGATCCCGACGCCGAGAGGACGAAGCGGCTGACGGCAAAAGCCCTGGAGAAGGGGCTGGTGCTGCTCGCCTGCGGCGCCTACGGCAACACCATCCGGTTGCTCATGCCCCTGACCGTCTCCGACGCCGTGCTGGAGGAAGGTCTGGGCCTGCTGGAGGCGGCGATGGCCGATCTCTGAGGCGTTCCGCAATGGCCGCCCTGTTGACAGCGGGCATGGCGCGCTCAAGGGATCGTGTGCGGTGGGCGCCCGGCCATCCCCTGAACGGCAAGCGCCGGCGCCTTCCCGCCTGTCAACGCCCCCGCCGGCGCGGGTAGGGGAGGACGCCCCGCCGCAGCCTGCGCGCCATCAGCCGATCGATGCCGCGCGCCCACACGCCGGGGTCGGCGCGGGCGGCGCGCAGCAGGCAGCCGACGGCGTCCAGCCACGCCCGCTTCCACAGGAACAACTCCGCCATCATCATCTCGTGCTGCGCCCGCAGCGCCGGCGGCAGGGCGGCCACGGCCGCGGCGTGCTTCCGCCTCAGGCGCCGGTGCCCTGCCACGGAGGTGGCAGCGGATGCGGTGATCGAGGCGCCGTGCACATGGTAGAGCACCAACGGTTCCTCGACGGCCTCGATGGGGCCCAGCCGCGCCAGGCGGATATACAGATCCCAGTCCTGGCCGCTGGGCAGGCTTTCGTCGAAGCCCCCGACCGCCTGGAGGGCGGCGCGGCGCGCCATCACGCAGGACGTGCCGCCGATGACGTTGCGCACCGCCAGCGCCTGTGACAGGTCGCCGCGCGGATACCGCGCGCGCGGCGGCTTCAGCGGCGGGACGAGGCGGACCCCGGCATAGACCAACACCGTGTCGGGAGCGGCCGCGCGAAACCGCGCCAACTGCCGCTCGATGATGCCGGGCAGCCATTCGTCGTCACTGTCCAGGAACGCGACGAAGGCGCCGGCCGCGTGGGCGATTCCGGTGTTGCGGGCGGCCGAGGCGCCGCGGTTCGCCGGGTGGCGGATGACCGTCAGGCGCGGGTCGTCGACGTCGCCCAGCGCCGCCGCGACGTCGTCCTCGGACCCGTCATCGACGACCAGCACCTCAAGCGCGGCGTGGCTTTGCGCCAATGCGCTGGCGACCGCCCGGCGCAGCATGGCGGTGCGGTTGTAGGCGGGGATGACCACGGTCACGTCAGGCATGTCGGCCTCGTCTGCGGCGCCGCCACGGCCGCGGCAGCGGCTTGATTCCGGGAAACACGCGGCGCAGGGCAGTGATCAGCACCGCCTGGGCCGCCATGAACAGGGCAAGACCGCCCAGCGACGGCAGCAGGGCGACCTCGCCGGGCGTCAGCACCCGCGCCAGGCCCCACACGACCGCCACCGACAATCCCGGCGCCAGGAACACCACCCCCAGCACCGGCCCCCATTCGCGGGGCGACAACGGCCCGCGACTGAAGGCGTAGAGCAGGACCAGGGTCATCGCCGCCGCGAAGGCGACGCTGCTGGCGGCGGCGACGCCGGCCAGCCCCCAGCCCTGCTTCACGAAGACCACGCTCAGCGCCACGTTGACGGCCACGCCCGCCAGGTGGAAGGGCAGCACCCGCAACTGCCAGCCGTTGGCGAACACCATTCCGCGCGCGATCTGCACCTGGACCAGGAAATAGCATCCGCCGCACAGCACCACCGCGGGCACGGCGCTCGCCACATAGCGCGGCAGCAGCGCGACCAGGACCTCGTCGACCAGGAAGGCGAGGCCGCCGACGATGAATGGGAAGTAGACGGCGACGTTGAGCAGCGGCCACAGCAGGAATTCCCGCCACAACCGCGCGGTGACGCCGTCGGCGAGGCTCGCCATCAGGCGCGGCTCGAGCATGTCGCGCGCCGCCAGGGGCACCTGGAGCGCGAAGGTGGCGGCGACCAGGGCGACGCTGTAGAAGCCCACCGCCTCGATCCCCAGCAGCCAGCCCACCACCAGGCGGTCGGTGGTGGTCAGCAGCGTCAGCCCGGCGACGAAGGCCAGCACCGGCGCGCCCTCGCGCACCAGCGCCAGGAAGACGCCGGCGTCGAAGCGGCCCACCCGCCGCATGGGGCTGCGCCACCGGAAATAACCCGCCACGACCCCTTGGGTGAGGGCGAAGCCCACGCACACGCCCCAGAAGCCCAGCCAGACCACCAGCGGAATGCTGACGGCCAGGAGCGTCGCCGCCCTCAGCACATTGGCGCCGGAGATGATCTCGAAACGCTGTTCCGCCTTCAACACCGCCAACTGCTGGTCGTGGTACCAGATCAGCAGCATGGCGGGCGCCAGGGCGGCGAGGCCGAACCGCGTCACCGCGTCGAAGCCGCCGACGACGGCCAGGAGCAGGAGCGCCGCCGCGACAACCCCGTTGGCCACAAGCGTGGCGCGGTAGACGCAGCCGATGACGGCCGCCGCCTCCGTTTCACGGCCCTCGGCCAGCAGCTTGGGCACCTTCAATTCCAGGGCGTTGCGGGCGCCGAGATGCAGATAGCTGCCGTAGACCGGCACCAGGTTGAGGATGTTCCACACCCCCAGTTCCGCCGGCGCCAGATACCGTGGCTTTGCATAGGCATAGCCCAGCCCCAGCGCCCGCCGCAGCAGGTTGCTGCCGGAATAGTGGGCCAGGCGGACGAGCGGGTCGCCGGACGCCGCGACGGTCGGCGCCGACCGGGTCATGCGTGGCCCTTCGGGGGCCGTGGGCCTTGGCAACGCCCGACCGGATGCATCGCGTTGGTCTCCTCGCCCTCGTGGCCGCGCCGATGGCGCTGCGGGATCGGGGTGGGGTGTCTTCCGCGGCCGAGGGACGGTAGACGGCGCCGCCCCGGCCATACAGTCACGGCTTCGGGTGACGGGCGGGGGTAATGCCCTTTCGTCATCCGCCAACCCCTCAGGCACGCCCCGACCGCGACACCTTGCGCGACTCGTGCCAGCCCAGCCTCAGCAGGAAGGCGGTCCAGAACAGGATGCCGAAGAATTTCGCCATGTCCTCGAACAGGACCTCGCCGCGCACATGGACCGCCTCCAGGTCGAGCACCACCGAGCAGGCGAGCCCGGCCAGCCCGCCCACGGCCAGCAGCCACTCGCCTTCGGCGACCGTCCGCCACGAACGGACCAGCCACGCCACCCCCAACACGGCGTAGACCAGCATGATCAGTTCCTCCGGCACGCCGGCGCGCTCGCTGGCGCCCTCGTGGAGCATGAACATGTCGTCGACGGCGGCGACGGCCGACAACCAACCGCCGTAAAGGAGGGCGTACCGGGCGCCCGGCGCCCCACCGCCGCGGCGAACCAGCCGGGCGGCGAACAGCGCCGCCGCCGCCGCCGTGATCCAGCCCATCACCGAAAGGTTCGATATGACGCCATAGTATTCCGGCTGGTGGGCGAGCGCGTTGGGGTCGCGAACGAACAGTTCGGGATCCATGCCCAACTCGAAATACGCAACGATCAGCGCCGCGGTGACGGCCGCCGCCACCAGCGCGAGGACCAGCGCCAGGCCGATCGGCTGCCGGGCCAGCGGCCGGACGACGACTGGCATGAAAGGCGCGGCATTCGTCTTCATGATCACCCCTCGGATGGCGGGCTGCGGTGCGGCGCCGGCGTGCCGGTCGTCAGATACCCCCGTCCTCGCCCTCGGCCGTCAGGACACGGGCGCGAAAGACCGCCTGGGTCCGGTTGGTGGCGCCGAGCTTGCGCATCAGGTGGCGCACATGCACCATCACCGTGTTCTGCGAAATGCGCAGATCGGCGGCGATCATGCGGTTCGAAAGCCCCATCCGCAGCAGGTCAAGAACCTGCCGTTCCCGTGGCGACAGGCGCGGTTGCGCCGCCGCTTCCACCGACGACGGCGCGGGCCGCGACTCCGCGCCGCCGGTGGCGGCGGGTTTCGGTGGGGGCGCCCCCTGGCCGGCGGCATCCGGCGCCGCCGCCGGCGGCGCGAAGATGCCGCCCAACAGCACCAGCTTCACGGCCGCGGCGGCCACGGCAGGCGGCAGACTGGTGGTGATGTAGCCGCGGATGCCGCGGCGCAAGGCCGCCGCGACCAGATGCGGCGCCTCCTCGGCGGCCACCACGACGACGGGCGACCCGGCACCGCTCGCGACCAGGGGCCGGAGGGCCTCGAAGGTCTGTGGCGTGGGGCGGGTGTGCAGGAGCACGCCGACGATCAGGTCCGGCCGCCTGTCGGTCGCGGCCGTCGCCAGCAGGTCATCGGGGCCGTGAAACGCGGCGATGCCGGCGGCCGGACTCACCTGCCGAAGCCACTGCCGGACAATCTGCTGCCCCAGCGGGCCGCCGCCGACCAGGGCGACGTTCAAGGACCCCCGAAGACTGCCGGCCGCGCGCCCCCTCGGCGCATCGTCCACGCGGACGCCCTGATCTTGCAGCTTCAATTCCATACGTCCCACCTCGCGGTCTGCAGGCTTGGGACTTTACGGCGGCAGCAATGAAATCAGCTATGGTAAAAAAGTTTGCCCCCGTTTAATGGTGATGTTAACACCATGAGGGAAGTCATAGAGCCGTATAGAGAATATGAATACAGTATCGATACGTTCGGAATGTTAAATCGATGGCGATGACTGTTGGAGTAGTCCCGGAATCTCCCTTTCCACACCAATGGATATGCGCGCTGCCGCCTCCGGGAATCTTATGGTGCGCTCATGCATAGAGGGGCCCGCGACGGCGCGCGTCGCGGGCCCCGATGCCCCTCTCCTTCGGCGGCTAGTCGTCCTTGCGACGGCCCGCGTACATGCCGGCGGCCAAGAGCCCGCCGGCAAGCGCCAGCGCCGGCAGGCCCGCCGCCAGCGGCAGCGGCGCGCTGACCCGGTGACCGAGCTTGAGACCGCGGCTTTTCCCCCAGTCGCTGTTGCCCGGTCCGGCCACGGCCGGCGCCGCGGTCATCGCGAGTATGGCGACGGCGAGTAACGTCTTCATCGCGAGTTGCTCCTCTGCCAGTGAAGACCCGAGGGTAGTCGTCTCACGGCGCGGGCGGCATTCATCAGATGGAGTTACTCTCTGGCACTCACCGCCCGCGACGCCGAAATGGGAAGGGAAACGACCTTCGTTCCACCCGACGCCGGAACAACCATGGGCGCGCCATCCGTCAATTCTTTCCCGTCCGCGCGACGCAGCTCCGACCGGGCGGACCTGTTTCTTGGGCTGTTCGCGGTGTGCGCCGTCAACGGCTTCGGCGCCGACGTCGCCGCCCATCTCGACCCGGACGCGACCGGCGTCGCCGGCGGCAGCGTGCTGGGCATGGACGCGCTGGCGCTGGCGAGCGGCATCATCGCCCTGCTGCTCGTCAACCGCAGCCGCGGCGGTGCGCGGCCGATTTCCGCGGCGGATTGGGGGGTGGCGGCGCTGACGGCGGCCGCGGTTCTGCTCCCGCACCAGGCGGCGGGCTGGCTGGGGGCCACCATCCTGGGCGGCTACGCGGTCGTGGCGGCGCGCCGCGACGTGCCGCTGGCGGCGGGCGCCGCCGTCTTCCTCGCCGTCGCCGTCCACGAGGCCTGGGGACGGCTGCTGCTGACCGCCGTCACCCCCGTCTGGGCGCCCCTCGACGCCGCCCTGGCGGCGGGGCTGCTGGGCCTCTTTCGCGACGGCGTCCAGCGGGCGGGCAACGTCATCGACACCGGCATGGGGTATGAGGTCGTCGTCGTGGCGGCGTGCGTCGCGATCAAGCCGATGCTGCAGGGGCTGCTGGCCTGCTTCGCCTTCACGCGGGCGGTGCGCCCCGCCTGGCAGCGCACGGAACCGGCGCTTTGGGCGGCGGTGGTCGCCGGCGTCGTCGTTATCAACACGGTTCGGCTGGCGGTGACCAGTTGGAGCCTCGAACACCACCAGCGCCTGCACGAGGGGCTGGGCCAGTCGCTGGTCGGGCTGGCCGTCCTGGCCTTCTCGTTCGGAGTCGCCGTCTACGGGACGCGCCATGAACTTTTCTCCCGCCGCGCTCGCCGCTAGCGTCGTCCTGCTGGCGGCGGTCAGCCTTCCCGGAAAAGTCGCGCCCAAGGGTGACGCGGGCGCGCCGGATGCCGTGGCGCCCACGGACGCGGCGGCGGCGGCGCTGGTCGCCGCCGGATGGACCGACGGCGGAACCGTCGACCTCACCCGCAGCGGCGCCTTCCGCGCCCGCGCCCTTTACCACCCGCGCTGCGACGGCAGCCTCCTGCTCGCCCCCGTCGCCGCCAACGGCGAGCTGCGCCCCCTGCTGGCGGAACTGGCGGGACCGGAAGGGCTCCTGGTGTATCGGCAGGACGGGCGGACCCTGGCCTCGCCGCCGTGGCTGCGGATCTATCTGGGCCGCAAGGTGAGGGATCTGGCGCGCGGTCTCGGCCTGGACGGGCCGTCGGTGGCGCCGGTGCTGGCGGTGGTGGCGATGGACGCCTGCACGCGCGCCGCCCTGCCCTGGGCGCCGCCCGCGGCGCCCGCCGCAAGGGCCTAGCCGGCTTCCGCGCCGCCCCTGTCAACAGCGGCCGACGGCAGCGGCCCGAGCCTGCCCGGCGGCAGGCAGGCGAGCGCGGTTCGGTTCGGGGCCCTCAGCTTCTTCAGGATGCGGGCGACGTGCACCTTCACCGTGTTCTCGGACACCTTCAGTTCGAAGGCGATGATCTTGTTCGGCTTGCCCTGCCGCAGATGCCTCAGGACTTCGGCTTCGCGCGGCGTCAGGGGAAGGCGCGGCGGCGCCGCGTCCCGGCGGTGGGCGTCGGGCTCCGGTCCCTCCGCGCGGCCGCTGCCGGACGGCGGCCCGATACAGATGCCGCCCGAGATCACCAGACGCAGCGCCGCGACGATCTGCTCGACGTCCAGCAAGGGTGACAGATAGCCCCGCACGCCCTGCCGCATGACCTCCCACGCCCCGCCCACGTCCTCCAGCGCGCCGAGGACGACAATGGGCAGATCCGGCTTTCGCGCGTGCAGCACCCGCAGGTAACGCTCGAAGGCGCGCTCGCGCGGCAGGCCGTCGCACACCAGCAGCGCCACGCCACACAGCTCCAGGGTTTCGGCGGGAACCGCCTCCGCGTCCGCCGCACCGTGGACGACGAAGTCGCGGGCGTTGATTTCCAAAAGCTGCGACAGGCACTGCCGCGTGAAGTCGCGAGGATCGACCAGCAACGAATGCACCTGACGACGGTCCTGGTGGTCCCAGTGCTCCATGGCGGGCGCCTCCGGCCTCTGAACCTTAGGCACAGTTGACGCCTCGGCGGCGAACTTCAATTCACCCAGGCAGGGTTTGTCCGCGCATTGGGATTAGCGGCCCCGCCCACCGTGGCGCAGCCGACCCGCCGCAGGCCCGCCGCCCGCTCACCCGGAACGATTAACCGCGACGAGGACCGCGTGGGCCGCCGGGCGCCGTCGGTTAATCAATCCAGGTATTACGCTAATAACGCGCGACACAGAACTTGTCGTGGTCACATTTCGTAACTGTCTCTTCCTGCTGCTCCATCGCTAGCTTTTCGGCGTCGAAGCGATTTCACCCCGCACCTCTTGGACCAAGCATGAGGAACGAGGATGCGCGCCTTTCGCCAAGCCGAAACGAGCCCGCCGGAGCTTCCGCCCCTCGATGCCGACGGCGCCGCCGTCCGCCGGCCGGCGCCACCGGAGCCGCCGCCGCCGTCCGGGCCGCGACGAGGTGTCGGCGGCCGGCGCGCCCGGCGCTTTCGGCGCGTGGTGCGGATGAGCGGCTATGTGCCGCGCAACCCGGCCGTGTACCGGGCGTGGAACCTCGCCCTCGTTGTGCCGCTCATCGTCCTTTGCCTGCCGGTTCTGCTGGGCCTTGCGGCCGCCCTGGCACTGTCGCAGGGCCCGCGCAACATCTTTTACCGCGGCGAGCGCATCGGCCGGAAGGGCCGGCCCTTTCACATCATCAAATTCAAGACCCTGCGCAACGACGCCGCCCGCCTCACCCGCGACAGGGTTCTGCCGCCGGGGACGCGCGTCGAAACGCGGTTGGGCAGGCACCTGCGCGACACCCGCCTCGACGAGTTGCCACAGCTCTTCAACGTCCTCGCCGGCGACATGAATCTGCTGGGCCCGCGACCGGTGCGGCCCGGCATCGCCGCCCACTGCCGCCGCAGCATCCGCGGCTACGACGCCCGCTTCAAGGTGAAGCCCGGCCTGGTTGGCTACACGCAGGCCCTGATGCCGCACGGCGCCGACAAGGCCATCCGCGCCCGCATCAACGCCATGTTGTGCCGGCGCCACGTCAACCTGGTGCAGGAGGTGCTTTTCTTGGCCATCACGGCCTGCGCCGTCGGCTCCTGGACGCTGCGCGTGCTGGGCCGCCAGTGGGTGGCGTGGACGCGGCGGGGCGCGGCGCCGGCCGGCGCGCGCCCCTATGCCGGCGCCGCGCGCGTGGCGATGCCGGAGGGCGCGCAGGTGGGCATGGAGTTGCTGAGCATCGACCGCAGCACCCTGCGCCTGCAAAGCCCGCAGCCCCTGGCGTCAAGCGGCCCCTACAGCGTCAGCCTGCGCCGCGGCTTCCGCTTTCGCGGCGGCCGCTGGAAAAGCGCGCGCTGCACCGCCGTCGTCCTCGATTCGCGGCAGGTCGGCGACGGCCCGGCCGGAAGGCGCCGCATGTACCGCTACACGCTGCGCTACCGCCCGGCGTCGCCGCTCCACGACTACCTGATCCAGCGATACATGCTGGGCGGCGTCCTGGTGCGCTGACCGGCCCCGGCACCGGAGGTACGGAGGAATGAGCACACTGTTCTGGCTGGTGGCGGGCGCCATCTTCGTGACCGTTGCCGGCTATGGGCTCGTGATCGTCACGGTGGCGAAGCTGTTGCCGCGGCGCCGCGGGCCCGCGCCGCGGCCCCTCGACGCCACCCTGCTCATCGCCGCCCACAACGAGGAGGACTGCATCGGCGCGAAACTGGCCAATGCCCTGGCCCAGGACGTGGCCCCGCACCGGCTGTCGGTCCGGGTGGTGTCGGACGGGTCCACCGACCGCACCGCCGCGCGCGTCCGCGCCTGCGGCGATTCCCGCGTCGCGCTGACGGAAATCCCGCACCACGTCGGCAAGATCGCGGCCTTGAATCACGCGCTGGAGGACGTCGCCGGCGATGTAGTGGTGTTCTCGGACGCCAACAGCCAGTTTGCCGACGGGGCGTTGAAGGCGCTTCTGGACCGCTTCGGCGACCCCGCCGTGGGGGGGGTGTGCGGCGCCCCGGCGATCGCGCGCCGGCGCAGCGGCTGGCTGGGCTGGGCCGAATCGCTTTACTGGCGCTATGACAACGCCCTCAAACGTGCCGAGAGCCGCCTGGGCGGCGTGGTGTCGGCGCAGGGATCGCTGTACGCGGTTCGCCGTTGCCTTCTCGGCCCGGTGCCGCTGTCGGTGGCCGACGACTTCTTCATCTCCACGCAGGTGGTGGCGCGGGGCCGGCGCCTGGCGTTCGAGCCGGCGGCGGTGACCGTCGAGACGGTCAGCGGCGACACCCGCGGCGAGTTTCGCCGACGGGTGCGCTCGACCGAGCGCGGCTGGCGCGGCCTGCTGGCCCGGCGGGCCCTGCTCAACCCCTTCCGCCACGGCGTCTATTCGCTGCAATTGTTCTGTCACAAGGTGCTGCGCCGCATGGTGCCGGCGCTGCTCGTCGCGCTGCTGGTGCTGTCGGCCCTGCTGGCGCCGCGGCACGGGTTCTACGCCGGCGTTCTCGCGGCGCAACTGGCCCTGTACGGCTGGGCGCTGGCGGCGGTGGTGCCGCCCCTGAATCGCCTGCCGGGCAGCGCGATGGTCTTCTTCGCCTTCGAGACGCAGCTCGCCATGGCCCTGGGCCTGGCCCGCGTCGCCCTCGGCCGCCACAGCCACCGATGGACGCCCGTGCGCAATGCCGCGGCGGCCGGCGAGCCGCCGGGGGCGTGACGGAGGCACCAGCGACATCCTCGGACAGGGAGAATTCCATGAAGATCGCCATTATCGGCACCGGCTATGTCGGCCTCGTGACCGGCGCCTGCATGTCCGAATACGGCTTCGACGTGTGGTGCGTCGACAACGACGCCAGCAAGATCGAGGCGCTCCGGCTCGGCGTGGTGCCGATCTACGAGCCGTCGCTTTCCGAACTGGTGATCTCGAACAGCGAGGCGGGGCGCCTGAACTTCACCACCGACACCGCCGCCGCCGTCGCCGGCGCCCAGGCGGTGTTCATCGCCGTCGGCACGCCGCCGGCGGCGGAGGGCGATGAACCGGACGTCTCCGCCGTCCACGACGCCGCGGCCGACATCGGCCGCAGCCTCGACGGCTATACGGTGGTGGTCACCAAATCCACGGTTCCCATCGGCACCTCGCGCCGCGTGGAGGCGATCATCCGCGACGTCAATCCCGCCGCCGATTTCGACTGCGTGTCCAACCCCGAGTTCCTGCGCGAGGGTTCGGCCGTGGCCGATTTCATGCGTCCCGACCGCGTCGTCATCGGCGCCGAGAGCGAGCGCGCGATCACCCTGATGCGGCGCCTCTACCGGCCGCTTTACCTGATCGGCTGCCCCATCGACGAAATGGGCCTGGAGACCGCCGAACTCACCAAATACGCCTCGAACGCCTTCCTGGCGACCAAGATCACCTTCATCAACCAGGTCGCCGATTTGTGCGAGGCGGTCGATGGCGACATCCAGCAGGTGGCGCGAAGCATGGGCCGCGACGGGCGCATCGGCGCCAAGTTCCTGCACGCCAGCCCCGGCTTCGGCGGCTCGTGCTTCCCCAAGGACACCCGCGCGCTGGCCGCCATCGGCCGCCTTCACGGCGCCCGGCAGGAACTGGTCGAGGCGGTGATCCGCATCAACACCGAACGCAAGCAAGCCATGGCGCGGCGCATCGTCGCCGCCTGCGGCGGCACGGTGCGCGGGCGCACCATCGCCATCCTGGGGCTGAGCTTCAAGCCCAACACCGACGATCTGCGCGACAGCCCGGCGCTGGACATCATCGCCGCCCTGCGTGGGCTCGGCGCCGTCGTGCGCGCGTATGATCCCGCCGGCATGGACAACGCCCGCAAGCTGTTCGACGACGGCCTCGTCCTGTGCCGCAGCGCCTACGAGGCGGCGGAGGAGGCCGAGGCCGTGGTCATCGTCA
Organism: Magnetospirillaceae bacterium; assembly: GCA_041685145.1. GTDB lineage: Bacteria > Pseudomonadota > Alphaproteobacteria > Rhodospirillales > Magnetospirillaceae > JAWLGJ01. The sequence goes on along the minus strand of JAWLGJ010000029.1, from coordinate 12,913 downwards.
CCGAGTGGAACCAGTTTCGCTCGCTGGACCTCGCCCGCCTCGGCCGGGCGGTCCGTCGCCGGGTGTTCGTGGACCTGCGCAACGTCTACGCCCCCGACGAGGTGGCGGCGGCGGGCTTCGCCTATCACTCCATCGGCCGGACCAGCCGCGCCGCCGTGCCGGCGCCGGCCTCCACGGCCGTGGAGACGGATTAGCGGCGGCGACGGCCTATGCCGTCCGACAGCACTCTTTGTCATGACTCCGCCGGCGCCCCGGCCCGCCGCCATATTGGTGGGACTTCGACGGCCAGCGAGCACCCGCACGGGAAGGACGGATGACTCATTTCCAGCACTGGTTCCTGGGCCTTTATCTTGCCGCGGCGGCCCTGCCGGCGGCGGCGGCCGGCGACTTCGCCCGGGTCATCGAGGACCGGACCTTCGAGGAGACCCTGCGGCTGGAAGGGGCGGAATGGAACGACACCCTGGTGAGGAACGTCGTCGTTCGCGATGTCCAGGGCAGCGGCATTTTTCTCAAGAACGTCGAGAACGTCCGAATCGAAGGGAGCCGGATCGAGGACGTGTCGCGGGCCGGCGTCCATCTCAGCGCGCGAGGGTCGACACGCGGCGTGGCCATCGTCGGCAACCGCATCGCCCGCATCGGAGGCGACGGCATCTCGGTGGCCCAGCGCCACGCGCGCGGCGTCGACCATCCCGGACTGGTCATTGCCGAAAACGCCATCAGCGAAACCGGGCTCGACGGCGACGCCGGCCTCCATCACGGCATCTACGTACAGAGCACGGATTTCCTGATCGCGGACAACCGCGTCACCGGCAGCCGCGACGGAAACGGCATTTCGGTGCGCAGTTCCGGGACCGTGCGCGGCAATGTCGTCATCGGCACGGGCAAGAGCGGCATCGCCTATTACGCCGATCACATGCCCGGCGCCAGCGACCGGTTGGTGATCGAGGCGAACACCGTCGCCGACGTCGGCCGCCGTCACCGCCGCGGCGGCATCGACCTGCTGGGGGTGCCGGACTTCGCGATGCTGGTCCACACGTTCGTCATCCGGGACAACCGGCTGGCGGTGGCGCCGGAGCGGGCGTTGCGGATCGACGGCGACTACCACCGGCCCGGCGTCTCCATAAGCACATCCGGCAACCGACTGCTCGACCCGCACACTGACCGGGAGGACCTCGCCCGCGCCTGTAACCCCCCCGGAACGCGGTCCTTCAACTGAACCCAGACGTCCGCCGCCGTCCGCCGAGAGGAATCGATGCCCGAGGGTCACGCCCAGCCAAACCGTCGCAACGTGGTGTTCGTGCTGCCGCATTTCGAGGCGGGCGGCGTCGAACGGATCGTCCTCAACCTGCTGACCCATCTCGACCGTTCGCGCTTCGCGCCGGGTCTGGTCCTGTTCGACCGACGCGGCCCCCTGCTGGACCGACTCCCGCCCGACGTCGCCTGCCGGGGCCTCGGCGGCGTGCCCGCCCGGCGGCTGCCGCCGCGCCTGGCCGCGACCTTCACGGCGATGCGGGCCGAAGTCGTCTATGGCGGCACCAACGCCGCCAACATCGCCAGCCTGGCGGCGGCGCGGATGCTGGCGCGCCCGCCGGCGGTGGTGGCCAGCGAGCACACGCCGCTGGGCCCGTACCTCGCCGACGCCAAGGCACGACTCCTGCGGTTGCCGCTGATGCGCTGGCTTTATCCGCGCGCGGCGGCGATCGCCGTGCCGGCCGCGCAGCTTGGCGACGACCTGCGCCGCATCCTGCGGCGGCCGGCGCTGCCCGTGGTCGCCCTGCCCAACCCCGTTCTCGACGAGCGCCCGGCGGCGACGGCCGCGCCGCGGCACCCGGCGCCCCCCGGCCCCGCCTTCCTGACGGCGGGGCGGATGGTGCCGGAAAAGGGCTTCGATCTGCTGATCGCCGCCTTCGCCCGCGTCGCCCGGCAGCTTCCCGGCGCCCAACTCACCATCTGCGGCGACGGCCCCGGGCGCCCCGACCTCGAACGCCTCTGTCACCGCCTCGACGTTGCCGACCGCGTGGCGATGCCCGGCTTTGTGCATGATCCCATCGGCACCCTGGGCGCGGGGCGCGTCTTCGTGCTGTCCTCCCGCCGCGAGGGCTTTCCCAACGTGCTGGTCGAGGCGCTGGCGGCCGGAATGCCCATCGTGGCGACGGACTGCCCGGTCGGGCCGCGGCTGGTCCTCGACGACGGCGCCTTCGGCCTGCTCGTGCCGCCGCGGGATGCCGACACCCTGGCCGAGGGGATGCGCCGTCTGGCCCTGGACGACGACCTCGCCGGGCGTTTCCGGCGGCAGGGCCCCCAGCGGGCGGAGCCCTTCCATGTGCGCACGGCCGTCAACGGCTTCGCCGACCTTTTCGAACGGATCGCCGAGCGCCGCGACGCGGGCGACGGGGGCGGCAAGCGATCGCCGGCGGCGGCGGCGACGCGCCGGCGCAAGGGCGCGATGGCGCGGCTGACGGCGGTGGTGGTGGCCGCGACCCTGCTCGTCGCCGCGCCGCCGCCGGCGACCGCCGCCGATGCCTCCGAATCCGGCTACGAACTGGCGGCGGGCGACCGCATCGCCGTAACCGCCTTTGGCCGCAGCGACGTCAACGGAGAATTCCAGATCGGGCCCGACGGCATGGTGCGCCTGCCGCTGATCGGCGCCACCCCCGCGGCCGGCCGCGCCATCGATGCGCTGGAGCGCGACGTCAAGGCGCGCTTGTCGCAGCTTCTCGACTACGAGGCGCCGGTGACCGTTTCCGTGGCCAGTTACCGCCCGGTTTTCGTGGTGGGCGACGTCAGCAGCCCGGGCGAACTGCCCTTCTCGCCGGGCATGAAGGTGCTGCACGCCTACGCCAACGCCGGCGGCACGCCGTCGCTGCGCCGCCTGCCCCAGTCCCTGGCGTCGCGCGTGGCCGACACCCAGCACGAGTTGCAGATGGCGCGAAACGACCTCACCGCGGCGCTGATCCGGGGCGCCGCCCTGGACGCGGCCCTCGCCGGCGACGTCACCTTGACGCTGCCTTCGGAACTGGGGCCGCGCGCGCAAGCGCCGACGGTGAGCCGGCTGGTGGCACGCGAGGAGGCGATTCTGGCCCAGGAGCGGGCGGCGCTGGATCAAGAGCTTGCGAACATCGCCGAGGAGCGCGCCCACCTCGACAACGAGATCGAGGCCCTGAAGGGCCAGATCCTGGCGCTTGGCGCCCAGGTCGAAACCATAGAGGCCGAGCTTGAGAAAATCGAGGGGCTGGCCTCGCGCGGCTTGGCGACGAGCAGCCGGCTGCTCGATCTGAGGCGCATCGTCGCCGGCACCAAGTCCGAGCGCCACGACGCCACCGCCTATCTCTCGCGCGCCCGGCGCCAGATCGTCGACCTGGAGAGGCAGGCCCAGGTGCTGCGCAACGAACGGCAACGGGACTTGCTGAGGGAACGCCTGCGGATCGAGGTCGAGACCGAGCAGGCGCGCGCCCGCGTTGCCGGCGCCCGGCAGGCGCTCGCGGCGCTCTCCGAGGCCAGTCCCAACGAGGTCGTCGAGGGGGGCGGCGACGTCACCTTCCTGATCGTCCGCGTCGAGGACGGCGCCGCGACCACCATCGCCGCGGGCAAATCCTCGCCCCTCCGGCCCGGAGATGTGGTCGAGGTGAAGGTGGCCCCGGACGGGGGCGCGGGGCGACGGCCCACGGCGATGCGGGATCCGCAGGGAGGGCAACCGTTGGACACGTGGACGCTGCGATGATTCTGCAACATTACCTTGAGCTTCTCGTCCAGTACCGGCGCCTCGTCGTCGCCGGCACCCTTGCGGCGGCGGTCGGCGCCGGCGCCCTCGCCTGGGTGTTCCTCGTGCATCTGCCGGTCTACATCGCCACGGCCAGCGTCACGATCCTGCCGTCCGAGGCGGAGCTGTCGTTTTCGCGGCGCTTTCTCCGCGACGGCAGCGGCCGGGGCGACAATCCCGCCGACGTGATGATGCAGACGCACGTCGAATATCTGCTCAGCCGGCGGGTGGCGGAGTTGACCCTTGAGCGCCTTGAGCACGAGGCCCCGCCGGAGGAGGCGGAGGCGGAGGCGGAGGCGGAACCAGGCCTGCTGCGCGGCCTGGCGGGGCAGGCCGTCGCCTCGCTGCGCGCCGCCTACAAGGCCATCAACACCGGCACGGCCGCGGAGGCGGACCCCCACGAAAAGGCGGTGAACGGCATCCGCAAGGCCCTCGACGTCGCCCTGGTCGAGAATTCCTACATCATGCAGATCGCGGCGCACGCGGCGACGCCGCAGGCGGCCGCCACCATCGCCAACACCGTCGCCGAAGCCTATGTCCAGCGCGTCCGCGAGCTGCAGGAGGGCTCTGCCGCCGCCCTGATCGCCGAACTCAAGGCCGAACTGGCGAAACGGCAGGTGCAGCTCGACCCCCAGGGGGCGACCAACCTGCGCAGTCAGTTGATCGAGCTGGAGCTGGCGGGCGAAGCCACCATCGAGCAGGTGCGCGTCATCGACCCGGCGGTGCCGCCGCTGCATCCGGCCTCTCCCAAGGTGGTTCCGGCCGGCGTCGCCGGCGGCACGATCGGATTCCTCTCCTGCATCCTGCTGATCATCGTCCTCGACACCTTCGGCAGCACCGCCCGGACCAGCATGGACATGACGCGGGTCGTCGGCAGCCGGTTCCTTGGGCGGGTGCCGCCGGCGCTGTCCGGCCCTTGGGCCGGAACGGACCGGCGGCTGCCCCTGCGGGGCGCCGCCTCGTTCGCCGCCGCCGCCGGCGCCCGCATGGGGCTCATCGAAGGGCGGCGCGACATCTGGATTCGCGTCGCCGGCATCGACGACCCGCTCACCGCGCAGAAGGCCGCCGTCGGCATTGCCGCCGCCTGCACCACCAGCGGGCTGCCGGTGGAGCTGCTGCTCGACCAGCAGCGCCGCTTTGCCGTGCGCCGCGACCGCCGCGCGCTGGAGTTCAAGGCGCTGGCGCAGGACGAGCCCTTCGTCGGCGGCGCGGTGATCACCGCCTCGCCCTTCCTGCAACCACCGCTGCGCCGGCTGACCAGCGGCGGCGACGCCACCGCCACGGCGAGGGCGCCCGAGACGGTGGCGCCCGCCGAGCCCGACCTTCCCCGCGAGCTGGTCGTGGTGGCGGTGGCGGTCGGCAAGGTCCACGAGGATCTGCTGGCGACGCTGGCCAGGAACGGCGAGAAGCGAATGTTCGTTCTGGTTCCCTAGCGGGTGGTGCGGGGATGCACTACCGCACGGTCAATCGCCATCGCGTTCGGGCGCTGCGCTGGACGGCCTGGGCGGCCTTTGTCGCCGCCGCGGCGGCCGGGCTCGCGGGGCTGACGGCGACGGGACAGCCGTGGCCGGTGATCGGCGGCGCCGTCGGCGCCGTCGCCGCGGGGCTGGTGATGATGCACCGCTGGATGCGGGACGAGGGCGGCGTGCCGGTGCTCTACTACCACAGCATCAACGACGATCCCCATTGGCTGCCGTGGCCGTCGACCATCGTCAGCGTCGAGACCTTCGAGCGCCATCTGCGAATGCTCCGCGCGCGGGGCCTCGACGTCATCCGCACCGCCGAATTCCTCGACGCCCGGCGCAACGGCCGGCCGCTGCCGCCCCGACCGGTGGTCATCCACATCGACGACGGCTATTTGGATACCTGGGCGGCCGCCGCGCCCCTGCTGCGGCGCCACCGCCTGCCCGCCACCGTTTTCGTCTCGCTGGACTTCATCGAGGCCGGCGATGCCCCGCGCCCGACGCTGACCGATGCCGCGCCCTGCGGGCGGACGTGGCGCGGCTATATGAACTGGGCCGAACTCGCCGCCATGCAGCGGGGCGGGCTCATCGACATCCAGCCGCACGGCGTCGATCACGGCCGCGTCGAGACCGGCCCCAAGGTCGTCGACCGCCTGACGCGCCGGAACTGGCGGCGCCTGATCTGGGTTCAGTGGCGGCGCATGGACGGCCCCAAGGCGGAGTGGGTGCACTGGCGGGAGCCGCCGCTGGTGCCGTTGGGAACGCCGGTGCACGCCAACGCGCCGGCGCTGGCCGCGCGGGCATGGCGGCCGGACGAGGGGCGCGAAAGCCGCGAGGCGTACGAGGAGCGGGTGCGCGAGCACCTCTGGCGGGCGAAGCAGGGGCTGGAGGATCGCCTGAAGGCGCCGATGCGGGTTTTCTGCTGGCCCGAGAACGGCACCAACGCCACCGCGCGCCGCGTCGCCGCCGCGGCGGGCTACCGCGCCACCACCGCCGGCGCCGGCGAGAACCGGCCCGACGAGGATCCCACCGTGATCAGCCGCCTGGGGGTCGGCGACCGCGTCGTGGGGTGGCGCTGGCCCGCCGCCGAGGCGGCGGTGCTCTACGCCGCCATCCGCGTCTTCCAGGGAAACTACTACTGGTACGGGCTGGTCGCGGCGGCGGCGGTGTCGCGCCGCGCCAGCGCTATCGTCCGGCGGATGGGGAGGCGCCCGCCGTGCCTTTGAGCCTGGGCAGCGCGGCGCTGCTGATCGCCGCCCTGGCCGTCGGGGCGGCGGCGGTGGTGGTGGCGCCCGCCATCGGCGTCGCCAAGACCGCCCTCCTGCCCGTGGCGGCCGCCGCCGCCTGCCTGCTGCTGGCGGACCCGTTCCGGCCGCTGCTGTTGCTGGTGGCCTCGGTTCCGGCGGACGCCCTTGCCGAGCGCCTGTTCGGCCCCGTGCCCCTGTCGCCGACCTACGCCCTGATGCTTCTCGTCCTGGGGGGGCTGGTGCTCCAGGCCCCGCGCGAACCGCGCGCGCAACGGCTTGTGCCGGACGATCCGGCCATTCGCTGGACGGCGGCGTTCGTCGTCGCGCTGGCCATCAGCATCATCCTCGCCGACGACCGTGGCGCCGCGCTGGACACGGGGGCGCGAATGCTGGGCATGGTGATGCTGGCGCCGCTGATCATCCGGATCGCCGACACGCGGCGGCGGGTGCACGCCCTGGTGCTGGCGCTCATCGCCGCGACGCTGTTCAGCGCGGTGGTGCTGGTGGTCGAGACGCTGCTGGGTGTCCGTCTGCTGTCATTCGATGACAGCTCCACCTGGACCGGCGCGTTCCGTTCGGCGGGCGCCTCCAACCACAACCCCACGACGGCGGCGCTGATACTGGTGGCCGGGATCATCATGGCCGCCACCCTGGCGCTCGAACATCCGCGGTTGCGGGCGCTGACGATGGCCGCGGCGGCCGTGGGCGTCGTCGCCATCATCTACTCCTATGCCCGCAGCGCGCTGCTGGTTCTGCTCGCCGTCGCCCCGCTCATCGCCTGGCGGCACCGCCGCAGCCGCTATCTCGCGTTCAGCCTCGCGGTGATGCTGGCGCTAGCGGCCGCCGCGCTGCCGATGGTGCCCGAGGGGTATGCGGAACGCCTGGCGGCCCTGGGCGATCTCGATCGCGACTACACGCTCTGGCGGCGCGTCGGCTACAACATCATCGGGCTCGACCTGGTGGCGCAGAACCCGCTGTTCGGCGTCGGGCCCGGCAATTTTCCCCAGCATTATCTGGATCCCGACTACCGCTACATGCCGGGCCGCACCCTGACGCCGCGGGTGCTGCACAACATGTATCTCGGCATCGCCGCCGAAGTGGGCATGGTCGGGCTGCTGGCCTTTCTGGGCGTGGTCGTCAGCAGCCTCGTCCGCCTCACGCGCAGCGTCATGCGCGCCGCCGATCCGGGCGACCGGGCCGTTGCCGCGGCGATCCTGTTCGGCCTGATCGGCTTCCTGATCGGAAGCGTCGTCACCCCCTCGCAGTTCCTGAAGTCGACCTGGATCCTGATCGGGCTGGCGGCGGCGCACGCAAGACTGGTGAACGAACATCCGCCGAAGCAGGAGGACAAGGATGCGCCTAGCTGTGATCGTCAGTGAGTTCCCCAAGACCTCGGAAACCTTCGTCCTGCGCGATCTGCTGGCGTTTCACGAACTGGGCGCCGAGATACGGCTGTACTATCTGGCGCCATACCGGCGCGACGAGACCGTCCACGGCTTCGTGGCGCCGGTCCAGGACTGGGTGCACCACGAGTCGCTGCTGGCCAGCCGGCGGGTGTGGGCGGCGGCGGCGGCGGCCCCGCGCCGCCACGGCGGCCGCCTGGCAGGCGGCATCGCCCGGATGGCGCGGGGTTTTCGCGCCGACCCGGAACGGCTGGTGAAATCGATGGCGCTGGTGCCCAAGATCCTGGCGCTGGCCGAGGACGCGCAGGCCTGGGGCGCCGACCACGTCCATGCCGCCTTCGCGGCGCATCCGGCCACCGCCGCCTGGCTCATCGGCCGGTTGACGGGCATTCCCTACAGCGTCTCCTGCCACGCCCACGATATTTTCACCAGCCAGACGCTGCTCGACGCGAAGCTGGGCGAGGCGGCGTTCGTGCGCACGATCAGCGAGTACAACAAGGACTTCCTCATCCGCCGCGTTCCCGGCCTCGACCCGCGGCGCATCCAGGTCATTCGCTGCGGGATGGACCTGCGCGCGCTGACCCCACTGCCGCCGAAGCCGCGCGGCGACAGCTTCAACATCCTGTTCGTCGGGCGCCTGGCGCCGCAAAAGGGCGTCGACGTGCTGCTGCGGGCGCTGACCGAGCGGGCGGCGGAACCGGGCTGGCGCCTCGACGTCATCGGCGATGGGCCGGAACGGCGGCGCCTGCAGGCGCTGGCGCAAAACCTGGGTCTGGCCGGCCGCGTCCGCTGGCACGGCAATCAGCCCTTCGAGACGGTCTCGGAGGCCTATGCCGCCGCCGACGTCGTCGCCGCGCCCAGCATCATCGGGCCGGGCGGGCGCACGGAAGGCATCCCCAACGTGCTGATGGAGGCGCTGGCCCGCCGCCGGCCGGTGGTCGCCAGCCGGGTGTCGGGCATCCCGGAACTGGTCGTTCACGGGCACAGCGGCCTGCTGGTGCCGCCCGGCGACTCCGCGGCGCTGGCCGAGGCCCTGCGGCAGACCGCGCAAGCCCCGGCCGAGGCGGCGCGGACGGCCTCGGCCGGGCGGGAGATGGTCGAACGGCTGCACGACCTGAGGGTGACGGCGGCAAGCCAGTTCGCCGCCTTCGCGGCCCATTCCCGCGACCCACGGGTGGCGGCCTGATGCCGTAATACTTGTCGATCAATGCCGGAACGGGTCGTAATCCTATCTCGTACTGTCTGACAGGCCCAGCCGGCACCAGATTTATTGGCGTCACGCCAGTAGTCCGGAGGCAGGCCCGACCATGCGCACAGCCGGCCCCGTCGCCGCGCCGGATCAACACCGCCGTCAGTGGGCGCTGGAACGGCAATGGGCCGCCCGGCTGCGCAACGCGGACCGGACGGAGCGGCCGCGCCTGTACCGTCAGGCCTACGACCACCTGTATCGCGAATTCCCGACGATCCACATCGTCGACGAGCGAAAGCGGCGACGCCGCCTGCGCAAGCAGGTTCGCTTCCTCGCCGGCTTCGTGGAACCGCAGCACATTTTTTTGGAGCTCGGTCCCGGGCGTTGCGATCTGGCGCTGGCGATGGCCCGCCGGTGCCGCCGGGTGGTGGCGGTTGACGTATCGGCGGAGGTGACCGGGCGCAATGACCTGCCCGGCAACGTCAGCCTGCATATCTCCGACGGCACCTCGGTTCCCGTCGCCGCCGGATCCGTCGACGTCGCCTACAGCGACCAGTTGATGGAGCATCTGCATCCCGACGACGCCTTTGCGCAGCTGGTGAACGTCGTCACCGCCCTGCGCCCCGGAGGCATCTATCTGTGCGTCACACCCAGCCGCTATAGCGGGCCGCACGACATCTCGCGTGGCTTCGACGACAGGGCGAGCGGTCTGCATCTCAAGGAATATTCCGTCCGCGAGCTGCGCGAGCTGTTCATGGCGGCGGGGTTTCGCCGTGTCGTCGCGTATGTCGGCGGGGGCGGCCGGTTCGTGCCGGTGGGAATCGGGCTCGTCGCCGCGGTCGAACGGGGGCTGGACGGCCTTCCCGGCCCGCTCGCGCGCCGACTGGCGCGGTCGTTGCCCCTGCGGCCGCTGCTGGGCATCCGCATCGCCGGCGTGAAGTGAAAACACCCAACGCGGAGGACGACAATGGCGACGGTACTCCTCACCGGCGGCGCCGGATATATCGGCAGCCACGCCGCCCTTGCCTTCCGGGATGCCGGCCACGCGGTCGTCGTCCTCGACGACCTGTCGACCGGCGCGCGGGACAACGTGCCGGGCGACGTTCCCCTGGTGGTCGCGGATGTCGGCGACGAGGCGGCGGTGACGGCGGCGCTGAGGGACCACCGGCCCGACGCGGTGCTGCATTTCGCCGCCTCGGTGGTGGTGCCGGAGTCCATCGCCGAACCGTTCAAGTATTACCTCAACAACACGGTGAGCAGCCTGCGGCTCATCGCCGCCTGCGCCCGCCTCGGCGTGCCGCGTTTCATCCTGTCGTCCACCGCGGCGGTCTATGGCCTCGTCGGTGACCGCTTGGTGCGCGAGGACGACGCGACGGCGCCCATCAACCCTTACGGCTGGTCGAAGCTGATGGTCGAGCGGATGCTCGCCGACGTCGCCGGCGCCGAGGGGCTTCAATACGCGGTGCTGCGCTATTTCAACGTCGCCGGCGCCGACCCGGCCGGACGGGTGGCGCAGCGCGGTCCCGAAACGACCCATCTGGTCAAGGTCGCCTGCGAGGTGGCCGTCGGCCGGCGGCCGTCGCTGCGGATCTTCGGCGACGACTACGATACCCCCGACGGCACCTGCATCCGCGACTTCATCCATGTCAGCGACCTGGCCGAGGCCCACGTCGCCGTGTACGAGCACCTTAACCGCGCCCCGGATTGCCCCACCTTCAACTGCGGCAACGGCCGGGGCTATTCGGTGCGCGAGGTGGTGGCGGCGCTGGAGGCGGCCACCGGACGCAGCGTGCCGGCGGAGGTGGCGCCGCGGCGCCCCGGCGACCCTCCGGTCGTGGTCGCCGACCCCTCGCGCCTGCGCCAGCAGGTGGGGTGGGCACCGCGCCACGGCATCGAGGACATCATGCGCACCGCCTTCGCCGCCGAACGGCAAAGATTGGCCGAGCCGGCAAGGTCGCGCTGACGGCGCCAAGGCGCCACTGGACCTGCGCGCGAGCAAAACCCAGACGCGAACCCCCCGACCGCGCGGCATCCTACCGGCAGTCGAAATGGATTCGGCGCGACTGCGCGCAGGCACAAAAACAACACTAAGCATTCAACCGAGCCGATTAAGGTTTTATTGGTCGGCCTTATTCAGATTCGTGGCGACGGTCTTTCCACGCAACGAGTGAGAATGGCAACCATGGCCACGACATCCGACTACACACAGGTCATCGAGAACCTTGTTCTCACCGAAACCCTCAGGCTCGACAGTCACGAATGGGACAACACGCTCATCCGCAACGTGACCATCCGGGACGTGAGCGGCGACGGGATATTTCTGCGCGACGTCGACAATGTACGCATCGAGAACTGCACGATCGAAAACATCTCGGGCGTCGGCATCAAGCTGAGCAACAGCGGCTCGACGTCGAACGTCATCCTGGAAGGGAACACCATCTCCGACATTGGCCGCGACGGCATCGGTGCGGCGCAGCGGTCGGATAGAGGCGTCGATCATCCCGGCCTCCAAATCCTGAACAACAGCATCGACAACACCGGCCTGTCGGGAAGCAGCGGGCTCTACCACGGCATCTATGTCCAGAGCACCGATTTCCTGATCGAAGGCAATCACGTTTCCAATTCGACCGACGGCAACGGCATTTCGGTGCGCAGTTCAGGTGTCGTGCGCGACAACGTGGTCGAGCACACCGGCAAGAGCGGCATCGGCTATTATTCCGACCACATGCGCGGCCCCAGCGACTTGCTGGTGATCGAGGACAACATCGTCACCGACAGCGGCAACGCCATGAATCGGAGCGACATCGACCTGCTGAACGTGCCCAACTCCAGCTATGTCGTGCATGACTTCATCATCCGCAACAACACCGTCACCGAGCCCGTCGAGATCCATTCCGACTACGCCGATCTGGGCATCACGCCGGAGGTCTACGGCAACGACGTCGTCTCCGAAGCCGCCGCCGCCGACCTGATCGCGCAGTGGCTGGACGGCACCTCCGGCGAGCCCGAGCCCGAGCCCGAGCCGGAACCCGAGCCCGAGCCGGAGCCGGAGCCCAGCCCCGACGGGGCGACGCTGACCGGCACCGCCGGCGACGACGTGCTGATCGGCGGCGACGGCGACGACGAGCTCTGGGGCCTGGAGGGCCGCGACGTGCTGAACGGCGGCGCGGGCGACGACGTGCTGATCGGCGGGCGCGACGGCGACACCTTCGTGATCGAGGCCGGCAACGGCAACGACACCATCCGCGACTTCTACCCGCAGTATTCCGACGTCATCCACCTGGAGAACTACGGCCTTTATGATTTCGCCGACGTCGCCGCGATCATGAGCGCGGCGGGTGACGACACCGTCCTCACCTTCGCCAACGGCGAAACCCTCACCCTGCAAGGCACGGCCCCGGCCGAATACGCCGCCAGCGAATTCACCTTCGCCAATCCCGAGCCGGAGCCGGAGCCGGAGCCGGAGCCCGAGCCCGAGCCCGAGCCCGAGCCTGAACCCGAGCCGGAGCCGGAGCCCGAGCCCGAGCCGGAACCGGAGCCCGAGCCGGAGCCGGAACCCGAGCCCGAGCCCAGCCCCGACGGGGCGACGCTGACCGGCACCGCCGGCGACGACGTGCTGATCGGCGGCGACGGCGATGACACGCTCTGGGGCCTGGAGGGCCGCGACGTGCTCAACGGCGGCGCGGGCGACGACGTGCTGATCGGCGGGCGCGACGGCGACACCTTCGTGATCAAGGCCGGCAACGGCAACGACACCATCCGCGACTTCTACCCGCAGTATTCCGACGTCATCCACCTGGAGAACTACGGCCTTTACGATTTCGCCGACGTCGCCGCGATCATGAGCGCGG
>JAWLGJ010000085.1:0-6015 GCA_041685145.1 Magnetospirillaceae bacterium | reverse complement strand
CGGCCTGCCCGGCGACGGCGCCGGCGAGGCCGCCCAGCATCCGCTCCATGCGCTCGGCATAGGGGCGGGCCTGCTCGGCGCCCTCCGGGGCACGGCGCAGCTTCGACGCCGCGACCATCTTCATGGCCGACGTGATCTTGCGCGTCGACTTGACGCTGTTTATGCGGTTCCTCAGGTCCTTGAGGCTGGGCATTGCCGCACCGGCGCCTTAGACGAAGCTCTTGGAGAAATTGTCCAGGAAAGCCTTCAGCTTCTCCTCGATCTCCGGCGTCAGTTCCTTCTGCGTGCGGATCGCCTCCAGGATGTCGGCGCCGCTGGCGCGAATCTCCGACAGCAACTGCTGTTCGAAACGGCCGATGTCGGTCACCGCCAGCTTGTCGAGATAGCCGCGCACGCCGGCGAAGATGACCACCACTTCCTCCTCGGTGGGCATCGGCTGGTACTGCGGCTGCTTCAAGACCTCGGTCAGGCGCTGGCCGCGGTTGAGCAGGCGCTGCGTCGCCGGGTCGAGGTCGGAGGCGAACTGGGCGAAGGCCGCCATCTCGCGGTACTGGGCCAGTTCCAGCTTGATGCTGCCCGCGACCTGCTTCATGGCCTTGATCTGCGCCGCCGAACCGACGCGGCTGACCGACAGACCCACATTCACCGCCGGGCGGATGCCCTGGTAGAACAGGTCGGTCTCCAGGAAGATCTGGCCGTCGGTGATCGAGATGACGTTGGTGGGGATATAGGCCGAGACGTCGTTGGCCTGGGTCTCGATCACCGGCAGGGCGGTCAGCGACCCGGCGCCCATGTCGTCGTTCATCTTCGCCGCGCGCTCCAGCAGGCGCGAATGCAGGAAGAAGACGTCGCCGGGATAGGCCTCGCGGCCCGGCGGGCGGCGCAGCAGCAGCGACATCTGCCGATAGGCGACCGCCTGCTTGGACAGGTCGTCATAGAAGATGACCGCGTGCATCCCGTTGTCGCGGAAATACTCGCCCATCGCGCAGCCGGTGTAGGGCGCCAGGAACTGCAGCGGCGCCGGCTCGGAGGCGGTGGCGGCGACGACGATGGTGTAGTCCAGCGCGCCGTGGTCCTGCAGGGTCTTGACGATCTGCGCCACGGTCGAGCGCTTCTGCCCGACGGCGACATAGATGCAGTAGAGCTTCTGCTTCTCGTCGTCGCCCTCGTTGAAGCGCTTCTGGTTGATGATGGTGTCGAGGATGATCGCCGTCTTGCCGGTCTGGCGGTCGCCGATCACCAGCTCGCGCTGGCCGCGCCCGACGGGGATCAGGGCGTCGATGGCCTTGATGCCGGTGGCCATCGGCTCGTGCACCGACTTGCGCGGGATGATGCCCGGCGCCTTGACGTCGACGCGGCGGCGCTCGGCGGCCTCGATGGGGCCCTTGCCGTCGATGGGGTTGCCCAGCGCGTCGACGACGCGGCCCAGCAGCCCCTTGCCGACCGGCGTATCGACAATGGTGCCGGTGCGCTTGACGACGTCGCCCTCGCGGATGGTGGTGTCGTCGCCAAAGATGACGACGCCGACATTGTCCGCCTCCAGGTTCAGCGCCATGCCCCGGATGCCGCCGGGGAACTCGACCATCTCGCCCGCCTGGACCTTGTCGAGCCCGTAGATGCGGGCGATGCCGTCACCGACCGACAGCACCCGCCCCACCTCGGCCACCTCGGCCTCGGTGCCGAACCTGGCGATCTGCTCCTTGAGGATAGCGGAGATCTCCGCGGCGCGGATTTCCATTTATCCGACCCCTTTCATAGCGAGCTTCAACTGTTGCAGCTTTGTGCGCAGCGAACTGTCGATCAGCCGCGAGCCAACCTGAACGACCATCCCGCCCAACAGGTCGGGATCAACCTTGACATCGACGGTCACCTTGCCGCCGATCATTGCCTTCAGCGCCTCGGTCAGCGCCTGCAAATGCTTTTCGCCCAGCGGCGCGGCGGCCATCACCTGCGCCGTGGTCTCGCCGCGGCGGGCGGCAAGGGCGGCAAGATAGGATTCGATGATGGCCGGCAGGACGAACAGGCGGCGGTTGTCCGCCACCACACCCAGGAAACGCCGCGTCAAATCGGCCATCCCCGCCTTCTCGGCCAGCGCCATGATGCCGCGCGCCTGCTCGGCGCGGGTGAGCACCGGGCTGCGGACGAGTCGGCGCAGATCGGGGCTGGCCGCCACCATATCCCGCAGGCCGCGAAGATCATCCGCCACCTGGTCGAGGGCCTTTTGTTCCTCCGCCAGGTCGAACAATGCGGAAGCGTAGCGCCCGGCGATCGTGCCCGTTTCTTTCGATGCCACCTGAAGCAGTCCTTAAGAAAGGGGTAATATTCTTGAAAACTGATGTACAAACGACTGATATCAAAGGAATTGCTGGGCGCGGGACCAGTCCCGGCCGCAAAGCGTGGGTTAACTAACACAGACGGATGGCGGTTGCAAGCAGCCACCCGCCGCTTTTTGTGCGCTGCGGAAGCCGCCTATTCCCATGCCGCGAACGTAGTTTCGGCGCCCGCGGCGGCGGCGGGCGGCGGCGCTTTCGCAATCGCACCGTCGCCCGGGCGCCACCTACAGGAAGCTTTGGGGGTCGACGTCCACCTGCACCCGCACCCCCGCCGGCACCGCCGCCGCCGCCAGCCAGCGGCGCAGCAGCGCCTGCACATTGGTGCCGCGCGCCGCCTTCAGCAGCAGCCGCCAGCGGTGGCGGCCGCGCAGCAGCGCCAGCGGCGCCGGCGCCGGGCCCAGCACCCGCACGCCCTCGCCGGCGGGCGCCGTCCGCGCCAACGCCCGCGCGGCGCCTTCCACCGCCGCCGCCTGGGGCCCCGAGACGATCAGCGCCGCCAGGCGGCCGAAGGGCGGCATGGCGGCGGCGCGGCGTGCCGCGGCCTCCTCGGCCAGGAACCGCTCGGTGTCCCCGGCCGCCAGGGCGCGCATCACCGGATGATCGGGGTCGAAGGTCTGCAACAGCACCCGCCCCGGCCGCTCGGCACGCCCGGCGCGCCCGGCGACCTGGGACAGAAGCTGCCAGGTGCGTTCGGCGGCGCGCAGGTCGCCCCCCTCCAGCCCCAAATCGGCGTCGACGACCCCCACCAGGGTCAGCAGCGGGAAGTGATGCCCCTTGGCGACGATCTGCGTGCCGATGAGCACGTCGATCTCGTGCGCCGCCATCCGCCGCACCATTTCGGCCGCCGCCGCCGGGCCGGAAACGGTGTCGCTGGCCATCACCGCGCAGCGCGCGTCGGGGAAGCGCGCCGCCACCTCCTCGTGCAGCCGTTCGACCCCGGGGCCGCAGGCGGCGAGGCTGTCCTCGGCGCCGCAGTCGGGGCAGGCGGGCGGCACCGCGACGTTGTGGCCGCAGTGGTGGCATTGCAGGCGCCGGCGGCGGCGGTGCTCGACCAGCCAGGCGCTGCAATTGGGGCACTGCAGCCGATGCCCGCAGGCGCGACACAGCGTCAGCGGCGCATAGCCGCGCCGGTTCAGGTACAACAGGCTCTGCTCGCCGCGCTCCAGCGCCTCGGCGACGGCGGCCAGCAGCGGCGGCGACAGCCAGGTGCGCGGGGCGGGCCGGTCGCGGCGCAGGTCGATCGTCGTCACCGCCGGCAGGGCCGCGCCGGCGTGGCGGTCGGGCAGGTGCAGGCGCCGGTAGCGCCCCGCCTGCACATTGGCCACCGTCTCCAGCGACGGCGTCGCCGAGGCCAGCACCACCGGATGGCCGCCCAGCCGCCCGCGCACCACCGCCATGTCGCGGGCGTGGTAGATGACGCCCTCCTCCTGCTTGAACGACGCCTCGTGCTCCTCGTCCACCACCACCAGGCCCAGCTCGGCAAAGGGCAGGAACAGCGCCGAGCGCGCCCCCACCACCACCCGCGCGCGGCCCTCGGCGACCGCGCGCCAGGTGCGCCGACGCCGCGCCGGCGGCAAATCGGAATGCCATTCGTGGGGGGCGACGCCGAAACGGGCGGCGAAGCGCTCCAGCCACTGCCCCGACAGGGCGATCTCGGGCAGCAGCACCAGCACCTGCCGCCCCGCGGCCAGCGCCGTGGCCACCGCCTCCAGATAGACCTCGGTCTTGCCCGAGCCGGTGACCCCTTCCAGCAGCGTCACCGAAAAGCCGTCGCCGACGGCGGCGCAAAGGGCGTCGGCGGCGGCGCGCTGCGGCGGCGACAGGGCCGGGCCCGGCCGCCGCCAGTCGGGCGGCGCCTCGTCCGGCGCCTCGGCCAGGGGCGCCGCCTCCAGGGCGCCCGCCGCCGCCAGGCCGCGCACCACCGCCACGCCGACGCCGGCCTCGCGCGCCGCCTCGGCGGCGGTCAGCGGCCCGGCGCCCAGCACGTCCAGCACCCGCCGCCGCGCCGGCGTCAGCCGCAGCCCCGGCGGCGCCTCGGCCACGCGGTAGCCCAGCCGCGAGCGCGCCGGCGCCAGGGCCTCGGGCACGCTCATCGCCATCTTCAGCACCGCCCCGGGCGGCGCCAGGGTGTAGGCGGCCACCCATTCCACGAATCGGCGCGACACCGCCGGCAGCGGCGGCGCCTCCAGGCGCGCCTCGACCTCCTTCAGCCGCGCCGCCGGCAGCCCGCCCTCGGCCGCCCCCCACACCACCCCCGCCACCCGCCGCCGGCCCAGGGGCACCTGCACGAAAACGCCCTCGACCAGACTCAGCCGGTGGGGAACGCGGTAATCGTAGGCCCCGGCCAGCGGCAGCGGCAGCAGCACCGCCACCGCCGCGCCGGCGGCGAAGGATAGGGGGGCGGCCTGGGGGTTGGAATCGTCGGGCATCGCACCAACCATAGCCGCGGCGCCTTTGCGCCGCCAGCCGGCTGCGCTATGCTGCCCGCGTTCGCGCAAGGGGTTCGAGATTGGAGGGTCCGAGGATGGCTGGAAGCGGCGACAAGGCCGGCGCGACCAAGAAAAAGCCGGTGACGGAAGCGCAGGTCACCGACTATCTGCTGGCGCATCCCGACTTCCTGATCCGCAACCCCGACCTGACGGTGCAACTGGCGCCGCCGACCCGCAGCGGCGACGACGCCATCGCCGATTTCCAGCAGTTCATGATCGACAAGCTGCGCCAGGATCTGGAGCAGATGAAGGGCTGCGCCGAGCACCTGATCAACACCACCCGCAGCAACATGACCACCACCGCCCACACCCACGAGGCGGCGCTGGCGGTGCTGGACGCCCCCAATCTCGCCGCCCTGGCGCAGGTGGTGAACGAGGATTTCCCCCGCCTTCTGGACGTCGACCTCGCCACCCTGTGCTTCGAGACCGGGGATGCCTGCAGCACGCTGTCGGTGCCGGGGATTCAACGGGTGGTGCCGGGCTCGGTCGACGCGGTGCTGGGCGGCCCCGACCAGGCGACGCTGCTGCGGGCGCGCGCCACCGGCGACCCCGCCCTGTTCGGGGCCGGCGCCGGGCTGGTGACCTCCTTCGCGCTGGTGCGGCTGGCGGGCAGGGCCTGCCCGCCGGGGCTGCTGGCGCTGGGGTCGCGGCACGAACGCGCCTTCCATGCCGACCAGGGCACCGACCTGCTGATGTTCCTGGCCGGCATCATGCAGCGGGCGGTGGGGCGGTGGGCGTCGAGCTGACCCATCTCGCCGCCGCGGCCGACCTGCGGGCGGCGGTGGCCGACTGGTGGCGGTGGCTGGCGGACGAGCGCCGCGCCTCGCCGCACACGCTCGACGGCTACGGCCGCGACCTCGCGGCCTTCCTGGCCTTCCTGACCGATCACCGCGGCCAGCCGCCTGGGCTCGCCGATCTGCGGGATCTGCGCCCGGCCGACTTCCGCAGCTTCCTGGCGCGGCGCGGCGGCGACGGCCTGTCGCGCGCCTCGCTGGCGCGGGCGATGTCGACGCTGCGCGGCTTCTTCCGATTCCTCGACCGCGCCGGCCTTGTCCACAACCCCGCCCTCGACGCGGTGCGCGTGCCGCGGCCGCCGCGCCACGTGCCCAAGGCGCTGGCGGCCAGCGAGGCGCTGGAGGCGGTGGAAACGGCGGCCATCCTGCACGAGGAACCCTGGCTGGCGGCGCGCGACG
>JAWLGJ010000084.1:0-6088 GCA_041685145.1 Magnetospirillaceae bacterium | reverse complement strand
GGCGGCGATGCCCTCCAGCATCAGGACGCGGGCACGGCCGCCGGTGGCCTCGGCCAGGGCGTGCGCCGCCTGGCGGCCGATGGCGCGGTTGTCGGCGTGGATGAGGGTGGTGAAGGCGTCGCCGGCGACCCGCCGGCTCAACAGCACCACCGGGATGCCCTGGGCCTCGACCGCCGCCACCACCGCCGCCATGACCTCGGCGTCGCGGGGGCTGGTGATCAGCACGTCGACGCCCGCGGCGGCGAACTGCTCGATGTGCAGGATCTGCTGCGCCGTGCTGCCCCGCGCGTCGGTGAAGACGAAATCGACCTCCGGCCGCGCCGACAGCGCCCGCTCGACGTCTCGGACCTGGGCGGCGCGCCAGTCGTTGTCCATCGTGTCCTGCGCGAACGCGACAATGCGGTCGGACGTCGCCGGCGAATCGCCGGCGGGCGCAGGGACAGCGAGGAACAAGAGCGCGCCCAGACACAGGAATGCCGCGGCGCGCGGGCGGTGAGGCTTCATCCTAGACCTTGCCCGGCCGATGTGGGGCGTAGTCGCCGATGGTAGCGGGAGGGTGCGCGAAAGGGGAAGCGGGAACTTGCCCCTGGGGTGCGGCGGTGGCCCGAAAAGACCGAGGGGCGGAGTCGGGAAACCCTGGGCCGCGCACAAAAAAGGGCCGCCGATCAGGGGGGAATGAACGGCGGCCCGAGTTTGAAGAGAGGGAGGCTGACCTCGCTGGAGGCCAACATCACAACGACAAGATAGGGCCCCCCGGCGACGAATGCAATGGAAAAATTCTAAGAAGGGATTGCAGGCTTATGGGTATAACCCGAGCAGATTGCTCAACCATTCTCCAGGGCCGTCGCCAGCAGTGCCTCGACGGCGCCGCGGCCGAGGTCGCGGGTGACGAACACCAGGCGGGTGCGGCGGTCGTCGTCGGGCCAGGCGCGCAGGGTGGCGGGGGGATGGAACATGTGCTGCACACCGTGCACGACCACCGGCAGGGCACTCTCGCGCGTGTTGACGATGCCCTTGATCCGCAGCACATGCTCGCCGCGCGTCGCCGTCAGCATGTCCAGCGCCTGGGCCAGCGAATCCCAGGCGACGGGGGCGTCGAAGCTGACGACGAAGGAGCGCACGCCATCGTCGTGGGGGGCGTGGTGTTCGTGGCAGGCGTGGCCGTGGGCGTCGTCGGGGGCGTGGTCGTGGGGGGGAGGCGCCGCGGCATGGGCGGCCTCGTTGAGCCAGCGGGCGACGTCGGGGGTCTTGGTGCGGGGATCGAACAGCCCCGCGCCCAACAGCGCCGAGGGCTCGGCGCGTCCGCCCGGCGCCGCCACCACCGGCGCCGCCGGATTCAGGCGCCGCAGGCGCGCCACCACCGCCGCCCGCGCATCCGGGTCGGCAAGATCGGTCTTGGTGAGGGCCAGGCGGTCGGCCATCGCCACCTGCTTGACCGATTCGCGGTGCGTGTCGAGCGTCCGGACGCCGTGAACGGCGTCGACGGTGGCGACGATGCCGTCGAAGCGATAGCGCGCGCCCAGCAGCGGATCGGTCATCAGGGTATGGATGATGGGGGCCGGATCGGCGAGGCCGGTGGTCTCGATCACCAGGCGCTCGAAGTCGGGGACGTCGCCGCGCACCCGCTTCAGGAACAGATCGCGCATGGCGGTCACAAGGTCGCCGCGCACATTGCAGCACAGGCACCCGGAATCCAGCAGTACCACATCCTCGCTGACCTCGCGGACGAGCAGGTGATCGAGCCCCACCTCGCCGATCTCGTTGACCAGCACGGCCGTTCGGTCCATGTCGCGATGGTTCAGCAGGTGGCGCAGCAGGGTGGTCTTGCCGCTGCCCAGAAAGCCGGTCAGCACCGTCAGGGCCAGGACGTCGCCGCCACTCGCGGGTGTCATCGCCCGTACAGGTCGGCGGGGTCTATTGCCACCGGCAGCACCTCGCGCAGGCCGTCGGGCGCTGCCTCGGTGTAGAAGCATGTCCGGCGGCCGGTGTGGCAGGCGACACCGGTCTGATCGACCTGCAACAGCACCGTATCGCCGTCGCAGTCGATGAGGAACCGCTTGACGACCTGCTGCTGGCCGGAACTCTCGCCCTTGCGCCACAGTTTTTGGCGCGAGCGGGAATAATAGCAGGCCCGGCCGGTGCGCAGGGTCTCGGCCACCGCCTCGGCGTTCATCCACGCCATCATCAGCACCTCGCCGGTGTCGTGCTGCTGGGCGATCGCCGGCACCAGGCCGTCGGCGTTGAATTTCAGGGCGGCGGTGACGGGACTGGGGTCGATCACGACGGGCCTCCTCGCGAAACGGCGCCCAACAAACGCCCCGGCGGCGGGGATGTCAAGGCGGCCCATCCGTGCGCATTGGGATTTTCTTGACTTCGATCAAGGACGGTTTGATCTTCGTCAAGTGTCCTCGCGCTGGAACGCTGGGGGAGACGGTTGGGTTTCCCATGTACATGCCCTGGGGGGTAGGCAGTGCTGGAAGATGTGATGAGCTGCACGTCGCAGCCCTTGTGCGGTCGCGACCCGAGTTGCTGCAACGGGTTGGTCCGCTGCATGTGGTCGCGGCGGGTGGAGGCGGGCGAGCCCATCTACCAGATGGGCGACCGCCCCGAGGGCGTCTGGCAGGTGGTGGAGGGCATGGTCGGCCTGCGCCTGTATGGCGAGGACGGCCGCACCCGCCTGCTGCGGATCGTGCCGAGGAGCGGCATCTTCGGCTATCGCGCCTATCTCTCCGGCGAGGAACATTTCACCTCGGCCTATTCCATTTCCGGCGGCACGGTGCGCCATGTTCCGGGCTGGGCCCTGCGCCGGGTGGCCGAGGAGGACTCCGAGGTGTTGATGGCCCTGCAGCGCCATCTCGCCAAGGCCTTGCGCCAGGCCAACCAGCGCCTGCTCGACCAGGCCACGACCAATCTGGCCGAGCGATTCATCCGGTTTCTGGCCGACATCGCCGCCGAGCAGGAAGGCCGGCGCGCCGATGAATGGCAGCGGGTGCCGCTGCCGATCAGCTATCAGGACATCGCCAGCCTGCTGGGCGTCTCGCCGGAAACCCTGTCGCGCTGCATCCGCAAGCTCGAAACCGGCGGCCTCGTGCGCGGCCATCGCCGCGGCTCGATCGAACTGGCGCCCCAGGCCGAGGATGACGCCGCCGAGGTCAGCCTGCGTTGCAATCGCTGACCTCGACCCGCCCGACCCGCTCGGCGGCCTGACCGCACAACGATTCCAGGGCCTCGACCGCCGCCTCGCGCGGGCTGGTCGCCATCAGCACCGTCGGCGGCGCGCAACTGCCGTCGATGGCGTGAATAACGACCCGGAACGGCCGCATGGCGTGGCGCGGCATGGCGGAACTCCAGTCTGAGGGGGTGGGGCGGCGCGATTGGTGCCGCCGCGCCAGGGTAGGTATGCCATGCGGGAGGCGATTGCCATACCCCTTTTGGTCTGGACACCTTCGCGCCGATCGCTGATCCCGATTACCACCGCCGACCGAAGCGCTCCGGGCCCAGGCCCTCGACCTCGATGGCGGGGGCACGGCCGGTGACGAGGTCGGCGACGATTCGCGCCGAGCCGCAGCTCATCGTCCAGCCCAGCGTGCCGTGGCCGGTGTTCAGGAACAGGTTGCGCCACCGGCCGCGGCCGATGATGGGAACGCTGTCGGGGGTGACCGGCCGCAGGCCCGCCCACAATTCGGCGCCGCCATAGTCGCCGGCCTCGGGAAACAGCTCGCGCGCCTTGCGCACCAGCGCCGCCGCCCGCGCCTCGGTCAGCGAGGCATCCCATCCCGCCAGCTCCGCCGTGCCGGCGAAGCGCAGCCGCTCGCCCAGGCGGCTGTAGACGATCTTGTTTTCGTCGTCGGTGACGCTGACGGTGGGGGCGTGGGCGGCGCCGCGGGTCGAGATGGTGCCGGAATAGCCCTTGGCCGGATAGACCGGCAGGCGCAGCCCCAGCGGCCGCAGCAGAAAGGGGCTGAAGCTTCCCAGCGCCACCACATAGGCGTCGGCGCGCTCGGTGCCGGCGTCGGTGACCATTCCCTCGATGGCGTCACCGGCCGGGGCCAGTCCGACGATGCGGGTGCCGTAGCGGAAACGGACGCCGTTCTCGCTTGCCAGCGCCGCCAGGCGCGAGGTGAACATATGGGCGTCGCCGCTTTCGTCGTCGGGGCTGTAGGTGCCGCCCAGCAGGCGCTTGCGCACCGGCGCCAGGGCCGGTTCCACCTGCACGCACTCATCCGCGCTCAGCACCCGTCGATCGAGGCCGTGGCGGGTCATCACTTCGGTGGCGTGGCGGGCGGCGGCGAACTCGCCGGCGTCGCGGTAGACATGCAGGATGCCTTCGCGGCGCTGGTCGTATTCAATGCCGGTTTCCTGGCGCAGGGCCGCCAGCATCCGGCGCGAATACAGCGCCACCCGCAGCGTGCGCTCCAGGTTGCGTTCCGCCCGCGCCGTGGTGCAGTTGCGCAGGAAACGCAGGCCCCACGCCCACAGCGCCGGATCCCAGCGCCGCCAACGGAACACCAGAGGCGCGTCGGCCCGCCCCAGCCATTTCAGCACCTTGCGCGGCGTTTGCGGATTGGCCCAGGGTTCGGCATGGGCGGCGGAAACCTGGCCGCCGTTGGCGAAGCTGGTTTCCAGGCCCGCGGCGGCCTGGCGGTCGAAGACCGTCACCTCATGGCCGTCGCGCGCAAGATACCATGCCGTCGTCACTCCCACGACGCCGGCACCCAGCACCGCTACCCGCACGATGTTGCTCCTTCCTTACCCGGGGCGGCCGGTTATAGCGCGCGCCCGCACGCCGTGCCAGTGGCGAGCGCCGCCGCCCCGCTTGCATTCGCCGGCGGCGGCATTAGCCTCTCGCACATGGCCAGCGCAATCCTCTCCGTGCAAGAGATGTACGCCGCCGACCGCGCGGCGGTCGCCGCCGGCGTCCCTGGCGAGGCGCTGATGGAAGCGGCCGGCTTTGCGGTGGCGCGGGAAATCCGCCGGCGCTGGCGCCGCTGCCGGGTGGTGGTCCTGTGCGGTCCCGGCAACAACGGTGGCGACGGCTTCGTCATCGCCCGCCATCTGCGGCGGCGCGGCTGGCCGGTGCGGGTGGCGGTGCTGGGCGATTTCCAGGCGCTGCGCGGCGATGCCGCCCTCAACGCCGCCCGCTGGGATGGGCCGGTGCGGGCGGCCGAGGTTTCGGTCCTTGAAGACGCCGATGTGGTGGTCGACGCCTTGTTCGGCGCCGGCCTGTCGCGGCCGCTGGAAGGCGCCGCCGCGGCGCTGGTGCGCGCGGTGGACTCGCGCGGGCTGCCCTGTGTGGCGGTGGACGTGCCGAGCGGCGTTCACGGCGACAGCGGCCAGGTTCTGGGCCGTGCTCCGCGCGCGGCGCTTACCGTCACCTTTTTCCGAAAGAAACCGGCGCATCTGCTGCTGCCGGGGCGGGAGCATTGCGGCGAGGTGGTGTTGGCGGACATCGGCATCCCCGATTCGGTGCTGGACGCCATCGCCCCGCGCCTGTTCGAGAACGATCCGGCGCTGTGGCTGCCGTCGTTGCCCCGGTTGCAACCCGGCGATCACAAGTACTGCCGAGGCCATGCCCTGGTGGTGTCGGGGCCGATGTCGGGGGCGGCGCGGCTGGCGGCGCGCGGCGCGCGGCGGCTGGGCGCCGGCCTGGTGACGGTGCTGGCGGAGCCCGCCGCCCAGGCGGTGATCGCCGCCGATCGTCCCGGCACCATCGTCGCCCGGCTTGGCGACTGGGACGCCATGCTGGCGGATGCGCGCCGCAACGCCGTGCTGCTGGGGCCGGGCGCCGGGGTCGGCGACGAGACGCGGCGGCGTGCGCTGGCGGCGCTGGCGGCGGGACGGCGGGTGGTGCTGGACGCCGACGCCCTCACCAGCTTCGCCGATCACCGCGAGGCTCTCTTCGGCGCCATCACCGGCCATGACTGCGTGATGACCCCCCACGAGGGCGAGTTCGCGCGCCTGTTCGACGCCGAGGGCGGCCGTATCAAACGGGCGCGCGCCGCCGCGGCCCGCTCGGGCGCGGTGGTGGTGCTGAAGGGGCCCGACACCGTCATCGCGGCCCCGGACGGGCGGGCGGCGATCAATGCCA
>JAWLGJ010000083.1:0-6148 GCA_041685145.1 Magnetospirillaceae bacterium | reverse complement strand
GCTCGCTCCGCTCGTTTGGCCGCCGCCTCAATGGCGGTGAGTCCGTTGTGCCCCTCGCCGGGAGCTCGCTCCGCTCGCTTGGCCGCCGCCTCAATGGCGGCTGGGCGCGACCGCGGATCACGCCCTAGACGCGCGAGGCTTGCCGATACGGGCAACGAACACCGGCCCGGCTCGACGCGGTCGGGCCGGGCTAGCCGTTTTCGTGGCTTGCTGCCCACCGGGCGCGGCACCACCTGCCCGACTCAGCGCCGACAGCGACGGAGGACTCGATCATGCGCAGGATTCGCAGCCGGGCCGAAGCCCGCACGCGCCCCGCTCCCTGGCTCGCCCTGATGCTGCTGCTGTCCTTGGGCCTGTTCGCCCTCGGCGGCTGCGAGACCACCGAAGGCTTCGGACGCGATATGCAATCGGCGGGGGGCGCGCTGGAGGAAGAGGCCGAGGAGGCCGACTAGGCTTCACCTGCCATCCCAGGACCGGCGGTCATGCCGGTCCTGGCGCCGGCCCGCCGGCGATGGCACCATGCGCCCCGCCACCCGTCCCTGTGGAAGAGGCGCATCCGATGCACAAGCACACCCGGCTGGTCCATGCCGGCCGCCACCCCGAAGACCACCACGGCGCCGTCAACCCGCCCGTCTACCACGCCTCCACCATCACCTATCCCACCGTCGCGGCGCTTGAAGCCGGCGCCCGCAGCCCCTTCGAGGGCGTGCGCTACGGCCGCTTCGGCACCCCCACCGTGTTCGCGCTGGAAGAGGCGGTGGCGGCGGCCGAGGGCGGGCGCCACTGCGTCGCCACGCCGTCGGGGCTGGCCGCCATCTGCGCCACCCTCGGCGCCTTCCTGGCCCAGGGCGACCATGTGCTGGTCGCCGACACCGTCTATCACCCCACCCGCAAGTTCTGCGACACCGTGCTGGCGCGCTTCGGCGTCGAGACCACCTATTACGACCCTCATGTCGGCGCCGGCGTCCGCGACCTCATCCGCCCGAACACGCGGCTGGTGTTCGTGGAGTCGCCCGGCTCGATGACCTTCGAGGTCCAGGACGTGCCGGCGATCGCCGCCGCCGCCCACGAGGCCGGCGCGCTGGTCGCGATGGACAACACCTGGGGCGTGCTGAATTTCCAGCCCTTCGACAAGGGCGTCGACGTTTCGATCCAGGCCTGCACCAAATACATCGTCGGCCACGCCGATGCCATGCTGGGCGCGGTGATCACCGTCGATGAGGATCTGTGGCGCCGGGTGAAGGCGACCGTGGCGGGCTTCGGCTACAGCGTCGGCGCCGACGAGGCCTATCTGGGCCTGCGCGGCCTGCGCACCCTGGCGCCGCGCCTGAAGCAGCACGCGGCCAACGGCCTGGCCCTGGCGGAATGGCTGGCGGGGCGGCCCGAGGTGGCGCGGGTGATGCACCCGGCCCTGCCCGGCGACCCCGGCCACGCCCTGTTCCGGCGCGACTTCGCCGGCGCCTGCGGCCTGTTCGGTCTGGTGCTGAAGCCCGCGCCGCCTGCGGCGGTGGCGGCGATGCTGGACGGCCTGGAGCTTTTCGGCATGGGCTTCAGTTGGGGCGGCTATGAAAGCCTGATCGTCCCCAGCCAGGGCCGCATTCCCCGCACCGCCACCCCCTGGGCCCCGGAAGGCCCCAGCCTGCGCATCCATGCGGGCCTGGAGGACGTGGACGATCTCAAGGCCGACCTGGACAAGGGTTTCCAGCGCCTGAGGGCGGCCTCGTAGCCCCGCTCAACCTCCAGACACCGGCGGCGGCCGAGCGAGCGGAGTGAGAACCTAGGCCGGCAGCGCCCGGCGCGCCGGTGGGGCGGCGGCGGCCAGGGCGGCCACCTCCTCGCCGTCGAGGCTCTCCTCGGCCAGCAGACGTTCGGCGATGTGGTGCAGGGCGTGGAGGTTGGCGCGCAGGAGGGCCCGCGCCTCCTCGTGGGCGGCGTCGACCAAGCGGCGGACCTCCGCGTCGATGGCGCGCGCGGTTTCCTCCGAGACGGCGGCGTCGCCGGGCACGGAGGGGGTTTCGCAGAAGATGGCGCCAAGGCGTTCGCTCATGCCCCACTCGGTGACCATGCGCCGCGCCAGGCTGGTGGCGGCCTGGAAGTCGCCGGCGGCGCCGGTGCTGACCTCGGCGTCGCCGAACACCAGTTCCTCGGCGGCGCGCCCGCCCATCGCCACCGCCAGATCGGCCAGCAGCTTGGAGCGCCGCACCGCGGGGCGGTCGCGTTCCGGCAGCCGCACCACCATGCCCAGGGCACGGCCGCGCGGCACGATGGTCACCTTGTGGATGGGGTCCGACGCCGGGCAGTGCAGCGCCACCAGCGCGTGGCCGGCCTCGTGGAAAGCGGTCAGGCGCCGGTCGTCCTCGTCCAGCACCATCGGCCGTTCGGCCCCCATGAGGATGCGGTCGCGGGCGCGGAAGAAGTCATCCTGCTCGACCCCCAGCCGCCCCTCGCGCGCGGCCAGGATGGCCGCCTCATTGACCAGATTGGCCAGATCGGCGCCCGAGAAGCCCGGCGTACCCCGCGCCACGATGTCCAGGTCGACGCCCAGGTTGAGCCGCACCTTGCGGGTATGCACCGCCAGGATCGCCCGCCGCCCCGCCACGTCGGGCGCCACCAGCGCCACCTGCCGGGAAAAACGCCCCGGCCGCATCAGCGCCTTGTCGAGGATTTCCGGTCGGTTGGTGGCGGCGATGACCACCACGCCGCTGTTGGGGCGGAAGCCGTCCATCTCGACCAGAAGCTGGTTGAGGGTCTGTTCGCGCTCCTCGTGGGCGCCGCCGCTGACGGCGCCGCTGCGCGAGCGCCCGACGGCGTCGATCTCGTCGATGAAGACGATGCACGGGGCCTTCTTCTTGGCCTTGGCGAAAATGTTGCGCACCCGCGAGGCGCCGACGCCGACATACATCTCGACGAAATCGGAACCCGAGGCCGAGATGAACGGCACCCCCGCCTCACCGGCGACGGCGCGCGCCAGCAGCGTCTTGCCGGTCCCCGGCGGCCCCGCCATCAGCACCCCCGAGGGCACCCGCCCGCCCAGGCGCGTGAATCGCTCCGGCGCGCGCAGGAATTCCACCACCTCCATCAGCTCGGTTTTTTCGGCGTCGCAGCCGGCGACATCGGCGAAGCGCACGCTGCTCTCGCCCACGCCGACCACCTGCGGCCGCCCGCGCCCCGCCAGCACCCGGCGCCCGAACAGGAAGTAAATCGCCGCCCCGACACCGGCCAGGATGACGAGATTGCCCACCACCGCCAGCACCGTCGCCCCCGTCAGGCTTCCGCCGCCGGCGCCGGCGGGCTCGGCGCTGAAGGCCACCTCGACGCCCGCGGCGGCGGCGGCATCGGCCAGCGCCGCCGCCACCTGCGGCGGAATCAGCGCCCGCAGCGCCGCGTCGTCGATTTCGGCGACGGCGATGTCGCCGGCGTGGAAGGTCAGCCGCGTCACCTCGCCCGCCACCACCCGCGCCCGGATCTGGGAGTAGCCGGATTCCTCGACCCGCAAACCGGCGGCGGCCGCGTCCTCGCCCGCCAGCAATCCACGCACCAACGGGTAAGTCACGGCCATGCCGAGAAAGGCCGCCGCAACCAGACCTAAAACGAGGTAAAGTCTGCGTCTATCGTTCACGGGCCGATCCGTGCCTATATGCAGAAAGAAACGGTACGACGATAGGTGGACCCATCGGGGGCAAAGGTAAAGCCACCTTTGGGGGCGGTGGCAACGTTTTGCCTGCGTCGTCAGCGACCACTGCGACCTTTTCGTTTGTCTTTTATCCGTTGGAGCTTGCCGCGCCTGGCGGTTTGGCGTATGCCCGATCCATGTCCACCACCGTTGCCGCGCTGCTGCCCGTCTTCCTGCTGATCGTGCTGGGATACGCCCTGCGCCGCACGGCCTTTCTGCCCGACTCCTTTTGGGCGCCGGCCGAGAAGCTGACCTATTACGTCACCTTCCCGGCGTTGCTGGTCAGCAATCTGGCCGGCGCCGACTTCACCGGCCTGCCGGCGGCGCCGCTGGCGGGCGTGGTGGCGGGGGCGACCCTGCTCAGCGCCGGGGTGGCGGTGGGCCTGGGCCGCGCCATCGCCGCCGACGGTCCCGGCCGGACCTCGATCCTGCAGGGGGCCATCCGCCCCAACACCTATTTCGGTCTCGCCGCCGCCGCGGCGCTGTACGGCGAGACCGGCGTCACCCTGACGGCGGTGTGCATCGCCGCCGTGGTGCCGCTGGTCAATCTGGTGTCGGTGACGGGAATGGTGGCCTGGACCGGGCGCGCCGCCCCCGGCGTCTGGGGCCTGCTGCGCCCCATTCTGACCAACCCGCTGATCCTGGCCTGCGCCCTCGGCATCGCCCTTAATCTCCTGGGCGTCGGTCTGCCGCCAGGGCTGGGCCCCAGTCTGGAGATTTTGGGCCGGGCGGCGCTGCCCATCGGCCTGCTGGCGGTGGGGGCCGGCCTCGACCTGGGGGCGTTGCTGGCCGGGCGCCGGGCCCTGGTGGCGACGGCGGCGCTGAAGATGGGCCTGTTGCCCGCCGCCGCGGCGCTGGGCGCCGGCCTGGTCGGGTTTCCGGCCGCCGCCACCGGGGTCGCGGTGCTGTATGCGTCGCTGCCCTGCTCGCCCTCGGCCTATGTGCTCAGCCGCCAGATGGGTGGCGACTCGGCGCTGATGGCGGCTATCATCACCGCGCACACGCTGCTGGCGGCGCTGATCGTGCCCGTCAACCTCATCCTGTTCACCTGAACCGCAAATGCCACGACAAGGCCATGCCGCATTCGCTTGCCGGACTTCGCATCCTCGACCTCACCCGCGTGCTGGCGGGACCGTTCTGCACGCAACTGCTCGCCGACCTGGGCGCCGACGTCATCAAGATCGAGCGTCCCGGCGCCGGTGACGACACCCGCAAATGGGGGCCGCCCTATCTGAAGGACGCCGACGGCCGCGACACCGGCGAGAGCGCGTATTACCTGTCGGCCAACCGCAACAAGCGCTCGGTGGCTGTGGACATCGCGGCGCCGGAGGGCCAGGCCCTCATCCGCCGCCTGCTGGCCGGGTGCGATGTGCTGGTGGAGAATTTCAAGGCTGGCAACCTCGCCCGCTACGGCCTCGGCTATGAGCAACTCAAAGAGGAGTTTCCGGGGCTGGTCTACTGCTCGATCACCGGCTTCGGGCACACCGGCCCCTATTCCCACCGCGCCGGCTATGACTTCCTGGCCCAGGGCATGGGCGGGATGATGAGCCTGACCGGCGCCCCCGAGGGCGAGCCGGTGAAGGCCGGCATCGGCAACGCCGACCTGCTGACCGGCATGTACGCCGCCGTCGGCATCCTCGCCGCCCTGCGCCACCGCGACGCCACCGGCCAGGGCCAGCACATCGACATGGCGCTGCTGGACTCCCAGCTCGCCTGGATGACCTATGAGGCGGAGAATTTCCTCGTCTCCGGGCGCGCGCCGCAACGGCGCGGCAACGCGCACCCCAACATCGTGCCCTACAACGTCTATCGGGCCGCCGACGGCTATCTCATCCTGGCGGTGGGCAATGACGGCCAGTTCGCCCGCTTCTGCGAGGTCGCGGGCATCCCCGAACTGGCCCGCGACCCCCGCTACACCACCAACTCGGCCCGCATCGCCAATCGCGAGGAGTTGGAGGAACGGCTGCGCGCCGTCGTCGCGGCACGCCCGCGGGCGGACTGGCTGGCGGCGCTGGAGAGCGCGGGAGTCCCGGCGGGGCCGGTCTATACCCTGCCCGAGGCGTTCGCCGACCCGCAGGTGCGCGCCCGCTCCATGCGCGTCGAGATTCCCCATCCCCTCAGCCCGGAGTTGGTGCCCCTCGTCGCCAATCCGATCAAGATGTCGGCCACCCCGCCCGATTGCCGCCGGCCGCCGCCGACCCTGGGCGCCCATACCGACGAGGTGCTCGGCGAACTGGGGCTCGACGGCGACGAAATCGCCAGCCTGCGACGGGGTGGCGTCATCGGGTGAGGCAAAGTGGGGACCCGCCGCTGCCAGTGGGGAATCGGGGGGAAAACCGGCAGCGGCGGGTGGAGGAGTCCGACCGGGGTCCGGTCAGACAGCCCGCCGCATCAGCGGCGAGGTCAGTTGATCCCGAAGGATCAGCAACTCCCGGTCCGACATGACCGCAAGCTCTTCGAGGCTGAGACTGCTGT
>JAWLGJ010000082.1:0-6273 GCA_041685145.1 Magnetospirillaceae bacterium | reverse complement strand
GCCGGGCGCTCGCTCCGCTCGCTTGGCCGCCGCCTCAACGGCGGCTGGGGCGTGACGCGTGTGAGCGGGTCAGGCTCTAGACGTTCTCGCCGGGCGGCTGCTACCTTCGGTGTCGGACAACGACAGGGGCGTTCATGCAGCGTTCGGCGGGCATCGCCCACCCCGCGTTCCTGGCCCTCGCCGCCGCGCTGGCGGCGCATCTGCTGCTGGTGTGGGCGTTCCCGTTCTTTCCCACCATCGACGGCCCGGCGCATGTGCATCTGGGCTATGGCATGGGCCGGGCCCTCGCCGGCGATCCGTTCTATGCCGAGTTCTTCCGCTTCAACGAGCGCGTGCCGCCCAATCTGCTGGCCGAGTTGGCGCTGATGGCGCTGAGCTGGCTGGTGCCGCCGCTGGTGGCCGAGAAGATTCTGCTGTCGCTGTATTTCACCGCCTTCGCCGCCGCCGCCTGGTTCGCGGTGCGGGCGGTGCAGCCGGCGGCGGCGGGGGTGGCGGTGCTGCTGTTGTATTGCAGCGTCTCCTTTCCGCTCGCCTTCGGTTTCTACAATTTCTCGTTCAGCACCGTGTTGCTGCTGGCGTGGCTGGGCTACTGGTGGCGCACCCGCTTGACCGCGCGGCCACTGGTGGTGGTGGGGCATGGCGCCTTCGCCGCCGTCTGCTACGCCACCCACATCTTCGCCCTGGGCGCCGCGCTGCTGGCCATCGGCGCCGTCGGGCTGGGGGTGGTGGTGCGCGACGCGCTGGGCGGCGTGCCCGACGGACCGCGCGGCGGCCGGTGGTGGCGGGGCTTCCTGCGCACACACGTCCTGCCGCCGCTGGCCGGCAGCCTGCCGGTGCTGGTGCTGGCGGCGGGCTTCCTGCTCTCGCGCGGCGGCCAGACGCGGCAGGCGGTGGCCGATCTGGGCGCGCTGCACTGGGAGCGGCTGGCGGCGCTGCTGGCCGGGCGGTCCTTCGCTGCCTACGGCGTTTTGGACGCGGTGCCGGCGGCGGCCTTCGTCATCGTCCTGGCTGTGGCGCTGTACCTGTACGCGCGCCGGGGCGGGCGCTTTCACAAGGCGATTCCCTTCGGGGTCGGCGCGGCGGTGTTCGCGCTGGTCTATCTGCTGATGCCGTCGCAGGTTCTGGTGCGCTGGATGCCCATGCGCTTTCAGCCGCTGGTGTTCGTCATGCTGCTGCTGTGGCTGGCGGCGTTGACGCCGCCGCGCGGCGCGTCGGGGCGCCTGGCGGCGGTGGGGTTGGCGCTGGTGATTGCCGCCGGCGTTGTCCGTTGGGACGCCTTCGCGCGCCTCAACGACCGTTTCGGCGAGTTCGTCTCGGTGGCCGACCGGGTGGCGCCGCACAGCACCCTGGTGGCGCTGCGCCTGTCGGACGAGGGCGCCGGGGCGGGGCCCTTCATCCAGGCCGGCAGCCATCTGGCGACGCTGACCGATTCGGTCGATCTCAAGAACTTCCAGGGCATGGCACCGTCGCATCCGATCCAGTTCGCGCCGGGGCGCAGCGCCTATGGGGCCCTGGGGGGCGATGCCG
Source organism: Magnetospirillaceae bacterium (assembly GCA_041685145.1). GTDB lineage: Bacteria > Pseudomonadota > Alphaproteobacteria > Rhodospirillales > Magnetospirillaceae > JAWLGJ01. The sequence continues at coordinate 4,746 of JAWLGJ010000082.1, read as the reverse complement.
CCATCGTCGCCGTGCCGCCGCGCGTCGACCTGATGGCCTATGAACGGCGGACGGGACGGCGTATCGACTATGTGCTGCTGTGGGGCGAGCCGCCGTCCGGGGGCGAGGACGCCGTCGCCGCGCTCGTCGAACAGGTCGAGGCGAACTACGACCTGGTGGCGGTGTCGCGGCCGCGGGGGTTGCAGCGGCTCTATCGCCGCCGCGAATAGGGGACGCTATGCCCATCGGCCCCTTTGCGCATTTCCTATACCCCGCGATGCCCTCGATGGCGGTATATTGACCGGCGATGAAGGCGATCATCCAGATTCCGTGCTTCAACGAGCGCGCGACCCTGCCCCAGGTCATCGCCGACCTGCCGCGTGAGTTGCCGGGCTTTTCGCGGGTCGAGTTCCTGGTGGTGGACGACGGTTCCACCGACGGCACCGCCGAGGTGGCGCGTGAGCTTGGCGTCCATCACGTCGTGCGCCATCGCCGCAACCGCGGCCTGGCCCGCGCCTTCCGCACCGGCCTCGACGCCGCCTTGCGCCTGGGGGCCGACGTCATCGTCAACACCGATGGCGACAACCAGTACGCCGCCGCCGATATCGCTGCCCTGGTGCGCCCCATCGTCGAGGGGCGCGCCGACGTCGTGATTGGCGACCGCCAGACCGCCCGGCAGCCGCATTTCTCGCCGACCAAGAAGCTGTTGCAGCGCCTGGGTACGGCGGTGGTGCGGCAGCTTTCCGGCACCGATGTCGGCGATGCCGTCAGCGGCTTTCGCGCCCTGTCGCGCGAGGCGGCGATTCGCCTGAACATCGTCTCGTCGTTCAGCTACACCACCGAAATGCTCATCCAGGCCGGCCACAAGGGGCTGGCGGTGGCGTCGGTGCCGGTGCGGGTCAATCCCGCCACCCGCGAGAGCCGCCTGTTCCGCAGCACCTGGCGCTTCGTCGAGCGCAGCGCCACCACCATCCTGCGCATGTACGCCATGTACAAGCCGCTGCGGGTCTTCCTCACAATGGGTGTGCTGCTGGGGCTGGCGGGGGCGGTGCCGATCTTCCGCTTTCTGTGGCTGTGGGCGACGGGCGCGGCCGGCGGGCATGTGCAATCGCTGCTGCTGGGCGGGGTGCTGGTGATCCTGGGGTTCATCACCCTGGTCATCGGCATCGTCGCCGACCTCATCGGCTTCAACCGGCAGATCCTCGAACTGACCCTGGAAAGCGTGCGCCGCCAGGAACTCGACGCCGCCCGTCCCGCCGCCGCCGAGCCAGCGCCGGCCCCGGAACGCCGGACGCCGGCGCTGGAGCGGTCGGAGGCGGGGTAGCCGGTCTTGACAATGGCGGGATCGCGGCCTCAAGTGATGCCGGTTTCTTCCAAGGGAGCGGACATGCACGGCAACGCGGGCGACATCGGCGGCGCCCCGGCGCGGCGGCGCCTGCAGGACGGGTTGCGCCGGGCGCTGGACGGCGCCGAACTGCTTTTCGACCGCGACGGGCGCGCCAAGGCGGCGCCGTGGCTGGCCATAACCGCCGGCGTCCCCGCCTGGCGCGTGCTGACGCTGCTGCCCGAGGTGCTGGCGGAGGCTGCGGCCGACGGCGTGACGGCCCCGCGGCTGGCGGTCTGTGGGCTGGAGGGGATGGATGACGTCCTCGCCCGCGGCGTCGCCGCCGCCAAGGTCGCCAGCCTGTTGACGGCGCTGGAGCGCGAGCGGCGGGGGGCGCAGGGGGACGTGGTGGCGCGCCTGCAGCACGAACTTGCGCGGTTGCGGCGCGACAACGAGCGCCTGCGCCATGCCGTCGATGCGCTGGCCGGCGTCGCCTTTGCCGCCGCCGAGGCGCGCGAGGCCGGGGGGGCGATAAAGGCTTTGCCGCCGCCCGACCCGGAGGCGGTGCTGACCGTCGACGTTTCGGGCCTTCGCGTCGCCGACAAGGCGGTCGCCTCCGGCCGCTCCTGAGCCATGAACGCACGGGAACTGTTGGCGCGCGTCCTGTACCGCGACCCGCTGATGCTGGTCATCGACAAGCCCGCCGGCCTGCCTGTGCATTCCGGCCCCAAGGGCGGCGACAACCTCGAACGCCATTTCGAGCACCTGCGCCTCGGCTTGCCGCAGCCGCCGTCGCTGGCGCATCGGCTCGACCGCGACACCAGCGGCTGCCTGGTGCTGGGACGGCACCGCCGGGCGCTGCGCAAGCTGGGGCGCCTGTTTCAGGGCGGGCGCATCGAGAAGGTGTATTGGGCGGTGGTGGCTGGGGCCCCGGCGGCGGCGGCGGGGACCGTGGCCCTGCCGCTGCGCAAGCTGACGCCCAGGCGCGGCTGGAAGATGATCGTCGACAAGGCCGACGGCCAACCGGCGGTCACCGACTACCGGGTCATGGGCCGCGCCGGAACGCTGACCTGGCTGGAGTTGCGTCCCCGCACCGGGCGCACGCACCAGATCCGCGTGCACTGCCAGACGCTGGGTTGCCCCATTGTCGGCGACGCCGTCTATGGCGGCGGCGGGGAGCGGCCGCTGCACCTGCACGCGCGCGCCATCACGGTGCCGCTGTACCCCGACCGCCCGCCGGTGCGCGTCGTCGCGCCGGTGCCGGGGCACATGGCCGATGCCCTTCGCGCCTGCGGCCTGGAATCGGACGCAGTCGGCGGCCCGCCGGCGCAAAAACCCGCCGGACTCGCCGCCCCGCGCGGCGAGTAAACGCGAGGAAATCTCTCCGAAAGCCGCGGTAACCCTGAATACTTGACCTTCATCAAGGTGGCGGCGGCGAGGAATTACCACAATTCGTCCCGTAAATGGAGGGGTGTCTGTCCTGAGAGCAAATAAGCTGGCGGGCGTTCGCGCGCGCGCCGGTGGTCGGGCTCGCGTCGGGTCACGCGGGTCGGGCGCTCTTTGGGCTGCCTTTCGCACACATCATGGGGGTACACCAATGGGTCGTTTCGCAAGACGGGCGCTGACGCTGGGGACGGCGTTGGTAGCCGGCACGGCCTGGGCCTCGGCGGCATGGAGCGCCGAGACGCTCGAGGACGTGATGAAGCGCCGCAACCTGACGGAGAAGGATCTCCTGGCGGCGGCCAAGACCTACACGCCCACGGGGGGACGTGACGAATTTCTCGCCTTCAGTTCCGGCGGCCAGTCGGGGCAGGTAATCGTCTACGGCGTCCCGTCGATGCGGATCCTGAAATACATCGCCGTCTTCACGCCCGAGCCCTGGCAGGGCTATGGCTACGACGAGGAGTCGAAGGCGGTGCTGGACCAGGGGCGCATGGACGGCCGGGACATTACCTGGGGTGACACGCACCATCCGGCGATTTCCGAGACCGACGGCGTTTACGACGGCCAATACCTGTTCATCAACGACAAGGCCAATCCGCGCATTGCGGTCATTAACCTCCACGACTTCGAGACGCAGCAGATCGTCGTCAACCCGGTGTTCCAGTCCGAGCACGGCGGCGCCTTCGTCACGCCGAACACCGAATACGTGATCGAGGCCGCGCAGTACGCCGCTCCGCCCGGCGGCGCCTATTCGCCGCTGGCGAAGTTCAATGACGAGTACCGCGGCGGCGTCACCTATTGGAAGTTCGACCGCGAGCAGGGCCGCATCGACGAGGATCAGTCCTTCACCATCCTGATGCCGCCCTACAGCCAGGATCTGTCGGACGCCGGCAAGAAGATCAGCGAAGGCTGGTCCTTCACCAACTCATTCTGCTCCGAGCGCTATGTCGGCGGCATCGAAAGCGGCCGCCCGCCCTTCGAGGCCGGCTGCTCGGCCAACGACACCGACCTGCTGCACATCGTCAACTGGAAGAAGGCGGCCGAGGTCGTCAAGGCCGGCAAGTACGAAGAGATCAACGGCCACAAGACGATCACGATGGAGACCGCCATCGAGGAGGGCATCCTCTTCCTGGTGGCCGAGGCCAAGAGCCCGCACGGCGTCGACGTCAGCCCCGACGGCCGCTACCTGGTGGTTGGCGGCAAGCTGGACAGCCATGTCACCGTCTTCGACTTCGTGAAGATCCAGGACGCGATCCAGAACGGCAAGTTCGAGGGCACCGACCCCTATGGCGTGCCGATCATCCGCTTCGAGGACGCGCTGCACACCCAGATCCAGGTCGGCCTGGGCCCGCTGCACACCCAGTTCGACTCCAAGGAGTGCGTGGCCTACACCTCGCTCTACGTCGACAGCCAGGTGGTGAAGTACGACTACTGCGAGGGCAAGGTTCTCGACAAGGTCGGCGTGCACTACAACATCGGCCATCTGGTGACGATGGAAGGCGACTCAGTCACGCCGCAGGGCAAGTACCTGGTGGCGCTGAACAAGCTCGCCATCGATCGTTTCAACCCGGTCGGCCCGCTGCACCCGCAGAACCATCAGCTCATCGACATCTCCGGCGATCAGATGGAATTGCTTTACGACATGCCGCTGCCGCTGGGCGAGCCGCATTACGTCGTCGCCATCGCCGCCGACAAGCTGAAGCCGACGGTGCGCTACCGTTACGGCACCGACAGCCGCACCGGCGGGCGGCACCCCGACGCCGTGCGTCCGGGCCGCGAGCGCATCGAGCGCGACGGCAAGGAGGTGCATGTCTACGGCACCCTCATCCGTTCGCACATCACGCCCGAGATCGTCGAGGTGGAGCAGGGCGACACCGTCTACTTCCACCTGACCAACTCCGAGCGTGCCCAGGACCAGACCCACGGTTTCGCGGTGTCGAAGTACAACGCCAACCTGTCGGTCGAGCCGGGCAAGACCGCGACGGCCAAGTTCGTCGCCG
>JAWLGJ010000081.1:0-6431 GCA_041685145.1 Magnetospirillaceae bacterium | reverse complement strand
CTTGGTGAAGATGCCGCCGCCGAGACGGGCGAAGATCGAGATCAACGAGGCGCCGAAGCTCAGCGCCACCAACGCCTCGAGCACCGCGCGCTGCTCAAGCCCCAGAACCGGGTCGAGGATGATGAAGTAGCCGCCCACGCCCAGCAGGCCCAGGCCGACCACCAACATGCCGGTGACGGCGCCGGACTTGAAGGCGACGTCCAGCGCCGGCGCCAATCCGCCGGTGCGCGCCGCGTCCGCCGTGCGCACATTGGCGCGCACCGCCACGTTCATGCCGATGTAGCCCGCCGCGCCCGAGAAGATGGCGCCGATGAAATAGCCGATGGCCACGTGCAGGCCCAGTCGCCAGCCCAGCAGGATGCCGATGACCACGCCGACGACGGCGATGGTGCGGTACTGGCGGTTCAGATAGGCGCTGGCGCCTTCCTGCACCGCGCCGGCGATCTCCTTCATGCGCTCCGTCCCCGCCGACACGGCCAGGACGGACTTGATGGCATAGCCGCTGTAGATCAGGGCCGCCAATACGCCGATTATGACGATTGCGACATACATGAAACCTCATCCCCTTTTATTGCGTTGGCCCCACCAGGTAACGGTCTCGGCGCTGCGGCCGGGCTCGACCTTTTCGCTCAAGTCGCGGCAGGCCGCGCGAAAGTGCCAGAAGCCAAAGCGCAAAGCAACCGGCGCCAGCAGCCGCCGGCCCCCCTTGTTGCGCCCGCGCAGCATTTACCGCCGGAATATCGCCAGGATCAAGACTTCGTGTACCCGGTCCGGCCCCAGGACACGTTCGGTTACGAGTTCCAGCCGCTCGCGCACCAGTTCATGATCGGGGACTTTGCGCCCCTCCAGGCGCGACGGCAGAAAGGCCGCCAAGTCGCTTAGATAGGCGTCCTGCAATTGCAGCAGGCGGTTGTGGACGTGCGAATGCAGGTCCATGTGCACCCGCAGTTCCACGGTCACGAACACCCGCGCCAGCACCTGCCCGTTCCTGATCACCGGCACGCCGACGGTCCCGACGGCGAGGCTGCGCAGGTCTGCCTCGGGCACCGCTGGCACCTCGGCCTCGGCCTCGGAAGGCTCCGGCAGGACGTTGTGAAAGGGGGGAATGCGCAGCGCGGCGAGCCCCCCGAACGCGCCGCCGCCGAGCAACAGCACCAGCACCGCCAGCGCCAGAAACCGCTTCATGCCCCGTCCCGGCCGCGGAAGTGCCGGTATCCGGCCTCGCCCGGCACCACCGGCCGGCCCTGGGCATCGGCGATGCTGACCCCGCTGCCCGCCCCGATATGGCCGATGCGCGTCAATCCCACGTCCAGCCGCGCGGCCAGCGCCGCCACCTCGGCCTCGCGCTCGGGCGGCACGGTGAACAGCAGTTCGTAGTCGTCGCCGCCGGTCAGCACCGTCATCAGCGCCTCGGGCCGCGCCGCGACCAGCGCCCTTGCCGCCGCCGACAGCGGCAGCCGCGCCGCCTCCACCTCCGCCGCCACTCCCGAGGCGGCGCAGAGATGCCCAAGATCGGCGCAAAGCCCGTCGGAGACGTCGACGGCCGCCGTCGCCAATCCGACCAGCGACGGCCCCAGGGCGGTGCGCGGTCGCGGCAGGCGGTAGCGATCGACCAGCGCCGCCGCGTGCTCCGCCGCCACCTCGCCCGCCGCGCCCTTCAGCACCGCCAGGCCGAACGCGGCATCGCCGAGGCTGCCGGAAACATAGATCAGATCCCCGGGCCGCGCGCCGGCACGGCGCAGCTCGCGGCCCACCGGCACCAGGCCGAAGGCGGTGACCGCGAAGGTCGCCGGGCCGTCCGTCGCCACCGTGTCGCCGCCCAGCAGCGGCACGTCATAGGCGGCGACGTCCACGGCCAGCCCCTCGGCAAAGCGGGCGATCCAGGTGGTGCCGCCGTCGCGCGGAAAGGCGGCCGCGACCACGAATCCGGCCGGTTGCGCCCCCATCGCCGCCAGATCGGACAGGTTGACCCGCAGCATCTTGCGGGCGATGAGTTCCGGGGGATCGTCGGCAAGGAAATGCACCCCGGCGACCAGGGCGTCGGTGGTCACCGCCAGCCGCCAACCCTCCGGCACGTCCACCAGGGCGGCGTCGTCGCGCAGGCCCAACGCCCCCGGCGCCTTGAGGCTGAGGGGGGCGAAAAATCTTTCAATCAGTTCGAACTCGTCAAGAGGCTCCATCGTCCCCGAAGTCCTCGGCGCGCACGACGCGGGCGATGCGGTCCAGCACCGCGTTGACCAGACCGGGCTCGTCGCCGGCGTAGAAGGCGCGGGCGACGTCCACATATTCCGAAATCGCCACCCGCGGCGGCACGTCGCGCCGGGCCATCAGTTCGTAGGCGCCGGCGCGAAGCACCGCCCGCAGCACCGCCTCCAGCCGCCCCACCGACCAGCCCGACGACAGCGCGGCGTCGATCATGGCGTCGAGTTCGTCGCGGCGCTCGCAGACCCCGCGCACGGTGCCGGTGAACAACTGCGGATCGGGCGCGACCAGCGGCTGCTCGACCTCGACCTCGTCGCCAAGCTCGTCGGCATGGCTGACGACGCCGCGACCGCCCAGGCGCCCTTCCAGGAAGTCCCTCAGCACCGCGTCGGGCGCGGCCTCGCCGACCTCGATCAGATAGAGGGCCTGGGCGGCGGCCAGCCGCGCGGCGCTGCGCCGGGGGGCCGCCGAGGTCGATCGTCGATCTCGCTTTGCCATCACTCAGTCCAGCGACAACGCCCGCTTCAGGTCGATCATCCGCAGGCAGGCGCGCGCGGCCAGGCCGCCGATGTTCTTGCGTTCGGGCAGCGCCCGCGCCATAGCCTGTTCGCGGTCATGGACGGTCAGGATGCCGTTGCCCACCGCCAGCCGCCGCGACAGCGCCAAGTGCTGCACGCCGCGGAACGCCTCGGTGCAGACATGGTGGTAATGGTCGGTTTCGCCGCGGATGGCGCAGCCCAGCACGACGAAGCCCGCGTATTGATGTTCTTCGCCGCCGCCATCCCGTGCCGCCACCGCCAGATCCAGGGCCGCCGGGATCTCCAGGATGCCGGGCACCGTCATCAGGTGGTGTCGGGCACCCGCCGCCTCCAGGGCGGCGCGGGCGCCGGACAGCAGGCCGTCGGCGATCTCGTCGTAGAAACGGGCCTCGATGACCAGCACCCTCACCGGTCGCCCTCCGCCACGTCGATCGGCTCCTGCCCCACCACGCGCAGGCCATAGCCGTCCAGCCCGACGATGGTCTTCTGGCGGTTGGACAGCAGCACCATGTCGCGCACGCCCAGGTCCAGCAGAATCTGCGCGCCGACGCCATAATCGCGCAGCGTCGCCTTCTTGCCGTTGCCCTCGGGGTCGATACGCGCGCGCACCCGGTCGGAAAGGCTGGTGGGCAGCGGCTCGCGCAGCAGCAGCACCACGCCGCGCCCCTCGGCGCCGATGCGGCGCATGGCGGCGTGCAACTCGCCGTCATGGGCGCTGTCGGCGTCGCCAAGCACGTCGTCGAGCAGGTTGAGGGCGTGCACGCGCACCATCGCCGGCTCGTCGCCGCCCACATCGCCCTTCACCAGCGCGATGTGCTCGGCATAGGCGGCGGTGTTCACATAGACGTACATGCGCCAGGCGCCGCCAAAGCGGGAATTGAACACCGTGTCGACCTCGCGGCACACGATCTTGTCGTGGCGGCGCCGGTAGGCGATGAGGTCGGCAATGGTGGCGATCTTGAGGTCGTGGCGCCGCGCGAAGCTCACCAGGTCGGGCAGGCGCGACATGGTGCCGTCGTCGTTCATGATCTCGCAGATGACGCCCGCCGGGTTCAGCCCCGCCAGACGGGCGATGTCCACCGCCGCCTCGGTGTGGCCGGCGCGCACCAGCACGCCGCCGTCGCGCGCCACCAGCGGGAAGACGTGGCCGGGGGTGACGATGTCGTTGCGGCCCTTCGCCGGGTCGACGGCGACGGCGATGGTGCGGGCGCGGTCCGAGGCCGAGATGCCGGTGGTGACGCCTTCGCGGGCCTCGATGCTGACCGTGAAGGCCGTCTGGTGGCGCGAGGCGTTGGACTGCGACATCAACGGCAGGCCAAGCTGCTCGACCCGTTCGCGCGTCAGCGACAGGCAGATCAGGCCGCGGCCGTGCATGGCCATGAAGTTGACCGCGTCCGGCGTCGCCATCTGCGCCGGGATCACCAGATCGCCCTCGTTCTCGCGGTCCTCGTCGTCGACGAGGATGAACATACGGCCGTTGCGGGCCTCCTCGATGATGTCCTCTATCGAGGCAAGGTCGTCATGATATTGCGACTGCGACACGCCGTGGTCCTCAATCCTTTTCGAGCAGCCGGGCAACATACCGCGCCAGCATGTCGATTTCCATATTCACCCGCGCCCCTTCGGCCAGGGTGCCGAAGGTGGTTTCCTGCTGGGTGTGGGGGATGATGTTGACCCCGAAGCGGCGGCCGTCGACTTCGTTGACGGTCAGTGACACGCCGTCCAGCGCCACCGAGCCCTTGGGGGCGACGAAATTCTTCAGGGACTCGGGCGCCTCGAATGTGAAGCGGGTCGAGTCGCCGTCGGGGCGGCGCCCGACGACCGTGGCCACGCCATCGACATGGCCGGAAACGATGTGCCCGCCCAGTTCGTCGCCGACGCACAGCGCCCGCTCCAGATTGACTCGCGACCCCACCCGCCACGCGCCAAGGGTGGTTACGGCCAGGGTTTCGTTGGAAGCGTCGACGGCGAACCAGCCGGGGCCCTTGTCGACGACGGTCAGGCAGACGCCATTGTTGGCAATGGAGGCGCCGAGCGCCACCGCCGCCATGTCGAAGCGGGTGCCGACGCGAAAGCGCGCCCCCCCGTCCTGGCGGGCGACGTCCAGAACCTCGCCGACGTCGGTGATGATGCCGGTGAACATGCTCCTCCCTCGTGCTGCGGTCTTTCGCGCGCCTTTCTACCGCATCGCGCCCGAGGGAACAGCCCAAAAGGCAAAGCGGGGCAGACAGCCGGGCGGGACGCCCGACTGTCTGCGCGCGCTATTGCGCGCGAGCCATGTGTTCGCGGGTGACCTCCGGAAGCTGCTGGTCGATGAATTCGGCCATCGTGCGTTCATCCTCGATGAATCGATCACACATGGCGCTGATGTCTGTCTCGCCCGCCAACTGGGCGGCGGCGCCCAGAGAGCGGTACGAGGCAACCTCGAACTGCTCGTAGGCCTGCGCGGCGATCAGATGCTTAAGCGGCGCGTCCGACGACGCCCCGCCGATGAAGGGCTGCATGGCCCCCGTCATCTTCATCGCCGCATCCTTCAGCATCGAGCGATCCGCCCCCAGCCGGTCGAGGTGGCGGTCGATCTCCTCCACATGCCGCCTGGATACCTCCAGGTGCTGCTGAAAGCGGCCGCGAACGGTGGGGAACTGTTCGAGATTCTTGACATTCCGCTCGATATTGTCGACTTGGGCGGCCTCCATCGCGTGGGCGTCGCGCAACCACTGCACCAGGGCCTTCTTGGCATCGGCCATCGGGATATCTCCATTCAGCTACAACCGCGCGGCTAACGCTCGGCGGCGCGCGAGGTTCCCGGATCAGCCGCGTTCGTAGAATTCCCAGAGATCATCGCCGGCGATACCGACGTCCAGGCGGCGCCAGCGCGGAGCGTCCTCCAGGCGGTCGATGCCGAAGGCCACCGCCGCCGGCAGGCCGTCGCCGCCAATCATCAGCGGCGCGCGGAACCAGGCGATGCGGTCCACCAGCCCAGCCCGCAAGAGCCCGGCGGCAAGGTGACTGCCGCCCTCGACCAGAACCCGCGTCAGGCCCCGCTCGCCCAGGGCGCGCAAGGCGGCGTCCAGGTCAGGGTTGCCGTCGGCGTCTGCGGCGACCGCGATCACCTCCACCCCCGCCTCGCGGTAGGCGGACAGGCGGGCGGGATCGTTGTCGCGCTCAAGCGCCACCAGCCAGGTCGGCACCTGCCGGGCGGTGGCCACCAGCTTCGAGGTCAGGGGCAGGCGCAGATGACCGTCCATCACCACCCGCACCGGCGAACGGTCCTCCAGGCCCGGCAGCCGGCAGGTGAGCGACGGGTCATCGGCCAGCGCCGTGCCCGCCCCCACCATGATGGCGTCGTGTTCAGCCCGCAGGCGGTGGCCGCGGGCGCGGGCGGGCGCGCCGGTGATCCATTGGCTCTCGCCGGTGTGGGTGGCGATGCGGGCGTCGAGGCTGGTCGCCGCCTTCCAGGTCACCAGCGGCCGCCCCTGGCGCACGCGCAGGAAAAAGCCGGCGTTCACCGCCGCCGCCTCGTCGTCCAGGCAGGGCGCGACCACCGCCACCCCGGCGGCGCGCAGCCGCGCCAGCCCCTGCCCCGCCACCCGCGCGTCGGGGTCTTCGACCGCCGCCACCACCCGCGCCACGCCCGCCGCGATCAGCGCCTCGGTGCAGGGCGGCGTGCGCCCGTGATGCGCGCAAGGC
>JAWLGJ010000080.1:0-6646 GCA_041685145.1 Magnetospirillaceae bacterium | reverse complement strand
ACGCGCCGCGACCACCGCCTCCCGTCCCGCTGACAGCGCCGCCGCCGCCTTGCGCAGGACGCGGGCATGGCCGCGGCCCGCGGCCGCCGGGGAGGTGTGGGCGGGGGGCTGGGGGGGCATCACACGTCCACCTGCTCGGGCCGAACATGGGCGCGGGCATAGTCGACGTGGATGTTCCGCTCCAGCATCAGGCGCAAGAGGTCGGGGTCGACATGGCCTTCCTCGGCCAGGCGGGTCAGGATCGCCACCGCGCCCGAGACGCTGGCGCCGCGGCGATAGGGGCGGTCGGGCGCCGTCAGCGCCTCGAAGACGTCGGCAAGGGCGAGGATGCGCGCCTCCACCGACAACTGCTCGCGCGCCAGGCCCTTGGGATAGCCCTTGCCGTCGAGACGTTCATGGTGGCTGGCGGCCAGCGCCGGTACCCGACGCAGCACACCCTTGAAGGGCAGGTTGGACAGCATCCGCTCGGTCATCGCCACATGGTCTTCGATGATCTTGCGCTCGCGCGGCAGCAGGGTGCCGCGCGGAATGCAGAGGTTTTCCACCTCGTCGTCGCTCAGCAGCGGGCGCTCCTCGCCGTTGGCGTCCCACCAGCTCCGGGCGGCGATGGCCTTGATGCGGGCCACCATGTCGGCGGTCATGCCTTCGCCGCCGGTGTTGCAGGCGCGCAGGAAGGCCAGGTCGTCGGCCAGGCGGCGACGCGCCTCGGCCAGCGCCGCCTCGGCCTCCGGCCGGGGGCTTCCCTCGGCGATGGCGCGCCAGCACGCCACTTCGGCATCGCGCTCCAGGACGGCGAAGCGCGCCGCGACCTCGTGCATCCGGTCGTGGACCGTCTGCAGCTTGGTCGATTTGTCCATGACCCATTCCGGCGTCACCAGCTTGCCGCAGTCGTGGAGGGCGGCGGCGAGGTCGAGCGCCTCCCAGCCGTCGCCCTCGAGGCGGAACCCGGCCAGGGGGCCGTCGTCGGCGGCACAGGCGGCCTCGGCCAACATGCGGGCCAGCACCGGCACCCGGCGGCAATGCCCCGAGGTATAGGCGGACTTGGCGTCGATGGCCTCGCCGATGGTGTCGACCAACGCCTGGAAAAGCTGCTTCTGGTCGGCGAACAGTTGCGCGTTATGCAGCGCGGTGCCGGCGATGGAGGCCAGCGTCTCGGCCCGTTTCAGATCGGCGGCCGGGAAGTCGCGGCGGTCCAGCAGCACCAGGACGCCATGCGTCCGCTCGTGCGCCTGCAGGGGCACCGCCAGCATGGCGCGCAGACCGTGGCGCGTCGGCGGCCCGTCGACATCGTTGACGATGCCGCGCCGGCGCCCGCCGAACACGTCCGCCAGCCAGCCCTCGCAGGCCGCGAAGACGGCCTCGGCCTCGGGCCCGGCGCTGGCGATGCGGTCCATGTCGTCGCAATCGGGCTCGTCGCGCAACCAGACGGCGCCGACGCGCGCCTCCAGCCCCTTGCGGCCGCAGAACTCGTCCAGCAGCACCGATGCGACCGCCGCCGGATTCAGCGAGTTGTTGAGGTCGAGGGCGGCGCGATGGACCAAGGCCATGTCGCGATAGGCGGCCAGCGTCTCCGCCGCCACGGCGCGGCGACCATGCTCGGCATCCAGAAGCGCCTGCAGCAGCACCGCCAGCGCCTGGGCCAGCAGGTCGCGGCGCTCGGCATCCAGGGCCGCGCCTTCGCCGGACTCGACGACCACCGCGCCCTGCCGCGCGCCCTCCAGCAGCAGCGGCGCCGAGGCGGGTGCGCTGCCGTCGGGGGCGGCGTCCGGTCCCGCCGCCGCCACCACGCCGGCGCCGTCCGCGACCACCGTCACCCGCAGCTTGCCGCCGGCCAGCGCCACGGCGGCGCGCAGGCAGCCCTCGACCCGGCGCGGCCTGAGCAGGCGGGACAGCAGCGCGCTCACGGCGCGCCCGCCCCCTCCAGCACCGGGCGGACCAGCTCGACCAGTTCGTCGGGATCGAAGGGCTTGGTGATGAAGCGGTCGGCCCCGGCGTCGAGCCCCCGGACGCGGTCGGCCTCCTGCCCCTTGGCGGTGAGCATGACCACGGTGGTGCCCGTCAGGTCGGGCTCGGCGCGGAGGGCGGCGCAGACCTCGTAGCCGTTCATGGCCGGCATCATGACGTCGAGAAACACCAGCCGCGGGCGCACGCGGCGGATGAGCGCCAGGCCATCGGCGCCGTTTGCCGCCGTATGGATGGCGACGTCGAACTCGTCCTCAAGTTCTTCGAGCGTCTGCTCGATCAGGGTTCGGATGTGGACCTCATCGTCCACGATTACGATGTTCACGAGACGACTCTCCCTGCGTTTTCTTGTGCTTATTGTGGCCCGCCGTCGCGGCGGGCAGCGTGAAGGTGAAGGTGCTGCCGACGCCGGGGCGCGACTCCGCCCAGATGCGGCCGCCGTAGTGCTCGACGATCTCCTTGCAGATGGCGAGGCCGAGGCCGGTCCCCGCCGGCTTGTCGATGAGCACGTCGCCGTCGGTGACCTGCTGGAAGCGCTCGAACACAGCCTCGGCCTTGGCGGCCGGAAAGCCGCAGCCGGTGTCGGCGACGGCGATCTGCACGCCGCCGCCCTCGGCGCGGGCGGCGCGCACGGCGATGCGGCCCCGGTCGGTGAACTTGTTGGCGTTGCTGAGCAGGTTGAGAACGACCTGCTGGCCGCGGTGCGCGTCGCCGCGCACCCGCGGCAGGCCCGGCGCCACCTCGACGACGAAGTCGATCTCCGGGCGCGCCGCGAACATACCGGCCGCCGCCGTCGTCGCCTCCTGGACCAGATCGGCGACCTTGATGGTCCGATCCTGCCATTCGGTGCGGCCGGATTCGATCTTGGCTAGGTCGAGAACGTCGTTGATCAGCGTGCCCAGCCGGGCGCTTTCCGACAGCACCACGGACAGATTGTCGCGGATGCGCGCCGCCTTCGCCCGCGCCCGGTCGTTGCCCTCGCCCTCGACCAGGGGGGCGATGGCGCGCTCGAAATCGCGCAGGACGATCTTTACGAAGCCGCGGATCGAGGTCAGCGGCGTGCGCAGTTCGTGCGAGACCGTGGACAGGAAGTCGGACTTCAAGCGGTCCAGCTCGGTCAGACGCTCGATCACGGCTGCAAGTTCCTCGTTGGCCCGCTGTAGACGAAGCTCGTTCTGCTTGAGTTCGGTGACGTCGGTGTAGGTGGTGACGAAGCCGGCGCCGTCGCTCAAGGGGCGGCCGCGAATCTCCAGCACCGAGCCGTCGGGCCGCCGGCGTTCGAAACGGTGCGGCTCCATCGTCCGCGCCAGGTCCAGCCGCTCGGCGACCTGGGTCTCGGGATCGCCGGGTCCGTATTCGCCCCTGAGGGCGTTGTGCCGGAAAAGATCGGCCAGCATCACGCCGGGGCGCATCAGATCGGGCGGAAACTCCAGCAGTTCGGCAAAACGCCGGTTCCACACCACCAGGCGCAGGTCGCGGTCGAACATGGAGATGCCCTGGTCCATGTTGTCCAGGACGGCCTCCAGAATCGCCGTCTGCGCCGTCAGGCGCTGCTCGGTCTCCTTGACCGGCCGCAGGTCCATCGCCACGGCCAACAGCCCCGCCTCGCCGTCGTCCTCACGACCCAGCGCCGTCACCGACAGATGGACCGGGAAGGTGGTGCCGTCGCGCCGGCGATAAGTCCATTCGCGGGCGTCGGACCGCCCCAGGCCGACCATGTGGTCGAAGATTGCCAGCCCCGCCACCGGGCGCCCAAGCTCATCCGACAGGTGCCGGCCGCGCTCCTCCAGTTCGTGCGGGTCGAGCAGGTCGAGCAGGTTCAGCCGGCCGATCACCTCGCCCTCGCGCCAGCCCAGCAGGTGCTCGGCGCCACGGCTGAACAGGCGGATGGTGCCGTCGCGCGAACAGGCCACCACCGCCATCTCGGTGGCGGCGTCGAGGATGGTCTGCAGGCGGTCGCGCGCCTGGTGATAGCGCGAGATGAGGCCCTCGGCCTTTTCGAACTGGTCGATGACGACGCGGGCGGTGATGGCGCTGGCCTCGTGGGCGCAACGGAGTTCCTGGCGCAGCATCTCGTTCTCGCCGGCAAGTGCCGCGAGTCGGCTGAGCGTGTCGTCCAGGCCCCGGGGCAGAGTATCCATGCTGAATCTTGGCGCCCCCTCGCCAAGTCGTCCGGCCAATTGTGGCCGATATTTGGATTGCTGCTAATACACTTGCGCGGCTTGACCGCCGCGTTCTTTCGGCGAACAGTTGAAGAAATACCGCCGCGCATGTCAACCCCATCAGTTGTCGGGTTGACCGCTGTTGGGAACAGTTGTTGGATTGCGTTTCCCCGACTGTCGGCACCGGGCCCATTGGTGGCTTGATCCGCGCCCCCGGCCCCGGCAGGCTGTGCCCATCGTTGCCGCCGCCGCTGATACAGGCCCCCGCCATGCTGCCCCTGCTCGACCACAAGGATGCCGACGCGCCCAGCGTCTTCCGGCCCGAGAACCTGCTGCGCGAGGCGCGGCGCCAAAGGGGGCTGCCCGCGGAGCCGGTGCCGGAGATCTGCGTGCTCGATCCCGACGGCGACATGGTTCGGCACCTGCGCCGTGACGGCCGCGCGCGCCGGTGCGCGGGCTGGGCCTGCTATCACAGCGAGATGGACGTCGCCGAGTGGGACGGGGTGCGCTTCGGCATCGTCGGCTGCGCGGTGGGCGCCCCCTATGCGGTGGTTGTCGCCGAGCAGATGTTCGCCTCCGGCTGTCGGCTGCTGGTGAGCGTGAGTTCGGCCGGGCAGCTCGCCCCCTGTGGACCGCCGCCCTATCACATCCTGATCGAGAGGGCGCTGCGCGACGAGGGCACCAGCCACCATTACCTGCCGCCGGGCCGCTTCAGCGCCGCCGACCCGGCGCTGCTGGAGCGGGTGGCCCCGGCGCTGGCGGGGCTGGGCGAGCCGGTGCATCGCGGCGCCGTCTGGACCACGGACGCCCCCTATCGCGAGACCGAGGCCGCCGTCGCCGCCCATCGTGCCGAGGGCCTGCTGGCGGTGGAGATGGAGGCGGCGGCGCTGTACGCCTTCGCCGAGGCCCGGCGGCGGCCCGTCCTGTGCTTCGCCCACGTCACCAACCAAATGGCGCAGCGTGAGGGCGATTTCGAAAAGGGCGCCGCCGACGGCGCCCTCGACTCCCTGGCCCTCGTCGCCGCCGTCGCCCGGCAATGGTCGCGCGGCCCCGCTTGAGCGCGGACGCCTCGACGCCGGAGCGGTTGCCGTGGCGCGGCGCCAGGGGGTCGGTCTCTTCGTCACCGGCCGCGCCGAATCGCTGCCCTTCGCCGACGCCAGCCACTTTACCCTGAACGCCGCCTTCGTGGCGCTGGCGGCGCGCCGCCCCCGCCGATGATGTCGGCGGCCCGCAGCTTGCCTTGGCAGAATTTGAGGCACACGACACGGCAGCACGAGGCCAGGTTGGGGGCGCCGAGCGCGGCGCGGCGGCGGCTCAGCGCCGCCAGCAACTGCGCCGGCGTCACGCCGGCCTCGGCGGCGATGACGTCCAGCATGTCCCAGAACATGCGCTCCAGGCGCAGCGTGGTGCCGCGACCGTCGATGCGCACGCTGCGCTTGACCGGCCCGAATTCGGCGCCCGGGCCCGATGGGCAGAGCGGGCCGGACGGCCCGTTTCGGCGCGATGCGGTCATGCGGTCCCTCCCCCTCGCCTCCTCCTATAATTAAACATTTTTTTGAATATTCAAGCTTTGCAGAGCGGCGCCGGCCTGCTTCAATGGCCGGAAACCGTTTACAGGGAGGACACGATGAGGGCCGTGACGACGCTGTTGATCGCCGCCGTGGCACTGGTTGCCGTTCCCGCCGCCGCAGAAGCCCCCGATGACGCCGCCGCCCTGCGCGGGGTGGAGCGGGCCAGGGTGGTCTGGGACATCACCACCGCCGATGCCGAACGGCTGGGCCTGTTTCTGGAGGTGGTGCGCGAGACCTATGATGATCTGGTGCGCCAGGAGGTCGAGCCGCGCTTCGTTCTGGCGATTCACGGCGCGCCGGTGAAATACGTCACCGAGGACCGCGACGCCCTGGCGCTGGAGACGCAGTTCGCCGCCGACAAGCTCAATGCCGTGCTCGACGACCTCGCCGGCCGCGCCGGGGTGCGCGTCGAGGTCTGCGCCGTCGCCAACCGCCTGCTGGGCGTCGACAACGCCTCCTTCCGCGACGGCATCCACGTCGTCGGCAACACCTGGGTGTCGCTGATCGGCTATCAGGCCCAGGGCTATGTCATGGTGCCGGTGCACTGACCTGCCCGCCGTCGCCGCCCCAGGCCCGCCCTTGACTCCCGCCCGATAATGTTCAAACATATTTTTGATTTTTGGAGGCACAATGTCTGTATGGGCGATACTGGCCAGCCTGGGCACCGGCCTGATGCTGGGGCTGTTCGGCAGCGGCGGTTCCATCGTCACGCTGCCGGCGCTGATCTACCTGCTGCACGTCGACCCCAAGCCCGCCATCGCCATGAGCCTCGGCATCGTGGCGGTGACGGCGGCGATGGGCGCGCTGACGCACTGGCGGCGCGGTAACGTCGATGTCGGCGTGGCGGTGGTGTTCGGTCTTTTCGGCATCGTCGGCACCTATGGCGGCGCCCGCCTGGGCGTGATCACGCCCGTAACGGTGCAGTTGGGGCTGTTCGCGCTGGTCATGTAC
>JAWLGJ010000079.1:0-6677 GCA_041685145.1 Magnetospirillaceae bacterium | reverse complement strand
CGACGACGAACTCGATCGCCTGGACGGCCGCCGCGACCGCCTGGTGGGCACCATCCAGGAGCGTTACGGCGTCGGCCGCGAAGAGGCCGAGCGCCAGGTGAAGGACTGGGAGCAGCGCCTACAATAGCCGCCGCGGCGACGCCCGCCGCCGTCGCCGTTTGACGCGGACGACGGCGGCGACTCGGCTGCGATGACTCCGGCGGGGGCTTGTGCCATTCTCGCCCCATGCCTCACGCCGATTTCATTCACCTGCGCGTCCACACCGCCTATTCGCTGTCCGAAGGCGCCATCCGCGTCAAGGAACTGGTGGCCCTGTGCCAGGCGCAGCGGATGCCGGCGGTGGCGATTGCCGACACCGGCAATCTGTTCGGCGCGCTGGAATTTTCCACCGCCTGCGCCGAGGCGGGCATCCAGCCGATCATCGGCGTGCAACTCGGCCTGCGCCGCGAGGACGCCGAGGCGCGGCCGGGGGCGCGCCGGCCGGAGCCCGAGTCGGTGGTGCTGCTGGCCAAGGACGAAGGCGGCTACCGCAACCTGCTGAAGCTGGTCAGCAAGTCCTATCTGGAAACCGCGCCCGGCGAGGCGCCGCAGGTGGCGGTGGACGACCTGGCGGCGCGGTCGGCGGGCCTTTTGCTGCTGACCGGCGGCGCCGGCGGCCCGGTGGGGCGGCGGCTGGCCGAGGGGCAGGACGCCGCCGCCGAGGCCTTGCTGCTGCGGCTGGCCGATGCCTTCCCCGGCCGTCTGTACGTCGAGCTTCAGCGCCACGGCCTGGAGGTCGAGGAGCGCGTCGAGCCGGGGCTGTTGGATTTTGCCTACCGACACGACCTGCCGCTGCTGGCCACCAACGAGCCGTTTTTTCCCGGGCCCGAGATGTACGAGGCCCACGACGCCCTGCTGTGCATCGCCGAGGGCACCTATGTCGCCGAGGAAAACCGCCGCCGCCTGACGCCCGAGCATCACTTCAAGTCGGCCGAGGCGATGCGGGCGCTGTTCGCCGACCTGCCCGAGGCGGTGGACAACACCCTGGTGGTGGCGCGGCGCTGCGCCTTCATGGTCGAAAAGGTCAAGCCCATCCTGCCCCCCTTCGCCACCGAGCACGGCGAGGTCGAGGAGTTGCGCCGGCAGGCCCGCGAGGGCCTGGAGCGGCGCCTGGAGGTGCATCTGTTCGAGGACGGCATGGACGCGGCGGCGCGCGAGGCCGCCGCCGCGCCCTACCGCGACCGCCTGGCCTATGAGCTGGGAATCATCGAGCAGATGGGCTTTCCCGGCTATTTCCTCATCGTCTCCGACTTCATCAAATGGGCGAAGGCGCAAGGGATTCCGGTGGGGCCGGGGCGCGGCTCCGGCGCCGGCTCGGTGGTGGCCTGGGCGTTGTCGATCACCGACCTCGACCCGCTGCGCTGGGGGCTGCTGTTCGAGCGCTTCCTGAATCCCGAGCGCGTGTCGATGCCCGACTTCGACGTCGATTTCTGCCAGGACCGGCGCGAGGAGGTAATCCGCTACGTCCAGGACCGCTACGGCCACGACAAGGTGGCGCAGATCATCACCTTCGGGAAGTTGCAGGCGCGCGCGGTGCTGCGCGACGTCGGCCGCGTGCTGCAAATGCCCTACGGCCAGGTCGACCGCATCTGCAAGCTTGTGCCCAACAATCCCGCCAATCCCGTGACCCTGGGTCAGGCGCTGGACTCCGAGCCGATGCTGCGCGAGCAGCGCGACCGCGACGAGGGCGTCGCCTATCTCATCGATCAGGCGCGCAAGCTGGAGGGCCTGTACCGCCACGCCTCCACCCACGCCGCCGGCGTCGTCATCGGCGACCGGCCGCTGGACGAACTGGTGCCGCTGTACCGCGACCCGCGCTCGGACATGCCGGTCACGCAGTTCAACATGAAATGGGTGGAATCGGCGGGGCTGGTGAAGTTCGACTTCCTGGGCCTGAAGACGCTGACGGTGCTGGCGACGGCGGTGCGGCTGGTGGCCGAGAACGGCGGTCCGCGCCTCGACCTGTCGGCCCTGCCGCTGGACGACGCCCCCACCTACGAGCTTCTGTCCAAGGGCGACACGGTGGGGGTGTTCCAGTTGGAAAGCGCCGGGATGCGCGACGTACTGCGCAAGCTGCGCCCCAACCGATTCGAGGACATCATCGCCGTGGTGGCGCTTTACCGCCCCGGCCCGATGGACAACATCCCCGCCTACATCGCCCGCAAGCACGGCAGCGAGCCACCGGACTACCTGCACCCCAAGCTGGAGCCGATCCTGAAGGAAACCTTCGGGATCATGATCTATCAGGAGCAGGTGATGCAGATCGCCCAGGAGCTGTCGGGCTACAGCCTCGGCGGCGCCGACCTGCTGCGCCGGGCGATGGGCAAGAAAATCCAGGCGGAGATGGAGCAGCAGCGCCAGGTCTTCGTCGACGGTGCCGCCGAACGCGGCGTCGAGGCCGCCAAGGCGGCCGAGATTTTCGACCAGGTGCAGAAATTCGCCTCCTACGGCTTCAACAAGTCGCACGCCGCCGCCTATGCCTTGGTGGCCTATCAGACCGCCTGGCTGAAGGCCAATTACCCCGTCGCCTTCCTGGCGGCGTCGATGACCCTGGATCTGCACAACACCGACAAGCTCGGCGTCTTCCGCCAGGAGCTGAACCGCCTGGGGATCGACCTGCTGCCGCCGGACGTCAACCGCTCGCGCGCCGAGTTCACCGTCGAGGGCGAGGCCATCCGTTACGCCCTGGCGGCGCTGAAGAATGTCGGCGAGGCCGCCATGCAGGCCCTGGTGACGGAACGCGAGGCCAACGGCCCCTTCGCGAGCATCGCCGACTTCGCCGACCGCCTCGATGTCAAGCAGGTCAACCGCCGGCAACTGGAGAACCTGGTCAAGGCCGGCGCCTTCGACGCCATCGAAGGCAATCGCCGCCGCCTGTTCGAGGGCATCGACACCGTGCTGCGCGCCGCCGCCGCCGCCGCCGAGGACCGCGCCAGCAATCAGGTCAACCTGTTCGGCGACGGCGCCGGAGTGGGGCTGGAACTGCCGCGCCTGGCCGACTGGCCGCCGGCCGACCGCCTGGGGCAGGAGTTCGACGCGGTGGGCTTCTACCTCTCGGCGCATCCGCTGGACGCCTATGAGACGACGCTGAAGCGCCTGGGGGTGCAGACGGCGGCGCAGCTTCCGGCCTATTTGCGCCAGGTCTCCACGGGGCGGGTGAAGATGGCCGGCACCGTGCTCGCCCGAAAGGAGCGCACCAACGCCCGCGGCAACCGCTTCGCCTTCGTGGCGCTGTCCGACACCTCCGGCATCTACGAGGTGATGCTGTTCTCGGAGGTGCTGGCCCAGGCGCGCGACCTGCTGGAGGCCAACCAGCCGCTGCTGCTGACCGTCGACGCCCGCGAGGAGGACGGCCAGATGCGCCTGACCTGCCAGAAGGTCCAGTCCCTGGACGCCGCCGCCGCCAAGGCCGCCAAGGGGGTGAAGATCGTCATCGACCGCGCCGACCCGCTGCCGGCGCTGAAGGAGCTGGTCGCCGGCGAGGCGCGCGGGCGCGGCCGCGTCTTCATCGTCCCGCGCCGCCTGGACCGCGAGGTCGAGGTCGAAATCGACCGCTCGCTGGCGGTCTCGCCCCGCCTCGTCGGCGCCCTGCGCAGCCTGCCCGGCGTGGTCGAGGTGGTGGAAACCTAATCCCTTCGGCTAGCGGGGCCTTATCATGCCGAGTGTGGCGATCACCCCGCACAGCAGCAGGCCGAGCAGGCGGTTGAGCCCCAGGGCGAGGAAGGCGGCGGCGGCGGAGCCTCCGGCCGCCTGGGCCATCAGCGCCGCCGCCCCCTCGCTCACCCCCAGCCCCGCCGGCACGATCATCGCCAGATTGCCGATCACCCCGGCGACGGCGTAATAGGCGGCCTCGGCGGCCGGAAGCGGGGCGCCGATGGCGGCGAAGCACAGCCACAGCCGCAGGATCAGCGTCCCCAGAAGCGCGGCGCGCACGGCCACGAAGCCGCCGGCGACGGCGGCGCCGCCGCGCCGCGCAATCATCGCCGCGACGACGAGCGCGGCCACTCCCCCCAATGCCGCCGCCACGCCCCCGGCGAGGCCGCCGGCGGCGGCGCCGGTGACGGCAATCGCCATGCCCAGCCACATCAGCCCGGCGAGCAGCAGCACCACCCCGGTCTCGCGCAGGCCCGCCCCGGCGTTGACCAAGGCGCCGCCGCGCACGGCGAGCGAGGCCGGCACCGGCAGCAGATTGGCCACCGTCGCCGCCGAGGTGACGACGACGGCATCGACGAAACCGACACGCCGCGCCACCGCCCGCGCGCAAAGCTGAAGCTCCAGCGCCTTCGCCGCCACCGACGCCGGCCCCCCCAGCGCCAGCGCCAGCAACAGCGGCCCCAGCCGCACCGATTCGCGGTCCAGCCCCAATTGGCGCACTGATAGGGCCATGCCGACGACGAAGGCGGCGGCGGCGACGGCAAGGATGACGCGGCTGTGGCGGCGCCCCCACGCCCGCGCCGCCGCCACCGCCTGCGCGGCGCGGCGGTCGAGCGGGGAGGGGGGTGACGTCTCGCCGCGCACGGCGCTCACGCCCCCGCGGTTTCCGGCGCCAGCATCCGACGCCATTCGGGCTCGGTGCCGTAGCCGTAGCGTTCCATCTGCGGTCCGCAGACCTCGTGAAGGAAGCGGACTTCCGCGGGCGGCCACTGCGTCCAGTCGGGCACGCCGCCGCGGCTGGCGTTGAGGCGCCGGCGGAAGGCGGCCTCGGGCTCGTGCCAGCGATAGCGCCCGTGGTCGGCGACGAAATCCAGCAGGTCGCGCCGCACCTCGGGCCGCTCCGGGTCGAACAGATCCTCGAAGCGGTACAGGCGGGCGTGGGCGTCGCCGGCGACGAAGTCGTCCAGCAGGCGGTTGATGGTCGTCCAGTCCCAGCACAGGCGCTGAAAGGCGCTCATCGCCGGCCAGCGCCCCGCCCATTCGTCGTCGCCCAGCATGGCGGGCGAGATGCGCTTCTGCCCCACCCATTCCACCAGGTCGCGGAAGCCGCGCCGCCGCCCGTGGTTGAGCGAGGACTGAATCCATCCGCGCGGGTCGCGGACGATGGCAACGACGCGGGCTTGGGGCCAGGCGGCGCGCAGCGGCGGCAGCAGCCCGTACCACTGGCTGCAACTTTCGACGATCAGCGGCCGGTCGATGGCGGCGTGGTAGCGGTCGCGCCAGGCGCGGATGGTGGCGGCGGCGTCCTCCAAACCGATGCCGCCCCGCAAATAGCGGTCGGAGAGGATGCGCACCCCCCGCGTGCCCAGCAGCCGCCCCGTGACCATGTGGTGAAAGCCGAAATGGCCGATGCGTTCGACGAGGCCCCGGGGCGTCAGGTCGCCGTTGACCATGTCGGGCTCGTGGACCGAGAAGCAGCCGTCGATCAGCGTGCCCAGCACGGTGCCGAAAAACTTGGTGCCCGTGCGGCCGCCGGAGACGACGAACACCAGATCCTTGGCCGGATTCTCAACAGGCGGCATGGCGATCCAAAGCCTCGACGATGTAGCGGGCCAGATTGGGCCGCGCCGCCACATAGGCGTCGCGCCGCGCCCGCCATTCCTCCGCCGGCACGGCCAGAAGCCCCTCCAGGGCCTCGGTGACCGCCGGAACCGACGCCGCACGCACCTGTGCCGCCAGGTTTTCCCGCTCCAACTCGACCAGATAGCCGCGGAAGTCGTCGCCCAGAAACACCGCCGGCAGGCCCAGCACCGCCGCCTCGGCGGTCATGGTGGCGCTTTCGCCGATATACAACCGGCAATGCGCCAGCAGGTGGTGAACCTCGGTGATGGGGCCCGAATAGAGATAGGGCTCCAGGTCGGGGGGCAGCGGCCTCTCGCTGGACAGATGCACCCGCCCCCGCCGCGACAGCAGGTCCACCACGGCGCGCAGCAGCGCGTCCGACCAGCCGCTTTTGCCCAGGTCGTGATTGGCGTGCCACGCGACGACGCGGATGAAGAAATTGTCGGCGTCGGGGTCGAGCCCGCCGGCCACCGCCCGCTCGCGGCTGGGGGTGAAGTTGTCGGGGTGGAAGAACGACAGTTCCTTGATGCCGCGAAAGCGCGTGGTGCGCGATGCGGGGACGCGCCCGGTGAAGCACTCGGGCACATACAAATGGCGGATGAACGGCCAGGTGATCCGGTTCTGGAGGGTGGCGACCTCGGTGTCGTAGAAGCTCACCGACGGCACCCCCAGCACCGCCCCGACATGCGAGATGGCGACGCCGCCGAAGCCCACCATCACGTCGGGCCGGAAGCGGCGCGCCTTGCGCAGCAGCGCCAGGTCGCGGCGCGGCAACTCCCGCGCCAGGCCGAGCACCCCGCGCCCCGCCCGCGAGATCGGCGTGTGCGGCAGGCCGAATTCGTCGAGCAGGCGGCAGGCGATGTCCTTGTGCCGCGACAGGATCAGCACCTCATCGCCCCTCTCCCGCATCATCCGGATGGGATTGAGGAAGAACAGGACGTTGGCGGGGTGGACCACGTCGACCAGCACACGCATGATTCGTCGCTCCGGCACGATCCGCCGAGGGTAGCACGGGCAGGGGAGGAAGCTAGGGCCGTTTGCACGGGTCGAACTGCCTCGCCGGGCGCTCGCTCCGCTCGCTTGGCCGCCGCCTCAACGGCGGTGAGTCTTTGTGCCCTCGCCGGGCGCTCGCTCCGCTCGCT
>JAWLGJ010000078.1:0-6681 GCA_041685145.1 Magnetospirillaceae bacterium | reverse complement strand
CCGCAAGGCGGGCCGCCGCCAACTCATCGGCCAGGAGGTGGAAATCCAGTCCCGCGCGGCTGCGCGGCGCGTAAAGCTGTACCGGCCGTCCGGCGGCGAATGCTTCCGGCAGCACGGCGTCCTTGCGGATGCCCCGCAGCAGCCGGCGCCGCCCCACGCTTCCGGCGACCGCCTCCAACGTGCGGCGCTGCACCCTGAGCCGGGGCTCCAGCATCACCGGCACCACCGCCGCCAGTCGGCAGCGGCCGGGCCCCGCGCACAGGAGGCGGAACAGCAGCCGGCGAAGCTGCTGCACCCCATGCTCGGCCAGCGGGTGCGGCAGCAGCGGAACGAGGACCTCGTGCGCGGCCGACAGCGCGTTGACCAGCACAGCGTCGGCGGCGGGCGGGGTGTCCAGAACCACATGGTCGAAGTCCTGGCGCAGCGGCGCCAGCGCGCGGGCGAGCCGGTCGGGCGGCGTCTCCAGCGGCAGTCCCTCATGCGCGACATCGGCCGGCAGCAGCCAGACCCCCGGCGCGGCGGTGCCGACGATCGCGGCGGCGGCGCCGGCCTCGGGGTCACGCAGAAGGTGGTGCAGCGTCGCCTCCCCCTCGCGGGGCGGCACCCCCAGCCCCAGCGCCGCGTGCCCCTGGGAGTCGGCGTCCACAACCAGGACACGCCGCCCGCGCCGCCCCAGCTCCGCGGCCAGATTGACGGCGAGGGTGGTCTTGCCGGTGCCGCCCTTGCGATTGGAAACCGCCGTGACGGTACAGCCGTCGCTCATTCCCGCGGCGCCCCCTTCGCCTCGTGCCGTGGCAGGCCCGCGGTCAGGCGGCGCAGCAGGTCGTCCTCCGGCGGGGCGTGCACCGGCGCCCCCGCCGCCAACAGCACCTGCAGCACGGCGGCGTGCATGTGCTCGCAGCCGGCCATGTCCACCGCCGCCCCCGGACGCTTCAGCAGCTTGGCCTGCAAATCCTCGGCTTCCTCCGGCCCGCAGGACCCGCTGAGCCGCACCGTCCCCTTGCGTACCGTCAGCGCCATCAGACCAGTTCCTCCACCTGCAGGATCAGCAGCACGCGCCCGTCGCCCAGCGTGGCGACGCTGGAGAAGCCGCGAACGCCGCCAAGGATTCCGTCCATGGGCTTGGCGATCAGCTCCATGCCGCCCCGAAACTCGTCGACCACCAGGCCGGTGAGGGCGCCGCGGACGCGGGTGACCAGAATCGCCACCTCCTCGGGCTCGTCGCCGCCGCCCCGGTCCAGCACCCGCGCCAGGCGCACCAGGGGCACGATGTTGTCGCGCAGCACCACGGCCTCGCGTCCGGCGACGGTGTGCACCCGATCGCGCGGAACCTTTACCGTCTCGACCACCAGGCCCATGGGAATTCCGTACAGACCGCCGCCGCATTCGACGGTCATCACCCGCGTCACCGCCAGGTTGAGCGGCAACGACAGCCGCAGCAGGGTTCCCTCGCCCTTGCGGCTGAGGATGTCGATGCGGCCGCCGGCGCTGTCGACGGTGTCGCGGACGACGTCCATGCCCACGCCACGCCCCGACACCTCCGAAACATCGCTGACGGTCGAGAAGCCGGCGGCGAAGATTAGCGCGCGCGCCTCGTCGTCCGACATGGTGCCGGCGCGCGCGGAATCGATCAGGCCCTTCTCCACCGCCTTCGCCTTGACGGTTTCGGGGTCGATGCCGCGACCGTCATCGCTGACCTCGATGACGACGCTGTCGTTCTCGTGACGCGCCGCCAGCCGGATGGTGCCGGTTTCCGGCTTTCCGGCGGCGACACGTTCCTCCGGCGCTTCCAGGCCGTGGTCGATGCTGTTGCGGATCAGATGGACCAGCGGGTCGGCGAGGTTTTCGACGACGTTCTTGTCCGCCTCGGTCTCCTCGCCGTCCATCACTAATTCGACCTGCTTGCCCAGCTTGCGCGACAGGTCGCGGACGATACGGGGAAACCGCTGGAAGACATTGCCCATCGGCAGCATCCGCACCGACATGACCATGCCTTGCAGGTCCTGGACGATGCGGTGCACCAGGGCATGATGGTCCTTGATTTCGCGGGCCAGCTCCCGGCTGCCGAAGGTGTCCTGGGCGCGCCGCGCCAGATACGGCAGGGCGTTCTTCGCCACCACCAATTCCGCAACCAGGTTCATCAGGCTGTCCAGCCGCGCCTGGTCCACCCGCACCGTTCCCTGGCGGCGGCCGCCGCCACTATCGCCGGCGCTGGTGGCGGCGCGGCCGGTGCGGGGGCCGGCGCTTGGCTGGGCCGCCTGCTGCGGATCGACGTCGGCGAGCAGGGTTTCGAGCCATCGGTCCAGGCGGTCGCCAAGGCCGCCGTCGTCGCCGGCGACCGCTTCCTCAAGCCGCGCCAGGAGGTCGTCGCGCCCGCAGGCGCGCAAAGCGTTCCGGGTGACGCGCAGCGCGGCGCGGGCGGCGCAGCCCGATCCCTCGCCCTGCTGGCGGCTCGCCGACAGCAGCTCGCGTTGCGCCGCAAGCACGCCCGCGGCCGCGGCCGGAAGCGGCGCCGGCGCCGCCGGGCGAGCAACGGGACGCGGACCCGGCCGCGCGTCGGCAAGCACCGGCACTTCGCCCGTGGCCACGCCGGCGGCAAGCTGCGACAGCCAGCGGTCGGGCACCGCGACACCCTCGGCGCGCAACTCGGCGAGCAGGGCAATCCAGCGCAGCACCGACGTCTCGTAAAGGTCGGGGGCGCCGAGGTCCTCAAGACCCCGTGCCGCGTCGGCGAGGGCCTCCCAATCACCCGCCGCCAGCATCGCCTCGGCCCGGCGGCTGAAGTCGCCGAATACCTCGCCGCCCTCGCGCTCGCCCGCGGGGCAAATCAGGTCGGCGGCGCCAACCAGCCCCGCTCGGCACTGGTCGGCGACATAGCCCATGCGCTCGCCCACCGTCGCGACCGGCGCGGCGCAGAGGACGAAAAAGCGCAGGTTGCAGGTGAAGGGGTCGAACTCGTCCAGTCCCGGCCAGTCCGCCCGCGGCTCGAAGGCGAGGCAGCAGAGCCCCGGCAGCTGCCGCAGGTTCTGCACCGGATCGTCGCCGTTGAAGAAGCAGTCGGGGGCCGGATCGTAGACCAGCGCCGTCAGCGGCGCGCCATCCTGCAGCGCCGCCCGCACAGCCTCGATGCGCTCGGCCTCGGGCAGCCGGGCCAGCCAGGAGAAGTCATCCAGGGCCGGAACCTCGGCGGCCCCGCCGGCCTCGTCGGGCGCCGCGGTGCCCAGCCATCCGCGCAAATCCTCCACCAGCGCGGCGGCCTCGGCGGCGGCCTCCGGCGGCAGCGCCTCCTCCGCCTCCAGGTGGTCCAGCCAGCGCGAGGCCGCGTCGAGGCAGGCAAAGACGCCGTCGGCCATGGCCGACTCGAATCCCGTCTCGCCCGCCCGCACCTGTCCCAGAAGGTCCTCGCAGGCGTGGACGGTCTGCGTGAGCGGCGCGACGTCGAAAATGCCCGAGGAGCCCTTCAGGGTGTGCAGCGACCGGAACACCGTGTTGACGAGGTCGGGATCCCCCGGCGTCCGCTCCAGCGACAGCAGCGCCTCGTTGGCGGCGGCGAGCAGGTCGCGGGCCTCGGGGATGAACTGCGCGAGCATCGGGTTGGTCATGGCATCGGCTCCCCGGCAAGCAGTGCGACCACCGTCGCAAGTTCCTGGGCCTGAACCGGCTTGGTCATGAAGTAGTTGGCGCCGGCCGCGAAGGCGTCGGCGAGGTCCTGCGGGCGGGCCTCGGTGGTGATGATGACGGCGGGCACGTCGCACAACGCCGGATCGCCGCGCAGTGTGCGCAACAATGTGAAGCCGTCCATCTTTGGCATGTTCACGTCGACGAGCAGCAGGTCGTAGCCCGAGGCGAGGACCTTCTCCAGGGCCTCGGCGCCGTTCATCGCCACCTCCGTGTCGTGGCCGCGTTCCTCCAGGATCTGGCTGTGGAACAGGCGGACCGTCGAGGCGTCCTCAACCACCAGAATCCGGGCCATGTCCTTTCGCCTCCACGCTCAGGCCGGCGGCCGCTGGTACACGATGGCGTCCGGGAACTTCCGGACGCGGAACAGCGACGAGATGCGGCTCATCGATTCGGAGTGGCCGAGGCAGATGAAGCCCCCCGGCCGCAGGCTGTCGTACAGCGCCTCGGCCGCCTTGCGGCGCGAGACGTCGTCGAAATAGATCAGCAGGTTGCGGCACAGGATGACGTCGATGTTGCGGAGTCGCTTCATCTCGGTGGCGTTGTGCACGTTGACCTTGGAAAAGCTGATCGAGGACCGCAGTTCGGAGATGATCTGGAAGCGGCCGTCCCCGGCGGGCCGGAAATACCTTCGCAGCAGGGGCTGCGGCACATATTGCAGCGACCGCGCGCCGTAGATGCCTTCCTGCGCCGCCTCCAGAACGGCGGAATCGATGTCGGAGGCCAGTATCTCCACCTCGTAATCGTCCACCAGCGCCCAGTTTTCCAGCAGGAAAAGGGCGAGGGAGTAGGGCTCCTCGCCGGTGGAGCAGGGGATCGACCACAGGCGCACGCGACTGCCCGGCGGCCGGTCGGCGACCACCTCGGCCAGGATGGAGGCCGCGATGCAGCGCAACTGGTAGTCCTCGCGGAAGAAATAGGTCTCGTTCACCGTGAGGGCGTTGATGAGCGCCTGCAATTCGGGTCCGCTGGGCTGCGTGACCCGCGCGAAATATTCGCGGAAGGAATCGATGCTCAGCGCCTGCATACGGGCGGCAATGCGTTTCTCGACCGCGGCGCGCTTCGAGGCGGCGTAGGCAATGCCGGTGCGCCGATAGAAGAATTCCCGGAACCGTTCGAACTGCTCCGCGGTGATGATTGGGGGTGGGTCGAGCGCCGGCGCGGCCATGCGGAAGTCTCCTAACCGACATCGTTAAGCCGCGCCGCTGCCGTTTCGGCGAGGAAGGTCATGAATTCGTGGTCAGGGAACCGGCCCGGCAGCCCCCGCAGCGCCGGCAGCGCCTCGTCCGCGCCGACGTCGATCAGTACCTCCGCCGCCGCGGCGCAGACGTTCACCTCCGGCTCCTCGCGCAGGACGCGGACCAGGAGGGCGCGGGTCTCCGGGCCGTCGATCCCGTGCAGCGCGTTGACCGCGAACAGGCGCAGGTCGGGGTCGGCGTGATCGAGCTTCTCGGCCATCGCCGGTTCCGCGCGCGGCCCCATCTGGCCCAGCGCCTCGATGACGGCGTTGCGCAATTCGGCGTCGTCGCTGGCGAGCAGGTCCGCCAGGCGCCAGGGGACGGATTCGTCGTCGATGTCGACCAGGGCGGTGAGAATCGCTTCCTGCACGCTGGCCTCCGGCTCGACCTCCAGTTGGTCACAGAGGGCGGCGGCCGCCGCCGCCTCGCCGGCGAGGTCGCGCGCCGCCCAGCGCCGCTGCTGCGGGTCGGCGCCGCGCAGCTCGGCGGTCAGCCCCGCCACGTCGCGGGGTCGGCCCCGCTGCTCGTCGGGTCGCGGGGTCCGCCCCGAATTACCGGTGACCAGCGGCAAGACGCTCCTCCTTTCCCACGGCTCCCACCCAGTCGGTCAGTTGCGTCGCGATCGACCCGCACGGCAACACGGTCCCGGCGCCGCCCAGCCGGATGAGCTCGGCCGGCATCCCGAACACCACCGCCGTCTCCTCCGCCTCCGCCACGGTGCGGCCGCCCTTCTTGTGCAGGCGAGCCATCGAGCCGGCGCCGTCATAGCCCATTCCGGTCAGCAGCACGCCGACGAGCTGGCGGGCGGGCAGGTGCTCCAGTGCCGAGTCCACCAGGCGGTCGACACTGGGATGCCAGGGGCAGGAAGGATCCTCCGGCACGCTGTTCGCCACCAGGCGGCCCAACCGCTTCTCAACCACCAAGTCGGCGTCGCCGGCACCGATGTAGATGCGCCCCGGCTCCAGCGGCAGCGGCCGATCGACTTCCACCGCATCCAGCTCGCACGCATTGGCCATGCGGCGGGCGAAGACGCCGGTAAAACTGCCGGGCATGTGCTGGGCCACCACCACCGGCCAGGGAAACGCGCCGGGCAGGCGGGGGAGGATGTCCTCCAGCGCGCCGGGACCGCCGGTGGAGACTCCCACCAGCACCAGGCCGGGGACGGACCGCATCACCGGCCGATCGACGGCGGCACGGCGGGTCTGGGTCTCGATCCGCCGCCGGCGGATCCTTTGCCGCAGGCCCGAGGCCCGCCGCACCCGCGCCCGCGCCGCGGCGGCGATCTTGCCGATCAATTCGTCGCGCACGGTGCCGATGCGGCGGCTGATGGTGCCGTCGGGCTTGGCGATGAAATCCACCGCCCCCAGCTCCAGCGCGTCGAGGGTGACCGCGGCACCCTCCTCGGTCAGCGAGGAGACCATCACCACCGGCCGCGGGTCTTCGTCCATCAGCCGGCGCAGGCAGGTCAGTCCGTCCATCTCGGGCATGTTGACGTCGAGGGTGACCACGTTGGGATCCCACTCGGCCACCATTGCCAGGGCCTCGCGGCCGTTGCGCGCCTGCGCCACCGCGAAGCCGGCGTCCTCCAGCATGTCGCGCAGGTAGCGCCGCATGAGCGCCGAATCGTCGACGACAAGAACGCGCGTGGCTGCCATGCCGCCTCAGGCCGCCGTCTGCCCGGACGCCGACTCCGCCCCCACCGCCGCCGCCAGGGCGCGGGGCTCCAGCAGCAGGATCATCCGGTCCGGCAGGTTGGCCACGCGCT
>JAWLGJ010000028.1:0-41503 GCA_041685145.1 Magnetospirillaceae bacterium | reverse complement strand
TCGCCGGCGCCGTCGCCGGGCAGGCCGGCGCGCCGCCTCTGCTGGCCGGCACCGGCAAGGACGAGGTGCATCTTGTCGTCGTGGTCACCGCCGATCGCGGGCTGTGCGGAGGCTTCAACTCCAACATCGTCCGCGCCGCGCGGCTGCGGGTGAACGAGTTGCAGCGCGCCGGCAAGACCGTCAAGCTGCTGATGGTCGGGCGCAAGGGCCGCGACGTCATGAAGCGCGAGCACGGCCATCTGTTCGTCGAGGCGCTGGAGGGCATCGGCCGGCGGGGCGTCGCCTTCGGGGAGGCCGACCAGGTGGCGCGGAAGGTCACGGCCCTGTTCGAGGCCGGCGAGTTTGACGTCTGCACCATCCTCTACAACCGCTTCAAGTCGGCGATCAGCCAAGTCGTCACCTTCCAGCAGCTCATCCCCTTCCCGGTCCCCGAGGCCGAAGAGGGCGCGGCGGGCGGCGTGGCGGCCGACGGCGGCGCCATCTATGAGTACGAGCCCTCGGAAGAGGACATCCTTACGGAACTGCTGCCGCGCAATCTTGCGGTGCAGGTGTACCGGGCGCTGCTGGAAAGCGCCGCCTCCGAGCAGGGGGCGCGGATGACGGCAATGGACAACGCCACCCGCAACGCCGGCGACATGCTCGACGGCCTGACGCTGCGCTACAACCGCACCCGCCAGGCCATGATCACCAAGGAACTCATCGAGATCATTTCGGGCGCCGAGGCGCTCTAGAGGTCAGTCAGGAGCACGCGATGGCTAGGAACAATGTCGGGACCATCAGCCAGGTGCTGGGTGCCGTGGTCGACGTCCGCTTCGAGGGCGAGTTGCCCCACATCCTGACGGCGCTGCACACCGAGAACCACGGCAAGACCCTGGTGCTGGAGGTGTCGCAGCACCTGGGCGAGTCGACGGTGCGCTGCATCGCCATGGATTCCACCGACGGCCTGACCCGCGGTCAGGAGGTCGTGGACACCGGCGCCCCCATCGCCGTGCCGGTGGGCAAGGAGACGCTGGGGCGCATCCTCAACGTCGTCGGCGAGGCCATCGACGAGCGCGGGCCGGTGAAGTCCAAGGAAACGCGGCCGATTCACCAGCCGGCGCCGGAATTCGTCGACCAGTCCACCGAGACCGAGATCCTGGTCACCGGCATCAAGGTCATCGACCTGCTGGCCCCCTATGTGAAGGGCGGCAAGATCGGCCTGTTCGGCGGCGCCGGTGTCGGCAAGACGGTGCTGATCATGGAGCTGATCAACAACGTCGCCAAGGCGCATGGCGGTTACTCGGTGTTCGCCGGCGTCGGCGAGCGCACCCGCGAGGGCAACGACCTCTATCACGAGATGATCGATTCGGGCGTCATCAAGCTCGACGGCGAGGGCTCGAAGGTGGCGCTGGTCTACGGCCAGATGAACGAGCCGCCCGGCGCCCGCGCCCGCGTCGGCCTGACCGGCCTGACGGTGGCGGAGTATTTCCGCGACGCCGAGGGCCAGGACGTGCTGTTCTTCGTCGACAACATCTTCCGCTTCACCCAGGCGGGCTCGGAGGTCTCGGCGCTGCTGGGCCGCATCCCCTCGGCGGTGGGCTATCAGCCGACGCTGGCCACCGACATGGGCGCCCTGCAGGAGCGCATCACCTCGACCAAGAAGGGCTCGATCACCTCGGTGCAGGCCATCTATGTGCCCGCCGACGACCTGACCGACCCGGCGCCGGCCACCTCCTTCGCCCATCTCGACGCCACCACGGTGCTCAACCGCGCCATCGCCGAGCTGGGCATCTATCCGGCGGTGGACCCGCTCGATTCGACCTCGCGCATCCTCGACCCCAACATCCTGGGCCAGGAGCACTACGAGGTGGCGCGCGAGGTCCAGCGGGTGTTGCAGACCTACAAGTCGCTCCAGGACATCATCGCCATCCTGGGCATGGACGAGCTGTCGGAAGAGGACAAGCTGGTCGTGGCGCGGGCGCGCAAGATCCAGCGCTTCCTCTCGCAGCCCTTCCACGTGGCCGAGGTGTTCACCGGCACGCCCGGCGTCTTCGTCAACCACGAGGACACCATCAAGGGCTTCAAGGGCATCGTGAACGGCGACTACGACCACCTGCCCGAGTCCGCCTTCTACATGGTCGGCACCATCGAAGAGGCGGTCGAGAAGGCCAAGAAGATGGCCGCCGAGGCGGCCTAGGCGGGACGGGGACATGGCGGAAACGCTCGATTTCGAACTGGTCTCCCCGGAGAAGCTGCTCGTCTCCGAGAAGGTGGAGATGGCGGTGGTTCCGGGCACGGAAGGCGACTTCGGCGCCATGCCCCAGCACGCGCCGATGATCACCACCGTCCGGCCCGGCGTCATCGACATCTACCGCGCCGGGGCAGTGCAGAAACGCATCTTCGTCGCCGGCGGCTTCGCCGAGGTCAACCCCGAGCACTGCGTCGTGCTCGCCGAGGAGGCGGTGCCGGTGGACGACCTTGACCTCGCCGCCGTCGAGGCGCGCCTGCGCGACGCCAAGGAGGCGGTCGAGGAGGCCGCCGACGCCGCCGCCGTGGCGCAGGCCGAACGCCGCCTCGCCATCGCCCAGGCGATGAAACAGGCCCTCGACGACCGCGACCGCCAGGCGCACTGAGCCTCGCCCCCGCCGATCCCGGCGGGGGCACCCTTCACCTGCCTCTCGCGCGCGAAGCCGCGCCCCAACGCGCCGTTCCCCGACGGAGCCGAACCCATGTCGCGTGCGGATGGTTCGGCCGTCGCCACGCCTCGGGGCGCGGGGGCGGAGCCCTTTCCCCGACCATCGCCCTTCGCGGGATTCCGGGGCATATGCCGCGACGGCTGCGGCATATGCCACACCCGTCCACCGGGCCTCGCCCCCAATCCCGCCGCCTTTGGTGGGTTTGCCCCTGGCATGGGGCTTGCGTGCGACGGCCGCCGCCGGGGCGTCGTGCCCCGGGCGATGGTCATTTGGGGGGAGCGGAAATGCGACAGACGGTTCGTGGGTGCGCGGTGGCGGCCCTGGTGCTGGGCATGACGGGCGGCGCCGCCGCCGACGAGGCGCCGCCGGCGCGGCTGGGCGCCGTGGTGGTGACGGCCACCCAGGTCGAACAGCCGGTCGAGGACGTGCAGGCCAGCGTCGAGGTCATCGACGACGAGGCCATTTCCCGCTTCGCCGGCAACTCGCCGGTCGAGGTGCTGAAATACGCCACCGGCGTCCAGGCCGACAGTTCGGGAAGCAGTTCGCGGGTGCGGCTGCGCGGCTTCAACGACAACCAGACGCTCATCCTCGTCGACGGCCAGCGTCGCACCAACAAATACGGCTCCGCCAACCTCAACCACACCGCCGTTGAAGACATCGAGCGCATCGAGATCGTTCGCGGGCCGCTGTCGTCGCTGTACGGCTCGGACGCGATGGGCGGCGTCGTCAACGTCATCACCCGCGCGCCGGGCACCGCGCCGGGCACCCGCGTCGCCGTCACGGCCGGCACCGACCAGACCCGCCAGCGCGACACCCTCAACATGGCCGCCAGCCACGAACTCGGCACGCCCGATTACGGCCACCGGCTGTCGGTGGAACGGCGGCTGCGTGGGCCCTATCGCGAGAACGAGCGGGGGCTGGAGACCGACTACAACCGCCTGCGCCACGACTTCATCAACTATCGCGGCCAGGCGGCGGTGGGCGATGGCGGCAACGTCGATTGGACGGTGGAATTCCTCGACCAGGACGACGAGGGCACGCGCCTGGACCGCTTCGGCGTCCCCTACACCAATTTCGAGCGCGAGCGGCGCTGGTTCCTGGGGGGCGGCTACGGCGTCTGGGTCGGGCCGGGGGAGCTGTCCCTGCGCGCCGGCTACGGCGACAGCGACGCCGAATCGAAGCGCGATGCGGCGACGACGGAGACCACCGATTTCCGCCAGCTCCAGGCCGACGGCGTATACACCTTCGGCCTGGGCGATTCGCACCTGGCCAGCGTCGGCGCCGGCTGGAAGCGCGATGACCTGGAGGTGTCGACCTACACGAACAGCAAGCGTCGCGACGTGCTCTTCGCGCTGGCGCAGGACCAGTGGGAGCTCGCCCCCGACGTCAGCCTCGTCGCCGGTGTGCGCCACGACCACTACAGCGATTTCGGCCACACCACCAACCCCCGCGCCACCATCGCCTGGACGCCGGGGCCGTGGCAGGTGCGCGGCGGCTTCGGCACCGCCTTCCGCGCCCCGTCGCAGACCGAGCAATACATCTCGATCGTGCGCGGCCCCTTTCTGATCCAGGGCAATCCCAACCTGGAGGCCGAGGATTCACGCACCTACGAGGCCGCCGTGCGCTACACGGGCGCGCGCGGCTTCGCCGAACTGGTGGCGCACCGCTCCGACGTCAGCAACCTGATCACCTCGGTCCGCACCGCCGCGGTGGTCGGGGGCCGCACCGTCGTCCGCTACGACAATGTCGACGAGGCGCTGTTGCAGGGCGTCGAGTTTTCCGGGCGCCTGGACCTGGCCGAGGGCTGGAGCCTCGGCTTCGGCGCCGAATATCTCGACGCGCGGGACGAGCGCGCCGACACGCGGCTGCTGCAGCGGGCGCGATGGACCTATCGCCTGGGCGTCGACTATGACGCCGACGCCTGGTCCGTCAGCGTGCGGGGCCGCCGGCTGCAGGACTATTACGCCTCCGACCCCGGCCGCCCGACGCCGCCCCCCTATAACTCCGACCACACGGTCGTCGACGTGCACCTCGACTGGCGGCTGAACGAGACGGTGACGCTGTTCGCCGGCATCGACAACATCTTCGACAGCCGCGAGCCGGACAATTTCGTCATCACCTCGTCGAATCACAGCGACCCCGACCGGCGCTATTTCTACACTGGGCTCCGGGCGCGGTTCTGACGGCGTGCCGGCCTTCCCGCGGCCTTTAGAACCCCCGCAGGAAGGCCGGCCGCAGGCGGCCGGTTCGGCGCGAGGCGGCGATCTCGGCCAGCAGGCGGTCGCGGTCCTTGGGCAGGGTGCCCTTCAGCGGCAAGGCGTTGGAGGCGTGGTTGGAGCGGAAGATCACCGGGCGCGGCGGCGCCAGCCCCGCCACCAGCCGCTCCAACTCAGCCAGCATCCCGTCGTCGTCCATCCAGGTGAAGGCGCCGTCGAAGCGGGCCAGGAACGCCGCCCGCTGGCGGGGGTCGAGCCGAAGTTGCAGGGTGGAGAGGAAATTGGGCGGCGCGGCGTTGACCACCGCCACCGTGCCGTCGATGTGCCGGCGCCACCGCTCCGCCCCGCCCAGCCCCAGGACCACCGTCGCCGAGACCTTGATCTCCGCCTCGCGGGCGCGGCTCAGGGCGCGGATCATGCTCTTCTGCGTCGCCCCCTTGGCCACCCGGCGCAGGATCTCCGGGTCGCCCGATTCGATGCCCAGATAGACCAGGCCCAGCCGCGCCGCCTTCAGCCGCGCCAGTTCCTCGGGGCTCTTGCGCAACAGCGCGATGGGCGTGGCATAGGCCGACACCCGCTGCAGGTCGGGAAACCGCCGCGCCAGATGGTCGCAGATGGCCAGCAGGTGCTCGGTGGGCAGCACCAGGGCGTCGCCGTCGGCCAGGAAGACGCGGTGGGCGTCGGGCCATGCCCGCGCCGCCGCATCGATCTCGGCCAGCACCGCCGCCAACGGTCGCGCCACATAGCGCTTGTCGCGGTACATCGAGCAGAAGCTGCACT
Organism: Magnetospirillaceae bacterium; assembly: GCA_041685145.1. Lineage (GTDB taxonomy): Bacteria > Pseudomonadota > Alphaproteobacteria > Rhodospirillales > Magnetospirillaceae > JAWLGJ01. The sequence continues at coordinate 35,832 of JAWLGJ010000028.1, read as the reverse complement.
GGTTGAAGCTGCAGCCCAGGGTGGCCTGGATGATGAGGTTGCCGCCCTCCGACGGTGGGCGGTACAGCGGCATGTCGTAGTCCAGCATGGGCCCCATAATAGGGGCGCCGCGCCGCCGTTGCGATAGCTTGCGCGTTGCCGCCCGCGCCCCTTCCTGCTACACCCGCCGCACGTCCCGCCGAACGAGCGTCGCCGCCGATGATCCGCCGCCTCTACGACCGCACCATGCGCCTTGCCGGACACCGCCACGCGGTGGGATGGCTGGCGGGCGTCTCCTTCGTGGAAAGCTCGGTCTTCCCGATCCCGCCCGACGTGATGCTGGTGCCGATGGTCATCGAGCGGCCCCAGCGCGCCTTCTACCTGGCGACCGTCTGCACCCTGGCCTCGGTGGCCGGCGGCCTGCTGGGTTACGCCATCGGCTATGCGCTGTTCGAGACCGTCGGGCAGTGGCTGATCGGCGTCTACCACATGCAGGAGGACTTCGAGTCGTTCCGCACCTGGGTCAACAGCTATGGCGCCTGGGCGGTGCTGTTCGCGGGGGTGACGCCCTTTCCCTTCAAGGTCATCACCATCACCGTCGGCGTCACCCAGCTCAACCCGGCGACCTTCGTGCTGGCGGCGCTGGTGGCCAGGGCGGCGCGCTTCTATCTGGAGGCGCTGCTGCTGTGGAAGTTTGGCCCCCCCATCCGGGCCTTCATCGAGGCGCGGCTGGGCATGGTGACGACGGTGGGGATGATTCTGCTGATTGGCGGTTTCCTTTCCCTGCGGCTGTTCTAGAATTCCAGCCATGCCGCCGCTGACCTCCCGCCTTGTCGCCTCCTGCGTGTTCGCCGCCAGCCTGGGTATGCTGGCCGCCGCCTATGTGGCCGAGTTCGGCTTCGGGCTGGAGCCGTGCATCCTGTGCCTGTACCAGCGTGTGCCCTATGGCGTCACCGCCCTGCTGGGGGCGGTGGCGATGGCGCCGACGCTGGGGCGGGCGCTCCGCCTCGGCCTGCTGGCGGTGGCGGGCGTGGTGTTCCTGGGCGAAGCCGGGCTGGCCTTCTATCACGTCGGTGTCGAGCAGCACTGGTGGCAGGCCGCCACCGCCTGCGGCAGCGCCGGCCCCGCCGCCGGCGGGCCGATGAGCGTGACCGACCTGCGCGCGCAGATGGCGGCGCCGGGCGTGGTTCCCTGCGACGAGCCGGCCTGGATGGTGTTCGGTATCAGCATGGCCGGCTACAACGTCCTGGCCGCGCTGGCCTTGGGCGCGGCGACGCTGGCGGCGGTGCTGCGCCTGCGCCGGCGAAATCCGTAGCGGGCCGCCTCCTCCCACCCGTTCGTCATCCGCTGGGGTGACGAATTCAGAGAGCGCCGCACGCGGATCGTGCTCCGGAGTCAGACCGGGTCCAGTTCCGCGTCCCAATACAGGAAATCCCGCCAACTCTCGTGGAGATAGTTCGGCGGGAATCGGCGACCGTGCTGCTGAAGCTGCTGCGTCGTCGGCCGGAAGGGGCGTATGAGCGGGAACATCTTCGCCTCGCGCGGCAGGCGGTTGCTCTTGGTCAGATTGCACGGCGCGCAGGCGGCGACGACGTTCTCCCAGGTGGTGCGCCCGCCGCGCGAGCGGGGGACGACGTGGTCGAAGGTGAGTTCGTGCGATGGCTGGGTGCGGCCGCAGTACTGGCACGAGAAGCGGTCGCGCAGGAAGACGTTGAAGCGCGTGAAGGCCGGCCGGCGCGAGGCCGGCATGTATTCCTTCAGCGAGATGACGCTGGGCACCGCCATGCGCACCGACGGCGAGCGGATGTGGCGGTCATAGACGGCGACGACATGGACGCGGTCGGCGACAACGGCCTTCACCGCCTCCTGCCACGGCCACAGCGACAGGGGGAAGTAACTGAGCGGACGGAAGTCCGCGTTGAGAACCAGGGCGTGGCAGTTGTCGAGCGCCAGCACGTCGTCGACCTCGCTCCACAGGCTCACAAGATGTGGTGGCAGTTTAGCACAGGCATCGCAAGGACAATGCAATATTTCGGTTAGGGCGGCCCGCCGCGGCGCCCCAGCGCGCCGCTCAGGAATGCGATGCCGCTGGCCAGCCCTTCGGCGTCGATGGCGTGCCCCAGGCCCGGCCGCAGCGCCGTCCGCACCGACACGCCGGCGGCCCGCAGCGCCGCGGCGGCGCCCTCCAGGCTGCTGGCCGGCACCACCTCGTCGGCCGCCCCGTGCACCAGCAGCACCGGCGGCCGCGCCCGGATTTCCGCCGCCAGGGCGTCGGCGCCGGCCAGACGGCCGGAATAGCCCACCACCCCGGCGCAGGCCCGCGGCCGGCGTAGCGCCACATGCAGGGCCATCATCGTGCCCTGCGAGAACCCCAGCAGCGCTAGGTCGTCGTCGGCGAGGCCGCGGGCCGCCAGCGCCTCGTCCAGAAAGGCGTCCAGCAGCGGCGCCGCGCGGCGCACGCCTTCGGAAACGGCCGCCTCGGAGCGGTCCTGCAACGAGAACCACTGGCGCCCGAACGGCGCCATGTCGCATGGAAAGGGCGCGTCGGGGGCCAGGAACTCGGCCTCGGGCAGGGCGCGGGCGAGATGGGGCGCCAGGCCGACGAGGTCGTTGCCGTCCGCCCCCACCCCGTGCAACAACACCACCAGTTGCCGCGCCGGCCCACCCGATGCCGGACGCCGCAGCGGCCCGGAGAGCGTTTCGGGCATGGTTTTCCTCCTTCACCGTCAAGATGGTGTCGGTTCCCGCATGGCGCAGCCCTTGATCGTCACCCGCTTCGCCCCCAGCCCCACGGGCCTGCTGCATCTGGGCCACGCCCACGCGGCGCTGTTCGCCGCCCGCGCCGCCGCCGAGGCCGGCGGCCGCTTCCTGCTGCGCATCGAGGACATCGACGCCGGGCGCTGCCAGCCCGAGTTCGAGGCGGCGATTCTGGACGACCTGCGCTGGCTGGGGCTGCGCTGGGACGGGCCGGTGTGGCGCCAGTCGGAGCGCATGGGCGCCTATGCCGAGGCGCTGGGGCGCCTGGACGCGCGCGGGCTGCTGTATCCCTGCTTCTGCACCCGCAAGGACATCCGCCGCGAGATCGAGCGCGCCGGCGGCGCCCCCCACGGCCCCGACGGCCCCGTCTATCCCGGCACCTGCCGCGCCCAGCCCCCGGCGGCGCGGGCCGCGCGCATGGCGGCCGGGGCGCCCTACGCCCTGCGCCTCGACCTCGCCGCCGCCGTGGCGGCGACCGGGCCGCTGACCTGGCATGACCGCCGCGCCGGCGTCGTGGCGGCGGCGCCGGAGGTCTTCGGCGATCCGGTGCTGGCGCGCAAGGACGTGCCCACCAGCTATCACCTGGCGGTGACGGTCGACGACGCCGCCCAGGGGATCAGCCTGGTGACGCGCGGCGAGGATCTGTTCCACGCCACCCACGTCCATCGCCTGTTGCAGGCGCTGCTGGATCTGCCGGTGCCGGACTACCATCACCACGGCCTGCTCACCGACGAGCAGGGGCGGCGCCTGGCCAAGCGCACGCCGTCGCTGACCCTGCGTGCCCTGCGCGAGGCCGGGCGCGGCCCCGACGAGGTGCGCGCCCTCGCCGGTCTGCCGTAGGGGTCACCCCCTAAGAGGAATTGGCGCCAGCGCCGCCGCGTGCTCCCCTGATCGGCGGTGGCCGCCGCGAAGGAGAGACCGATGCGCATAGTGCTTGCCGCCCTGGGGGCGTTGGCCGCCACCACGGCCGCCGCCCAGCCGCCGGAGGCGGTGGAGGAGGGCATCGCCATCGTGCAGCAATGGTGCGCCAACTGCCACGCCGCCGACGTCGCGGGGCGCGGCACCGACGCCGTGCCCAGCATGGCGCGGATCGCCGCCACGCGCACCGACCGCGAACTGCGGGCGTTCCTGTCCGATCCCCACCCGGCGCTGATGCCGCCGGTGGGCCTGGGCAGCCGCGAGATCGAGGCGGTGCTGGCCTATATGGGCTCGTTGCGCGACGGCGAGGTGGCAGAAGAGCGCGACAGCAGCACCAGCCGCGCCTCGCCATAGACGCGCTCGTCCTCGATCGCGAACCCCTCGGGCGGGGCGAAGGGCTCCCGGGCCCGCACCTCGACCACCGCCAGCGCGTCCGCCGCCAGCCAGCCGCGCCGCGCCAGCGCCGCCAGCGCCGGGGCCGCCAGCCCCTCGCCGTGGGGGGGGTGGAGGAAACCGCCGGCGCCGGCGGCGCGGGCCGGGGGCGGGCGCGTGGCGTCGGCTTTCAGCACCGTCGCCCGCGCCCCCTCGTCCAGGGTGTCGATGTTGCGGCGGATGGCCGCCAGGGCGGCGACGTGCCGTTCCAGCAGGAAGGCGCGCCCGGCGCCGCGCGACAGCGCCTCCAGCCCCACCGCCCCGGAGCCCGCGAAGGCGTCGAGGACGTCGGCGCCCTCCAGGTGCAGGCGATGGGCGAGGATGTTGAACAGCGCCTCGCGGGTGCGCTCGCCGGTGGGGCGCACCAGGCGCCCGGGCGGCGCCGTCAGCCGCCGGCCCCTATGGCGCCCGCCGACGATGCGCATCGCGCCGCCCCGCCTTGGCGCGGCCGGTGGAGTCGCCGCCCAGCCCCAACTGGTCGCGCAGCACCCGCCGCGGCACCTCCTCCACCGCGCCGCGGGCGAGATTGCCAAGCTGGAACGGGCCGTAAGCGACGCGGATCAGGCGGCTGACCGTCCAGCCCAGATGCTCCATCACCCGGCGGACCTCGCGGTTCTTGCCCTCGCGCAGGCTGACCGTCAGCCAGGCGTTCTCGCCCTGCTGGCGCTCCAGCACCGCCTTGATGGGGCCGTAGTCGACGCCCGCCACCCGTACCCCCTTCTCCAGCGGCAACAGCCGCGCCGGATCGACCTGCCCGTGCAGGCGCACCCGGTAGCGCCGCAGCCAGCCCTGGGCCGGGTGCTCCAGGCGCCGTGCCAACTCGCCGTCATTGGTCAGCAGCAGCAGGCCCTCGGAGTTGAGGTCCAGGCGCCCCACCGACACCACCCGCGGCAGGTCCGCCGGCAACTGCCCGAACACCGTCGGCCGCCCTTGCGGGTCGCGGTGGGTGGTCACCAGGCCGCGCGGCTTGTGGTAACGCCACAGCCGCGCCGCCTCCGGCGCCGGCAGGGCGCGGCCGTCGACGGTGATCGCGTCGGCGGCGGTGACGTTGCGCGCCGGGCTGTCGACGCGGCGGCCGTTGACCGTCACCCGTCCGGCGACGATCAGCGCCTCGGCCTCGCGGCGCGAGCACAGGCCGGCGCGGGCGATGCGCTTGGCGATGCGCTCGCCGGGCGCCGGTGCGGCGTCAGTCATCGCGGCAGGCGGCGACGAAGGCCTCGAACAGCCGCGTGTCGGCCTCGCTGATGTGGTATTCGGGGTGCCATTGCACGCCGATGCAGAAGCGGTGCTCGGGCACCTCGATGCCCTCGATGACCCCGTCGGGGGCGACGGCGTCGATCACCACGCCCTCGGGCACCGAGCGCACCGCCTGGTGATGGGCGGAATTGACCGGAATGCGGGCGGCGCCGGCGATGTCGCGCAGGCGGGTGTCCTCGGCCAGCAGCACCTCGTGGCCGGGCTCGTCGCGGGGGTTGCGCTGCTCGTGGGCGAGGGCGTCCTCGACCTCGTCGGGGATGTGCTGAATCAGCGAGCCGCCCAGCGCCACAGCCAGCAACTGCTGGCCGCCGCAGATCGCCAGCAGTGGCCGATCCTCGTCGAGGGCGCGGCGGGTGAGGGCGAGTTCGAACTCGGTGCGCCGGCGCTTCAGCTTGACGGTGCGGTGCCGCGTCGGCGCGCCGAACAGCGCCGGGTCGATGTCGAAATGCCCGCCGGTGACCAACAGGCCGTCGATGCGCCGGAGATAGTCGTCGGCCAACGCCGCCGCGTGCGGCAGCAGCATCGGCAGGCCGCCGGCGGCCAGCACCGCCTCGACATAATTCTTGCGCAGCGCATACCAGGGCAGGCTGGAATAGCCGCCGCCCTCCTCGCTGTCGAGGGTGATCCCGATAATGGGCCTTGTCATGGCGACGCACTGTAGTGGCTGCCGTCGGCGGGAGCAACGGCGGAAAGGACGCACCCCGCCCGCCCGGCATGGTAGAAGAGGGAATGCGCCCGAACCCCATGCAACTGGCCATCGCCGAGGCCGAGGCCGCCGCCCGTCGCGGCGAGGTGCCGGTGGGCGCGGTGGTGGTTCGCGACGGCACGGTGCTGGCCCGCGCCGGCAACCGCACCGAGGCCGACGCCGATCCCACCGCCCACGCCGAGATTCTCGCCCTGCGCGCCGCCGCCGCGCGCCTGGGGGCGCCGCGCCTGGAGGGCTGCGACCTCTATGTCACCCTGGAGCCCTGCGCCATGTGCGCGGCGGCGATCGCCTTCGCCCGTGTCCGCCGGCTGTATTTCGGCGCCTACGACCCCAAGGGCGGCGGCGTCGAGCACGGGCCGCGCTTCTTCGCCCAGCCCACCTGCCACCACCGCCCCGAGGTCTATGGCGGCATCGACGAACGCCGCTGCGCCGCGCTGCTGACGGCCTTCTTCCGGGACCGGCGCTGAGCTTTACAGGCACCGCCGCGATTATTCACAATGCGGGCCCGGAAATTGAGCGCGAGCAGGAGGACGGCATGGCCAAGGACTGGCCCCAGATGACCAAGGATCTGTCGAAGGCGATCGGCGAGATGCGCGGCGGTATCCCCGAGGTGATGACCGCCTTCGGCGGCCTGGCCAAGAGCGCCCTGGCCGAAGGCGTCCTCGATCCCAAGACCAAGGAGCTGATCGCCACCGCCATCGCCGTCGCCGTGCGCTGCGACGGCTGCGTCGCCTTCCACGTCAAGGCGGCGGTGAAGAACGGCGCCAGCCGCGAGGAGCTGTTGCAGACCCTGGCGATGACCATCTACATGGGCGGCGGGCCGTCGATGATCTATGCGGCGCAGGCCCTGGAGGCCTACGACCAGTTCGCCGGCGCGGCGGTCCCCGCCGAAGCCTGAGGCGGTTGCCGCCACCGAGGAGCTATATCGACAAGACCGTGGGACGCCTGGAGGGATAGGACCGGCTACGGCCAACGGCCCGGATTCCCTGCCCTCTGGCTTGCAGAGCCGCCGCCGCGCCTCGCCTATCATGGCCGGCCGGAGGAAACGCGAAGCCAGACAAGGGGGCATCCCATCATGGCCAGGACAATCAGCAGCGCGGTCGCCGCCGCCGCAATCGCCGCCGGCGCCGCCGCCGCCCCGGCCGCGGCGCAGCAGGGCCAGCCGATCAGCATTGGCGCCATCTACATCATGTCGGGCCCCTTCGCCACCTATGGCGAGTTCGCCCGCGACGGCATCCAGATGGCGGTGGACGAGATCAACGCCGACGGCGGCGTGCTCGGTCGGCCGCTGGAGTTCCGCATGGAGGACAGCGAGGGCACCGCCAATGTCGCCATCCAGGCGGCACGCAAGCTGGTCTTCCAGGACGGCGTCGACCTGCTCATGGGCCTCGACTCCAGCGGCGTCGCCAATGGCGTGGCGCCGGTGGTGCCGGAGTTGCAGCGGCCCTTCCTCATCACCCACGCCGCCACGCCGGATGTCACCGGCACGCTGTGCAACGAGTGGGTGTTCCGCAACAGCGTCAACATCGCCCAGAACATGAAGGCGGCGGCGCTGGTGGCCGATGACATCGGCGCGACGCGCTGGACGACCATCGGCCCCGACTATGCCTTCGGCCACCAGTCCTGGGAGTTCTTCCAGGAGTACCTGGCGGAGCTGAACCCCGAGGCCGAGTTCCTGTCCGAGACCTCCTTCCCCCGCTTCGGCGCCGAGGACTTCACCCCCTATATCAACGCCACCATCGCCGCCGAGCCCGACGGCGTGCTGGTGTCGGTGTGGGGGGGCGACCTGGTGAATTTCGTGCGACAGGCCAACAATCTGGGCTTTTTCGATCAGGACTTCGAGGTGCTGATGACCCTGGGCGCCGCCACCGAGGTGCTCTACGCCCTGGGCGATCAGATGCCCGAGGAACAGTGGGTCGGCACCCGCTATTGGTTCCTGGGCAAGGACTCCGAGCGCAACCGGGATTTCGTCGCCGGCTATCACGAGCGTTTCGGCAACTACCCCAGCTACAACGCCCAGAACGCCTATGCCGGGGTCTACACCTTCAAGGCCGCGATCGAGGCAGCCGGCAGCGTCGAGCCGCAGGCGGTGGCCGCGGCACTGAGCGGCATAACCGTCGACGCCCCCATCGGCGAATACACCATCCGCCCCCAGGACCATCAGGCCCTGGTGGACGGGTTCTGGGGGGTGACGGCGGCCAGCGCCGACTATCCCATCCGCATCCTCGACCCAATGCGGGTGTTCCCCGCCGCCGAGATCACGCCGGCGCCCGAAGACACCGGCTGCAACCTGCAAACGGCGCAGCAATAAACGGGGCCGCCGGCATGGCGCATGGCGAACCCGTGGCCGGCCCCGGCCGCCCCGCGCCCGCGGGGGTGCCGGGGCGTGCCGGCCCGACGGCCGGGCGGGAGGCGTGATGTCCAGCTTCATCGCCGCGCTGCTCAACAGCCTCGACATCGGGATGCTGCTGTTCGTCATCGCCTCGGGGCTCACCATCATCTTCGGCGTGCTGGGGGTGCTCAACTTCGCGCACGGCGCGCTGTACATGCTGGGCGCCTATCTGGTGCTGACGGCGATGCGCCACGCCGCGCTGCCGTTCTGGGCGGCGGTGCTGGTGGCGCCGCTGCTGGTGGCGGTGTTCGCGGCGGTCGTCGAGCGGCTGGCCGTCAGCCGCGTCTATCGGCGCCACATCACCCAGTCGCTGCTGTTGACCTTCGCGCTGTTGCTGATCCTGGACGACGCCGTGCGCATGATCTGGGGGTCCGGCTATCACGTCGTCGATCCGCCGGCGCTGCTGCGCGGCACGGTGCAGGCGTTCGGGGTCATCTATCCGCGCTACAGCTTCTTCGTCATCGCCGCCGGCGCCGTGATCGGCGTCGGCATATGGCTGCTGTTCACCCGCACGCGGCTGGGGCGGCGGGTGCGGGCGGCGGCGGTTGACCGTGACATGGCCCTGGCGGTGGGCATCGACGTGCCGCGCCTCTACACCCTGGTCTTCGCCTTCGGCGCCTGGCTGGCGGCGCTGGGCGGGGCGCTGGCGGCGCCGATGCGCACGCTGGGCCCGGCGATGGGCGAGCGCATCATCATCGAGTCCTTCGTGGTGGTGGTCATCGGCGGCCTGGGCAGTTTTCCCGGCGCGCTGGTGGGCGCGTTGATCCTGGGGCTGATCCACGGTTTCGGGGCGCGCTGGGTGCCGGAACTGGACATCGTGCTGCCCTATGTCGGCATGGCCCTGGTGCTGCTGTTGCGCCCGCAAGGGCTGGGGGGCCGGGGGTGAAGGGGCGCCCGGTCCTCGTCCCGGCGGTGCTGCTGCTGGTCCTGGCGGGGCTGGTGGCGCTGCCGTGGTGGGGCTCGTATTTCGCGCTGTTCCTGGCCACCGAGATGCTGATCCTGGGCCTGTTCGCGGCCAGCTTCAATCTGCTGTTCGGCTATACGGGGCTGTTGTCCTTCGGGCAGGCGGCCTATTTCGGCACCGGCGCCTATGTGGCCGCGCTGCTGCTGCGCGACATCGGCCCCGACTTCGTCTGGGTGCTGGTCGCCGGGCCCGTGGCGGCGGCGCTGCTGGCGGCCGTGATCGGCTGGTTCTGCGTGCGCCTGACCGAGGTCTATTTCGCCATGCTGACGCTGGCCTTCGGGATGATGGTCTACGCCGTCTATCACCAGTGGCGCGGGCTCACCGGCGGCAGCGACGGCGTCGCCGGCTTCAGCATCACGCCGCTGGTCTCGGGGCTGGAGGCGGTCAACCTCGCCAATCCCATGCACTACTACTTCCTCACCCTGGCGGTGGTGGTCGCCAGCGGCTATGTGCTCTATCGCATCACCACCTCGCCCTTCGGCCTGATCCTCAAGTCGATCCGCGAGAACGCCGAGCGCGCCGCCTTCGCCGGCATTCCGGTGCGGCCCTACCGCCTGCTCGCCTTCACCATCGCCGGCTTCTTCGCCGGGGTGGCCGGGGCGCTGTTCGGCCCCTTCAACCGCATCGCCGTGCCCGAAATGGTGCATTGGACGATGTCCGCCGAGCCGGTGCTGATGACCATCCTGGGCGGCAGCCACAACTTCCTGGGCCCGTTCCTGGGGGCGGCGGTGTTCCTGGGCCTGCGGACCTGGCTGACCAGCTACACCGACCAGTGGATGTTCTTTCTGGGGCTGATCCTGCTGTTCCTGGTGCTGTTCCTGCCGCGCGGGCTGTTGAGCCTGGCGGAGTGGCGGACCCGGCGGAGGGGGCGATGACGGCGCCGCTGTTGGAAGCCCGCGCCATCCGGCATTTCTTCGGCGCCTTCCTGGCCGTCGATGGGGTGTCGCTGACGGTGCGCGAGGGCGAACTGACGGCGCTGATCGGCGCCAATGGCGCCGGCAAGACCACCTTCTACAACATCGTTTCCGGCCGCCTGACGCCCACCGAGGGGCGGGTGCTGCTGCGCGGGCGCGACATCACCGGCCGGCCGCCGCACCGTATCACGCGCATGGGCATCGGGCGCTCGTTTCAGATCACCAACATCTTCGCCGATCTCAGCGTGCTGGAGAACGTGCAGGTGGCGCTGGTCGGGCACGCCGGGGCGGGCCTGCGCCTGTGGCGGGCGGTGGCCCGCGACCAGCCGCTGCGCCGGCGCGCGCTGGCGGTGCTGGGGCGCCTGCGGCTGGACCATCTGGCCGAGGAACACGCCGGCGCCCTCAGCCACGGCGACAAGCGGCTGTTGGAACTGGCGGTGGTGCTGGCGAGCGCGCCCAGCCTGGTGCTGCTCGACGAGCCCACGGCCGGCATGACCCCCGAGGAGACCCGCGCGGTGGTGGCGCTGATCCGGGAATTGGCGGCCGACGGCGAGGCCACCTTCTTCCTCACCGAACACGACATGGACGTGGTGTTCGGCCTGGCGCAGCGCGTGTTCGTGATGCATCGCGGCCGCCTGCTGGCCGAGGGCACGCCCGAGGACATCCGCGCCAACCCGGAGGTCCGGGCCGCCTATCTGGGCGAGGAGGTGACCTAGGATGCTGCGGCTGGAGGGCGTCCACGCCCACTACGGCGAAAGCCACGTCCTGCAGGGTGTCAGCCTGGAGGTGGCGGCCGGCGAGGTCGTCTGCCTGCTGGGCCGCAACGGCGCCGGCAAGACCACCACCCTCAAGACGATCATGGGCCTGGTGCCGGCGACGGGGGGAGCGATCACCTTCAAGGACCGGCCGATCACCGGCCTGCCGCCCAACCGCATCGCCACCCTCGGCCTCGGCTACGTTCCCGAGGACCGGCGCATCTTCGCCGGGCTGACGGTGCAGGAGAACCTGGAGGTGGCGGAGCGGCGGCTGCCCGAGGCGAGGCGCGCCTGGCCGCTGGCCCGCGTCTTCGAGCAGTTCCCCATGCTCTACGAAATGCGCGACCGCCAGGGCGACCGGCTCTCCGGCGGCCAGCAGCAGATGCTGACCATCGCCCGGGCCCTGGTCGGCGAGCCGGACCTCCTGCTCCTCGACGAACCCAACGAGGGTCTGGCGCCGGTGATCGTGCAGCAGATCGGGCGCATGATCGACGACCTCGCGCGCAGCACCACCATCCTGTTCACCGAGCAGAATCTGCGCTTCGCGCTCAAGCACGCGCAGCGCGGCTACGTCATCCAGAAGGGGCGCGTCCTCCACCACGCCCCCGCCGAGGAGTTTCGCGCCCGGCCCGAGGTGTTGGAGGAACTCCTCAGCGTGTGAGGGCGATGCGGGTGGTGGTGATACACAACCCCGTCGCGGGCCGCCGCCGCCGGCGGCGGCTGGTGGCGGTGCTGGAGCGGCTGGCGGCGTTGGGCTGCGTGGTCGAACTGCTGCCGACGGCGCGGCACGGCGACGCCGAGCGCCTGGCCGCCGCCGCCGCCGCCGATCGTCCCGACCGGCTGGTGGCGGCGGGCGGCGACGGCACCGTCAACGCGGTGGTCAACGGCCTGCTGCGCGCCCCGCCGCCGCGCCCGCCCCTGGCGGTGATCCCGCTGGGCACCGCCAATGTCCTGGCCTGCGAGATGGGGCTGGCGCGCCGCCCCGCCGCCATCGCCCGCGGCATTGTCGGCGGCCGCGCCCGCCCACTGTATCTGGGCGTGGTCGAGGGCCGCCGCTTCGTGCTGATGGTGGGCGTCGGCGTCGATGCCTGCGCCGTGGCGGCGGTGAATGCAAGGCTCAAGCGCCATGTGGGGCGGCTGGCCTATGTGGCGGCGGCGGTGCGGGCGCTGTGGCGGCACGGCTATCCGCCCTGCGGCGCCGTCATCGACGGCGTCGCGCACGAGGCGCGGGCGGTGCTGGTGATGAACGGGCGCTGCTATGGCGGACCCTTCGTGCCCGCGCCCGAGGCCGGCGTCGACCGGCCGGGATTCCAGGTGGTGCTGCTGCAAGGCGCCGGCCGCTGGAACGCCGTCCGCTACGGCGTCGCGGTGGTCGTCGGCCGTCTGCATCGCCTGCGCGACGTGGCGGTGGTGCCGGGGCGGCGGGTGCGCATCACCGGTGCGGCGGGCGCGCCGGTGCAGGCCGACGGCGACATCGTCGCCGCGCTGCCGGTCGAGGTCACCGCCGAAGGGCCGGTGCTGGACCTGGTGTGGCCGTAGCCCGGCTTACCGCCCCGCCACGGTCATGCCGTCGACGCGCACCGTCGGGCTGTCGATGCCGTAGCGGAAGACGAGGTCCGAGGCCGGGGTCAGGCGGCGGAACATGTCCTTGAGGTTGCCGGCGATGGTCACCTCCGCCACCGGATAGGCCAGCGCGCCACCCTCGATCCAGAAGCCGGCGGCGCCGCGGCTGTAGTCGCCGGTGACGTTGTTGACCCCCATGCCGAACAACTCGGTGATATAGAATCCCTCGCGCACCTCCTCGATCATCTCGGCGGGGGTGACGTGGCCGCGTTCGAGATAGAGATTGGTCGGTGCCGGCGACGGCGGCGAGGAGGTGCCCCGCGCCGCGTGGCCGGTGGTGGCCATGCCCAGTTGCCGGGCGGAGCGCAGGTCGAGCAGCCAGGTGGTCAGCTCGCCATTGGCGACGATCTCGCGCCGGGCGTTGGCGACGCCCTCGCCGTCGCAGGGCTTGGAGCGCAGGCCGCGGCGGCGGTGGGGGTCGTCGACGACGGTGACGCCTGGGGCGAAGACGCGCGTGCCCAGCCGGTCCTTGAGGAAGCTGGTGCCCCGCGCCACCGCGGCGCCGTTGATCGCTCCCGACAGATGGCCCAGCAGCGAGCGCGCCACCCGCGGGTCGAACACCACCGGCACCTGGGCGGTGCGTGCCTTCCGCGCCCCCAGCCGCCGCACCGCCCGTTGCCCGGCGACGCGGCCGACATCCTCGGCGGCGCGCAAGTCCGACCAGTAGACGGCGCCGGTGTAGTCGTAGTCGCGTTCCATGCCGCCGCCGGCGTCGCCGGCCAGCACCGACACCGCCAGCGAGGCGTGCGACACCCGGTAGCTCTGCGCCAGCCCGTTGGTGGCGGCGATGGCCACGCGCGAGCGGCCCCAGCCCGCCTCGGCGCCCTCGGAGTTGGTGACGCCCTCGACGGCGCGGGCGGTGTCCTCGGCGCGGCGCACCGCGGCGATAAGTTCCTCGGGCGTCGGCTCGTGCGGGTCGCAGGAATCGAGTTCGGGCAGCGTGCGCGCCAACTGTTCCGGCTCGGCAAGGCCGCAATAGGGGTCTTCGGGCACCACCCGGGCCATCGCCACCGCCCGCTCCACCAGCGCCTCCAGCGCCGCCGGCGTGCGCTCGGAGGAGGCGACGATGGCCTGGCGCCGCCCCTGGAAGACGCGCAGGCCCAAATCGGCGCTCTCGGCCCGTTCCAGGTGCTCGGGCCGCCCCAGGCGATAGGCCAACGAGACCGAGGTCGCATCCACCAGCACCGCGTCGGCGGCGTCCGCCCCGGCGGCGCGGGCCCGGTCGAGCAGGTCCGTCAGCAGATCGAGTGCGTCATCCTCGGCCATCGCGGGCTCCCGTTCCGTCCGTCGTCGTCGCGCCCGGTGTTCTCATTTCCAGATGGGGCGGCCGGAACCGGGCAGTCCGTAGCTCGCCCATTTTTGCGTCACCTCCTCCACCACGGCATCGCTCATGCGGATTTTGCGTCCCCAGTCGCGGTGGGTTTCGGGCGGCATCTTGTCGGTGGCGTCCAGGCCCAGTTTGCCGCCCAGGCCCGATTCGGGCGAGGCGAAATCGAGGTAGTCGATGGGGGTGTTCTCGACCGTCACGATGTCGCGCACCGGGTCCATGCGGGTCGAGACCGCCCACATCACGTCCTTCCAGTCGCGGGCGTCGATGTCGTCGTCCACCACAATAACGAATTTGGTGTACATGAACTGCCGCAGGAAGGACCACACGCCCATCATGATGCGTCTGGCGTGGCCCGGATAGGCCTTGCGGATGGACACCACGGCGATGCGGTAGGAGCAGCCCTCGGGCGGCAGCCAAAAGTCGACGATTTCGGGAAACTGCTGCCGCAACAGCGGAATGAAGACCTCGTTCAGCGCCTCGCCCAGCACGCTGGGCTCATCGGGCGGGCGGCCGGTGAAGGTGGACAGATAGATCGGCCGCCGGCGCATGGTGACGGCGGTGACGGTGAAGACGGGGAAGGGCTCGACGGCGTTGTAGAAGCCGGTGTGGTCGCCATAGGGGCCCTCGTCGCCGGTTTCCTCGGCCGAGACGTATCCTTCCAGCACGATTTCGGCCTGCGCCGGCACCTGCAGGGGCACGGTCTTGCAGTCCACCAGGTCCACCTTGCGCCCGCGCAGCAGGCCGGCGAACTGGTATTCCGACAGGGTGTCGGGCACCGGCGTGACGGCGGCGATGATGGTGCCGGGGTCGGCGCCGATCACCGCCGCCGCCGGCATGGCCTTGCCGGTCTCCGCGACCCAGCGGCGGAAATGCTGGGCGCCGCCCCGATGCTTGAGCCAGCGCATCAGCGTCGTGTTGCGCCCGGTCACCTGCATCCGATAGATGCCGAGGTTGAAGCCGTCGGTCTTGCCGCCGCCGGGGCCGCGGGTGACCACCAGCGGCCAGGTGATCAGCGGCGCCGGCTCGCCCGGCCAGCAGGTCTGCACCGGCAGGGCCGACAAATCGACGGCGTCGCCTTCCTGCACGATTTCCTGGCAGGGGGCGGCGCCGACGCGGCGGGGCTTCATCGCCATCGCCTTTTTCAGCACCGGCAGCATCTCCCAGGCCTCGCGCCAGCCGCCGGGCGGTTCGGGCTGCTTCAGGAAGGCCAGGGTCTCGCCCACCGCGCGCAGTTCGGCCGGGGCGCGGCCGATGCCGGCGGCGACGCGCTCGACGGTGCCGAACAGGTTGACCAGCACCGGCATGTCGTAGCGGCGGCCGTCCGCGTCGACGACGTTCTCGAACAGCACCGCCGGCCCGCCCTCGGCCAGCAGGCGGGTCTGGATCTCGGTCATCTCCAGCACCGGCGACACCGGCGCCGCGACCCGCACCAGGCGGCCGTCGGCCTCCAGGCGGTCAATGAAGTCACGCAGCGATTCAAAGGGCATGGGCGCTCTCGCGGGGGTTGGCTGCGCCCATCAAGGCGCCTTGCCGCCGGCGGGTCAAGGCCCTAGGAGCGCGGCCAGCGGCGGTGCAGCCACAGCCATTGTTCGGGCTGGGCGCGCACCCAGCCCTCGATGATGGTGTTGATGCGGGCCAGCAGCGCCTGCACGTCGTCGCGGACGGTGCCGCTGTCCGGCAGGTCCAGCGGCGGCTCGACGACGACCCGAAAGCGCGCCCCGCTCAGCCGCACCACATGCGCCGGCACCAGCGGGCAGCGAAAGCGCAGTGCCAGCACCGCCGGGGTCGGCGCCGTCATCGCCGCGCGGCCGAAAAAGGGCACCGCCATGCCGGCCGACAGCTTCTGGTCCGCCATCAGCGCCAGGTGCCGCCCGGCGCGCAGCCGCTGGCTCAACACGGCGCCGCCGGCTTCGTCCTTGCGCACCAGCTCGATGCAGGGGTGGCGGCGGGCGCGCTGGTACAGCGCCTCGGACAGCGGGTTGTTGGCGTGGCGGTAGATCCCCGTCAGCGGCATCCCCCGTTGCGCGGCGGCGAACATCAGCAGTTCCCAGTTCGCCAGATGGGCGCTGAAAAAAATGCCCGGGCGGCCGCCGTCGCGCACCTGGTCGATGATCTCGGCCCCCACCACCTCGACGCGGCCGCTGTCGCCATAGAGGCCGATGCGCGCGACATGGGGGAACTCGGCGATCACCCGGCCGACATTGTCCCAGGCGCCGCGCATGACGGCGTCGGCCTGGGGTTCGTCAAGCTCCGGCAGCGCGCGGCGGATGCGGCGCACGATCCCGGCGCTCTTGCCCAGCCGCGGCCCAATAGCGCGGGCCAGGGCGCCGCCCACCGCCGAGGCGCGGTCGAGGCCCAGCAGCCGGCACAGGCCATATCCCAGCCACACCAGCGCGCCCTCCAGCGGGTAGCGCGCCAGCCGCCCGAGGGCCCGCCGGCGGTATTGCGGGTTGCGCCAGCGCGGCTTCAGCTTCAGCACGGGCAGCCTCCCTGGCGCAGCACATGCTCCAGGTGGGCGGCGTCGTCCCACACCAGCCGTGTCGCCACCACCGTCACCGCCGCCCGCAGTTCCGGCGGCAGGCGCACGGCGTCCTTTTCGGTGGTCACCGCCACCGCATCCAGGCCGTGGGCCCGCGCCAGCAGGCGCTTCACCTCGCGATGGCGATAGGGGTGGTGGTCGGGGAAGGGCTGGCGGGCGACCACGTTCAGACCCCAGCTTTCGAGGGACTCGAAGAACTTGGCGGGGCGGCCGATTCCGGCGAAGGCGAGGACGCGGCGGCCGGCCAGCTCCACCACCTCCGGCGCCGGCGCCAGCCGCGCCCGCAGCACCGGCATTCCGCCGGCATGGCGCAGCGCGCCGGCGCGGTCCGGCCCGATCAGCACCAGCGCCGAGGCCCGCGCCAACCCGGCGGCGATGGGCTCGCGCAGCGGGCCGGCGGGAATCACCCGGCCGTTGCCGAAGCCATAGCCGCCGTCCACCACCACCAGCGCCACGTCCTTGTGCAGGGCCGGGTTCTGGTGGGCGTCGTCCAGCACCAGCGCTTCCGCCCCGGCGGCGACGGCGGCGTTGGCGCCGGCCAGGCGCTCACGCGCCACCCAGGTCGGCGCGGCGCGGGCCAGCAGCAGCGGCTCGTCGCCGACGGCGTCGGCGTCGTGCATCGCGGGGTCGACGCGCAGCGGCCCCGCCTCGCGGCCGCCGTAGCCGCGCGTCAGGATGTGCGCCCGCCGTCCGGCGGCGTCGAGATGGCGGGCGATGGCGATGGCCACCGGAGTCTTGCCAGCGCCGCCGGCGGTCAGATTGCCCACCGACACCACCGGCACCGGCAGGCGTGCCGGGACGCCGCGGCGCAGGCGGCGGGCGGTGGCGGCGGCGTAGGCCGCCCCCAGCGGCGCCAGCAGTCGCGCCGCCGCGCCGTCGTTCCGCCAGAAGTCGGGGGCCCGCATGGCGGCTACAGGGCGCGGCGCGCCGGCTGGCCGCCGCCGTTGCCGATCTCGTCGCGGAACTGCAGCGCGTGCAGGCGGGCGTACAGGCCGTCCCGGTTCAGAAGCTCGGCGTGCGAGCCCGCCTCGACGACGGCGCCGTGGTCGAGAACATAAATCAGCGAGGCGTTGACGATGGTCGACAGCCGGTGCGCCACCACCACCGTCGTCCGCCCCGCCATCAGCCGTTCCAGCGCCGCCTGCACCTGGCGTTCCGATTCGGTGTCCAGCGCCGAGGTCGCCTCGTCGAGCAGCAGGATGGGGGCGTCCTTGAGCATGGCGCGGGCGATGGCGATGCGCTGGCGCTGCCCGCCCGACAGCTTGACCCCCTGTTCGCCGACCAAGGTGTCGTAGCCCTGGGGCAGGTCCATGATGAAGTCGTGCGCCGCCGCATCGCCCGCCGCGGCGACGATCGCCGCCTCGTCGGCGTCGGGGCGGCCATAGGCGATGTTGGTGCGTACGGTCTCGTTGAAGAGCATGACCTCCTGGCTGACCAGGGCGATGCCGCTGCGCAGCGATTCCAGGGTCAGGTCGCGGACGTCGACGCCGTCGACGAGGATGCGCCCGGCCTCGATGTCGTAGAAGCGCGGCACCAGGTTCAGCACCGTCGACTTGCCGGCCCCCGACGGCCCCACCAGCGCCACCGTCGCCCCGGCCGGGATGTCGAGGTCGAGGCCGCGCAGGGCATGGGTGCCGTCCTGGTAGCGGAAATGCACGTCGTCAAAGCGGATGCGGCGCGCGCGCGCCGGCGGCAGGGTCCGGGCGTCGGGCCGTTCGCGGATTTCCGGCTCCATGTCGAGGATGTCGAAGACGCGCTGCGCCGAGGCCAGCCCGGCCTGAAGCTGCGCGTTGGCGTGCGCCACCGAGCGCAGCGGCTGATAGGCCATCAACAGCGCGGTGATGAAGGAGAAGAAGGCCCCGGCGGTGGTAACGCCGTCGATGACGCGGTGGCCGCCATAGACGATCACCGCCGCGATGGCGATGCCCGAGAACGCCTCGGCCACCGGGCGGGTCATGGCGCGCACCTTGGCCTGCTTGTAGCCGACGGCCCGCTGCTCCTCGGCCAGCACGCCGACGCGCCGCGCCTCGTGCTCCTCCATGCCATAGGCCTTCACCACCCGCGTCCCCAGGACGATCTGCTCCATCGCCGCCAGGAAGCGGCCCATATGCTCGTGGGTGCGCCGCGACACGCGCCGCATCCGCTTGCCCAGGCGCACCACCGGCACCACCGCCGCCGGAATGACGGTGACGGCGATCAGCGCCAGCAGCCAGTCCTGGTAGAACATCAGCCCCACCAGCAGGAACACCGCCAGCCCGTCGCGGGCGGCGGAGGTGATCAGGCCGGTCAGCGCGTTTTGCAGCGCGAACAGGTCGCCCATCATGCGGGTCAGCAGGGTGCCGCTGGGGTGGCGGTGGAAGAAGGCCATGTCCATGCGCATCAGGTGCGCGAACAGGCGGCTGCGGAGGTCGGCGACGACGCGCAGGGCAACGCCCTGCATCAGCACCATCTGGCCATAGGCGCCGGCGCCCTTGATGACGAAGGTGGCCAGCACCGCCAGGCCGATCGGCCACAGCATCGCCCGCTGCCGGGCGACGAACACCTCGTTGACCACCGGCTCCATCAGCCAGGCGCTGAAGGCGGTGGTGACCGAGACCACGACCATGCAGGCGAGGGCGGCGGCGACGCGCCGGCGGTAGCGCCACACCGCCTCCGAAAGCAGCCGCCGCAGCAGCGGCCAACTGGCCTTGTCCGTCAACAGCCGCTTGTCCCGTTTCACCGGCCTACCCCGAATGAGCGGCGGACATTAGCACGCCTCGCCGGCAAGGCCAATCACCGGGGGCGGCCATTGCCGCGCCGTCAGTTGGCGGCCGGCGACAGGCCGCTGGGCTCGCCCACCACCACCGCCGCCAGGTGCTCGGGCCGCAACAGGCGCTCCGCCACCCGCCGCGCGTCGTCGGCGGTCACGGCCTCGATATAGGAGGCGCGGCGGTCGATGTAGTCAATGCCCAGCCCGTGGCGCTGAATGGCCGTCAGCATTCCCGCGATGGCCGAGGTGCTGGTCAGTTCGAGCGGAAACGACCCCACCAGATAGGTCGTCGCCGCCGTCAGTTCCTCCGGCGTCGGCCCCTGCTCGCGCATCCGGGCCCATTCCTGGCGCAGGATGTCGATGGTCTCGCCGACGCGGTCGTTGCGGGTGGCCACGCTGCCCAGCATCAGCGGCGCGTGGTCCAGCGGCCGCAGCGAGGTGCCGATGCCGTAGGCCAGCCCCCGCTTTTCCCGCACCTCCTCCATCAGACGCGAGGTGAAGCCGCCGCCGCCCAGGACGTAGTTCACCACCATCGCGGCATAGAAATCGGGGTCGTCGCGGGACAGGCCGCGGTGGCCGAAGACGACGGTGCTTTGCGGCACCGGGAATTCGCGCACCGTCACCGCCGCCGGCGCCGCCGGGCCGGCCTCGGCGATGTCCAGGGGCGCCGGCCGTGTCGGCAGCGCGCCAAAGGTCTCGTCCAGCAGCGCCTTCAGCGCCGCGGCGTCGATGTCGCCGACGACTCCCAGGATCAGGTTGCCGCGGGCGAGGCGCTCGGTGACGAAGGCGCGCAGGTCGTCGGCGGTCAGCGCCGCCACCGATTCGGGCGTGCCCTTGACCGGGGTGCCGTAGGGGTGGTCGGGGAACTGGGTCTCGAACCAGGCGCGCCAGGCGATGGTGCGGGGATCTTGCAGGTCGCGGGCCAGCCCGGCCTGGATCTGGCTGCGCACCCGTTCCACCGGCTGGGCGTCGAAGCGCGGCTCGGTGAGGGCCAGCCGCAGCAGGCGGAACGCCTCGTCGCGGTTTTCCGTCAGCGTCTTCAGCGACACCTGGAAGCTGTCGCGCCCGGCGTCGAAGCCCATATGCACCGCCAGATCCTCCAGGCGGCGCTGGAAGGTCAGGGCGTCCATGTCGCCGGCGCCCTCGTTCAACAGGCCGCCGACCATATAGGCGCGCCCGGCCTTGCCCTCGGGGTCGGTGACGGCGCCGGCGTCGCGGAAGATCGCTTCCAGCGCCAGGATCGGCAGGCTGCGGTCCTCCACCAGCCAGGCCTCGATCCCGGCGTCGGAAACCACCCGCTGCACCTCGATGGCGTCGGCGCGCGCCGGCAGCAGCAGCACCACCAGGGCGACGGCGGGCAGCGCCACGGCGGGCAGGGCGCGGCGGCAGCGCCGCAGAACGGCGGTCAGGGCGATCATCGCAGGGCCTCCTGGTCGTCGGCGGCGACATCCTGGGGGCGCGGCAGCAGCAGCGCCGTCACCGCCCGATGCTCGGCCAGCACGGCGCGGGCGGCGGCGTCGACGTCTTCGGGCGTCACCGCGGCGATGCTCTCGGGCCAGGTCTCGACGTCCTCGACCGTCGAGCCGGTGGTGAGGGCGCGGCCCAGCGCGAAGGCGCCGCGCGAGGTCGAATCGCGGGCATAGATGACGTTGGCGCGCAGGCGGGTCTTGGCGCGCTCGACCTCCGCGGCGTCGACGCCGTTGCGCCGGATGGCCTCCAACTCGTCGGTCACCGCCGCCTCCAGGGCCTCCATGTCGACGCCGGGGCGGGGGCTGGCCCAGACATAGAAGGTGCCGTAGTCGAGCTGCTCGGGGCTGTAGCCGGCGCCGGCGCCGGCTGCCAATTCCTCCTCGACCACCAGCCGCCGGTACAACTGGCTGGTGGTGCCGCCGCCGATGACCTCCGAGAGGACTTCCAGCGCGTGGGCGTGTTCGCTGGCGCCGGTGGTGTAGGTGGGGGCCAGATAGCGCCGGCTCCAGGAGGGCTGCTGCACCTGGGGATGGCGCAGCACCACACGGCGCTCGACCACCGGCTCGGGCTCGACCGGGCGCGCCCGCGCCGCCACCTGACGGGCGGGAATGGGGCCGTAATGCTCTTCGGCCAGGGCGCGCACCTCGTCGGTGGTGACGTCGCCCGATACCACCAGGATGGCATTGTCGGGCGCGTAGTGGCGGCGGTAGAAGGCCATCAGGGTGTCGCGCTCTAGCGTCGCCACCTCGCCGGCCCATCCGATGACCGGGGTGCGGTAGGGGTGGTTGTGGAACATCACCGCGTTGGCGCGCTCGCCCAGCAGCGCCGAGGGGTTGTTGTCGGTGCGCTGGCGCCGCTCCTCCAGCACCACCTGCCGCTCGGTGCGGACGTGCTCGTCCTCGAACAGCAGATTGGTCATGCGGTCGGCCTCCATGCGCATCACCATGTCGAGGTGCTGCTTGGCGACGGTCTGGTAATAGGCGGTGAAGTCGTGGCTGGTGAAGGCGTTGTCGCGCCCGCCGATCTCGGCGACCCGGCGCGAGAACTCGCCCGGCGCCACCTCCTCGGTGCCCTTGAACATCAGGTGTTCGAGCAGATGCGCCATGCCGGTGTGCCCGGGGGGTTCGTCGGCGGCGCCGACGCGGTACCAGACCATGTGCGTGACAACGGGGACGCGGTGGTTGGACACCACCACCACCTGCATTCCGTTGTCGAGCGTGAAGGTCTCGGCGCCATAGACCTCGGCGCGGGCGGCCGCTGGCGCCGCCAGCACCCCCAGAACCAGAATCGGCGCCAGCAGGCGCGCGAGCACGATGTTCATGCCTCTCCCCGGTTAGGTGTCTGCCGATGACGTGCGGAACGCCTATGCCCAGGCCATTTAAGCGGGCCTACCCCATCCGGCAAGCGCGCGAAAGGCAGCGGCGGCAAGGTGGCGTCGGAATCGGGCTAGAAGAGGCCGCGGCGGCGCTCGATGACCGGAACCTCGCCCGCCGTCGGGGGCAACCCCTTTTCCCGGTTGGCGCGCAGGCGCTCGGCCTCGGCGGCGGGGTCGAGGACGCTGCCGAAGGCTTCCGTCTCCTGCCAGAACAGCACCTTGTCGACGAGGAGGTCCGAGCCCCGCACCAGCGCCCGTGTCTCGCGGTCGATGATGGCGCGGATATCCGGCCTGGCGGTGTCGCCGCCGCCGCGGGTGAGGACGATGCGCTCGCCCTGCGACAGATCGGCGGCGTTGACGGCGGCCCCCAGCACGGCGGCGCGGGCGCGGTCGCGAACCTCGCCCTCCTGCGGGCGCGTCGCCCCCGGCTGCGGCGGGCGCAGGCGGAACTCGGGCGGCACCTCCAGCGGCGCGTGGGAGATGACCGCGAACTCGTCCGGAGACGTGTGGGTCAGCCCCAGCATTTCGCGGGGATTCTCACAACCGGCCAGGCCGGTGGCCAGGACCAGTAGGGTGGCGCCGACGACGGGGCGCAGCGCAATGCGGAACCGATTCGTCATGGATCTATTCTTTAGGTGATTTTCGTCCGGCAAACAAGGCGTCTGCCACCAGCATCACCGCCCCGACGGTTATGGCGCTGTCGGCGACGTTGAACGCCGGCCAGTACCAGTCTCCCAGGTGAAGGTAAACGAAATCCACCACCGCCCCGAATCGGAGGCGATCGACGAGGTTGCCCAGCGCGCCGCCGATCACCAGGCCCAGCGCCAGCGCCAGCCAGCGGCTTTCGGCCCGCCACAGCCACACGGCCAGCGCCGCCGTCACCAGCGCCGTCAGCACGCTCAGCACCACCGGGATGAGGGGCGAATCCTGGTTGAACAGCCCGAAGCTGATGCCGCGGTTCCAGACCAGCACGATGTCCAGGACCGGCAGCACCTCGATGCTGCGCCCGGTCCACAGGCGGCCGGGGTCGGCGCCGTGGGGGCTCATCACCGCCAGGATCCAGGCCTTGGTGATCTGGTCGAGGACAAGGATCACGGCGGCGACGGCAAGGCCGGGACGGCGCGGCACCGCGGCTACTCCGCCGCCGCCACCTTGCCCACGGCGGCGGCGCAGCGGCCGCAGACGCCGGGACGGTCGTGGCCGCCGACATCGGGCAGCACTTTCCAGCAGCGTTCGCACTTGGCGCCGTCGGCGGCGGCCGGCACGACGCCGACGCCGGGCACCTCGTCGAGGGTGAAGGCGCCCTCCGGCGGCGGTTCCGTGGCGATGGCGACGCCCGAGGTGATGGCGATTTCGGTCAGGTCCAGCCCCTCCAGGGCGGCCGCCTGCTCGGGCGTCACATGCACGCGCGGCGCAGCCTGTAGGCTGGAGCCGATGCGCTTCTCGGCGCGCTCCACCTCCAGGGCGCCGGTGATGACCCGGCGCACGGCGCGCACGGTGCGCCAGCGCTCGGCCAATTCCTCGTCGCGCCACGCCGCCGGAATCTCCGGGAAGGTGCGCAGATGCACCGAGACGTCGTCGCCGTCGCCGTGGCGGGCCAGCCAGGCCTCCTCGGCGGTGAAGCACATGAACGGCGCCAGCCAGGCGGTCAGGCAGTCGAACAGAATGTCCATCACCGTGCGGGCGGCGCGGCGGCGCGCATCGTCCGGGGCGTCGCAGTAGAGCGAGTCCTTGCGGACGTCGAAATAGAAGGCCGACAGATCGACGGCGCAGAAGTGGTGCAGTTCGAAGAACAGGCCGTGGAATTGCAGCGCCTCGCAGGCCGCGCGCACCTGGGCGTCCATCTCCGTCAGGCGGTGCAGCACCCAGCGCTCCAGCGCCGGCATGTCCTCGTGGGCGACCCGCTCCTCGGGGCGGAAGCCGGCCAGATTGCCCAGCAGGTAGCGCAGCGTGTAGCGCAGGCGCCGGTACAGGTCGGCGTGGGACTTCAGGATCTCCGGCCCGATGCGCAAATCCTCGGAATAGTCGGAGCCCACCACCCACAGCCGCAGGATGTCGGCGCCGAACTGCGCCACCACCTCTTGCGGTGAGGTGACGTTGCCCAGCGATTTCGACATCTTGCGGCCGTGCTCGTCGAGCACGAAACCGTGCGTCAGCACCGCCTCATAGGGCGCGCGCCCGCGCGTCCCGCAGGCCTCCAGCAGCGAGGAGTGGAACCAGCCCCGGTGCTGGTCGGAGCCTTCCAGATACAGCGAAGCCGGCCATTGCAGATTGGGCCAGACGCCGCTTTCCAGCACGAAGGCATGGGTGGAGCCGGAATCGAACCAGACGTCGAGGATGTCGAACACCTGGTCGTAATCGGCGGCGTCGTGGTCCTCGCCCAGGAAGCGCTGGGGATCGGCGGTGAACCAGACGTCGGCGCCTTCCTCGCGCACCGCCGCGACGATGCGCTCCAGCACCGCCTGGTCGCGCAGCGGCTCGCCGGTCTTGCGGTTGACGAAGACGGTGATCGGCACCCCCCAGGCGCGCTGGCGCGACACGCACCAGTCGGGGCGGGTCTCGATCATGGCGCGGATGCGGTTGCGCCCGCCGGCGGGAACCCAGCGGGTCTGGTCGATGGCGGCCAGCGCCTTGGCGCGCAGGTCATTGGCCTCCATGCCGATGAACCACTGCGGCGTGTTGCGGAAGATCAGCGGCGCCTTCGAGCGCCAGGAGTGCGGGTAGGAATGCACCAGCTTGCCGTGCGCCAGCAGGTTGCCGGCGGCGGTCATCGCCGCGATCACCGGCTTCGCCACCGGCGAATAGTATTTGCCGTTCTTGCCCTGGGCCAGCACCGCCTGGCCGGCGAATAAGGGCACATGGTCGTGATAGGTGCCGTCCTCCTTCACCGTCTCGGGCACCGGCAGGCCGTGCGCCACGCCCAGATGCCAGTCGTCCTCGCCGTGGCCGGGGGCGATGTGGACGAAGCCGGTGCCCTGCTCGGTGGTGACGAAGTCGCCCGGCAGCAGCGGCACGTCGAAGTCGTAGCCCTCGGCGTGCAGCGGGTGGCGCAGCACGGTGCCCGCCAGCGCCGCGCCCGTCAGGGTGGCGCGCACGGCCAGGGCGCAGCGGGCGTCGCGGGCGACCTGTTCGACCAGATCGGCGGCCAGCACCAGCCTGTCGCCCACCCGCGCCAGGCTGTCGTCGGCGGCCTCGGTGACCTCGACGACGGCGTAGGAGAAGTCGGCGCCATAGGCGACGGCGCGGTTGCCGGGCATGGTCCAGGGGGTGGTGGTCCAGATGACCACGCTGGCGCCCTCGATCTCCGGCGTCGCCGCCGTCGCCACCGGGAACTTCACCCAGATGGTGGTGGAGGTGTGGTCGTGGTACTCGACCTCGGCGTCGGCGAGGGCGGTCTTCTCGACCACCGACCACAGCACCGGCTTGGCGCCCTTGTAGAGGCCGCCGTTCATCAGGAACTTGCCCAATTCGGCGACGATCTGCGCCTCTGCGTCGAAGGACATGGTAGTGTAGGGGTGTTCCCAGTCGCCGGTGACGCCCAGGCGCTTGAACTCCTCGCGCTGGATGTCGATCCACTTGTCGGCGAATTCGCGGCACTCGCGGCGGAAGGCGACGATGTCGACCTTGTCCTTGTCGAGGCCCTCGGCGCGGTACTGCTCCTCGATCTTCCATTCGATGGGCAGGCCGTGGCAGTCCCAGCCGGGGACATAGTCGGCGTCCTTGCCCAGCATCTGCTGCGAGCGGTTGATGACGTCCTTGAGGATCTTGTTCAGCGCGTGGCCGATGTGCAGGTGGCCGTTGGCGTAGGGCGGGCCGTCGTGGAGGATGAACTTCTCGCGCCCCTTGGCCTGGGCGCGCATCTTCGCGTGCAGGCCCAGGCGCTCCCACCGCGCCAGCAGTTGCGGCTCCAGCTTGGGCAGGCCGCCGCGCATGGGAAAATCGGTCTGCGGCAGGAAAACCGTCTTCTTGTAGTCCGCGTCGTGATCCGCGCTCATCGCTCCGACTCGCTTTCATCCAGCCCCGGCGGCACCACGGCGCCCCCGGCGGGCCCCGACAGGTGACGCTGGTCCAGGACGCGCCGGGCCATCGCGCCGTCCTGGACGATCTGGCGCTTCAGCGCCTCTAGGCTGTCGAATTTCTTTTCGGCGCGCAGGTGCTCGACGAGGGCCACGCGCATGTGCTGGCCGTACAGATCCTCGTCGACGTCGAACAGATGCGCCTCCAGCACCATGTCGCCGCCCCCGAAGGTAGGGCGATGGCCGATATTGGCGACGCCGTCGCGCCACAGGGTGGCGCCGCCGCGGTCGGCGCCGGCGCGCACCGCATAGACCCCGGCCGCCGGGCGCAGATACTCGCCCAGGGTCAGGTTGACGGTGGGAAAGCCGATCTGGCGGCCGCGGCGCGCGCCGGCCTCGACTCGGCCTTCGATCTCCCAGCAATAGCCCAGCAGCCGCGCCGCCTGGGCGGGCTTGCCCTGGCGCAGGAACTCGCGGATGCGGGTCGACGAGCAAATGCCGCCGTCCTCGGCGCGCACCGCGTCGACGGCGGTGACGGCGAAGCCGTGCGCCGCCGCCAATTCGCCCAGGCGCGCCACGTCGCCGCCGCGCCCGCGCCCGAAGACATAGTCGTAGCCGACGACGACATGGCGCACCCCCAGCCCCGCCACCAGCACCTGCTCGACGAACGCCTCCGCCGTCAGGCGGGCGAAGTCGAGGTCGAAATGCTGCATGTAGAGATAGTCGACGCCCAGGGCCTCGATGTGGCGCGCCTTGATGCGCAGCGGCGTCAGGCGGAAGGGTGGCTGGTCGGGCTTGAATACGCTGCGCGGGTGCGGCTCGAAGGTGGTCACCCCGGCGGGCACGCCAAGCTCGCGGGCGATGGCGCCGGCGCGGCCGATCACCCGTTGGTGGCCGCGGTGGACGCCGTCGAAATTGCCCAGCGCCACGACGCCGCCGCGGGCCTCCGGGGGCAGTTCCGTGAAATGGCGAAAAAGGCGCATGGCGCGCGGAGGTCTCCAGGTCGGTCCGCAACGGAGGCTAAGGGGTATTCGATAACCACGCGATGCGCAACCGTGCAGGGTCGGTGCCCCGCCCCAGGCGCGCGGCGGCGGCGGTACGGCAATCTTGGGTGCGCCGGCTCAGGCCCGCGACGGCACCATCAGGGTGGCCTCGCCGTCCAGGACCACGGTGTTGCCCACCGTGCAGACGGTGCGGAAGACGGCGCGGTTCTTCTCGGGGATGAGCTCGACCACCTCGACGCGGGCGGTGACGGTGTCGCCGATGCGCACCGGGGCCTTGAACTTCAGATCCTGGGCGATATAGACGGCGCCGGGGCCCGGCAGGCGGGTGCCGAAGACGGTCGAGATGAAGCCCGCCGACAGCAGCCCGTGGGCGATGCGGCCCTCGAACATGGTTTCGCGGGCGAATTCCTCGTTGACGTGCATGGGGTTGAAATCGCCGGTGACGCCGGCAAAGGCGACGATGTCGGCCTCGGTCACCGTCTTGGCGAATTCGGCGCTCATGCCCTCGGCGAGATCCTCGAAAAAATAGCGGTTGAGCGTTCTCTCGCTCATGGCCGGCGCGCTCCTGATTTTTGCGGTGCAACAACCACATGGAAATATAGCTGCGGCGCAATACAACGGCAAGCGACCCGCATTTGCCTTGACCTAACCCCTTTGCGTCGGGATACCTGCACGCCCATGAGCACCCCGCCCGCCCATCGCGCCACCTATGCCAAGGGCATCGCCATGTCGGCCGCCGGCATGGTGGTGATCAGCCCCGACGGCCTGCTCATCCGCCTGGTCGAGCACGCCGGGGTGTGGGAGATCGTCTTCTGGCGCACGGCGCTCACGGCGCTGGCGCTGGCCGGCTTCCTGGCCCTGACCCGCCGCCGCCGGCTGCGCGCCGAACTGGCCGGCAAGGGCGGCGCGGTGCTGCTGTCGTCGCTGCCGCTGGCGCTGGCGAATTTCGGCTTCGTCGGCGCGATGGTCAACACCACCGTCGCCAACACCCTGGTCATCCTGGCCACGATGCCGCTGTTCGCGGCGGTGCTGGGGTGGATCATCCTCGGCGAGCGCCCGGCGGCGCGCACCTGGGCGGCGATCGCCCTGGGGGTGGTGGGGGTGGCGGTGATCGTCTCCGGCTCGCTGGGCGGCGGCAGCCTGCTCGGCGACGGGCTGGCGGCGCTGACGGCGCTGCTGCACGGCCTCAATCTGGTGCTGCTGCGGCGCAGCGGCCTGGTCAGCGTCATGCCGGTGGTGACGGCGGGCAGCCTGCTGGCGGCGCTGATGGCGCTCCCCCTGGCGCTGCCGATGCGGGCCGACGCCTCCGACCTGCTGGCGCTGGCGGTGCTGGGGCTGTTGGTGCTGCCGGTGGCGCTGACGCTTTTCCTGGGCGGCACCCGCTACATCGCCGCCGCCGAGGTGGCGCTGCTGTCGCTGGTCGAGACGGTGCTGGGGCCCTTGTGGGCGTGGCTGGGCGTCGGCGAGGTGCCGGCGCGCGCGGCCTTCCTCGGCGGCGCGGTGGTCTTTGCCGCCATCGTCCTCAATTCGGTGTTGGCGCTGCGGGGCGGGCGGCGCCCGACGGGGCGGGAGTATCCGCCGCCGCCGGGGGAATAGCCGCGAAGGCGGCCGCGAAGGCCGGCAGCACCAGGGTCTCGCCCTCCAGCCGCGCCGCGAAGCCGTGGCCCGCCAGCGGCCGCCCGCGCGCCGGCAGGCGCAGCGTGGCGGCGCCGCAATTGAACAGGCACAGCAGCCTCTCCCCCGGCGCCGCGCGCTCGAAGCGCAGCAGCGCCCCGTCGGCGGCGACGTTCTCGGTGCTGCCGTGGCGCAGCGCCGGGTGCCGGCGCCGCCAGCGCAGGAAGCGCCGCCAGGCGTTGAGCACCGAGTCCGGGTCGGCCTCCTGGGCGTCGACGGCGCGGCGGCGATGCGCCTCGGGCACCGGCAGCCAGGGCTCGGCGTCGGAAAAGCCGGCATGGGCCGCGCCGGCGCGCCAGGGCATCGGCGTGCGGGCGCCGTCGCGGCCCTTGAACTGCGGCCAGAAATTGATGCCGTAGGGGTCGCGCAGGCGCTCGAAGGGCACCTCGGCCTGCGGCAGGCCCAGTTCCTCGCCCTGATAGACGATCGCCGCCCCCTGCTGGCAGAGCAGCAGCGCCATCGCCAGCTTGGCGAAGGCGGCGCCGCCGTCGCCCCAGCGGCTGGCGACGCGCTCGACGTCGTGGTTGCTGAACGACCAGCAATAGCCGCCGTCGGGGGCGCAGGCGGCGATGTGGGCGATGCGCGCCGCCATCTCGGCGGCGCCGAAGCCGCCCTTGGCCAGCCGCAGGCTGTAGGCGAGGTGGACGCCCGCGCCGCCGGTGGTGTAGCGCCCGGCGCGGGCGAAGGGGTCGCCCTCGCTGGACAGTTCCGCCACCGCCGCCGTGCCGGGATAGGCGTCGAGCAGCGCCCGCAGGCGGGCCAGCACCGCGCCGGTGTCGGGGTGCATCATGTCGTGCCGGTGCTCCTGCAGGCCGAAGGGCTTCACCGGCATCACGCCGCCCGGCGGCGGCCGCGGCGGGTTGTCGGCCAGCGAGTCGTCGTGGCACAGGAAGTCGGCGGCGTCGAGGCGGACGCCGTCGACGCCGCGCTCCAGCCAGAAGCGGCCGATGCGCTCCAGTTCGGCGAGCACGGCCTCGTGGCGGAGGTTGAGCGCCGGCTGCGCGGTCAGGAAATGGTGCAGATAATACTGCCGCCGCCGAGGATCCCAGCGCCAGGCGGGGCCGCCGAAGACGCTTTGCCAGTTGTTGGGCGGCGTGCCGTCGGGCCGCGGGTCGGCCCAGACATACCAGTCGCGGCGGGGGCCGCCGGGGTTGGCGGCGCTGTCCAGGAACCACGGGTGGCGGTGCGAGGTGTGGCTCCACACCTGGTCGATGAGCACGCGCAGCCCCAAGGCGTGGGCGCGGGCCACCACGCGGTCGAAATCGGCCAGGGTGCCGAAGCAGGGGTCGACGGCGCAGTGGTCGGCGACGTCATAGCCGAAGTCGAGCATCGGCGAGGCGTAGAACGGCGCGATCCACACCGCGTCCACCCCCAGCGCCGCCACATGCTCCAGCCGGCGCAGCAGCCCCTTCAGGTCGCCGATGCCGTCGCCGTCGCCGTCCTGGAAGCTGCGCGGATAGACTTCGTAGATGACCGCGCCCCGCCACCAGGCGCCCTCGTCGCCGCCCTGTGCTTCGTCCTTCGGCATACCCCAAAGGTGCGGCAGGGGGCGCCGGCGCCGCAAGGCGAAAGTGGCACCGCCGGCTTTACCGCCGCCGCCGGCGTATTATAGTCGTAGCCCGGCGACGCCGACGGAGGGAGGGAACGGCATGATCGTCTACAGCCTGCGCTGCGGCCAGGGGCACGTCTTCGACGAGTGGTTCCGGAACAGCGCCGAGTACGAGGACCGCGCCGGCGCCGGCGCGCTCGTCTGCCCCGATTGCGGCGACACGTCAGTGCGCAAGGCCATCATGGCTCCCAGCGTCGGCGGCACCGGCGCCGAGGCGCCGCCGCCGGCCCCGTGCGGCCAGTCCGCCTGCGGCGGCGGCGCCTGCGCCTTCGCCGACGATTTCTGAACTCACGAACGCCTTGCCAAGCGGGCGCGACGGGCGTTAGATGGCGGCGCAATAGTGCGTTAGTACAAAGGGAATACTTCGTTCCGTGACCGCGGCGACCCTACCGGCAGCGACGCATCTGACGGACGAGCAGAAGAGGGCCGTCGGCGACGGCCTCAAACAGGTTCTGCAGCGTTTCCATGACCACGGCCTCATCGACGCCGGGGTGACGCACAAGCACCTGGTCCGCGACCCGGCGGCGCTCTACACCTTCATCCAGGTGTTCCGCAACAACCGGGCCGAGGTCGCCGACCTGCTGCTCGACGCCGACGGCAACCGCGTCGAGGACGACGAGGGCGTGCTGAAATGCGGCGTCTCCCTGCTTCAGGTCCAGCAGCTTCTGGTCCGCACCTGCGCCAAGAACTACTACGAGCGCGAAAGCGCCACCGGCGACAGCGTCGTCTACAAGCAGCGTACCACCCGCCGCTTCCTGTTTCTCAAGAAGACCGAGACCGTCGCCGCCAAGGCCGCCCCGTCGCTGGACGTGCGCAAATACAAGCTGCTGCTGCGCCTGCTCGCCTTCGACTGGCAGCTTCCGCTGCTGCCGGTCTATGCCGAGCACCTCACCCATCAGCACGTCTCGCTGCTGGACGAGGATCTGCTCGCCCTGCGCGACGCCGAGGCGGTGGCCGCCGTCGGCCGCTTCGACACCGCCACCATCGACAAGGCCCGCCACATCGCCCAGGACGATTTCGTCAACGCCCTGCTCGACACCCCCGCGGCGATCGGCGGCATCGCCCGCTGGCCGCGCGACATGTATCTGTTCTTCCGCAAGCTGCTGAAGGACAAGGCGTTCCGCTTCTTCGCCCGCGATCCCCACTTTTTCAACGTCGTCGCCGGGCTGGAAAAGCCCATGCTGCGCGTCTACGGCGACTCGCTGGCCTATGTGGCGCCGGAAACCCTGCTGGAGATGGAGCGCCTCAATCTCGACCAGGCGGACGTGCTGGTGGGGGCGCTCAAGGACGCGCTGGGCAAGAACGCCGAGCGGGTGCTGAGCCACCCCGGCTTCGGCAAGGAGTTCCTGCGCAAGCTGGTCGAAAGCCTGCTGCACCTGAACTACGAGAAGGATCAGCTCCGCGCCTCGGCGGAACTGACCTGCAAGGCGGTGGCGCCGCAGATGGTGGAGTGGCTGCGGAAATAGCCGCCGCCTACGACCCGTCCGCGTTCTGCGACCAGGCCGTCCAGCCGCCCGGGCAGTTGGTGTTGTTGTTGCCCGGCGGCCGGTCGCAATACTCCACGCCGGTCACCTCGCCGTCCTGATTGCCGATCGAATCCGCGACGTTCAGGCGCGGGCTTTCGAAGTCCGTCGCGAAGCTGATGGCATAGACGCGCGTGTGTTGGGCGTTGTCGCCGGATTCCAGAATCTTGATCTTGACGACGTTGAAGGCCTGGTAGGCGTCGTCGCCCTCGAAGTCGTCGACGTCGAGCGCCGGGGCGTTTAGGCGCCAGAACTCAGTGATGGCGTCGTTGTCGTTGGACTGGGGCGGCAGGTAGTACTGGCGGATGGCCTCGTCCTCGGGAATGGTGGTGCGGCCGAGCTTCTCGTCGAAGAGATAGATGTCGACGCCGCGCTTGTTCATGTTGCTGAGGCTGTGCATCGCCACCGACATGCTCTTGTAATACCCGGTGAGGTGGAAGATGACGCCCTCGCCGGGGTCCATCTCGTCCGGGCCGCGCCCCTTCGAGCCGCCGCCCCCGCCCGACCCGCCGCCGGAGGGCGCCGGCGCCGAGACGCCCAGCCCCTCTTCGGTCCAGTTGAGGTCGGCGTTGGTGGAAGTGTCGGTGACGGCGTTGTCGGCGAAGACCGTCGCCAGCACATTGCCGTCGGCGTCCTTGATCACCAGCCCCGAACAGCCGCCGTCGACCCCGCAATCCTCGTCGACCACCGGCTCGATGTTGTTGTCGCCGCCGGGGACGAACGAGCCGCCGTCGGGAATGGTGAAACCGGCGTCGCCGTCGTCCTCGTCCTCGTCCAGCCCGGCGGCGGCGACGAAGGCGGCGAGGCGGCGGTAGCGGAGGATGTCGTCGAAGTGGCCCGCGTCGTCCAGCGGCACGCCGTAGTGGTGGAAGGGCGCGTCGTAATAGGGCCCTGGCGGGGCGTTGTCGACATTGGCGAATTCCCAGGTGCCGTCGGGATCGGCCAGCGCCGCCCCCGACGCCACCACCGCACCGCCGCCGCTGGGGCCGTGGCTGATGAGCACATAGGCGGCGCCGCCCTCGGTATCGGCGGGATCATAGATCCAGGCGTCGTCGCCATCCTTGACCCCGACGCCCTTCCCCGGCAGGTCGGCCTCGGCGACCACCGCGCCGTCGGGGCCGGTAAGCTGGCTGTCGACGCGATAGCTGACGAACCGCTCCCAGCCGTCGACGGCGTCCGGGTGCGCCAGCCCCAGCGCCCGCCAGGGCACGACGCCATAGGGCTCCGCGCAGGCCCCACCGCCGGGCGGCGCCTCGGTGCCGGCGTCGTCGGTGCCGAAGTCGGCCGGGTCGGCCGCGCAGGGCAGGCGGCGGTGCAGCATGGCGAATTCCAGCAGCGCTTCCTCGATCCGCTCCATGCGGGCCAGGGTGAGGCGCTGGTCACGGCTGCGCTGGTCGGTGTCCTGCAGCAGCGCGGCGGCGGCGGCGGCGAGGCCGACGCCGGCGACCAGCGCCGCCGCCCACATGATGCTGAATCCCTGCTGCCGCGCGGTCATGACGCCGGCTTCCTTGGCCCCAGCCCCGCCTTCACCGCCAGCCAGGTGATGCTGGGCCGGCGCAGGATGTCGTCGAACTGGCTGCTGGTGCCGCTCTCGTCGACGAGGCGGTCGACATAGGCATCGCCGCCGCCCGCGAGGTGTTCGGTGACGGCCTTGTCGTTGCGGTTGAGGGCCTCGTCGTCGCCGACCGCGCCGATGCCGGTGATGAAATTGCCGTTGTTGCCATAGGCGTAGGAGGCGTTGGGGCCGTGGCTGACGACGACGAAGGCGGCGCCGGTGCCGGCGCCGGGCTGGTTGAGAATGTTGCCGCCGTCGGCGTCGGCCGTCCGCACCCCCTTGTTCAGCAGGAAGTCGAGCGGCGCCACATCGGCCCCGCAGTCGGTTTCGGGCGTGCCATCGGCGGCGGCCGCTGGGTCGCAGTCGCTCATGTCCAGGCCGCCGTCGCGGGTCAGCCCCTCGGTGGGATGGTCGTCCACCCGGTAGGTGAACAGGCGGGTCCAGCCGTCGAGGGCGTCGGCCTCGCGCAGGCCCAGGGTCACCCAGGGCACGATGCCGTTCTGCTGGGCATCGGTGCAGGATTCGTCGGCCTCGCGCTGCTCGCGCCCCGCCTCGGCGGTGCCGGCGTCGGTGGCGTCGGCGGGGCAGGGCAGGCGGCGGTGCTGCGAGGCATAGACCACCAGCGCCTCGACGATGGCGTCCAGGCGGTCCTGGGTGGCCTCGCGCCGCTTGCCCTCCAGCCAGCCGCCCATCGCCGTCAGCCCCATGCCCAGCACCAGGCCGATGATGACCAGCACCACCGAAAGTTCAATGAGGGTGAAACCGTCCGCGCGCCCGCGCCGTTGCGTCATGCCGCCCCCGCTCCCGCCTGGGCAATTCTACGGCGCCTTCGCCGACGGGGTCAAAAGCTAACCCTTCTGGCGGCTTGACCGTCCCTTCGGCCGGGCACAGCTCTGGGGCCAGGGCAACGGGGGTACGCCATGTCGAAGGAAAGCTTCCGCCGTCAGGTCTTGCGCAAGCTGCGCGATGTCGAATTCCGCATCGCCGCCCTGCACGCCGCCATCGCCGACACCGCCGACGACCGGCGCCGCGTCGACCTGCGCGGCGAGGCGGCGGTGCTGGAGGCCATCGGCGCCCAGTTGCGCGAGCGCCTGGAGCGCCTGGAGGGCCAGCCGGAGGAGGATTTCAGCGCCACCCGCGCCGCCTGGCAGGACGACTGGCAGGCCCTGGTCCGCGACATCGAACGCCGCATCAGCCGCACGGCCTGAGCGCCGCGCCCCCTTTCGCGCCGGCGGTGGCGGCGCTACCCTGGCGGCATGAGCGCCATTCGCCGCCTGCCCGAAACCCTCGTCAACCGCATCGCCGCCGGCGAGGTCGTCGAGCGCCCCGCCGCCGTGGTCAAGGAACTGGTCGAGAACGCGCTGGACGCCGGCGCCGGGCGCGTCGAGGTCACCCTCGCCGAGGGCGGCCAGGCGGCGATCACCGTCACCGACGACGGCCGTGGCATGACCGCCGCCGAACTGGAGCTGGCCGTCGAACGCCACGCCACCTCCAAGCTGCCCGACGACGACCTCGTCCACATCCGTTCGCTGGGCTTCCGGGGCGAGGCGCTGCCCTCCATCGGCGCGGTGGCGCGCCTCGTCATCACCAGCCGCGCCCGCGGCGCCGACACCGCCTGGCGCATCGCCGTCGAGGGCGGCGTGACGAGCGGCCCCGCCCCGGCGGCGCTGGCCGGCGGCACCCGCGTCGAGGTGCGCGATCTGTTCTACGCCACCCCGGCGCGGCTGAAATTCCTCAAGGCGCCGCGCACCGAGCTGGGCCACGCCCTCGACGCCGTGCGCCGCCTGGCGATGGCGCATCCGGCCGTCGCCTTCAGCGTCGCCGACGGCGCCCGGCAGGCGCTGCGGCTGCCGGCGGCGCGCGGCGAGGCGGCGGGGCTGGAGCGGCTGGCGGCGGTTATGGGGCGCGACTTCGCCGCCAACGCCGTCGCCCTGGCGGCCGAGCGCGACGGCGTGCGGCTGCGCGGCTATGCCGGCCTGCCCACCCTCAACCGCGGCACGGCGGCGGCGCAATACCTGTTCGTCAACGGCCGCCCGGTGCGCGACCGGCTGCTGGCTGGGGCGGTGCGCGGCGGCTATCAGGGCCTGCTGGCGCATGACCGCCATCCCCTGCTGGCGCTGTTCCTGGACCTGCCGGCCGAGGCGGTGGACGTCAACGTCCATCCCGCCAAGGCCGAGGTGCGTTTCCGCGACGCCGGGCTGGTGCGGGGCGTGATCGTCGGGGCGCTGAAGCACGCCCTCGCCGGCGCCGGCCACCGCGCCGCCACCACCGTCGGCGCCGCCGCGCTGGGG
>JAWLGJ010000027.1:0-44728 GCA_041685145.1 Magnetospirillaceae bacterium | reverse complement strand
CCGGCGTCGCCGTCCGCGCCCCCTTCTCCTTGAGCCGAGACAGCGCCCGCGATCCCGCCTCCTATCGCCGCTCCCGCGACGAGGCCCGGCGAGCCGGCGGCTTCCCGATCATCTTGGGGTAACCACAGAGACACAGAGGCACAGAGAAAGCACGGAGAAGATGCTCAGTGCGCTGCGCGCATGGTCATCACCTCTGTGTCTCCGTGCCTCTGTGGTTTCTCATCGCCTGCCGCGGGATGCGGCGGCGCCATACCTGAATGCCCGGCGGGATGCCGGTGACGTTTCCCTTCCATCGCAAGCCAGAGGGATCATCCCGCCATGAGCAACACGCTTTCCGTCTACGACCCCATCTTCTATGCCCAGGAAAGCCTGATCCAGTTGGAGAAGGCGCTGGGCATGGCCGGGCGCGTGCATCGCGGCCATGACAAGGCGCCGCAGCAGAAGGGCTCGGTCATCGCCATCCGCAAGCCCGGCAGCTTCACCGCCCAGGACGCCCCCTCCGACCCCCAGGACGTCGACGCCGGCGAGGTGCAGGTGCGGCTCGACAATTGGAAGGAGGTCAAGTTCGCGCTGACCGACAAGGAGCTGTCGGCCACCGGCGAGGCGATCATCGACGATCACATCCGCCCCGCCGCCGTCGCCCTCGCCGACGCCATCGACCAGAGCCTGTGCGGCCTGTACGCCGAGGTGCCCTGGCACCATGACGTCGCCGCCACCGCCGGGGTCACCGATATCGTCGCCGTGCGCCGGCGGATGTTCGACAACCTGGTGCCGCTGCGCGACCCGGCGATGCTGCATTGGATGGTCGACGGCGACATCGAGGCCGACCTGCTGTCGCAGGCCGCCTTCACGCAGTGGCAGGGCTCGGGCGAGGTCGGCGCCCGCGCCCAGGTCTCGGGCGCGCTGGGGCAGCGTTTCGGCTTCAACTTCTTCGCCAACCAGAACGTCGCCACGCACACGCCCGGCACCCTGTCCGCCACCTCGGCGGCGTTGCAGGGGGCGCACGCCAAGGGCGCGACCAGCGTGACGCTGGACGCCGGCACGCTCACCGGCACCCTGAAGCGCGGCGACACCTTCGTCATCAACGGCCACGCGCAGCGCTACGCGGTGACCGCCGACGCCACCGCCTCGGGCAACGCCGTCACGGCGTCGATCACCCCGGCGCTGGCGCGGGACCATGCCGACAACGCCGCCGTGACCGTCAGCCTCGACGAGCATTCGGCGTCTCTGGCCTTCCACCGCAACGCCTTCGCCCTGGCGATGGCGCCGCTGTCGGAACTGGGCAACCAGCTCGGCGCCAAGGTGGCGACGGTGGCCGACCCCGTCACCGGCCTCGCCCTGCGCTCGCGGCTGTTCTACGACGGCAACAACTCCAAGGTGTTCGTGGCGCTCGACGCCCTGTGGGGCGTCAAGACCCTCGACCCCAATCTGGCGGTGCGGGCGCGCAACTAGGGCCGTTTCCACTCACATGGAACCGGCTTTAACCGTTGTGTCCCTCGCCGGGCGCTCGCTCCGCTCGCTTGGCCGCCGCCTCAACGGCGGTGAGTCCTTATGTGCCCTCGCCGGGCGCTCGCTCCGCTCGCTTGGCCGCCGCCTCAACGGCGGCTGGGCGTGTGAGCGGATCGCGCCCTAGCACGGGCGTCCCTCCCTCGGGCGTGCCCGGGGGAGGGAGCCACATTCACAAGGACATCCCATGACCCTAATCGTCGAGGACGGCGGCGGCCACGCCGACGCCAACGCCTATGTGTCGGTGGCCGAGGCCGACGAGTATTTCGCCCTGCGCGGCAACGCCGCCTGGGCGGCGGCGGAGGCGGCCGACAAGGAGGCGGCCATCGTCCGCGCCACCGATTATCTGGACGCGGGCCACGCCTTTCGGGGCGTGCGCGCCAGCCAGACCCAGGCGCTGGCCTGGCCGCGCCTCGGCGCCGAGGACGACGCCGGCCGCGCCATCGCCGGCGTGCCCGAGGCGGTGCGCCGCGCCTGCGCCGAACTGGCGCTGCGGGCGCTGGCGGGCGACCTGCTGCCCGACGCCCCGCGCGGCGGCGGCGTCAAGAGCGAGAGCGTCGGCCCCCTCAGCGTCACCTATGCCGACGGCGCCCCGGCCGGAACGGTGCGGGCCGCCGTCGATCGTCTGCTGCGGCCGGTGGTCCGCGCCGGCAGCGATGTGATGAGGGCCTGACATGGAGACCACGGAATTGAAGGCGGCGGTGCGCCGCATCTTCGACCTCGCCGGCGATGCCATCCGTCCGGTGGCGCTGCTGCGGCGCGAGCCGCAGGACTACGACCCGGCGCTGGCCGGGCCCGGCGCGGTGGTCGAGCACAGCACCGCCGGGCGCGCCCATGTCGAAGCGAAATGGAACGGCGGCGACGCCGAGGGGCTGGAGGTGCGCCCCGGCGAGGCGGTGCTGTGGCTGGCGGACGTGGTCTTCGCGCCGCGCCCCGGCGACCTGGTGACCATCGATGGCGTCACCCGGCGGGTCCGGCGCGTCGCCAACATCGCCGGCGCCGGGGTGCTGTTCGTGGTGGTGGCGGGCTAGGGGGGCGGCATGGGCATCGAGGCCGACATCCGCGCGGCGCTGGAGACGCATCTGCTGGCGCTCGTCCTCGCCACTACCGGCACGCGCGACGACATCGCCGCCGCCGCCGACGGTTACGAGCGCGCCGGCGGATCCTTCCTGGCGGACGGTTTCGCCGTCGGCGACACCGTCGCGGCGGCGGGTTTCGCCGAGGCCGCCAATAACGGCCACACCATCGTCGTTGCCGTCTCGGACTCGCTGCTGGCCGTGGACCGGCCGCTCAGCCCCGAGGCCGCCGGCGCCGATGTCGCCGTCACCGCCGGGCTGCCGGAAGCGCGGCGCTTCGAGGGCCAGCCCTTCGTGCGGCCGCAGCGGCAACCCTGGGTGAGCGTGGCCCTCCAACCGCGGCCGGCGGCGCCGGTCAGCCTGGACAGCCTGCGCCGCCAGGGCCGGTTCGCCGTGCAGGCGTTCCAGCCCGCCGCGGGCGGCGCCGGCCTTGCCCGCCTCGAACGCCTGGCCGGCGCCCTGGTGGCGCATTTCCGCCCCGGCACCCTGCTGGCGCGGGGGGCGGCGCGGGTGCGCCTGCGTGCCGCCTGGCGGGGCGCCGTCGAGGAGGCGGGCGGCACGCTGCGCCTGCCGGTCGCGGCCGAGTATCTGTGCGACAGCGCCATCACCACCGAGTAGGAGAGCGAAGGCATGGCCAATCACATGGGCAGCGAAGGCGTGGTGCGCATCGGCGAGGACGCCGTCGCCGAGGTGCGCGCCTGGACGGTCGAGGAGACCGGCGACGCCGTCGAGGACACCCGCATGGGCGACGCCTGGCGGCGCTATCGCGCCGGGCTGAAAAGCTGGAGCGGCAGCGTCGAGTGCTTCTGGGACCCGGCCGACGCCGACGGCCAGGAGGCGCTGGGCGTCGGGGCCCAGGTGACCTTGAATCTGTATCCCGGCGGCGAGGCCAGCGGCGACGCCTATTTCAGCGGCGCCGCCGTCGTCACCGCCGTCAGCCGCCGCGCCGGCTTCGACGGCATGGTCGAGGCCGCCTTCCGCTTCCAGGGCTCGGGCGCCCTGGCGCGGCTGACCGTGGCCTAGGGGGGCGGCGATGAGCGAAGCGATGCGCCATCCCATCTTTCAGCAGGCGGTGGAGCATTTCGATTCCCGCGCCGGCATCGTCATCGAGGTGCCGGAATGGGGCGGCCCCGACGGCCCGGCGGTCCTGCACGCCGAGCCGCTGAACCTGCGCGAAAAGGCGCAGATCTTCCGCGGCGCCTCGGCCGACGACTTGTCGGTGCTGGTGGACGTGCTGATCCTCAAGGCCCGCGACGGGCGCGGCGAGCCGGTGTTCTCACGCGCCGACAAGCCGCTGATGCTGCGACGGCTCGACCCCGACGTGGTGGCGCGGGTGGCCGAACGCATCCTCAGCCCCGCCGGGGACATGGAAAAAAACTGACCGACGACCCCGAGCTGTTCGACCTCTACGCCCTCGCCTGGCGGCTGGGGCGCACGGTCGCAGAGCTTGGGGTCATGAGCGCCGCCGAATTCGACGGCTGGCGCGCCTTCTTCCGCATCATCGCCAGGGAGGGCCGAGGTGGCTGAGGAGCTTTGGGACGGCGACGCCGCCGTCGCCGCCATGAGCGCCATGCGGCGCAGCCTGGAGGACGTGCAGGCGGGGCTGCGCGCCGCCTTCGCCGAGGCGCCGCTGGAGTCGTTCCGCCGCGCCGCCGAGCGCACCGCCCGCGACACCGGCGCCGCCTGGGAGCGTGCCTGGGGCCGCATGGCCGAGCACGCCGGCGCCGCCCTGGAGCGCCTGCTGCGCACCGGGCGCGTGGGAATGCAGGATCTGCTGGTGCTGGCGCGGGGCGTGTTGCGCGAGGTTCTGGCGGCGAGCCTGCCCGCGGCCGCCCGCGCACCGGGCGGGCTGCTGGCCGAACTCGTGGCGGGAGCGCGCGCGCCGGCGCCGGTGGCGCTGCCCATTCCCGGCTTCGCCAAGGGCGGCGTCGTGCGCGGGCCGCAAGTGGCGATGATCGGCGAGGGGGCGCGGCCGGAAGCGGTGGTGCCGCTGCCCGACGGCCGCGCCATCCCGGTGCGCCTGGAAGGCGGCGGCGCGGCGATGCCGGCGGTGCAGGTCACCCAGCATTTCCACGGCGGCGCCGAGGCGGCGCCGCGCGCCGCGCCGGTGATGAAGCGCATGGTGCGCGACGCCGTCCGCGACGGACTGCGCGAGGCGCGGAGGACCGGCTGATGGCGTTCCACGACGTGCGTTTCCCCGAGGACATCGCCTATGGCGCCGTCGGCGGGCCGGCGTTTTCGACCGAGGTGGCGGCGGTGAAGTCGGGGCGCGAGAAGCGCAACATCAACTGGAGCCGCGCGCGGCGCCGCTGGGACGTCGCCCACGGCCTGAAGACCCAGGCGCAACTGGACGCGCTGGTGGCGTTCTTCCTCAATCGCGGCGGCCGGGCGCATTCCTTCCCGTTCAAGGACTGGAGCGATTTCGTCCTGCCCCGCCAGGCCATCGGCACCGGCGACGGGGCCACCGCCGCCTTTCAACTGGCGAAAACCTACACCGACGCCGGCGGCCACGGCCACAGCCGGCCCGTCACCAGGCCCGTGGTCGCCAGCGTGCGGGTGTGGCGGGACGGCGTCGAGCAGGCGGCGGGGTGGAGCGTCGAGCGCCTGACCGGCCTCATCACCTTCGAGGCCCCGCCGCCGGCCGGGGCGATGGTGGAGGCGGCGGCGGAGTTCGACGTTCCGGTGCGCTTCGACGTCGACGAGATGCGCGTCTCCATCGACGCCTATGACGCCTTTTCCTGGGGACAGATCCCGCTGGTCGAGGTGAGGGACGAATGAAGGCGGTGAGCGACGAACTCAAGGCCCATCTGGCGCGGCCGGTGACGGCGCTGGCGACGCTGTGGCGCATCACCCGCCGCGATGGCGTCGTGCAGGGCTTCACCGACCATGACCGCGACATCGTCGTGGGCGGCCTGACCTATCGCGCCGCCGGCGGCTTCACCCCGACCACGGTGGAAAGCGGCGCCGAAATGGCGGTCGACAACCTGGAGATCGAGGCCGTGCTGTCGTCGGAGGCCATCGGCGAGGACGACCTCCTTGCCGGGCGCTATGACGGGGCGCGGGTGGACGTGTTCGCCGTCGCCCACGACGAGCCCGCGGCGGGGATGCTGCACCTGCGCCGGGGCACCATCGGCGAGGTGCGCCTGGGCGGCACGGGCTTCGTGGCCGAGGTGCGCGGCCTGGCCCAGGCGCTGGCGCGGCCGGTGAACGGCGTCTACAGCGCCGCCTGCCGGGCCGATCTGGGCGACGGGCGCTGCCGCGTGCCGCTGGCGGCGGCGACGGTGGAGGGTGCCGTCACCGCTGTTACGGACGCGCGCGTCTTCACCGACAGCGCCCGGACCGAGGCCGAGGGCTGGTTCGCTCACGGCGTCCTCACCTGGACGTCGGGGGCCAATGCCGGGCGGGCGATGGAGGTGCGGGATTTCGCCCTTGGCACCTTCACGCTCTACCTGCCCATGCCCGGCGCCGTCGCCGTCGGCGACGCCTACCGCGTTCACGCCGGCTGCGACCGCCGCTTCGAGACCTGCCGCGACCGCTTCGGCAATGCCGTCAATTTCCAGGGCGAGCCGCATGTGCCGGGCATGGACTTCCTGATGGCCCCGGCGCGGCGGTGAGGCCGTGACGGCGAGGGTGACGCGCGCCGACATCATCGCGGCGGCCGAGGGCTGGCTGGGCACGCCCTTCCGTCACCAGGGGCGGGCGAAGGGAGTCGGTTGCGACTGCGCCGGGCTGCTGGTGGGCGTCGGGCGGGAGCTGGGGCTGCCGGTGGGCGATGTCGGCGGCTATGCGCGCCAGCCCGACGGCGCCAGCCTGCGGCGGCACTGCGAGCGGCTGGCGGCGCCGGTGCCGCTGGCGAAGGCGCGGGCCGCGGACGCGCTGCTGCTGCGCACCGGGCGCCATCCCGGCCACCTGGCGCTGCTGTGCCCCGGCGGCTGGATCATCCACGCCGACGGCGCCATCGGGCGTGTCGTGCGCACGCGCCTGACCCATCGTTGGCAACGGCGCGTCGTCGCCGCCTATCGCTTTCCCGGCATCGAGGACTGACACATGGCAAGCGTGATCCTGACCGCCGCCGGCCAGGCGGTCGGCGGCATGGTGGGCGGGCCGCTGGGGGCCCTGGTCGGCGCCGGGCTGGGGCGCTGGGCCGGGGGGCGCGCCGACCAGGCGCTGTTCGGCGCCCCGGACGCCGCCGGGCCGCCGCCGCTCGACGACCTGTCGGTACAGGTGTCCACCTATGGCAAGCCCATTCCGGTGCTCTATGGCGGGCGGGTGGCCGGCAACGTCATCTGGTCCACCGACAAACGCCACGCGCGCCGCGAGGTGGCCACCGGCGGCAAGGGCGGTGGCGGCGGTGGCTCGCACGTCGAGCACCACTACTTCGTCACCCTGGCGGTGTCGCTGGGCGAGGGGCCCATCGCCGGCGTCCGGCGCGTGTGGGCGGACGGCGAGTTGATCCACGACCCCTTCGCCGAGGACGTTGAGGGCCTGGACATGACGGTGCATCGCGGCACCGCCGATCAGGCGCCGGACGACGAGATCGAGGCCCGCGAGGGGGCGGGCAACGTCCCCGCCTACCGCCATCAGGCCTATGCCGTCATCCGCGATCTGCATCTGAATCCCTTCGGCTACCGCATTCCCAACCTGGAATTCGAGGTCATGGGGCGGCTGACGGCGGGCTGGGGCGAGGCCAACGCCCAGGGCATGG
This sequence comes from Magnetospirillaceae bacterium, assembly GCA_041685145.1. Lineage (GTDB taxonomy): Bacteria > Pseudomonadota > Alphaproteobacteria > Rhodospirillales > Magnetospirillaceae > JAWLGJ01. Next base: position 37,441 of record JAWLGJ010000027.1, on the reverse strand, counting down.
CGCGCGGGCCCGACGGCGACATCTTCCTCGTCGCCAACCAGAGCCGCACCCTCAGCCGCCTCGACGGCGGCGACTACACGCTGAAGGCGGTGATCGGGCGCGACGGGACTGGCTGGCTGGGGTCGCTGCCCGCGCAGCCCTGGCGCGCCTGCCTGGAGCCGGTCAGCGGCCATCTCTTCGTCACCGCCTGGTGCGACGCCGCCGTGCTGCGGATCGACCCGGCCACCAACGCCGTCGTGGGCCAGATCGCCGTCGGCGCCTACCCCCACGACATCGCCGCCGACGGCCTGGGGGCGGTGTGGGTGGCGCATCCCTTCGGCGACGCCCTCACCCGCATCGACGCCGCCGACGACTCCGTCACCGTCGTTCCCACCCCCGGCGAGCCCTGCCATCTGGCGCTGGACGGCGCCGGACGGCTGTGGGTCTCCGGAACGGGCGAGCTGGTGCATGTCGACCCGTTGAGCCAGACCGAGCTGGCGCGGGTCGATCTTGCCGCCCAAGGGATGCACCTGCCCGGCGGCCTGGCCTGGAACGCGGCCGACGGCAAGCTGTGGTTCGCCTGTTCCGGCAACGACGTGGTGGGCATCGTCGATCCCGCCACCTATGCGCTGTCCTGGCGCAACACCGGCACCTGGCCCTACGACGCCGCCTGCCATCCCGGCGACGACCGGGCGACGGTGTTCGTGTCGCTGCTCTTCGGCAACCGCGTGAAGCTGCTGCGGCGCGGCGGCGACAACGGCCTCGACGAGTTCTTCGAGGCCAAAACCGAGGTCTGGCCGGGGCCGCTGCTCGCCCTGGCCGACGGGCGTTGCCTGGTCGCCAACATGAACCGGCCCTTCTGCCAGGAAATCGAGGCACCGTGATGACCCAGACCGGCTTTTTCGGCCCCGACGACCCCACCACCGCCGACGCCCTGCCCAGCGTCAGCACCGGCCTGTCCTGGTACGACGTGCAGCGCCAGCGCCTGCGCAAGCTGGCGCATCAATACGCCGCCCGCCCGCCGGTCCCGGTCCGGGTGCTGCGCAGCCAGGGCGAGCCCGACGTGACCGATCCGGCCGTCACCGCCACCCGCGCCGGCTTCACCCAGCTTCGGCGCGACCTGCCGGTGATGGACCAGTACGCCGAATACGCCGCCGACGACGCGGTGCTGGCCCGGGTGCGCGAGGTCGCGCTGGCCTGGGTGCGGCTCAACGAGCCCGACGGCAAGCCCATCAACGAGACCAATCTCGAATGGCTGCTGCGGGTGCTGTGGCGGCGGCGCGATTCCTTCACGGCCGCCGAACGCGCCGACATCGACTCTTGGCTGCAGGCGCTGCGCCTTGCCAAGGAAGGCGCCGCCGCCGGTGGCTTTCGGGACCAGACGACCGATGCCGAGGGAACCACCGCCCACGGAAACTGGTGGACCCATCACTATAAGATCCTGCTGCAAGTCTATGACGCGCAAGGCGATGCCGCCGCCGCCGAGGCCCTGCTGACCGAGATCGACGCCTTCGCCCCGCGAAATTTTCCCTACGGCAACGCCGCCATCGTTCATCCCGACGATCCGGCGGACTTCGACCCGGCGCTGCACGACATGCCGCGCGCCGCCGTCGATCCCGGCGAGAGCATCGATTATGTCCGCCGCGACGCCCTGCATTACCAAGTGTATGACCTGGCGCCGTGGGTGGAAATCGCGCTGCTGGCGGGCGGGTCGCGCTATCAGGCCGTGGTCGAGAACGGCTGGTCCTTCTTCCTAGACCGGCTGTTGTCGCCGGAGAAGCATTACGAATTCGCCGCCAGCAGCGACCCCTTCGACGCCGCGCGTTGGGACGCCAGCCATTCCGAGTATCTGGCGCCGAATGCCATGTTCAAGCCGCAGCGCGCCTGTGGGCTGGTGCTGGCCTATATGCATTGGCGCAAGACGCTGGACCCCGGCTTCGTCGAGGACAGCCGCCAGGTGGCGCTGGCCTGCCGCGCCGTGCCCGAGGTCGCCAGCCACTGGGCGGCGTGGTTCCGCTGGGCGCTGGGGTATGGCGCCCATGCCTGATATCCGCACCCTGGTCCTCGACCTGTGCGCCCGCGCCGGTCTCGACCCCGAACGGGACGTCGACGCCGCGCGCCTGCACGGCCGCCTCGACGGCATGGTCCTCGACGCCCGCCAGCCGGCGCGGGCCGGGCTGGAGGCGCTGCTTACGGCGTTCCGGCTGGACGCGGTGGAAAGCGACGGGCGGCTGTGTTTTCGCCCGCGCGGCGCGGCGCCGGTGGCGACGGTCGCCGTGGACGAGGTGCTGGCGCCGGGCGGCGACGAGGCCGCCCTCACCGTCACCCGCACGCCCGATGCCGAACTGCCGGGGCAGGTCGACGTGCTTTATCGCGCCCGGGCCGCCGACTGGCAGCGGGCGGTGCAGACGGCGCGGCGCGCCGCCCAGGCCGGGCGCGCCCCCCGCACGGTGGCGCTGCCATTGGCCCTGTCGGACGCGCGGGCGCGGGCGCTGGCCGACATGCTGCTGTTCGAGGCCTGGGCGGGGCGCGAGCGCCTGCGTTTCCGCCTGCCCGCCGACTACGCCTGGCTGGAACCCGGCGACGGCATCGTGCTGGAAGACGGCCCGCGCCGCCGCGCCCTGCGGCTGATCGGCACCGAGAGCGACCTGCTGGGCCTGCTTTGCGAGGCGGTGAGCGACGATGCCGCCGTGCTGGAGGCACGCCCCGCCGCCGCCGCGCCCCATGTCGCCGGACAGGCGCTGGCCGGGCTGGCGGAGACGGAACTGTTCCTGCTCGACCTGCCGCCGCTCAGGGACGAGGACGGTGACGGCGGCTTCTACGCCGCCGCCTCGTGGACCCGCGCCGAAGGCCGGCGCTGGCCTGGCGCGGGGCTGTATCGTTCCGACGACGGCAGCGGCGGCGCCTACCATCTGCTGGGGGCCGTGCCGGGGCCGGCGGTGTGGGGCCGCTGCGTCGAGGCACTGCCGCCGGGGCCGACGGCCTATTGGGACGAGGCCGCCCGCCTCCGGGTGGTCCTGCGCCAGGGCGAACTGGAATCGGCCGCCGCGCCGGCGGTGCTGGCGGGCGCCAACGCCGCCCTCGTCGGCGCCGAGATCGTGCAGTTCCGCAACGCCGTCCTCGTCGCGGAGGCAACATACGAGCTGTCGGGGCTGCTGCGCGGCCGCCGTGGCAGCGAGGCGGCGGTGGCGGGGCACGCCGCCGAGGAGACGTTCCTGCTGCTGCGCCCCTACGATCTGATGCGCGTCGCCCGCGGCGGCGACCTGATCGGCCTGCCCCGGCACTACAAGGCCCCCACGCACGGCCGCCCACTCGACGAGGCGCCGGCGATGGCGTTCACCAACACCGGGCGCGGCCTGCGCCCCCTGGCGCCCGCGCATGTGCGCGGCGAACGCGACTCGGCCAGCGGCGATTGGAGCATCGCCTGGGTGCGGCGCGCGCGGGTCGGCGGTGCCTGGCGCGACGGCGGCGACGTGCCCCTGGACGAGGCCGCCGAACGCTACGAGGTCGACATCCTGCATTCCCGCCACCCCATCGTCGGGGCCAGCGGCGGCGAGGCGCGCTTCGACATCGCCGGCGACCACCGGGCCGCGTTTCCGCCCGGCGCCGCCGTCACCGTTACCGGCAGCACCACCGGCAACGACGGCACCTACACCATCGATGCCGCCGACTACCTGGTGACCAGCGGCAAGACGCGCCTGTTCACCGTTGCTCCGCCGGTCGCCGACGGCGGCGGCGGCGACCTGACCCGCAGCCCGCGCGTCGCCCGCACGCTGACGGTCTCGGGCCCCGCTCTCGTCTACACCGCCGCGCAGCAGCAGGACGACTTCGGCGCCCAGCGGTCGATTCTCGATGTGCGGGTGTGCCAGCTCGGCGCCCTCGGGCGCGGCCAAGCCACGGAGACCAGCCTGACATGAGCAGCCCCCACCTTGCCCTGCCCTATATCCAGGCGGCGCAGGCCCAGAAGGAAATCACCCACAACGAGGCGCTGAACCGCCTCGATGCCCTCGTGCAGCTATCGGTCATCGACCGCGACCGTGCCGCGCCCCCCGCCGACCCGGCCACGGGACAGCGCCACATCGTCGCCGCCGGCGCCACCGGCGCCTGGAGCGGACGGGACGGCTGCGTCGCCGCCTGGTACGCGGGCTGGCTGTTCCTGGCGCCGGCCGCCGGCTGGCGCGCCTGGGTGACGGCCGAATCGGTCGCCCTGCTTCACGATGGCGGCGGCTGGCAAATCGACGCCCCCGGCATCGCGGCGGTGGCGGCGCACGAGGCGGCGGCGAACCCGCACCCGCATTACCAGCCGCGCGACGCCATCCTCGACCGAATCGTCGCCGTCGCGGCCGCCGGCGTCGGCGTCGACGCCGAACCAGACGCCGCGGCGCCGGCGCTGTGGGTGGAGAGCCTCGCCGCCGACACCACGCTGGGGGCCGTCACCGGCAAGGCGTACCGGGTGGATGCCGCCGCCGTCACCCTCACCCTGCCGCCGGCCGCCGAGACGCCGGAGGGCTGGTGGTGCCGCGTCAAGCACCGCTCGGGCGGCGGCAGCGTCACCATCGCCGCCCAGGGCGCCGACGGCATCGATGGCGCCGCCGCCGTCACTTTGGCCGATGGCGAGGCGGCGCTCGTCGTCCGCACCGGCCCTTCCAGCTTCGAGGTGTTCTGATGCGTCCCAGCCTTGTTCTCGACTTCGCCGGCGGGCACGTCGACCGGCGCATCGCATCCGCGGTGCGCGACTCGCGGGCCTGGCGTCACGACGCGCGTGGCCTGCTGGTGCCCAGCCCCATCAACACGCCGCGCCTCGACCACGACCCGGCCACGGGGAAGGCCCTGGGGCTGCGGGTGGAGGCGGCGCGGACCAACCTGCAACCGTATTCCCAGGACGCGACGCAGTGGACGCCGAACAACGTTACCGTGACCGCCAACGCCGGCACCGGCGGCGACGGAAAAGCTACGGCGGGCCTAATAACCGAGGACGCCACCACGGCGATACATGCAGTGACCCTGCCGGCGGCCGCTTTGACCGCCACCGGGCCCCACACCCTGTCGGTGGAGGTGGAGCCGGCGGGGCGCGGCGTCTTCGCCCTGCGCATGGGGGGAGGGGTGTTCGGGGGTAGCGAAAACCGCGTCGAGTTCGACGTCGCCACCGGTCAGGCGGCCGTGGAGACCGGCGCCCCCGATGACTACGGCATCATCGCCCTGGGCGGGGGGCGCTACCGCATCTGGATGAGCGTCGAGACGACGTCAACCGGCAACACCTCCGGGGTTCTCTACCTCAAGGAGATGTTCGGCGGTCCGCGTGAATATGCCGGGGACGGCGCCTCGGGGGCCCTGGTGTGGGGTGCCCAGTACGAGGACGGCGCCTATCCCGGCACCCATGTTCCGACCGCGTCCTCGGCGGTGACGCGGGCCGCCGACACGGTGACGATGGCGCTGGGGGCGTGGTTCAACGGGGCCCAAGGCACGGTGCTGGTGCGGGCGCGGACGGCGGCGGGCGGCGGCACCTCGCAATACGTCGCCCATATCGACGACGGCAGCACCTCGAACCGCTACGCCATGTACCGGAACAGCGGCGGCAACGTGCAAATCATTCCCTACAGCGCCGGCAATGTCTCGCAGGGCACCTTGTCCCTGGGCAGTGTTCCGGACGACGCCGAAATCTCGCTGGCCTTCGCCTGGGCGAGCGACGACTGCGCCGCCTGCCTGAATGGTGGGGAGGTCGTCGCCGGGGGTTCGGTGACCCTTCCCGCCGGGCTGACGACCCTGCGCCTGGGGCGCTTCTTCGGCGGCGGCTACGAATGGGGCGGCACCATCGCGCGCGTGGCCTTCTGGCCGCGGCGGCTGTCCGACGACGTGCTGCCGACGCTGACCATCTGAACCCGCTTCCACCGACAGCAAAGGGGGCCCCGCCGATGCCGGTGGCCGAAGACATGCCCATTACCGTCGGCCTGGTCCTCCAGGCGCTGCCTGTGCTGACCGGGCTGGCGCTGCTGTGGCTGGCGATTTCGCGGCGCATCACGGCCGAGTTCGATCGCACCCGTGCCGAAAGCGAGCAGGGCCGCCAGCGCCTGCACCAGCGCATCGACCGCCTGGAGGACGACCTGGACCGCAACTTCGTCCGCCGTGCCGAGCATGACGCCGACATGCGCGCCCTGCACCACGCCCTGGAGGAGCAGGCGCGGCTGGTCTCGGCGGTGGCGGGCCGCTTCGAGAGCAAGGAGATCGAGCGATGATAACGCTGCTGGGTTCGCTGCTGGGCTTCGTCACCAGCTTTGCTCCCGACTTTCTGGGTTATGTGCGCGAGCGCGGCGACCGCGCCCACGAACTGGCGGTGATGCGGCTGCAGATCGAGGCGCAGGAGCGCCTGCAGGCGCAGCGCCTGGAAGAGATCAATGTCGCGGCCGACATCGGCGAGGCGCGCGCCCTCCAGCGCGCGGCGCGCCGCCAGGCGACCGGCGTGGCGTGGGTCGACGCCGCGCTGGAGCTGCTGATTTCCAGTGTCCGGCCCGTCATCACCTACGCCTATTTCGCCCTGTTCGCCGCCGTGAAGGGCACGCAGCTTTACGCCTTGATCGTGCTGTACGACGCGGCCGCCCACACCGCCCTCGCCACCGTCTGGGACGAGACCAGCCAGGCCACCTTTGCCGCCGTGCTCAGCTTCTGGTTCGGACAGCGGGCCATGCAGCGTTTCCGCGGCGGGGCTTAGCCGCGCCATGCGCGTCGGCACCGAGGGGCTGGCCCTCATCAAGGCGTTCGAGGGCTTCAGCCCCCGCGTCTATACCTGCCCGGCGGGCTGGCCCACCATCGGCTACGGCCACGTCGTCCGCCCCGGCGAGGACTTTCCCGCCGAGATCGACGAGGCGGCGGCGGCGGCGCTGCTGGCCCGCGACGTCGCCGGCGCCGAGGGCGCGGTGCGGCGGCTGATTGCGGCGCCGCTGACCCAGGCGCGCTTCGATGCCCTGGTCAGCTTCACCTTCAATCTCGGCGGCGGCGCTTTGCAGGCCAGCACGCTGCGGCGCGTCGTCAACCGGGGCGACCACCACCGCGCCCCCGGCGAGTTTCGCCGCTGGGTGCACGCCGGCGGCCGCCGCCTGCCGGGCCTGGTGCGCCGCCGCCGGGCCGAGGCGGCGCTATATGCCTCAGGGGCGCCGGCGCAGGGCGGCGAGGGCGCCACGGGCCTCTGAAAGGCCGGGGTCGATGAAGAGGGCGATCTCGAAGGCCGCCACCGCCTCGGCGTGGTCGCCCCCGGCGGCGCAGCGGTGGCCGTAGCGCAGCCAGGCGCGGGCGTCGCGGAAGGTCGATCGGTTGGCGGGGAAGGGAAGGATGTCGGCCATCGACGGAGTGTGCACCGATGGCCTTGCCGGATGGTAAAAGAGGGCTGAAGGCGGCGCCAAGCTGTGTTATAGGCCACGCACCAACTAGGGGAGGCGGAACGATTCAGCAGCTTCTGGACGGATACCGGCGTTTTCGCGGCGATTATCTGCCGCGCTTTCGCCGCCGGTTCGCGCAACTGGCCCAGGAAGGGCAGTCGCCGCCGGCGATGGTGATTTCATGCTGCGATTCGCGCGTCGACCCGGCCTGGATCTTCGATGCCGGACCGGGCGAGCTTTTCGTGCTGCGCAACGTCGCCAATCTGGTGCCTCCCTACGCCCCCGACGGCGATTATCACGGCACCTCGGCGGCGATCGAATTCGCGGTGCGCTCGCTGCAGGTGCGCAGCATCGTTGTCATGGGCCACGGCGGCTGCGGCGGCGTGCGGGCGCTGCTCGACGACCAACCCGCCGGCGGTGAGTTCATCTCGGCCTGGATGGACATCGCCGCGCCGGCCCGCGCGGCGGCGCAGGCCCAGGGCGGCGAGGCGGGCGGCCTGCAACGCGCCTGCGAGCACGAGGTGGTGCGCACCTCGTTGCGCAATCTGCGCAGCTTCCCCTGGGTGGCGGCCGCCGAAGCGGAGGGACGCCTGGCGCTGCACGGCGCCTGGTTCGACGTCGCCGAGGGGACGCTGCTGTGGCTGCCCGAGCCCGAGGGGGAGTTCCAGCCGGTTCTATGACTTCGCCAGCGTCAGCCGCGGCTCCCACGCCGCCAGGGCGTCGCCCAGCGTCGCCGCCTGGCAGCGGCCGCGATCATCGGCGGTGACCACGAAGGCCTGGGGCAGTTTCTGGACCGTCAGGGCCGGGCGCTGATTGGTGCCGCGAAAGGCGGCGAAGATCGCCATGCCCGGCCGGCAGTCGATGGCGTAGTCGCGCCATTCGCCGGCGGCCACCCGCCGGGCGTAGAGCGACAAGAGCTGATTGATTTCGGCGCGGCTGAAGTGAATCGGACGGGCACGGCGGTTTTGGGCCGCGGGGTGATCGGCGAGGCGGATCAGCTGCGCCATTCCCAGGCAACGTCCTTTCGCGTCGGGGACGTGTGATCGCCCCCAGTTTCCACCATCTCGCCCCTCCAGGTCCAGCGCCTTTACCCTGCCCGTTGGTGTCGTTGCCACCCTTGCCATTGCGCCTAATATGGACGGGACGGACACCACGACGGGAGTGACGCGAATGGCCGTGGAAACCCCCCTCTGCGATTTCGGGTGGAAGGCGCCGGACTTCAGCCTCAAGGGCGTCGATGGCCGCACCTACAGCCTGGCCGACATCCGCGGCCCGCGGGGGACGCTGGTAATGTTCATCTGCAACCATTGCCCCTATGTCCGGGCCGTCATCGATCGCATCGTGCGGGACGCCCGCGAGCTTCGGGGGCTGGGCGTCAACAGCATCGCCATCATGCCCAACGACACCGAAACCTATCCGGACGATTCCTTCGAGAACATGCAGGAATTCGCGCGGCGGCACGGGTTCGGCTTTCCCTATGTCATCGACGCCACCCAGGAGGTGGCGCGCGCCTACGATGCCGTCTGCACGCCGGATTTCTTCGGCTTCGACGCCGATCTGGGGCTGCAATACCGCGGGCGCCTGGACGAATCGCGCAAGGAGGCGGCGCCGGGGGCGCGGCGCGAGTTGTTCGAGGCGATGAGAATGGTGGCCGAAACCGGCCGCGGGCCCGAGCATCAGATCGCCAGCATGGGATGCTCGATCAAGTGGCGGTGGTCCTGAACGGCGACCAGCAAGCGTTTGCTTCGACGGCCTTGGCCGATTATCTTAGCGCCCTCGTTTATGTACGGAGTTGCGCGTGGCCGACGAGAAGGACCGTTCCGCCGACCTCCTGATCCGCGAGGTCGACGAGGAGCTTCAGCGCGAACGCTTCGAAAAGTTGTGGAAGCGGTACGGCGGCTGGGTTATCGGCGCCGCCGTCGCGGTGGTGCTGGTGGTCGCCGGGAATCAGGGGTGGCAATACTGGCAGGCGCAGGTGCGCGCCGACGAGGCGCTGCGCTACGGCCAGGCGCTGCAGGCCCTGGACGCCGGGGACGAGGACGGCGCGCTGGCGATTTTCGCGGCCCTGGGTGGCGAGGGCCGCACCGGCTACGCCCTGCTGTCGCAACTGCGGCGCGCCGAGATTCTGGCCGCCGGCGGCGAGGTCGAGCAGGCGCGCGCCGTCTATGACAGCATCGCCGGCGACGCCTCCAAGCCGCAGCGTTACCGAGAACTGGCGTTGTTGCGTGGCGTGCTGCTGCGCATGGAGGACGGCGACACCGTGGGCTTGTCGGCGCGCCTCGACCCGCTGATGGACGAGGGCAGCCCCTGGCGCCATGTGGCGCGGGAGCTGGCGGCGGTGCTGGCGCAGCAGAACGGCGAAACCGATGACGCCGCCGCCCTTCTCCGTCAGGTCATGGAAGACGATACGGCGCCGCAGGGCGCCCGCCGGCGCGCGGCGGACATGCTGGCGGCGCTCGGCCGCCTGAACGAGGTGAGCGAAGGATGATGGCGCGGAGACGAGACCGGCGGCGGGCGGTGCGCGTGGGGCTGGCGCTGGCGGCGGCGGCGGCACTGACCTCGTGCAGCAGCGGCGGCTGGTTCGGCGACAAGGATCCACCGCCGCTGCCGGGCGAGCGCATCGCGGTGCTGGCCGACACCGGCGGCGTCGAGGTCGATCCAGACCTTGCCGACCGCGCGCCGGCCCTGCCCGACGCCACCGCCAACAACCGTTGGCCGCAGGCGGGGGGCACCGCCGCCCATGCCCCGGGCCATCTGGCGCTGGACGAAGGATTGCGCCAGCTTTGGCGCGCCTCGGTGGGCCGCGGCAACGGCGACCGGCAGCGCCTGCTGACGGCGCCGGTGGTGGCCGACGGCCGCATCTACGCCGTCGACGCCGGGGCGGTGGCGGCCGCCCTGGACGCGGCGACCGGACGCACCGTCTGGCGCACCGACCTGGCCCCCGAGGACGAGCGCGAAGGCGGCATCGGCGGCGGCGTCGCCGTCGATGGCGACGTGGTGGTGGCGGCGACCGGCTATGCCGAGGTGCTGGCCCTGGAGCCCGCGACCGGCGCCATCCGCTGGCGCTCCCGCGTCAGCGCCCCGGTGCGCAGCGCTCCCACCGTCGCCGACGGCCGTGTTTTCGTCGTATCCAGCGACAACCGCACCCACGCGCTGTCGCTGGCCGACGGCAGCCCCCTGTGGACGCATTCGGGCCTCGGCGAGGTGGCGGGCCTGCAGGGCGGCGCCAGCCCCGCCGCCGCCGACGGCGTGGTGGTGGCGCCCTATTCCTCCGGCGAGGTCTATGCGCTCAGGGCCGACAACGGCTCGGTGCTGTGGATCGAGTCGATGGCGGCGCTGGCGCGCACCGACGCCGTCGCCCGCCTGACCGACATCCGCGCCCTGCCGGTGATGAGCGACGGCCGCGTCTATGTCATCGGCAACAGCAACATGGCCGCCGCCATCGACCTGCGCAGCGGCCGCCGCGCCTGGGATCTTGCCGCTGGCGGCTTGCAGACGCCGTGGCTGGCGGGGGACGTCCTGTTCATTCTCACCCACGGCGGCCGCCTGGCGGCGCTGGACGCCAACAGCGGCCGCGCCTACTGGACCGCGGAACTGCCGCCGGGCATGTGGCACGGGCCGGTGCTCGCCGGTGGGCGCGTCGTGCTGGCCGGCGCCGAGGGCGAGTTGTTGCTCCTGTCGCCCGCCGACGGCACCGTGCTTGGCCGCACGCCGCTGCCGGGGACGCCGGCCGCGGCGCCGGTGATCGCCGGCGGCACCCTCTATGTCATGACCGAGTCCGGCGATATCGTCGCCTACCGCTGAGCCCGGACGAATGACCCTCACCGTCGCCATCGTGGGGCGGCCCAATGTCGGCAAGTCGACCCTGTTCAACCGGCTGGTCGGCCGGCGGTCCGCCATCGTCGACGACACCCCCGGCGTCACCCGCGATCGCCGCGAGGGCGAAGCCTCCCTTTACGGCCTGACCTTTCGGGTCATCGACACCGCCGGGCTGGAGGAGGCCGACGAGGACAGCATGGAAGGGCGTATGCGCGCCCAGACCGAGCGTGCCGTCGCCGAGGCCGACGTGGTGCTGATGCTGGTCGACGCCCGCGCCGGCATCACCCCGCTCGACGCCCATTTCGCCGGCTGGCTGCGCCGTCACCCCAAGCCGGTGATTCTCGTCGCCAACAAGAGCGAAGGCCGCGCCGGCGATTCCGGTTATTACGAGGCCTTCGGCCTCGGCCTCGGCGAGCCCGTTGCCGTGTCGGCCGAGCACGGCGAGGGCATGGCCGATCTGCACGAGGCGCTGCTGCCCCATTGGGCGCCGGAGGATGAGGCCGCGGCGGACGAGGCGGAGGCCGAGGCCGCCGGCCCGTTGCGCCTCGCCGTCGTCGGGCGGCCCAATGTCGGCAAATCCACCCTGGTCAACCGCCTCGTCGGCGAGGAACGCCTGCTGACCGGCCCGGAGGCGGGCCTCACCCGCGACGCCATCGAAATCGACTGGCAGCACGGTGGCCGGCCGGTGCGGCTGGTCGACACCGCCGGGCTGCGCCGGCGCGCCAATGTGGTCGCCAAGCTGGAGAAGCTGTCCGTCGCCGAGACGCTGGAGGCCATCCGCCGCAGCAATGTCGTCGTGCTGGTCCTGGACGCCCGCGCCGCGATGGAGAAGCAGGACCTGACCATCGCCCGCATGACCGTGCGGGAGGGGCGGGCGCTGGTGGTGGCGCTCAACAAGTGGGATCTGGTCGAGGACCGCCGCGCCGCGCTGCGCCAGCTGCACGACCGCCTGGAGCGCTCGCTGCCGCAGGTGCGCGGCATCCCCACCGTGACCGTGTCCGCCCTGACCGGCGCCGGGCTGGAGGGGCTGATGGACCGGGTGGTCGAGGTTTACGACCTGTGGAACCGCCGGGTCTCCACCGGCCAGCTCAACCGCTGGCTTGAGGAGGCGGTCGGCCGCCATCCGCCGCCGGCGGTGCAGGGGCGGCGCGTCAAGCTGCGCTACATCACCCAGCCCAAGAGCCGCCCGCCGACCTTCGTCATCTTCACCAGCCGGCCCGAAGGCCTTCCCGACTCCTACACGCGCTATCTGGTCAACGGCCTGCGCGACGCCTTCGACCTGCCGGGGGTGCCGGTGCGGCTGTTGCTGCGCAAGGGGCGCAATCCCTATGTAGGGGAGTAGCCTCCCCCTTCGTTGATGCCTCACCGGTCCAATCGGCGCGCGACGAAAACTCACCCATCTAATCCGCTCAACGGATGTGGGGCATGATGGTGTCGTCGCTACGGGTTGTCGTGGTTATCGTCTTCCTGCTGCTGACATTGGGGCCGGCGCTGCTGTTGAGCGAGGCCGGGCACGACGGCCTGGGCCTGCTGGTGGTGGCGCCGACGGTGACGGCACCGGAGGGGCCGGCACCGCAGACGGCCGAGATGCCGGCGCCTCAGTAGCCGCGGACTATCTCGCCGGTGCTTCGGCAGTCGGGCGCCGCCAGGTCGACGAACAGGTCGCCCAGATGCTCGGGCGGCGGCAGGCTGTCGGGGTCTTCGCCCGGAAAGGCTTCGGCGCGCATCCGCGTGCGCGTGCGGCCGGGATCGACGATGTTGGCACGGATCGGCGTGGTGTTGGCGACCTCCTCGGCGTAAGAGCGCACCAGCGCCTCCAGCGCCGCCTTGCTGGCGGCGTAGGGGCCCCAATAGGCGCGCCCGGCGGTAACGCCGGTGCTGACGAAGATCGCCCGTCCGGCCTCGGACTGGCGCAGCAGCGGGTCGAGGCTGCGAATAAGGCGGTAATTGGCGGTGAGGTTGACGTCGAGCACCTTCTGCCAGTCCTGCGGCTTGACATGCGCCACCGGTCCGAGGCCGCCCAGGACACCGGCATTGCCCACCAGCACGTCCAGCCGCCCGAACCGCTGATAAAGCGCGTAGCCCATCTGGTCGATCTTGTCGAACTCGCGCAGGTCCAACGGCACCAAGCTGGGCTGGCGGTGGCCGGCGGCGCGAATCTCGTCGTCGAGTTCCTCCAGCGCGCCCTGGGTGCGGGCCACCAGCACAAGCTGCGCCCCTTCCGCCGCGAAACGCGTGGCGACGGCCCGCCCGATGCCGCGCGACGCCCCCGTCACCAGGGCGATGCGCCCCTCAAGCCGTCCCGCCATGCCTAGCGTCCCTCCGTCAGCACCGACAGCAGGGGCATGATGTCGCCGCCGTCGCGGTCGGTCAGGGCGACCGGATAGTCGCCGGTGAAACAGGCGTCGCAGAACTGCGGCGCCTTCTGGTCGCGGCCGGCATGGCCGAGAGCGCGGTACAGGCCGTCGATGGAAATGAAGGCCAGGCTGTCGGCGCCGATATGGCGCGCCATCGCCTCGACGCTGTGCTGCGCCGCCAGCAGTTTGTCCTTCTCGGGCGTGTCGATGCCGTAGAAGCAGGGATGGGTCGTGGGCGGGCTGGAGATGCGCATGTGCACCTCCTTGGCCCCGGCCTGGCGCACCATGTCGACGATCTTGGTCGAGGTAGTGCCGCGGACGATGGAATCGTCCACCAGCACCACGCGCTTGCCCTCGATCTGGGCGCGGTTGGCGTTGTGCTTCAGCTTCACGCCCAGGTGGCGGATGCTGTCGGTGGGCTCGATGAAGGTGCGCCCGACATAGTGGTTGCGGATGATGCCCAGTTCGAAGGGAATGCCCGCTTCGGCGGCATAGCCGATGGCGGCGGGCACGCCGGAGTCGGGAACGGGGATCACCACGTCGGCCGGGGTGCGGGTTTCGCGGGCCAGTTCGGCGCCGATGTGCTTGCGCACCTCATAGACGCTGCTGCCCTCGACCATGCTGTCGGGGCGGGCGAAATAGATGTACTCGAAGATGCAGAAGCGGCGCGGCGACTTGGGGAAGGGCTTGATGCTGTGCACGCCCTGGGCGTTGAGCACCACCAGTTCGCCCGGATCGACGTCACGCACGAACTCGGCGCCGATGATGTCGAGGGCGCAGGTTTCCGAGGCCAGGATATAGGCCTTGTCCAGCCGCCCCAGCACCAGCGGCCGAATGCCCATCGGGTCGCGCACGCCGATGACCGAGTCGTTGGTCAGCGCCACCAGCGAATAGGCCCCCTCCACCTGCCGCAGGGCGTCGATCATGCGGTCCTCGACGGTGGAATAGAGGCTGATGGCGATGAGGTGGATGATGACCTCGGTGTCCGAGGTCGACTGGAACAGGCAGCCGCGCCGCACCAGGCTGCGGCGCAGGGTGACGGCGTTGGTGAGGTTGCCGTTGTGCCCGATGGCCAGCCCGCCGAACTCGAAATCGGCGAACAGCGGCTGGACGTTGCGCACCACCGGCTTGCCGCTCGTGGAATACCGCACATGGCCGACGGCCATGTGGCCGGGCAGGCCGGCGATGACCTCTTCCTTGCCGAAATTGTCGGCGACGTGGCCGGTGCCGCGATGGGTGTGGAAGTGCTGGCCGTCGCTGGAAACGATGCCCGCCGCCTCCTGCCCGCGGTGCTGCAGGGCGTGGAGGCCGAGGGCGACATAGCCCGCGGCTTCGGGGGGGCCGAAAATCCCGAACACCCCGCACTCTTCCTTGAGGTGGTCGTCGTCGAACGGATGGGTCGTCAGCATCGGCCGGGCCTGCGGTTCTGCGGGTTGCTGGTCACTGGTTGCTCTGGATGAGGCGGTCCATGTCGCCGGTTTCGTCCTCGCTGTAGCCCGGCTGGGGGCGGGCCTCCTCGTCGGCCCGGGGCTGCGGCTCGGACAGGCTGCGGAAGATTTCCTCCGCCTCCTTGACCTCGCGCGCCTGCCGGAGGGCCTTGTCCGCCTCGCCGCGGGCGGTGGCGACGTATTCGGGCAGGACCGCCTGCACGACGTCCACCCCCGCCTCCATCATCGGCCGGGTCTTGGCCTCGGCCAGCCATTCGGGTGGGTCGTCCGCATCCAGGAGCCATATGCCCACCATATAGGCAAGCACCACCAGCAGGGCACCCCGGGCTACCCCAAAAATGAAGCCCAACGCCCGGTCGAGGCTGTTGAGGGCGCTTTGACGGATGCGGCGCGACAGCGCGTGGGTCAGCAGCGACAGCACGAACAGCGCCACCAGGAAGACGCCGCCGCCCGCCAGCGAATCGGCCAGCCAGCCGGGCTCGATGTATTCGCGCACCAGCGGGCCGCTCCAGGGCAACGCATACAGGCCGATCAGCCCCGCCGCCAGCCAGCCGGCGACGGCCAGGGTTTCGTGGACGAAGCCACGGAACAGCGCCACCACCCCCGAGACGAACAGGACGGCGAGGACCACGAGGTCGAGGGTGTTGATCGGCAGGTTATCCATGACGCGACGCCGCTGCTGCTGTGCCGGGGCTGGTGCCGGCCGCATCGTAACGGAAAAGCTTCACCAAGTCGTGCAGATGTCCGATGCGCCGCACCGTCGCCGGCGCCTTGTCGGCGCGGCCGCGCCCGTCGGGGACGAGCGCCTGGGCGAAGCCCAACTTCGCCGCCTCCTTCAGTCGCGCCTCGCCCTGGGCGACGGCGCGCACCTCGCCCGACAGGCCGATTTCGCCGAACACGACCATGTCGGCGGCCACCGGCACGTCGGTCGCCGAGGACACCAGGGCGGCGGCCACCGCCAGATCGGCGGCGGGCTCGGTGATGCGCAGGCCGCCGGCGACGTTGAGATAGACGTCATTGCCCGACAGCGTCAGGCCGCAGCGGGCGTCGAGCACCGCCAGGATCATCGCCAGGCGGCCGGAGTCCCATCCCACCACGGCGCGGCGCGGCGTCGCCAGCCCCGTGGGCGCCACCAGGGCCTGGATCTCCACCAGCATCGGCCGGCTGCCCTCGACGCCGGCGTAGACGCAGCTTCCCGAGACATTGCCGCGGCGCTCGGCCAGGAACAGCGCCGAGGGGTTGGCGACCTCGACCAGGCCGCCGTCGGTCATCTCGAAGACGCCGATCTCGTCGGTGGCCCCGAAGCGGTTCTTCACCGCGCGCAGGATGCGGAACTGATGGCCGCGCTCGCCCTCGAAATACAGCACCGTGTCGACCATGTGCTCCAGCACCCGCGGGCCGGCGATCTGGCCCTCCTTGGTGACATGGCCGACCAGGAACAGCGCGAATCCCCGCCGCTTCGCCAGGCGGATCAGTTCCTGGGCGCAGGCCCGCACCTGGGCGACGGTGCCCGGGGCGGAATCGAGGCTGTCCAGGTACATGGTCTGGATGGAATCGATCACCACCACGTCCGGCGGCGTGCCGGCCTCCAGCGAGGCGGCGATGTCGCGCAGCGAGGTGGCGGCGGCAAGCTCGACCGGCGCGGCGTCCAGACCCAGGCGGCGGGCCCGCAGGCGCACCTGCTCCACCGCCTCCTCGCCGGTGATGTAGACGCTGCGCGCCCGCCCGCCCAGCGCCGCCACCGCCTGCAACAGCAGCGTCGACTTGCCGATGCCGGGGTCGCCGCCGACCAGCAGCGCCGAGCCCGCCACCAGTCCGCCGCCGCACACGCGGTCCAACTCGGCGATGGCGGTGGTCAGCCGCGGCGGCGGCCGGCCCTCGCCGCGCAGGCCGACGAACTCGATCCGGCGCCCGCGCCGGCCGCCCAGGCCCTTGGGCGCGGCGTCGCGCGTCACCTCCTCGACGATGCTGTTCCACTCGCCGCAGGCATCGCAGCGCCCGCTCCACTTCGGCTGCGCGGCGCCGCAGCCTTGGCAGACGAAGCGGGCGGCCGGACGGGCCATCAGCGCCGCACCTCCATCGCGATCGGTCCCTCGGCGCGGCCGTGGATGAACTGGTCGACATAGGGGTTGCCGGAATCGTCGATGGCGTCCACCGGCCCCACCCAGATCAGCCGGCCCTTGTAGAGCATGGCGATGCGGTCGGCGATCTTGCGGGCCGAGGCCATGTCGTGGGTGATGGAAATCGCCGTCGCCCCCAACTGCTTGACCGAGGTGACGATCAGGTCGTTGATGACGTCGGCCATGATGGGGTCGAGCCCGGTGGTAGGCTCGTCGAAGAAGATGATCTCGGGGTCGGCGGCGATGGCGCGCGCCAGGCCGACTCGCTTCTGCATCCCGCCCGAAAGCTCGGCCGGGCGCAGTTCCGCCACCGCCTCGCCCAGGCCGACGGCGGCCAGCTTCTCCAGCGCCCGCTCGCGCGCGGCCTCGCGCTTCATGCCCTTGCCCTGGATGAGGCCGAAGGCGACGTTCTCCCACACCGTCAGGCTGTCGAACAGCGCCCCGCCCTGGAACAGCATCCCGAAGCGCTGCAACAGGCGCTCGCGCTCGTGCGGCGGCAGGCCGACGCTCTCCTCGCCGTCCACCAGCACGCTGCCCCGGTCGGGAGTCATCAGGCCCAGGATGCATTTCAGCATCACCGACTTGCCCGAGCCCGAGCCGCCGATGATCACCAGCGATTCCTGCGGGCAGACGGTCAGGTCGATGTCGTCGAGGACGACCTTGGACCCGAAAGCCTTGTGCAGGTTGCGAAGCTCGATCTTGGGAATCATCGCGCAAAGAACAGTTCGGTGACGATGTAGTTGAAGGTGAGGATCAGGATGGAGGCGCTGACCACCGCCGCCGTGGTTGCCCGCCCCACCCCCTGGGCGCCGCCGCGCGAGTTGTAGCCGTGATAGCAGCCCATCAGCGCGATCAGCAGCCCGAACACCGCCGCCTTCACCAGCCCCGAAACCACGTCCATCGGCTCCAGGAACTCCCAGGTGCGGGCGATATAGGTCATGGGGTTGAAGCCCAGCTTGTAGGTGCCGATGAGATAGCCGCCGAACACGCCGATGATGTCGGCCACCAACACCAGCGCCGGCAGCATCAGCACCCCGGCGATGAGACGGGGGGCGACCAGATACTTGTAGGGGTTGGTGGACAGGGTGGTCAGGGCGTCGATCTGCTCGGTCACGCGCATGGTGCCGATCTCGGCGGCCATCGCCGCGCCCACGCGCCCGGCCACCATCAGGCCCGCCAGCACCGGCCCCAATTCGCGCGTCACCGACAACGCCACCACCGTCGCCACCGCCCCCTCGGCGGCGAAGCGGGCGAAGCCGGTATAGCTTTGCAGCGCCAGCACCATGCCCGAGAAGATCGCCGTCAGCCCCACCACCGGCAGCGAGAAATAGCCGATGGTCAGCATCTGCTGGCCGATCAGGCGCGGATAGAACGGCGGGCGCACGCAGTGCGACAGCGCGATGCCGGTGAACACCGCCAGGCGCCCGGCGGCGGCCAGGAAGGTCAGGAACAGGTGACCGACGGCGGCGAGGATGGACATCTCACCCGCATCCGCCGCGATAGTCGCGATGGTAGCGGCCGCCCAGGCTGGTGAGGATCTCGTAGCCGATGGTGCCGGCCTCCCCGGCGATGCGGTCCAGCGGGTTGCCGGGCCCGATGAGGTCGATCAACGCGCCCGGATGCGCGACCGATTCCGGCACGTCGCTGATGTCGAAGGTTATGAGATCCATGGACACCCGCCCCACCATCGGCACTGAATGGCCGCCGATGACGCCGGTGGCGCGGTTGCTCAAGGACCGCAGATACCCGTCGGCATAGCCGACCGCCACCGTCGCCAGCCGCCCCTTGCGGGCAATCCGGTGGCTGGCACCATAGCCAACGGTCATGGGGGTGTCAACGGCGCGCACTTGCAGGATTTTTCCTTGCAAATGAATGACTTGCGCCATCGGGTTCGGCTCGCCGGGGCGGGGGTTGACCCCGAACAGGGCGGCGCCGGGGCGCGCAAGGTCGAAATGGTAGTCCGGGCCCAGGAAGATTCCGGATGAATTGGCCAGGCTGGCGGGCATCGCCGGCAGGCGGGTGCGCAGCGTGGCGAAGGCGTCGCGCTGGGCGGTGTTCTTGGCGTGCGGCTCGTCCTCGGCGCAGGCCAGGTGGCTGAGCAGCAGCAGCGGCGGCACGGCGCGCCAGAAATCGTCGTCCGCGGCCAGGGCGGCCGCCTCGGCGGCCGAGAGGCCCAGGCGGGCCATGCCGGTATCGACATGCACGGCCGCCGACAGCGGCCGCCCCGCCCGTGCCGCCGCCGCCCGCCACAGCGCCGCCTGTTCCGGGGTGTTGAGCACCGGCAGCAAGGCGTGCTCCAGGAAGTCGCCCTCGGTGCGCGGATAGACGCCGTTGAGCACGAACACCGGCGCCGCCCCCACCAGCGGCCGCAGGCGGATGCCCTCGTCGATGGTGGCGACGAAGAAGGTGCGGCAGCCGGCCGCCAGCAGCGCCGGCGCCACCCGCGCCGCCCCCAGGCCGTAGGCGTCGGCCTTAATCACGGCGGCGCATTCGGCGCCGGGGCGCAAGCGCGCCGCCAGCCGGCGCCAGTTGTCGGCGACGGCGTCGAGGTCGATGGACAGGATGCCGCCGGCGCGGTCCCGCTCCTCACTCATGGGGCTGCGTGTAGTGGTCCTCGGGGATCAGGTCGCCGAAGCGGGTGTAGTTGCCGTCGAAATACAGCCGCACGGTGCCCACGGGGCCGTGGCGCTGCTTGGCGATGATGACTTCGGCGGTGTTGGCGACCTCCTCCAGGCGCTGGTGCCAGCGCTCGTAGCGGTCGGCGAACTTCTCCTCGCTCTCCTCCGGCTTGCGGCCCGGCTCGCCGCGCTCCAGGTAATACTGCTCGCGGAACACGAACATCACCACGTCGGAGTCCTGCTCGATGGTGCCCGATTCGCGCAGGTCGGAAAGCTGGGGGCGCTTGTCGTCGCGCTGCTCGACGGCGCGCGAAAGCTGCGACAGCGCCAGCACCGGCACGTTCAGCTCCTTGGCCAGGGCCTTCAGGCCGCGGGTGATCTCGGAAATCTCCTGGACGCGGTTCTCGACGCGCCCCGCCCCCCGCAGAAGCTGCAGATAGTCGATGATCACCAGCCCCAGCCCGTGCTGGCGCGCCAGGCGCCGGGCGCGGGTGCGCACCGCCGGGACCGACAGCGCCGGGGTGTCGTCGATGTAAAGCGGCAGGCTGTGCAGCTCCTGGCTGGCCACCACCAGGCGCTGGAACTCCTCGTGCGACAACTCGCCCTGGCGGATCTTGTGCGAGGCGATCTGCGCCTGCTCGGCCAGGATGCGGGTGGCCAGCTGCTCGGCCGACATTTCCAGCGAGAAGAAGGCCACCACCGCGCCATCCTCGGCCTTCGGCCGGCCCAGCTCGTCGCGGCCGGGGCGATAGGCGCGGGCGGCGTTGAAGGCGATGTTGGTCGCCAGACTGGTCTTGCCCATGCTGGGCCGCCCCGCCAGCACCACCAGGTCGGACGGGTGCAGCCCGCCCAGCTTGCGGTCCATGTCGGCCAGGCCGGTGGGCACCCCCGACAGCTTGCCCTCGCGCTTGTGCGCGGCCTCGGCCAGTTCGATGGCGCCGATGACGGCGCGGCGGAAGTCGCGGAAGCCGCCTTCGGTCTGGCCGACCGTCGCCAGGTCGTAGAGCTTCTGTTCGGCGGCGTGTATCTGCTCCAGAGCGCCGGCGTCGGGGTCGACGTCGTAGGCGTCGTTGACGACGTCCTCGCCCAACGCGATCAACTCGCGGCGCAGGTGCAGGTCGTGCACCAGCCGGCCATAGTCCTCGGCGTTGACCACCGTGACCAGCCCCTGCACCAGTTCGGCCAGATAGGCGGCACCGCCCAGTTCCGCCAGGGCGGGGTCGTGCTCCAGCAGCGAGCGCAGGGTCACCGGGTCGGCGATCTGCCCGCGGCCGATCAGCTTGTCGCAGGCCTCGAAAATGCGGGCGTGCGCCGGTTCGGCGAAATGCTCCGGGCGCAGGAACTCCGACACCTTTTCGAGGTTGCGGTTGTTGACGAGGATGGCGCCCAGAAGCTGCTGCTCCGCCTCCAGGTTGTGGGGCGGGATGCGCAGCGGGCGCGGGTCGCCGCCATCGCCCATCGGCGCCATCGGGATGATTCCATCGGCCATGCCTGCGATGCTAGCAAAGCCGCCTCGCGGCTGCACCAGGTTTGGCGGCCGGCGGCTGCTTGTGACCGCCCGCCCGCGCACATACATTCTCCAAAATGGCGAAGGGAGGCGCGGCGATGTTTAGACTTCCGGTGGCCGTGGGTCTGGTGCTGGCGGCGTCCGTTGCCTGCGCGCGGGACGTCGTCGAGACCGAGGCCGGCCCGGTGGCGGTGCAGACGGTGGCGGCGGGGCTGGAGCATCCCTGGGGGCTGGCCTTCCTGCCCGACGGGCGGATGCTGGTGACCGAACGCCCCGGCCGTCTGCGCGTCATTGCCGGCGACGGCACCGTTTCCGATCCGCTGGCGGGGGTGCCGGAGGTGTTCGCGCGCGGGCAGGGGGGGCTGCTGGACGTTGCCGTCGACCCGGCGTTCGAGTCCAATCGCCGGGTTTATCTGAGCTATGCCGAACCCGGAGGCGGCGGCGCCTCCACCGCCGTGGCGCGCGGGCGCCTTGGCGATGGGGCGCTTGAGGACGTCGCGGTGATCTTCCGCCAGCAGCCCAAGATGGGTGGCGGCTCGCATTTCGGCTCGCGGCTGGCCTTCGCGCCCGACGGCACCCTGTACGTCACCACCGGCGAGCGCAACCGCCTGGAGCCCGCCCAGGATCTGTCCAACCACCTGGGCAAGGTGGTGCGCATCAACCCCGACGGCAGCGTCCCCGCCGACAACCCCTTCGTCGACACGCCCCAGGCGCAACCCGAGATCTGGTCCTACGGTCACCGCAACATTCAGGGCGCCGCCATCCACCCGGAAACGGGGGCGCTGTGGATCAATGAGCACGGCCCGCGTGGCGGCGACGAGGTCAACATCCCCGAGGCGGGGCGCAACTACGGCTGGCCGCTGGTGAGCTGGGGCAGCCACTATTCCGGCGAACCCATTCCCGATCCGCCCACGCGCCCCGACCTCGCCTTGGCGCTGCACCAGTGGACGCCGGTCATCGCCGCCTCGGGCATGGCGTTCTACGACGGCGACCTGTTCCCCGCATGGCGGGGCGACGTGCTCAACGGCGGGCTGGTGGCGCAGGCGATCGTGCGCCTGAAGCTGGACGGGGCGCGGGTGGTGGGCGAGGAGCGCATCCCCCTCGGCGCCCGCGTCCGCGACGTCGCCCAGGGCCCCGACGGCGCCGTCTATGCCCTCACCGACGAGGGCGATGGCGCCGTGCTGCGCCTCGTTCCCGCGGAATAAGGGTTTTCCCGTAGACAACCGCCGGGCGGTCCGCTAATAAGGTGGCACTCGACCCTGCGTTACGTGGGCCGTCCACGGCCCCGACAAGCGCATTGGCTTCTTCCGGCACCCCCGGAAGAAGCCTTTTTTTTTGCTGATGGCCGAGGCGCCCAGACCTTCGGCCAGTACCGCCCCGCGTATGGATATTGCATGGTCTTGCGCCGGCCACAGATACGAGGAGACTCGGTGGCCGGTCGTGCCGGTGCTCCTGTTCCGGTGCGGCGCGCCGTGCATTCGAAGACGTGGAGGACGGTCGTGACGGAACGCAGAAGGGTCGGGAACATCCAGATTGCCCCGGTGCTGCATGACTTCGTGAACCGCGAGGTGCTGCCCGGCACCGGCATTGCGCCCGAGGATTTCTGGGCGGCGGTGGACGGCATCCTGCATGATCTGACGCCCCGCAACCGCGACCTGCTGGCCAAGCGCGAAGCCATGCAGGTGCGCCTCGACGCCTGGCACCGCGAGCGCCAGGGGCGGCCGTTCGACCGCGAGGCCTACGCCGCCTTCCTGCGCGAGATCGGCTACCTGCTGCCCGAGGGCGAGGATTTCGCCGTCACCACCGCCAAGGTCGATCCCGAGATCGCCACCATCGCCGGGCCGCAGCTTGTCGTGCCGGTGATGAACGCCCGCTACGCCCTCAACGCCGCCAACGCGCGCTGGGGCAGCCTCTATGACGCCCTTTACGGCACCGACGCCATCCCGCTCGAGCCGGGGCTGGAGCCGGGTGGCGACTACAACCCCCGGCGCGGCGCGCGCGTGATCGGCTTCGCCCGCGACGTCCTTGACGAGGCGGCGCCGCTGGCCGCGGGCAGTCATCACGACGCCGCCGGCTATGCCGTCGTCGATGGCCAGTTGCGGGTGACGCTCAAGGACGGCGCCGCCACCGGGCTGAAGCAGCCGGGGAAGCTGGCCGGCTTCCAGGGCGAGGCCGCCGAGCCCTCCGCGGTGCTGCTGGTCAACAACGGCCTGCACATCGAGATCCGCATCGACCGTGGCCACCCCGTCGGCAAGGACGATGCGGCCGGAGTCGCCGATGTGGTGCTGGAGGCGGCGGTGACCGCCATCCAGGACTGCGAGGACTCCGTCACGGCCGTCGACGCCGAGGACAAGGTGGCGGTCTATCGCAACTGGCTGGGCCTGATGAAGGGCGACCTCGTCGCCAGCTTCCCCAAGGGCGGGCGCATGGTGGAGCGCCGCCTCAACCCCGACCGCCGCTACACCGCCCCCGACGGCGGCACCCTGAGCCTGCCGGGGCGCAGCCTGATGCTGGTGCGCAATGTCGGCCACCTGATGACCAGCGACGCAGTGCTGCTGGGCGACGGCAGCCCGGCGCCCGAGGGCATCCTCGACGCCGTCTTCACCGCCACCATCGCCCTGCACGACCTCAAGGGCGCGGGCCCGCTGCGCAACAGCCGCGCCGGCTCGGTCTACATCGTCAAGCCCAAGATGCACGGCCCCGAGGAGGTCGCCTTCACCGACGAGTTGTTCTGCCGCGTCGAGGACGCGCTGGGCATGGAGCGCTTCACCCTCAAGATGGGCATCATGGACGAGGAGCGGCGCACCACCGTCAATCTCAAGGAGTGCATCCGCGCCGCCAAGGACCGGGTGATCTTCATCAACACCGGCTTCCTGGACCGCACCGGCGACGAAATCCACACCGCGATGGAAGCCGGGCCGATGATCCGCAAGGGCGACATGAAGACGGCGCCGTGGCTGCTGGCCTACGAGGATTGGAACGTCGACGTCGGCCTCGCCTGCGGTCTCCAGGGCCGCGCCCAGATCGGCAAGGGCATGTGGGCGATGCCCGACCGGATGGCCGACATGCTGCAGGCCAAGATCGGCCACCCGCAGGCCGGCGCCAACACCGCCTGGGTGCCCTCGCCCACCGCCGCCACCCTGCACGCGCTGCACTATCACAAGGTCGACGTCGCCGCGCGTCAGGAGGCCCTGAAGGGCCGGCGGCGGGCGACGCTGGACGACATCCTCACCATCCCGCTGGCCGAGGGGCGCAACTGGTCGGCCGAGGAGGTCCAGGAGGAACTGGACAACAACGCCCAGGGCATCCTGGGCTATGTCGTGCGCTGGGTGGAGCAGGGCGTCGGCTGCTCGAAGGTGCCGGACATCCGCAATGTCGGCCTGATGGAGGACCGCGCCACCCTGCGCATCTCCAGCCAGCACATCGCCAACTGGCTGCACCACGGCGTCTGCACCCGCGAGCAGGTGCTGGCGACGCTGAAGCGCATGGCCGAGGTCGTCGACGGGCAGAACGCCGGCGACCCGCTGTACCGGCCGATGGCGCCCGATTTCGATTCCAGCGTCGCCTTCCAGGCCGCCTGCGACCTGGTGTTCAAGGGCCGCGAGCAGCCCAGCGGCTATACCGAGCCCATCCTGCACGCGCGGCGCCGCGAGGCGAAGGCGAAGCACGGCGGCTGACGCGCCGCCGACCGGCCGGGGCGCTCCCGCCCCGCCGGCATCCGGGCGGGGACGTCGTCATGGACATCGCCACCCACACGCCCATCGAGGAAATCGTGCTGCGGCTGGCGATGGCCAGCCTCTTCGGCATGGTGCTGGGGCTCGACCGCGAGATGCGGGGCAAGCCCGCTGGGCTGCGCACCCACATGCTCATCGCCCTGGGCGCCGCCGTCACCACCCTGGTGGCGTTCGAGCTGTATTATTCGCTGCTGGAGGCCAGCCCCGACACCCGCGCCGATCCGCTGCGTGCCATCGAGGGCGTGGCGGCGGCGATCGGCTTTTTGGGCGCCGGGGCCATCATCCGCGGCGCCCGCGGCGTCCAAAACATGACCACCGCCGCCAATATCTGGCTGTGCGGCGCCATCGGCCTCGCCTGTGGCGGCGGCTATTACGTTGTCGCCGGCATCACCTTCGCCTTCACGCTGACCATTCTCACGCTGGTGCGGTTCCTGGAACGCGGCAAGGGCCGCGACCCCGACGAATGAACACAACAAAAATGTGTTAAAAAAGCAATATACGTCCCAATGCGATAAAAACGGTGGAAAAGCCATCATGCGGATGGTATTCATGCCCGTATGGCAGGTTGGCCGGGCCGCCGTCGGTCGAGACGGGCGGCCTCCGGGGCACCAGCGGAGGCATCGGGCGATGACCAAGACGATGAAGGACCGAGTGGCGGACGCGCGCGAGCGCCTTATCGAAGAGCCGGACACGGCGGTCGTCCGGTTTTGCGCATCGTCACGTCCGGCGGGGGGCGCGGCCTCGGCGGTGCGGTTGCCGGACCACCGCCTCGACGTGGCGGCGCCGCCCGGCCTGGGCGAGGGCGGCGGCCCGACGGCGGCGGAACTGCTGCTGGCGGCGCTGGCATCGTGCCAGGAGGTCGCCTACCGCGCCTGGGCGGCGGCGCTGAACCTGCCGCTCGACGACGTCCAGGTCGAGGTCGAGGGCGAGATGGATTTCCGCGGTTTCTTCGCGGTCTGCCCCAATGCGCGGCCGGGCTTCCGGCGCATCAGCGCCCGCGTGCGGATGGTTTCCGATGCCCCGCCGGCGGCGCTGGAGCGGCTGCGCCGCGCCGTCGAGGAGCATTGCCCGCTGCTCGACATGCTCAGCCGTCCGGTGCCGGTGACGGTCGACCTGGCGACGGAGAGCGTTGACCAAGCCGCGTAGGCGCCGACGCGTCGCGCCGGGCGCGGGCGCGGCACCGGGGCCGGCGGCGCGGTCCGTGCCGTCTGGTCTTAAGGATTAGGCGAAAACCACCCGTTCCCACCGTGCGGCCGCAAGGTGGGTCGTAAAGGTCGGCAGGTGCAACGCCATCAGGCGTTCACGGCGACTTTCTGTCCCGTTCCCGCGCCGCCATTCTCGGCGGCGCCGTCCGCCGTGTTGCCCACCTGGGCCGAGGACGTTCCGCCGCCGTCGTCGCCGCCGCTGGCCGCGGCAGGCGATTCGAACACGGGCGCGCCCCGCTCCCCACCGCGCAGGCGGTACTGCTCGGTCGCGCGTTCCGGCGGCACCTGGGCGGTGACCTCGCCGGTGACGCTGTCGCGAAACTGCAGCACTGCCAAGCCGGTGTCGGTAAGCGACACAACCGGACTTGTGAAGAATTGGGACGGAGCCATCGCCGGTTCCGCCGACGTCGCGGCCGGCGCAGCCATCAGCGCCGGCGAATACGCCGGAACAGCGGCCGCGACAGCGACATCGGAAACCGGTTGGATGCCCACAATACCCTCCAACGAAGGTGAAGAACACACCTCCACGCACTTTAGTATAACGACATTGCGCGGCGAATCCAGCGGAGAATCGCAGCGGTCGTGCGGCGGTGGCCGGAAGTTCGCGTGATCGGCGAGCGGCGCCGCCGCTGGAACACTTCCGCCGGCCGGGCGTTTACGACGGCAAACGAGGCAGCGTGTCCACGCGGGAGGAGGATCGGATGCAGAGGATCGCAGCCGTGGTCGCCGTGGCGGCCCTCGCCACGGCCACGGCCGTCGCGCAGGAGCGGCCAAGCGGGCGCGACGGGCAGTTGACGGCGGGTCAGCAACAGGTGCTGGGCCGCCAGCAGGTGGGGGTGGACATCGTCTACGACGTGCAGACCCAGCTTCGCCGCCTGGGCTATCCGGTGGGGCCGGTGGACGGCATTTTCGGGCCCAACACCCGCACCGCCCTCGGCCAGTTCCAGCGCGACCGCGGCCTGGACGAGAGCGGCCGCATCGACCGCGAAAGCCTTGCCGCCCTCGGCGTACCCTTGCAGACCGCCGGGATCGAGGTGCGCCCGTTCCCCGCCGACGAGGTCGGCGCCGCCGCGGCGCCCGACTGAGGCGCCCCGGCCAAGCGCGGAGCGCGCGCCCGGCGAGGGGCACAGAGACTCGCGCCCGGCGCGAGCGCGGTAATGTCCTAGGCGCCCAGATCCTTGGGCCGCACGAAGGCCAGCAGCCGGCAGGCGGCCGGACCGAGGTCCGACCAGGCGCCCGGACAGGCGAAGGAGGCCAGGGCCGCGGTGGGGTATTTCTGCCGCATCCGCCGCAGCGCCTCGCTGTCCGCATCGACCAGCAGCAGCGCCAGGCGCTCCAGGCCGGGATTGTGGCCGATCAGCAGCAGCGGCCCCGCCTCGGCGGCCGGCAGCGCCCGCAGCCGCGCCAGCAGGTCGCCGGCGCTGGCCTCGTAGAGGGCCGTGTCGAACTCCACCCGCGCCGCCGCCACCGTCGGGGCCAACGCCTCCCAGGTCTGGCGCGCCCGTGCCGCCGGCGAGCACAGCACCAGCGCCGGCCGCAGGGCAATGCGGGCCATGTGCGCCGCCATCGCCGCCGCCGCGCGGCGCCCGCGCGCGTTCAGCGGCCGGTCGTGGTCGCGCAGGCGCGGATCGTCCCAGCTCGACTTCGCGTGCCGCAAAAGATGCAGTTCCGCCATCGTCCCTCCCCTGGCGGCGCATGACACCGCGACACCGAGCATATATAAAAGGGCAGCCACGATCACGCATCGCCGCCGGAGGAGCCGTGAACGAGTCTGGCGCAGCCAAGGCGCCCGCCGTCGACCCCGAGGACAAGCGCCGCTTCATCAACCGCGAGCTGTCGTGGCTGGCCTTCAACACCCGCGTGCTGGAGGAGGCCTACAACCCGCGCCATCCCCTGCTGGAGCGCGTGCGCTTCCTGTCGATCTCGGCCGGCAACCTCGACGAGTTCTACATGGTCCGCGTCGCCGGCCTGAAGGGGCAGGTCGAGGCCGGCGTGCGCACCGAGAGCGCCGACGGCCTGACGCCGGCGCAGCAACTGGCGGCGATCAACCGCGAGGCGGGGGAACTGCTGGGCAAGCAGCAGGCCTGCTGGCAGGCGCTGCGTGACGAGCTGGCCCAGGCGGGATTGCAGGTCACCGACCGTCCCGGCCTCACCAAGGCCGAGCGCAAATGGCTGGAAGGCCATTTCATGCAGCACATCTTCCCGGTGCTGACCCCCCTGGCCATCGACCCGGCGCATCCGTTCCCCTTCATCCCCAATCAGGGCTTCGCGATGGTGCTGCAGTTGGCGCGGCTGGAGGACGGCGAGATCATGCAGGCGCTGGTGCCGCTGCCGCATCAGACCGACCGCTTCGTGCGCCTGCCCGGCCCCGACATCCGCTATGTGCCGCTGGAGGAGGTGGTGGGGCTGTTCCTGAATCGGCTGTTCCCCGGTTTCCAGGTCAATGCCGGCGGCCTCTTCCGGGTGCTGCGCGATTCGGAAATGGAAATCGACGAAGAGGCCGAGGATCTGGTGCGCTCGTTCGAGACGGCGCTGAAGCGGCGCCGGCGCGGCCACTGCATCCGGCTGACGGTCAACGCCGATATTCCGCAGGATCTCCTCAATCTGGTGATGGAGGAGATGGACGTCGCCGCCGCCGACGTCTTTCCCCTGCGCGGGCTGCTGGGCATGGAGGCGATCAAGCAGCTCATCACCGACGACCGGCCCGACCTGCAATTCCGGCCCTACAACGCCCGCTTTCCCGAACGCATCCGCGACTTCGGCGGCGACTGCTTCGCCGCCATCCATCAGAAGGACATCGTCGTCCACCATCCCTATGAAAGTTTCGACGTGGTGGTGCAGTTCATCCGCCAGGCGGCGCGCGACCCGCAGGTGGTGGCGATCAAGCAGACCCTCTACCGCACCAGCACCGATTCCCCCATCGTCAAGGCGCTGATCGAGGCCGCCGAGGCCGGCAAGTCCGTGACCGCCCTGGTGGAGTTGAAGGCGCGTTTCGACGAGGAAGCCAACATCCGCTGGGCGCGCGATCTGGAGCGCGCCGGCGCCCAGGTGGTCTTCGGCTTCATGGAGCTGAAGACCCACGCCAAGATCTCGCTGGTGGTGCGGCGCGAGGGCGGCGGCCTGCAGTCCTATCTGCATTTCGGCACCGGCAACTACCACCCCATCACCGCCAAGATCTACACCGACCTCTCCTTCTTCACCACCGACCCGGCGCTGTGCCGCGACGCCCAGCGCACCTTCAACTACCTCACCGGCTATGCGCTGCCCGAGCGCATGGAGAAGCTGCTGCTGGCGCCGCTGCGCCTGCGCGATGCCATCGTCGCGCTGGTCGACGCCGAGATCGAGCACGCCCGCCACGGCCGCCCCGCCGCCATCTGGGCGAAGCTCAACTCGCTGGTCGACCGCGACCTCATCGACGCCCTGTACGGGGCGTCGCAGGCCGGCGTGCATGTCGATCTGGTGGTGCGCGGCATCTGCTGTCTGCGCCCCGGTGTGCCGGGCCTGTCGGACAACATCCGCGTCAAAAGCATCGTCGGCCGCTTTCTGGAGCATTCGCGCATCTTCTGCTTCGGCAACGGCCATCGCATCCCGTCGCGCAAGGCCAAGGTTTACATCTCCTCGGCGGACTGGATGCCGCGCAACATGGACTGGCGCGTCGAGCACTTCGTGCCCATCGAGAATCCCACCGTGCATCAGCAGATTCTCGACCAGATCATGGTCGCCAACCTCAAGGACGTCGCCCAAAGCTGGACCCTGGGCAGCGACGGCGTCTACACGCGCCTGCCGGCCGGGGACGACGCCTTCAGCGCCCACGAGTTCTTCATGACCAATCCCAGCCTGTCCGGGCGCGGCAGCGCGCTGGAGCGCGGACGCCTGGCGCCGAAACTGGAGCTGAACCTGCCGTGATGGTGATGGCGCGGTCCGACCGCGTTGGATGCAGGCGCAAGCCGGTGGCGGTCATCGACCTGGGCTCGAACTCGGTGCGGATGGTCGTCTATGACGCCCTGGCGCGCACGCCGCTGCCCCTGTTCAACGAAAAGGTCGTCTGCGGCCTGGGCAGCGGTCTTGCCGCCACCGGCCGCCTCAATCCCGACGGAGTGGCGCTGGCGCGCGACGCGGTGGCCCGCTTTGTGGGGCTGGCGCGGGCGATGGGGGTGGCGCAGATCGACGTGCTGGCCACCGCCGCCGTGCGCGAGGCCGAGGACGGCCGCGCCTTCGCCCGCGAGATCGAGGGCCGCCACGGCGTCAAGGTGCGGGTGCTGTCGGGCGGGCAGGAGGCGGAGCTTTCGGCGCTGGGGGTGCTGTGCGGCATCCCCGACGCCGAGGGAATCGTCGCCGATGTCGGTGGCGGCAGTTGCGAACTGGTGCTGGTGGGCGGCGGCCGGGCCGGGCGCCACGCCAGCCTACCCCTGGGGGTGCTGCGCCTCGCCGACCTCAGCGGCGGCAGCCAGACCCGCGCCGAACGGCTGATCGACGAGCACCTGGCGCCGTTGGACTGGACGGACGCGGCGCGGGGCCGGGCGCTCTATGCCGTCGGTGGCGCCTGGCGGGCGGTGGCGCGGGTGCTCATCGCCCAGACCACGCACCCGTTGCGCATCCTCGACAATTTCACCCTGCGCCGCCGCCAGGCCGAGACCCTGACCGACCTCATCGCCCACCAGAGCCGCAAGTCGCTGGAAAAAATCGCCGGCGTCTCCAAGAAACGCATTCCCTACCTGCCGATGGCGGCGCTGCTGCTGGACAAGATCCTCGACAAGGTGCGGCCCGACCGGCTGGTGTTTTCGGTCTATGGAATGCGCGAGGGGCAGTTCTACAAGCGGCTGTCCCCCGACCTGCGGCGGCGTGACCCGCTGCTGGCGGCCTGCGCCGACATGGCGCGCGCCGCCGGCCGCTTCCCCGAGCACGCCGACGAGATCATGGACTGGATGGCGCCGCTGTTTCCCGGCGAAAGCGCGGCCCACCGGCGCGTGCGTCACGCCGCCTGCCTGCTGGGCGACGCCTTCTGGAGCGAGCACCCCGACTACCGCGCCACCCAGGCTTTCCTGCGGGTGCTGCGGCTGCCCTTCGTGGGCCTGGAGCACACCGACCGCGCCCGTCTGGCGCTGGCCGTGCACGCCCGCTACGCCCGCACCGACGACAGCGGCGAGACCCTGCCGGCGCGGGCGATGCTCGACGCCGCCGATCTCACCCGCGCCACCGCCATCGGCCAGGCGCTGCGCCTGGCCAGCGCCTTGTCGGGCGGCGCCCCCGGCATCCTGCCCGGCTGCCGCCTGGTGCCGACGCCCGGCGCCCTGGCGCTGGAACTGCCGGACAACCCGCCGGTGCTGGCCGCGGCGCCGTATCAGCGCCCGCTGGAACGCCTGGCGAAGACCCTGGACCGCGAACCGGCGGTGGTGCGGGCGCCCTGACGCCGCCGCGGGATCAGCCGCCCTCGTCCGGCGGGGCGGCCTCGTCCAGCGCCACCAGCCGCAGGCGGCGGCCGGAGGGACTGACCGCCAGCGCGAGGCCGCCATTCTTGAGCCTCAGCGCGTCCTCGCCGAACACCTGGCGCCGCCAGCCGTGCAGGGCGGGCACGTCGGCGTCGTCGTCGGCGGCGATGGCCTCGACGTCGGCAGCCGAGGCGACGAGGCGCTGGGCGACGTGGTGCTGGTCGCATTTCATCTTCAGCAGCACCTTCAGCAGATCAACCACCGGCGCCAGCCCGCGCGGCAGTTCCACCCGCTGCGGCGGCTGCGGCAACTCCTCGTCGGGCAGCGCGACGGCGCGGGCGACCGCCTCCAGCATCTGCTGCCCGTAGCGGCCTTCGGCGGTGCCGCGCGGCACCGCCCGCATCCGCGCCAGTTCCGCCGCGGTGGTGGGGGCGTGGGCCGCCACCTCGGTCAGCGCCTCGTCGCGGGCGACGCGGTTGCGGGGCACGTCCTTCTCCTGGGCCTCGCGCTCGCGCCAGTCCGCCAGCTCGCGCAGGATGGCCAGGAAGCGCGGATTGCTGGAGCGCGGCTTCAGCCGCCGCCACGCCTGCCGCGGGTCCACGCGATAGGTGGCGGGGTCGGAGAGCACCGCCACCTCCTCCTCCAGCCATTGCGCCCGGCCGTTGCCGTCGAGCTTGCGGCGCAGCTTCTCGTAGACGACGCGCAGATGCGTGACGTCGGAGAGCGCGTAGTCGAGCTGGCGCTTGCTCAAGGGCCGCTGGGTCCAGTCGGTGAAGCGCATCGACTTGTCGATGCGGGCGCGGGCGAGGCTGTTGGCGAGGGCCTCATAGGACACCGAATCGCCGAAGCCGCACACCATCGCGGCGATCTGGGTGTCGAAGATCGGCGCCGGCAACCGCCCCGCCAGCTTCAGGAAGATTTCCAGATCCTGGCGCGCGGCGTGGAAGACCTTGAGCACGCGGCTGTCGGCCATCAGCTCGAACAGCGGCGCCAGGTCGATCCCCGGCGCCAGCGGGTCGATGGCGCGCGCCTCGTCGGGGCCCGCCACCTGGACCAGGCACAATTGCGGCCAATAGGTGCGCTCGCGCTGGAATTCGGTGTCGACGGTGATGAACGGCGCCTCGGCCAAGCTCTCGCAGAAGGCCGACAGCGCGGCGGTGTCGGTGATGAGACTCATGGTTGAGTCTATACTTGACGCCCCCGTTCGGCGCAAGCGGGCGGCGGTTGACACCGCCGGGACGGCGCCGCACAGTGTCGCACCGGGCGGATGGTCCGCCCGCTCAACCTGTTGCGCATCCAGGCATGAACAGCCCTTCGTCCGCTCCGTCCCGCTTCGAACCTCCCGTCCCGCCGCCCGTCAATCTTGATCAGGAAACCCGCAAGCGCATCGTCGCGGGGGTAAAGGCGGTGCTGGCGCGGCTGCAGAAAAAGCGTCTGCTGCCGGAC
The DNA here is from genome assembly GCA_041685145.1 of Magnetospirillaceae bacterium. Taxonomy (GTDB): domain Bacteria; phylum Pseudomonadota; class Alphaproteobacteria; order Rhodospirillales; family Magnetospirillaceae; genus JAWLGJ01. The sequence goes on along the minus strand of JAWLGJ010000027.1, from coordinate 4,409 downwards.
GACGCCGGCTACAGCGCTATTATCGCCGACCCCGATCGCCTGCTGCGGTTCATCGAGACCTATCGCGCCAACCGCGACGCCGCCGCCGATCTGGTCGTCGATGCCCAGGGCCGGCCGGTGGCCGACGACGAGGGCCTGCTGCACTGCCGCGTCACCCTGCCGCAGGTCGAGCGGCTGCTGGTGGCGACCTGCGCGCGCAAGGTGTTCGAGTCGCTGGACGGCGAGTCGGGGCGGGGCGAACGGCGGCTGCTGTTGGAGGACTTGCGGCCGCTGCTGGCGTTTTCCTGGCAGTTGCCGCTGCTGCGGCACTACGCCATGCTCCTGGACCGGCGGCACGTCGCCGCGCTGGGCAGCGACCTGCTGCTGTTGCGCGATGGCGAGGGGCTGCGGACGGTGGCGGGCCTCGATCGCGCCGTGCTGCGCCAGGCGCGGCAGGCGCTGGGGACGGATTTCCGCGAGGTGCTGGCGACGGCGCCGGCGGCGCTGGAGAACGTCGTCTGGCTGCCGTCGCGGCATCTGAGCGTCGTGCGCGAGGCGCTCCAGGACGCCGCCTGGCGGTTCTGCGCCCGCGAACGCGCCTATCTGGAAACGGTGATGGCCCGCGACCCCGCCTTCATCAAGGCCGTCGGGCCGGTGCTGGCCGATCTGCCCACCGAGACGGTGCGCGAACTGGAGCAGCTTCCGGTGCAGCGGGTGCGCCCGCTGCTGAACGTCTTTTTCACCGTCTTCGAGGGCGAGGCGGAAACATTGCTGGTCGACCCGCGGTTCGGCCGCAAGGTGCTGTCGGGGGTGACGTCGAGCCTGTCCGGCGGGCACATGGCCAATGACGAATTCCTGGAACTGGCCTATCTGAAACTGACCGCGCTGAAGGGCCGCATCGACGCCATTCGCGGCACCTGATCCGTTGCCGCGACCCCCCGGACTGGCGGGTTGACAAAGCGGGGGCGTCGTGTGCTTCTTCCGCCGTCGCCGAGCACGGAGTGGAAGATTGCCGATGCACCCCTACCGCACGCATACCTGTGGCGCCCTGCGCCTTCCCGACGCCGGCCGGCGGGTCCGCCTGTCGGGCTGGGTCCACCGCAAGCGTGACCACGGCAACCTGCTGTTCGTTGACCTGCGCGACCATTTCGGCGTGACCCAGGCGGTTGCCGATGTTTCCAGCCCCGTCTTCACGGTTCTCGACGAGGCGCGGGCGGAGAGCGTCCTGTGCGTCACCGGCACGGTGGTCGAGCGGTCGCGCGAGACCGTCAACCCCAAGCTGGCCACCGGCGAGATCGAGGTGCGCGTCGAGGAGGTCGAGGTGCTGTCCTCGGCCGAGGTGTTGCCGATGCAGGTCGCCGGCGACCAGGAATACGGCGAGGACATTCGCCTGCGCTACCGCTATCTCGACCTGCGCCGCGAGGAGGTGCAGCAGCGCATGATGCTGCGCGCCGCCGTCATCCAGTCGCTGCGCCGGCGCATGGTCGAGCAGGGGTTCACCGAGTTCCAGACCCCCATCCTCACCGCCTCCAGCCCCGAGGGGGCGCGCGACTATCTGGTGCCCTCGCGCCTGCACCCCGGCAAGTTCTACGCCCTGCCGCAGGCGCCGCAGCAGTTCAAGCAGTTGCTGATGGTGGCGGGCTTCGACAAGTATTTCCAGATCGCCCCCTGTTTCCGCGACGAGGCCGGGCGCGCCGACCGCTCGCCGGGCGAGTTCTACCAGCTCGACATCGAGATGAGCTTCGTCACCCAGGAGGACGTCTTCGCCGCCGTCGAGCCGGTGTTGCAGGGCGTCTTCGAGGAATTCGCCGCCGGCCGCAAGGTCACCCCGGCGCCGTTTCCGCGCATCCCCTATGACGAGGCGATGCTGCGCTACGGCAGCGACAAGCCCGACCTGCGCAACCCGCTGCTGATCGCCGACGTCACCGACGCCTTCCGCGGCTCCAATTTCGGCATCTTCGCCCGCAACATTGAGAAGGGCGCGCTGGTGCGGGCCATCCCGGCGCCGGGCGCCGCCGGCCGCCCGCGCAGCTTCTTCGACAAGCTCAACGACTGGGCCCGCGACGAGGGCATGGCGGGGCTGGGCTACATCATCATGGAGGAGGGCGGCGGCAAGGGGCCCATCGCCAAGAACCTCGAGCCCCAGCGCATCGAGGCCATTCGCGAAACCGCCGAGGTGGCGGACGGCGATGCCGTGTTCTTCGTCTGCGACCAGAAAAAGGCGGCGGAGCGCTTCGCCGGCATCGTCCGCACCCGCGTCTGCGAGGAACTGGACCTCTTGGAGAAGGACGTCTTCCGCTTCTGCTGGACGGTCGACTTCCCGATGTATGAGCTGAACGAGGACACCGGCCTGGTCGAGTTCTCGCACAACCCATTCTCCATGCCCCAGGGCGGGCTGGAGGCGCTGGAGACGCGTGACCCGCTGGAGATCAAGGCCTATCAGTACGACATCGTCTGCAACGGCATCGAGCTGTCGTCGGGGGCCATCCGTAACCATCGCCCCGACATCATGTACAAGGCCTTCGCCATCGCCGGTTATGCCCCCGAGGAGGTCGAGGAGCGTTTCGGCGGCCTGCTCAACGCCTTCCGCTACGGGGCCCCGCCCCACGGCGGCACCGCGCCGGGCGTCGACCGCATCGTCATGCTGCTGTCCGACCAGCCCAACATCCGCGAGATCATCCTGTTCCCGATGAACCAGCAGGCGCAGGATCTGCTGATGCACGCCCCGGCCGAGATTCCGCCGGAACGCTGGAAGGAACTGCACCTGAAGCCCGACCTGCCCAAGCCACGGAAGGTGGTGCGCGGCGACGACGCCTGACGGCGTTGCGGCCGGGGCTCAGTCCCGGCGGGCGATCCAGCCGCCGCCCAGCAGGCGCGCGCCGTCATAGGCGACGCAGGCCTGCCCCGGCGCCACCCCCTCCTCGGGCGCGTCCAGGACCACGCGCGCCGTCGCCGCCTCGGCGTCCAGCCACAGGCGCGCCGGCGCCGGCGGCCGCGTGCTGCGCACCTTGACCTGCACGCGGCGCCCCTCCGGCCCCACCGGCTCCGCCAGCCAGTTCACGGCCTGCACGACGATGTCGTGGCGTGCCAGCGCGGCGCGCGGCCCGACATAGACGCGCCGCTCCTCCGGCGCCAGGCGCACGACATAGAGGGGGCCGCCGGGCCCGCCGACGCCCAGGCCGCGCCGCTGCCCGACGGTGAAGTTGATGACGCCCTCATGGCGGCCGAGGACTGCGCCGGTCTCGACATGGACGATCTCGCCCGCTTCGGCGGCGCCGGGGCGCAGGCGCCCCACCAGGGCGGCATAGTCGCCGTCGGGGACGAAGCAGATGTCCTGGCTGTCGGGCTTGTCGGCCACCGGCACCCCCAGCTCGCGGGCGAGGGCGCGGGTCTGCTGCTTGTCGCGCAGGCCGCCGAGGGGGAAGCGCAGGAAATCAAGCTGTTCGCGGGTGGTGGCGAAGAGGAAATAGCTCTGGTCGCGGCGCGGGTCGGCGCCGCGGTGCATCTCCGGCCCGCCCGCGCCCCGCACCCGGCGGACATAGTGCCCGGTGGCCAGCGCCGCCGCCCCCAGGCCGCGCGCCGCCCCCAACAGGTCGCGGAACTTCACGGTGGCGTTGCACAGCACGCAAGGGATGGGAGTCTCGCCGCGGGCGTAGGAGTCGGCGAAGGTCTCGATGACGTCCTCGCGGAAGCGGCCCTCGTAATCGACGACATAATGGGGGATGCCCAGGCCGTCGGCGACGTGCCGCGCGTCGTGGATGTCGCGCCCGGCGCAGCAGGTGTTGGACCGCCCGACGGCGGCGCCGTGGTCGTAAAGCTGCATGGTCATGCCCACCACCTCGCAGCCGTGGGCCTTCAGCAGCGCCGCCGTCACCGACGAATCGACGCCCCCCGACATGGCGACGACCACCCGCGCCCCGCGCGGCAGGGCGATGGCGTCGTTGAGAGGGTACGGAACGGACATGGCGGGCAATATCTGCCTTGGCGGCGCCCGGTTCAAGCCGTGGCGAGCGCCGCCGGGGCGGTCACGACGCGATCGCGGCCGTCGGCCTTGGCGCGGTAGAGGGCGTGGTCGGCGCGCGCCACCACCCGGTCGGAGTCGTCGCCGGCCGCCAATTCCGTCACGCCGGCGCTGACGGTGACGGCGCGGCGCGCGTCGGCGTCGGCGTCGGTGGCGGCGGCGACGGCAACGCGAATGTCCTCGGCCAGCCGCGTCGCCGCCGCCAGGTCGCAGTCATGCGCCAGCACGATGATCTCCTCGCCGCCCCAGCGGGCGATGATGTCGGAATCGCGCAGCCGGCCCCGCACCGCGTCCACCACCCGGCACAGCACTCGGTCGCCGGCCAAGTGGCCCAGGGTGTCGTTGACGCGCTTGAAATGGTCGATGTCCAGCAGGATCACCGACACCGGGACGCGCTGCCGCCGGTGCA
>JAWLGJ010000026.1:0-45302 GCA_041685145.1 Magnetospirillaceae bacterium | reverse complement strand
GGTGGGGTCGGGCACCGTCGGCCCCGAGGCGATCACCGACGGGTCGTCGCCGGGCACGTCGGAAATCATCAGGCTGACCACCCGCGCCGGCGCCGCGGCGGCGGCGAGGCGCCCCCCCTTGACCGCCGACAGATGCTTGCGCACGCAGTTCATCTCGTCGATGGCGGCGCCCGATTTCAGCAACGCCTGGGTGGTCTCGCGCTTTTCCTCCAGGCTCAGCCCCTCGGCCGGCAGCGACAGCAGCGCCGAGCCGCCGCCGGAGATCAGGCACAACAGCAGGTCGTCGGGGCCCAGCGCCGATACCGTCTCCAGGATGCGCCGCGCCGCCTCGCGGCCGGCGGCGTCGGGGACGGGGTGGGCGGCCTCGACGATCTCGATGCGGCGGCAGGGCACCCCGTGGCGGTAGCGCGTCACCACCACCCCCGACAGCGGCCCCGGCCAGTTGTCCTCGACCGCCTTGGCCATCGCCGCCGACGCCTTGCCGGCGCCCACCACCACCGTGCGCCCCTTCGGCGGCGACGGCAGGTGCGGCGGCACGCACTCCTCGGGCCGCGCCGCGCGCACGGCGGCATCGAACATGGCGCGAAGCAGGGCGTCGGGCCGCATGGCTCAGCGCTCCTCGCCGCCCATCAGGCGGTTGAAGGCCCGCACCGCCGCCGCCGCGCCGTCGGGGTGCTGCCACACGCCGCCGCACACGGCCAGGAAGTCGGCCCCCGCCTCGATCAGCGGTGCCGCGTTGTTGACGGTGATGCCGCCGATGGCGACGCAGGGCACGGTCATCATCTCCGCCCACCAGCGGATGATCTCGACATCGGCGCGGGCCTTGGGCTGCTTGGTGCCGGTGGGGAAGAAGGCGCCGAAGGCGACGTAGTCGGCGCCGGCGTCGGCGGCCTCCATCGCCAGGTGGCGCGAGTCGTGGCAGGTGACGCCGACGATCGCCTCGGGCCCGACGAGGCGCCGCGCCTCGCGATAGGGGGTGTCGTCCTGGCCCACATGCACGCCGTCGCAGCCGGTGGCGGCGGCGAGGTCGGGGCGGTCGTTGAGCAGGAAGGCGGCGCCGCGCTCCTGAACGACGGGGCGCAAGGCCTCCACCGCCCGCCGCAGCGTCTCGTCGTCGGCGTCCTTCAGGCGCAACTGCACCGCGGCGACATCGCCGGCGTCCAGCACCTCGGCCAGGCGTGGGGCGAAGGCGGCGGGATCGCCCAACTCCGGCGGCGTGATGAGGTACAGGCGGCAGCCAATGTCGGTCGTCCCCGGATCGGTCATGGCAGGCGTCATCCCTTCGCGTCGCGTCCGCCCGTCATACCGCCCCCGGCCCGCGCGGGCAATGTCATGGTGGCGGAACATTGGCCAGCGCCGAGGCGCCGCCGTCGCGGCCGATGACGCTGAAGGAGCCGTCGGTCTCCAGGACCACCGCCTCCACCTGCTCCAGGCCGGCATGGCCGCTGGCGCGCACCGCCGCCAGCACCTCCTCGGGCGCCACGCGCTCCGCCGTCATCGCCGCCGGCAGCATCTCGCCGCGATGCAGCAGCAGGCGGGGCTCGGCCTTGACCAGGCGGCGGAAGGCCGGCGCGCGCGCCGACAGCCACGCCACCGCCCATTGCAGCAGGATCAGCACCGCGAAGGCCGCGACGCCCTCGGCCAGGGCGACGTCGGACGACAGCAGCACCGTTGCCAGGGTCGAGCCCAGCGCCACCGTCACCACGAAATCGAAGGCATTCATCTTCGACAGCGTGCGCTTGCCGGTGACGCGCAGCAGGACGACCAGCGCCGCATAGGCCGCCGCCCCCACCACCAGCACCCGTCCCAGGCCCGCCCAGTCGTCGAACAGCATGGCGGCGCCCGCCGCGCCGCTAGGCTTCGCCCCGGTAGACGCGGACGATGGTGTCCAGCATCTTCAGGGCCTCCTCGCGCGGGCGCTGGAAGGTGTTGCGCCCGATGATCGAGCCGTTGCCGCCGCCGTCGCGGATGGCGCGGGCCTCGTCATAGAGGGCGCCGACGTCGTCCTTGGCGGCGCCGCCCGAAAACACCACGATGCGCCGGCCATTGAAGGCCGCCTGCACGACGTGGCGCACCCGCGCCGCCGTCGAGCCGACGTCGATGCCGTGCTTTTCATAGACCTTGCGGGCGGCGTCCTGCTCCAGATGCGCGGTGGGCAGCTTGACCTTGATGATGTGCGCGCCCATCAGCGCCGCCATGTGGGCGGCATAGGCGACCACGTCCATCGCCGTCTCGCCCTCCTTGGACAGCTCTCCGCCGCGCGGGTAGGACCACACCACCACCGCCAGCCCGTGGGCCTTGGCCTCGGCGGCGATCTCGCGCAGATCCTCCATCATCGTGTAGGCCTCGTCCGAGCCCGGATAGATGGTGAAGCCGATGGCGGCGCAACCCAGGCGCAGCGCGTCCTGGACGCTGGCGGTGATGGCCTGGGTGGCATCCTCGCTGGCGCGCGAGAGGCTGTTGGCGCTGTTGACCTTCAGGATCAGCGGCAGTGCGCCGGAAAAGGTGTCGGCGCCGGCCTCCAACATGCCCAGCGGCGCCGCATAGGCCGACAGCCCGGCGTCGATGGCCAACTGGAAGTGGTAATGCGGGTCATAGGCGGCCGGGTTGGGCGCGAAGCTGCGGGCGGGGCCGTGCTCGAAGCCCTGGTCCACCGGCAGGATCACCAGCCGCCCGGTTCCGGCCAGGCGTCCCTGTTGCAGAATGCGCGCCAGATTGGCCTTGGTGCCGGGGGTGTCGCTCTCGTAACGGGACAGGATGTCCTTCACGCGCTCGCTGAACTTCATCGGCCCCTCCGTCGTCGGTTCCCGACTTCGACATAAGCGGAGGGTCCGGCTTTGCAATCCGCATAGGACGGAGGGGGGGCGCGGTTCAGGCCAGCCAGGCGCGGCAGGCGGAGGGCACGTCCTCGATGTCGGCCAGGTCCAGCACCGGCCGGTCTTCCGCCGGCAGCAGGCGCACCCCGGCCTGGGCGGCGATGTCGGCCAGGCGGCGCATGGCCTCGGGGGCGGCCCGCACGCGCACCGCCTCGACGCCGCAGCGCATGGCCGCCAGCGCCAGCCCGGGCGCGTCGCCGCAGTCCAGCACTGCCTCGGCCTCGGCGGCGGGGTACTCCGCCCGCGCCAGGGCGATGATGCGGGCGAACAGCGGCGCCCCCAGGCTCGCCGCGCCCTCGGGCGAGCTGGTCAGCACAACCGGGCATCGGCACTCCTGGGCGGCGGCCAGGGCGGCGCGGGCGTGATCCAGCCCGTGGACGGCAATGTGGCGGGGACGGTCCATGCGTTGCGGAGGCAAGAGGTGGCGCGGCGTTGACGGCCGCCGCCTCGGCCTCGTATCCTGCCGCCCTCCGACGCGAAGGGTCAAGCCTTGGGCGAGCAGTCCGTCAGCCAGCAGCATACCCGAACCGACGGCGCGCTGCGGCGCCTGGAGCAGGCGGTCACCCGCCTGGAGGCCGCCGCCCGCGACCGCCCCGACTTGACGGCGGAACTGGACGCCCTGCGCCGCGACTGCGCCGCCCTCGAAGGGGTCAACCGCGACGTCGCCGCCCGCCTCGACACCGCCGTCGAACGCCTCAAGCGCCTGCTGGGGGGCTGAGCCGTGGCCACCGTCACCGTCACCGTCAACGGCCGCTCCCACGTCGTCAATTGCAGCGACGGCCAGGAAGGCCATGTCGCCCGGATGGCGCGGGGCCTCGACCAGCATGTCCAGCGCCTGGCCGCCGCCGTCGGCCCCACCGTCAACGAAAGCACCCTGTTGGTTATGGCCGGAATCCTTCTCGCCGAGGAGGCCGCCCAGGCCCGCGCCGAGCTTGACCGGCGGCGCCACGGTCCCGCGGGCGGCGCCGCTGCCGGCGAGGCGGCGGTGGCCGCCGACCTGGAACGGCTCGCCGAGCGCATCGACGCCATTGCGCGCCACCTCGAGACGTCCTAGATTCGTCATGGAGCGGTGCTGTCCGGTGCGTTTGGTCAGCACAAATCCCTGGGGCCAATACCAGTCCTTTAGGGAGCTGTCCCTGCCGGGGTCGTGGCCCCGGTACTACGGCGCCCACCTGCTGAGAGCAGGCCACAGAGGATTCGCCAACGCCGACGGCCGGTACGGCACCGCTCCCTTTCCCCGGCCCGCCCCATGACCGCCCCGGCCAATTCGGTGACCCCTCCTCTCCGCAGCGATCCCCCGGCGCTGGCCGCCGCCAAGAAGGCGATGCGCGCCGCGCAGGTCGAGCGCCGCCGCCGCCTGTTCCAGGCGGCGGGCGTGGCGGCTGCGGACGGCTTGGCGCGGCGTTTCCTCGACGCCGTGGCGCTGGCGGCGGACGCGGCGGTGGCGGGCTATCACCCGATGGGTGACGAGATCGACGTGCTGCCGCTGCTGGCGCGGCTGGCCGCGCAGGGGCATGAGACCGCCCTGCCGGTGGTCGACGCCCCGGCCGAACCGCTGGTCTTCCGCCGCTGGCGTGCCGGCGAGTCCCTCGCCCCCGGCCCCCACGGCACCCGTCATCCGCTCGCCGCCGCCGCGCCGGTGGTGCCGGCGGTGCTGCTGGTGCCGCTGCTGGCCTTCGACGCCGAGGGTTACCGCCTGGGCTATGGCGGCGGCTATTACGACCGCACCATAGCGGCCCTGCGCCGGCAGGGCCGGGCGCCGCTGCTGGTGGGCGCGGCCTTTGCCGGGCAGCGGGTGGAGCGCGTGCCGCGCGGCCCCCACGATCAGCCCCTCGACGCCGTCGTCACCGAGGCGGCGGCACATTGGTTCAACCGACGGATGGACGCATGAGGCTTCTCTATCTCGGCGATGTGGTCGGGCGCAGCGGGCGCACGGCGGTCACGGAGCGGCTGCCGCGCCTGCGCGAGTGCCTGCGGCTGGACTTCGTGGTCGTCAACGGCGAGAACGCCGCCCACGGCTTCGGCATCAGCACCACCATCTGCGAACAGTTCCTGGCCGCCGGCGTCGATGTCGTCACCACCGGCAACCACGCCTGGGACCAGCGCGAGATCATCGGCTATATCGATCAGCAGCCGCGCCTGCTGCGCCCGCGCAACTATCCCAAGGGGACGCCGGGGCGCGGGGCGGGGCTGTTCACGGCCGGCACTGGCCGCAAGGTGCTGGTGGTGCAGGTGATGGGGCGGCTGTTCATGGACCCGCTGGACGATCCCTTCGCCGCCGCCGAGGAGGAACTGGCGCGCCATCGCCTGGGCGGCGGCGCCGATGCCGTCATCCTCGACGTCCACGCCGAGGCCACCAGCGAGAAAATGGCCTTCGGCCACCAGTTCGACGGCCGCGCCTCGCTGGTGGTGGGCAGCCACTCGCACGTTCCCACCGCCGACGCCCACATCCTTAGGGGCGGCACCGCCTATCAGACCGACGCCGGCATGTGCGGCGACTACGACTCGGTCATCGGCATGAAGAAGGACGCGGCGATCACCCGCTTCGTGCGCAAGATCCCCGGCGAGCGCCTGTCGCCGGCCGAAGGCCCCGCCACCGTGTGCGGGGTGTTCGTCGAGACCGACGACGCCACCGGCCTGGCGCGGCGCGTCGAGCCGATCCGCCTGGGCGGCCGCCTGCCGCCGCAGGTGCCTGAAGAGGCGCGCGCCCTGCTGGATTGAGACTCGGCGCCGCTATGGCGGCGGTGTTGGTGTATGCTATACCCGCTGCGCGTTTTCGGATGAAGGCGAGGCAACGGAGAGCATGGCCGGTCACTCACAATTCAAGAACATCATGTACCGCAAGGGCGCGCAGGACGCGAAGCGCGCCAAGATGTTCACCAAGCTGGCGCGCGAGATTCAGGTCGCCGCCAAAACGGGTCTGCCCGACCCCGAGACCAACCCGCGCCTGCGCGCCGCCATCCAGGTGGCCCGCGAAGCGAACATGCCCAAGGACAACATCGAGCGCGCCATCCGCAAGGGCGCCGGCGACGAAGAGGGCGTGAACTACGAGGAGGTGCGCTACGAGGGTTACGGCCCCGGCAGCGTCGCCGTCATCATCGAGGCGCTGACCGACAACCGCAACCGCACCGCCTCGGAGGTGCGTGCCGCCTTCAACAAGTTCGGCGGCAACATGGGCGAAAGCGGTTCGGTGGCGTTCATGTTCGACCGCATCGGCTATGTCGCCTATGCCTCGGACGCTGCCAGCGCCGACGAGATGCTGGAGGCCGCCATCGAGGCCGGCGCCGAGGACGTGACCTCGGGCGAGCAGGGCCACGAGATCATCTGCGCCCCCGACGACCTGGCGACGGTGCGCGAGGCGCTGGGCGCGCGCTTCGGCGAGCCGGAAAGCGCCCGCCTGGACTGGAAGCCGCAGACCACCGTTCCCGTCGACGAGGAGAAGGCCCAGGCGCTGTTCAAGCTGCTGGAGGTGCTGGAGGACAGTGACGACGTGCAGCGGGTGACGGCCAATTTCGAGGTCGCCGACGACGTCCTGCAGCGGCTGGGCGCGGCCTGAGCGCCATGCGGGTGCTGGGCCTTGACCCCGGCCTGCGCCTCACCGGCTGGGGCGTGATCGAGGTGGACGGGAACCGGCTGGCCGCCGTCGCCGACGGCGTCGTGCCTTCGGACGAGGCCCTGACCCTGGCCGAGCGCCTGGCGCAACTGCATCGCGGCATCGCCGATGTCGTCCGCGCCCACCGCCCCGCCGAGGCGGCGGTCGAGGAGACCTTCGTCAACCGCAACCCCGCCTCGACCCTGAAGCTGGGGCAGGCGCGCGGCGCGGTGCTGCTGGCGCCGGCGCTGGCGGGCCTGCCGGTCGCCGAATACGCCCCCAGCCTGATCAAGAAGGCGCTGGTCGGCGGCGGCCGCGCGGGCAAGGGGCAGGTGGCGGCGATGGTGCGTCTGCTGCTGCCCGGCTGCGGCGCCGAAACTCCCGACGCCGCCGACGCCCTGGCCGTGGCCGTCTGCCACGCCCACCATCGCGCCACCGCCCGGCGCTGGGGGGCGGCGTCATGATCGCCAAGCTGCGCGGGCTGGTGGACGGCCTCGGCGAGGATTGGGCGGTGATCGACGTCGGCGGCGTCGGTTATCTGGTCTACGCCTCGACGCGCACCCTGGCGGCGCTGCCGCCGGCGGGGCAGGCGGCGGTCCTGCATGTCGAGACCCATGTGCGCGAGGACCACATCCACCTGTACGCCTTCGGCGAGGCCCTGGAGCGGGAATGGTTCCGCCTGCTGCTGACCGTGCAGGGGGTGGGCAGCAAGGTGGCGCTGGCCATCCTGTCGGTGACCACCCCCGATCAGCTTTCCCAGGCCATCGCCGCCCAGGACAAGACCATGCTCACCCGCGCCAGCGGCGTCGGCCCGCGCCTGGCCACCCGCATCCTCAGCGAGCTCAAGGACAAGGCCGCGGCGCTGGGGGCGGCGCCCTTCGCGCCGGTGGCGGCGGCGGACGGCGGCGGCGCGCCCGTGGCGGCGGGGCCGCTTGAGGACGCCATCTCGGCGCTGGTCAATCTCGGCTATCGCCGCATCGAGGCGCATGCGGCGGTGATGCGCGCCGCCCAGGCCCTGGGCGGCGCCGCCGATACGCCGGTTCTTATCCGCGAGGGCCTGAAAGACCTGGGCCGGGAGGCAGCGCGGTGAGCGGCGAGCGCCTGGTGGGGGGCGAGGCCGCCGCCGGCGATCCCGACCTGGGGCTGCGTCCGGCCCGGCTGGACGACTTCATCGGCCAGGCCGGGGCCTGCGCCAATCTGCGCGTGTTCATCGAGGCGGCGCGCGGCCGCCGCGAGGCGATGGACCATGTGCTGCTGTCGGGGCCGCCGGGGCTGGGCAAGACGACGCTGGCGCAGATCGTCGCGCGCGAGCTGGGGGTGGGGTTCCGGGCCACCTCGGGGCCGATCATCGTCAAGGCCGGCGACCTGGCGGCGCTGCTGACCAATCTGGAGGCCGGCGACGTCCTGTTCATCGACGAGATACACCGCCTCAATCCTGCCATAGAGGAAGTCCTTTATCCGGCTATGGAGGATTTCAAGCTCGACCTCATCATCGGCGAGGGACCGGCGGCGCGCAGCGTTCGCATCGACATCGCCCCGTTCACGCTGGTGGGGGCGACGACGCGGGCCGGGCTGCTGACGACGCCGTTGCGCGAACGTTTCGGCATTCCGCTGCGGCTGAATTTCTACGGCGCCGCCGACTTGCGCCGCATCGTCGCCCGTGGCGCCGGCGTGCTGGGTTTGGACCTCAGCGAGGACGGCGCCGCCGAGATCGCGGCGCGCGCCCGCGGCACGCCGCGGGTGGCGGGGCGGCTGCTGCGGCGGGTGCGCGACTTCGCCGCCGTCGCCGGCACCCTGCCGGTGACCGCGGCGGTCGCCGACGACGCTCTCATCCGCCTGGGCGTCGACGCCCTGGGCCTCGACGCCCTCGACCGCCGCTACCTGGCCTGCATCGCCGAGAACTACGGCGGCGGTCCGGTGGGGGTCGAAACCCTCGCCGCCGCCCTGTCCGAGCAGCGCGACACCCTGGAGGAGGTGGTGGAACCCTTCCTGTTGCAGCAGGGGCTGCTGCAACGCACGCCGCGCGGGCGGCTGCTGTCGGCGGCGGGCTACCGGCATCTGGGGCTGGCGCCACCGGCGGGGCGCCCCGACCAGTTGGGCCTGTGGCAGGAGGACGCCGATGAATCTTAGCGGCGCGTTCACCGGTTCCGTGCATGTCTATCCGCTGCGGGTGTATTTCGAGGACACCGACGCTGGCGGGGTGGTCTATCACGCCACCTACCTCAACTTCGCGGAGCGCGCCCGCACCGAGATGATGCGCCTGTTGGGCTGCGACCACCCGCGCATGATGGCCGGGGACGGCATCGTCTTCGCCGTGCGCCGCGCCGCGCTCGACTACCGCCGCCCGGCGCGCCTGGACGACCGGCTGGAGGTGCACACCCGCGTCACCCGCCTGGGCGGCGCCAGCATCGACGTCGAGCAGGCCATCCGGCGCCCGGCGGACGACGCGCTGCTGTGCGTGGTGGAACTGCGCCTGGTGTGCATGAGCCTGGGGGAGGCGCCGCGGGCGGTGCGCATTCCCGACCACCTGCGCCGCCATGTCGAGGCGCTGGGCGACGACATTTTGGACCAAGGACGGAAGTAGCGATGGAAGCGACCGACCTGTCGATGTGGGGGCTGTTCTGGCGGGCCGACATCGTCGTGAAGCTTGTCATGCTGATCCTGGTGCTGGCCTCGATCTGGTCGTGGGCGATCATTTTCGACAAGGCCATGCGGATGCGGCGCCTGTTCGCGCGCGCCGAGGAATTCGAGGAAACCTTCTGGTCCGGCGCCTCGCTGGACGAGCTGTACGACCGCATGGGCACGCGGCCGCAGGATCCGATGGGCTCGATCTTCATCGCCGCCATGCGCGAGTGGCGCCGCTCGGCCGCCAAGCTCGCCGGCGAGCGCGAGGCCCTGCGCGCCTCGCTGACCCAGCGCATCGACCGGGTGATGCAGATCACCCTGGGGCGCGAGATGGAGATGCTGGAGTCGCGCGTCGGCTTCCTGGCCTCCGTGGGGGCCACGGCGCCCTTCGTGGGGCTGTTCGGCACCGTCTGGGGCATCATGAACAGCTTCCAGTCCATCGCCATGACCAAGAACACCAGCTTGGCGGTGGTGGCGCCGGGCATCGCCGAGGCGCTGTTCGCCACCGCCCTGGGGCTGGCGGCGGCCATCCCGGCGGTGGTCTTCTACAACAAGCTCAGCGGCGATCTGGATCGCTACGCCAAGCGCCTGGAGACCTTCTCGGGCGAGTTCGGCGCCATCCTGTCGCGCCAGCTCGACGAGCGGGGCTGAGGCATGGGCGTGTTCCTGGCCGGGCCCAACGGCGGCGGCGGGCGCGGGCGGCGGGTCTACCGCCCCATGAGCGAGATCAACGTCACCCCGATGGTCGACGTCATGCTGGTGCTGCTGATCATTTTCATGGTCACGGCCCCGCTGCTGACCAGCGGCGTCAAGGTCGACCTGCCCAAGACCGAGCCCACGCCGCTGAGCGAGGATATCCAGCCGCTGTCGGTGACCATCGACGGCCAGGGGCGCCTGTGGCTGCAGGATACCGAGGTCGCGCGCGAGGAACTGGTGCCGCGCCTGGAGGCGATCACCGCCGCCAATCCCGAAACGCGCGTCTTCGTGCGGGGCGACCGCGGCATCAATTACGGCCTGGTGATGGAGGTGATGGGCGAGCTGGCGGCGGCGGGGTTCGTGAACCTGGCCCTGGTCACCGAGCCGGTGGCCGACGGCGACCACCGGGCCTCGCGCTGACGGCGGGGGGCGGATGCGGACCGGCCTGCTCCTGTCGCTGCTGCTTCACCTCGCCATGCTGGCGGTCGCCCTGGTGGGGGTGCCCAGCCTGCTGACGCCGGCGCCGCCGGCGGACGAGGTGATCCAGGTGCAGGTGGTGCGCGTGGCCGAGGAAACCAAGGCGCCGCCGCCCGCCGCCGAGCCCGACCCCCAGCCCCAGCCGGAGCCCGAGCCGCCGCCACCGCCGCCGGCGCCCCCCAGGCAACCGGCGCCGCCGCCGCCGCCGGAGCCCGTCAGCCGGCCCGAGCCGGCGCCGGAACCGGAGCCGTCCCCGCCGCCGCCGTCCCCCGAACCGGCGCCGGCGCCACCGGAAAAGGCGGTCGCCGTGCCGCGCCCCAAGCCGGCGCCGCCCGAGCCGAAGCCCGCGCCCAAGCCGGCGGCGCCGGAACCGGCCAAGCCGGCGCCGACGCCCGAGAAGAAAAAGCAGCCGGAACCGCGGCGCGACAACTTCGATTCCCTGCTCAAGACGGTGGAGGAATTCAAGGAGGCGCCGCCCCGCCCGCCCGAGGACTTCGAGCGCCAGGTGCGCGAGGCGGTCAATCTGCGCGAGGAACGGCTGCGCGCGCGCTCCAGCGCCGAGGCGCTGACGCTGTCGGAGATCGACGCCATCCGCGCCCAGATTCAACGCAACTGGAATGTCCCCGCCGGGGCCCGCGACGCCGAGGATCTGGTCGTCGACGTCTATGTCGAACTCAATCCCGACGGCAGCGTCATGGACGCGCGCATCATCGACACCAGCCGCTACGCCAGCGATTCATTCTTCCGCACCGCCGCCGACAGCGCCCGGCGCGCCGTGCTGCTGACCAACCGGGTGCAGGGGCTTCCGGAGGAGAAATACAGCCGCTGGCGTAGTATCATCCTGTCGTTCAACCCCAAGGACATGATCTACTAAGCGGGGATTGGGAGGTGACCGTGTCGCAGCGAATATTTGGGTTCTGGGCGCTGGTGGCGCTGGTCGGGGCGATGCTGGCGCCGCCGGCGGCCGCCGAATTGCGCATCGATATCACCCGCGGCCAGATGGAGCCGCTGCCGATCGCCATCACCGACTTCGCCGGCGCCACCGAGGAGGAACAGCGCTACGGCCAGCGCATCGCCGAGGTGGTGGCCGACGACCTGCGCCGCTCGGGCCTGTTCCGCCCCCTCGACTCGCGCGCCTTCATCCAAAGCGCGCTGTCCCTGCAGGTGCTGCCGCGATTCGCCGACTGGAAGCTGATCAACGCCCAGGCGCTGGTCCACGGGCGCGTCGAGGCGGCGGCCGGGGGGCGGATGCGGGTGGCCTTCCGGCTGTGGGACGTCTTTGCCGAAGAACAGATGACCGGCCAGTCCTACACCGCCGCCCCCGACGGCTGGCGCCGCATCGCGCATCTCATCGCCGATGCCATCTACGAGCGCGCCACCGGCGAATCGGGCTATTTCGACACCCAGGTCGTCTACATCGCCGAAAGCGGCCCCAAGAATGCGCGCGTCAAGCGCTTGGCGATCATGGACCAGGATGGCGCCAACCACCGTTTCCTCACCGACGGCAGCGACCTGGTGCTGACGCCGCGTTTCTCGCCGACCCTGCGCGAGATCACCTATCTGTCCTATTATCAGCGGGTGCCCCGGGTCTATCTGCTGCAGATCGACACCGGCCGGCGCGAACTGCTGGGCGATTTTCCCGGCATGACCTTCGCGCCGCGCTTTTCGCCCGACGGCAACAAGGTCATCTTCAGCGTCGCCGAGGATGGCAACTCGGAAATCCACGAGATGGACCTGCGCACCCGGCGCAGCCGCCGCCTCACCGACCACCCCGCCATCGACACCTCGCCCAGCTACGCCCCCGACGGCAGCGCCGTCGTCTTCAACTCCGACCGCGGCGGCACGCAGCAGATCTACATCATGAACGCCGACGGCGGCGATGTGCGGCGCATCAGCTTCGGTGACGGCCGCTATGCGACGCCGGTGTGGTCGCCGCGCGGCGATCTCATCGCCTTTACCCGCATGAAGGGCGGCGAGTTCTATATCGGCGTCATGCGCCCCGACGGCAGCGGCGAGCGCATGTTGACCAGGGGCTATCTGGTCGAGGGCCCCACCTGGGCGCCGAACGGCCGCGTGCTGATGTTCTTCCGCCAGGAGCCCAGCGACTCCGAGGGCAAAGGTGGTAGTTCCAACCTTTACAGTATCGACATCACGGGGTACAACGAACGCCGAGTCGATACTCCATTGGACGCATCCGATCCGGCGTGGTCGCCCCTGATCCCTTAACCGGGCATTAAGGATCGGCCGCCAGAATCGGAAAAAAAGACTGCCCGAGACTGGCTGGTTCGCCATCGAGACTCGTCGTCCGCCATACCTAAGGGGGATTAACGATATGAAGTTGCGGTTTCTGAGCGTGGTCGCGGCCGCCGTCCTGCTGGCCGCCTGTCAAAGCACGCCCGACAGCGAGGCCACGACGGCCGGTGCCGGGGCGACGGGTGACGCCGGGGCGCAGGCGAGCGAGCCGGCCGCCGTCGAGCGTGGCACCGTCTCGCGCGTCGAGCCCGGCAGTCAGGCCGATCTGGTCGCCGCCGTCGGCGATCGCGTTTTCTTCGCCTTCGACAAATACGACCTGACGCCCCAGGCGCGTGAGACGCTGAAGCAGCAGGCGGCCTGGATGAAGCGCTACCCCGATGTCGAGGTGGTGGTCGAGGGCCATTGCGACGAACGCGGCACCCGCGAATACAACCTTGCCCTCGGCGAGCGTCGCGCCAATTCGGTGCGTGACTACCTGATCGCCCTGGGCGTGTCGCCGGACCGCATTACCACCATCTCCTACGGTAAGGAGCGGCCGATGGCCCTGGGCTCGAACGAGGCCGCCTGGGCGCAGAACCGTCGCGGCGTGACCGTGGTGCAGTAACGCACCCATTGCCGCGCCAAAAGTGGGCGCCCGGGCGGGCCGTTGTCACGGCAACGCCCGGGCGCCATAATTTTGCCCGGATGGCGGGCTAGAGAACGGCAGTGTAGAGAACGGCAGTTCCGCGGTTCCGTCGGCGCAGCAAGGAGGAGGGCTCGTGCAACCTCGTATTCGGCCGGCCGGCCTGCTCGCCCTGGTGGTGGCGCTCATGGCCGCGCCCGTCCAGGCCCAGCAGTCGGCACGCTCGCTCGACGACCGGCTGCAGCGGATGGAGCGGGAATTGCAGATGCTCCAGCGCGACGTCTACAAGGACGAGCGGCCGGTGCTGCCCGCGGGGCCGCTGCCCGGCAACGGCGGCGGCGGTGTCGGCGAGGTTTCGGGCGCCGGGCTGGCGCGCATGGACGAGCGGCTCAGCCAGTTGGAGGGCGAACTGCGCGCGCTGACCGGCGCGCTGGAGGAAACCACCCACCGCATCGACCGCATCGCCGAGCGGCTGGAGGTGTTCACGCGCGACGTCGAGCTGCGCTTCAACGAACTGGAAGCCGGCCCCGGCGCGTCGGCGACCGCGGCCACGCCCGCCGCGCCGCCGGAGCCGGCGCCCCCGGCCGATGGCGGCGACGCCCCGCCGACGGCGATCGCCGGCGCCGGCGACGGCGTCCTCGGGACCCTGCCGGTCGAGGATCTGGAGCGGGCCGAGGCCGCCGCCCCCACGGCCGTCAACCTGGCCGCCAACCCCGAGGAAGCCTACCAGCAGGCCTTCCGGCTGCTTCAGGGCGGCGACTACGACGCCGCCGAGACGGCGTTCGTGTCCTTCCTGGAGGCCAATTCCGGCCATGCCCTGGCCGGCAATGCCCGCTATTGGCTGGGCGAGACCTATTATGTGCGCGGCGACTACGAGCGCGCCGCCATCACCTTCCTTGAGGGCTACCAGAACCACACGGACGGCAACAAGGCGCCGGACAGCCTGCTGAAGCTGGCGCTGGCGCTGAAGAGCCTGGAGAAGGGCCGCGAGGCCTGTGCCGCCTTGGCCCGCCTGGACACGGAGTTCCCCGACGCCGCCGACACCATCAAGCGACGGGCCGAGGCCGAGCGCCAGCGCCTCGACTGTGAGTAGGCCGCCGGCCGCCGCCGAGATCGACGCCCTCATGGCCCCGCTGGGGCCGTTCGAGGCGGCGCCGCGGCTGGCGGTGGCGGTGTCGGGCGGCGGCGACAGCATGGCCCTGGCCTTGTTGCTGCACGACTGGGCCCGGCGCCACGGCGGCGCGCTCGTGGCGCTGACCGTCGAGCACGGCCTGCGCCCCGAATCGGCCGCCGAGGCGGCGCAGGTCGGCCGGTGGCTGGGGCGGCGCGGCATCGAGCATCACGTGCTGGCCTGGCGGGGGCCGCGCCCCACCGCCGATGTCCAGGCGGCGGCGCGGGCGGCGCGCTATCGGCTCCTGGAGGGCTGGTGCGCCGCCCACGGCGTCCTGCATCTGTGCCTGGCCCACCACCGCGAGGACCAGGCCGAGACTCTGCTGCTGCGCCTGGGCCGCGGCAGCGGCGTCGATGGCCTGGCGGCGATGGCGCCGGTGAGCGAGCTGCGCGGGGTGCGCCTGCTGCGGCCGCTGTTGACGGTGCCGCGGGCCCGCCTGCGGGCGTTCCTGCGCGCCGAGGACCAGCCGTGGATCGAGGATCCCGGCAACCGCGCCGCCGTCTTCGCCCGCGCCCGGCTGCGTGGTCTGATGCCGCGCCTTGCCGCCGAGGGGCTGACTCCGACCCGCCTTGCCGCCACCGCCGCCCGCCTGGGCCGGGCACGGGCGGCCCTGGAGGGCGCGGCCACCGACGCCCTGGCGCGTGGCGCCCGGTTGCACCCGGCGGGCTTCGTGCGCCTGGACGCCGACGGCCTGCGCGGCCTGCCCGACGAGGTCGGCCTGCGGGTGCTGGCGCGGGTGCTGGCGACCGTGGGGGCGCAGGACCACCCGCCCCGGCACCAACGGCTGCTGCGCCTCCATGCGGCGTTGGTGGGCGGCGGCAGGCCGCGCGCCCGCACCCTGGCCGGCTGCCTGGTGGTGCCGGGCCGCGCCTCCCACCTCGTCTGCCGCGAGCCGGCGGCGGTGGCGCCGCCGGTGGCGGTGGCGGCGGGGCAGGCGGCGGAATGGGACCGGCGCTTCGTCGGCCGCATCGCCGGGCCGGCGCACGCAAGCGGATGGCTGGGGGCGCTGGGGGAGGACGGCTGGAACGAAATCGTGGCGGCGATGCCGGGCCTGCGGGCGTCGCCGATTCCGCATCGCGCGCGGCTGGCGCTGCCCGCCCTGCGCGATTCGGGCGGTGTTTCCGCCGTGCCGTTCTTGGGCTATAACCGGGAATCGGGGTCGGGCCCGGCCGTCGTCCGGCTGGCCTTTCGTCCGCCGCGCCCGCTGGGGCCGGCGGGCTTTGCCTTGTTTGCGGCCGCGGGAAAATTATCTTAAGCAGGATCGCATGTTCAAGGGCGCGGGCGTATGCCGGCGCCCCGATTGGGAAAGGCCGGAGCATTGAATTTCAGCAAGAACCTGGCGCTGTGGGTCATCATCGCCCTGCTTCTGGTGGCGCTGTTCAACCTGTTCCAGACCTCGGCGCCGCCGCAGGGGGCCAACGAGCTTGCCTTCTCGGAATTCGTCGGCCAGGTCGAGCGGGGCCAGGTTTCCGAGGTCACCATCAAGGGCCAGGAGGTCAGCGGCACCCTGGCCGACGGCCGCCCCTTCACCACCTTCGTGCCGCCGGAAGCCAACCTGGTGGGCGATCTGCGCGAGGCGGGGGTGCGCATCCGGGCCGTTCCCAGCAACGACGACGCCCCCACCTTCTGGAGCATCCTGCTGTCGTGGTTCCCGATGCTGCTGCTGATCGGCGTGTGGATCTTCTTCATGCGCCAGATGCAGGGCGGCGGGCGCGGCGCGATGGGCTTCGGCAAGTCGCGGGCGCGCATGTTGACCGAGAAGACCGGCCGGGTGACCTTCGACGACGTCGCCGGCATCGACGAGGCCAAGCAGGAGCTTGAGGAGGTGGTCGAGTTCCTGCGCGACCCGCAGAAATTCCAGCGCCTGGGCGGCAAGATCCCCAAGGGGATGCTGCTGGTCGGCCCCCCCGGCACCGGTAAGACGCTGCTGGCGCGCGCCATCGCCGGCGAAGCCAACGTGCCCTTCTTCACCATTTCGGGCTCGGACTTCGTCGAGATGTTTGTGGGCGTCGGCGCCAGCCGCGTGCGCGACATGTTCGAGCAGGGCAAGAAGAACGCCCCCTGCATCATCTTCATCGACGAGATCGACGCCGTCGGCCGTCATCGCGGCGCCGGCCTGGGCGGCGGCAACGACGAGCGCGAGCAGACGCTGAACCAGTTGCTGGTCGAGATGGACGGCTTCGAATCCAACGAAGGTGTCATCCTCGTCGCCGCCACCAACCGGCCCGACGTGCTCGACCCGGCGCTGCTGCGCCCCGGCCGCTTCGACCGCCAGATCGTGGTGCCCAACCCCGACGTCGTCGGGCGCGAGAAAATCCTCAAGGTGCATCTGCGCAAGGTGGCGACGGCGCCGGATGTCGAGCCGCGCATCATCGCCCGCGGCACCCCCGGCTTCTCGGGCGCCGACCTCGCCAATCTGGTCAACGAGGCCGCCCTGCTGGCGGCGCGCGCCGGCAAGCGCGTGGTGACGATGGCCGAATTGGAGGCCGCCAAGGACAAGGTGATGATGGGCGCCGAGCGCCGCTCGATGGTGATGACCGACGAGGAGAAGCGCCTGACCGCCTATCACGAGGGCGGCCACGCCATCGTCGCGCTGCAGATGGCGGCCTCGGACCCGGTGCACAAGGCGACGATCATCCCGCGCGGTCGCGCGCTGGGCATGGTCATGCGCCTGCCCGAGCGCGACCGCATCTCGGTCTCGCGCGAGAAGCTGGAGGCCGACCTAGCGGTGGCGATGGGCGGGCGCGTCGCCGAGGAGATCATCTTCGGCCCCGACAAGGTCACCACCGGCGCCTCCTCCGACATCAAGATGGCCACCGACATGTCGCGGCGCATGGTCACCGAGTGGGGCATGTCGGAGAAGCTGGGGCCGCTGACCTATGGCGAGGCGGAGCAGGAACTGTTCCTGGGCCATTCGGTGACCCAGCACAAGAACATCTCCGAGGCGACGGCCAGGCTGGTGGACGAGGAGATCCGCAAGATTGTCGACAGCGCCTATACCAAGGCGCGGGCGATTCTAACCGAGCACCTCGACGACCTGCACAAGCTCGCCAAGGGCCTGCTGGAGTACGAGACGCTGTCGGGCGACGAGATCCGCGCCCTGCTGCGCGGCGAGCCCATCGTCCGCGACACCGACATCGGCCGCCCCAAGGACGCCGGTCGCCGGGCGTCGGTGCCCACCACCGGCGGCCTGGCCGGCGGGCGTCCGCGGCCCGGCGGGCTGGGGCCGGGGCCGGAGCCGCAGCCCGGTTCTTGACGGCATGGCCGGCCGCTTGCCGCTGCGCCGGAGCCCGGCGCTGCCGCGGGGATCGCTGCCCGCCGAGGACATCGCCCGCCGCCTGCATCTGATGCCGGCGGGGGTGATGGTCGGCGGGGCCGCCGCCGCCGCCGCCGAGGCGGGACAGGGCTATGCCCTGGCCGGCGGTCCGCTGGTGTTCACCGCCTGCGCGGTGCTGCTGCGGGAGGACGATCACGTCCTGGAGGCGGTGGCGCCGGTGCCGGCGGTGCGGGAGTGGTCCCAGGCCGCCGGCGCGCCGGTGGCCGACCACGTCGCCGCGCTGCTGGAAAACCTCAGCGCCGCCCGCCGCTTCGCGGGCTTCGCCTGCGACCGGCCGTTGCTGATGGGCGTCGTCAACGTCACCCCCGACAGCTTTTCCGACGGCGGCCGCTTCCTCGATGCCGACGCCGCCATCGGGCAGGGCCTCGCGCTGGCGGAGGCCGGCGCCGACATCCTCGACGTCGGCGGCGAGTCCACCCGTCCGGGCGCCCGTCCGGTGCCGCCGGAGGAGGAGATGGAGCGGGTGGTGCCGGTGGTGCGGGCGCTGGCCGAACGCGACCTGTGCGTCTCCATCGACACCCGCCACGCCCGCGTCATGGCGGCCGCCCTCGCCGCCGGTGCCCGCATCGTCAACGACGTCACCGCGCTGGCCGGTGATCCCGAGGCGCTGTCCGTCTGCGCCCGCCAGCGGGTGCCGGTGGTGCTGATGCACATGCAGGGCGAGCCGCAGACCATGCAGGCCAACCCCGTTTACGATTTCGTCGCCACGGATGTTTATGATTTCATGGCCGAACGCATCGCCGCCTGTCGCGACGCCGGCCTGGAGGACATATGCATCGACCCCGGCATCGGCTTCGGCAAGGCCCTGGACCACAACCTGTCGCTGCTGGCGCGGCTGGGGCTGTTGCACGGATTGGGTCGGCCCATGCTGCTGGGGGTGTCGCGCAAGAGCTTCATCGGCCGCCTGACCGGCATCGAGGAGGCGACGGCGCGCCTGCCCGGTTCCCTAGCCGCCGCGCAGGCGGGGCTGGGGGCGGGCGTCAACGTCCTGCGGGTGCACGACGTGGCGGAGACGCGCCAGGCGGTGGCGGTGTGGCGGGCGCTGGTGACAAGTTCGTAACGGCCCGCTACCCTGCCTTGGACGCAACCATCAGTGAGGGCGCGGGCGTAGGATGACGCGAAAGTTCTTCGGTACCGACGGCGTGCGGGGCACCGCCAATTCCGAACCCATGACGCCCGAGACCGCCATGCGGGTGGGCATGGCCGCCGGCGCCTATTTCACCCGCGGGCCGCACCGGCACACCGTCGTCATCGGCAAGGACACGCGCCTGTCGGGTTACATGCTGGAGCCGGCGCTGG
This sequence comes from Magnetospirillaceae bacterium, assembly GCA_041685145.1. GTDB lineage: Bacteria > Pseudomonadota > Alphaproteobacteria > Rhodospirillales > Magnetospirillaceae > JAWLGJ01. The sequence goes on along the minus strand of JAWLGJ010000026.1, from coordinate 26,354 downwards.
CCGCCGGTTTCACCTCGGTGGGCATGGACGTGGTGCTGCTGGGCCCGCTGCCGACGCCGGCGGTGGCGATGCTGGCGCGCAGCCTGCGCGCCGATCTGGGGGTGATGATCTCGGCCTCGCACAACCCCTACCAGGACAACGGCATCAAGCTGTTCGGCCCCGACGGCTGCAAGCTCTCCGACGCGGCCGAGGCCGAGATCGAGGCGCTGATGGAGAACGGCCTGTCGGCGCATCTGGCGACGCCCGACCGGCTGGGACGGGCGCGGCGCCTCGACGACGCCTTCGGGCGCTATGTCGAGTTCGTCAAGGGCAGCTTCCCGCGCGGCCTGCGCCTGGACGGGCTGAAGATCGTCGTCGACTGCGCCCACGGCGCCGCCTACAAGGTGGCGCCGACGGTGCTGTGGGAACTGGGCGCCGAGGTGGTGCCCCTGGGCGTGGCTCCCAACGGCTTCAACATCAACAAGGAGTGCGGCTCCACGGCGGTGCAGGCCATGCGGGCCGAGGTCATCGCCCGCGGCGCCGATCTGGGCGTGGCGCTGGACGGCGACGCCGACCGCGTGGTGCTGTGCGACGAGAACGGCGCCATCGTCGATGGCGACCAGGTCATGGGACTGATCGCCGGGCAGTGGCTGCGGGCCGGGCGCCTGACCGGCGACGGCGTCGTGGCGACGGTGATGTCGAATCTGGGGCTGGAACGCTACCTCCAGGGGCTGGGGGTGGCGCTGCACCGCACCCGGGTCGGCGACCGCTATGTCCTCGATGCCATGCGCCGCCTGGGCTGCAATGTGGGCGGCGAGCAGTCGGGCCATATCATCCTCAGCGATCACACCACCACCGGCGACGGCCTGATCGCGGCCTTGCAGGTGCTGGCGGCGATCGTGCAGTGCGCCCGCCCGGCCAGCGAGGTGACGCGGGTGTTCGAGCCCTGCCCGCAGCGTCTGCGCAATGTGCGCCTTTCGAAGGCGGTCAAGGGCGACGTGCTGGAGGCGGAGACGGTGCGCCAGGCCATCGCCGACGGCGAAGTGCGGCTGGGCGAGTCGGGTCGCCTGGTGATCCGCAAATCGGGCACCGAGCCGCTGATCCGGGTGATGGGCGAGGGCGAGGACGAGGCCCTGGTGGGGACGGTGGTCGACGGCATCGCCGCCGCCATCCGCGAACTGGGCAACGAGCGGCCGTAAGGACGACATGGCGAATCGAGTTCTCATCGTCGCCGGCTCCGACTCCGGGGGCGGCGCCGGCATTCAGGCCGACATCAAGACCGTCACCGCGCTGGGCGGCTATGCCGCCACCGCGGTCACCGCGCTGACGGCGCAGAACACGCTGGGGGTGTTCGGGGTCCACGACGTGCCGCCGGCCTTCGTCGCCCATCAGATGGAGGTGGTGCTGGACGACATCGGCGCCGACTGCGTCAAGACCGGGATGCTGGGCAACGCCGCCGTTATCGAGGCGGTGGCCGGGGTGCTGGCGCGCAAGGCGCCCCGCGTGCCGTTGGTGGTCGACCCGGTGATGGTGGCCAAGGGCGGGGCGCCGTTGCTGGAGCCGGCGGCGGTGGATGCCGTCAAGACGGTGCTGCTGCCGAGGGCCTTCCTGCTGACCCCCAACCTGCCCGAGGCCGAGGCGCTGCTGGGTGGCGCCATTCCCGACCTGGAGGCCATGCGCCGGGCGGCGGCGGCCCTGCAACGGGCGGGGGCAACCAATGTCCTGCTCAAGGGCGGGCATCTGCCGGGGCCCGAGGTGCACGACCTGTTGCTGATGGCCGATGGCCGCGAGCGCGTGTTCAGCGGCCGGCGCATCGACACCACCAGCACCCACGGCACCGGCTGCACGCTGGCCTCGGCCATCGCCGCCGGCATCGCCGCCGGCCTGGGCGTCGAGGTGGCGGTGGCGCGGGCGCGCGACTATCTTCGCCGCGCCATCACGCTGGCCCCCGGCCTGGGCGGCGGCCACGGCCCCTTGTGGCACGGGCATACGGTGACGCATTTTCCGGGCGGGGAAGGCTGACGCGGGGCAAGTCCCGCCACGCGGCGAAGGAGAAGGCGTGCCCGTCGATCCCGGCATTCAGATGTGGGCGACGCTGCTGCTGACGGCGGCGGTGGTGGTGCTGTTCGTCACCGAATGGGTGCAGATCGAGGTTACCGCCCTGGGCCTGCTGGTGGCGTTGCTGCTGCTGTTCCACTTCGCCCCGGTGCCGGGCGCCGACGGCGCCCCCGCCCTGGACGCCCGCCGCCTGCTGGAAGGCTTCGGCAACCCGGCGCTGATCGCGGTGCTGGCGCTGTTGGTGGTGGGCGAGGCGCTGGTGCGCACCGGCGCCCTGGACGGCGTGGCCGGCACCATCGCGGCGCTGCCGCTGCCGCCGCCCGTGACCATCCTCGTCACCCTGCTGGCGGTGATGGTGCTCAGCGCCTTTCTCAACAACACGCCGGTGGTGGTGATCTTCATCCCCATCATGCAGGCGCTGGCCACCCGCATGGGCGCCAAGGCCAGCCGGCTGATGATGCCGCTGTCCTATGCCGCCATTCTGGGCGGCATGACCACGCTCATCGGCTCCAGCACCAATCTGCTGGTGTCCAGCTCGCTGATTTCGCTGGGGATGCCGGGGCTGGGCTTTTTCGAGTTCGCCGGCGTCGCCTCGGTGCTGGCGGTGGCGGGGTTGGTGTATCTGGTGCTGGTGGCGCCGCGGCTGCTGCCCGACCGCGCCTCGATGGTGGCCAATTTCACCGCCGGCGGCCATCAGTTCCTGGCGCAGGGAACGGTGCCGGCGGATTCGCCGCTGGTGGGCGAGAAGGCCGTCGCCGGCCTGTTCCGCAGCCTGCCCGACATCACCGTGCAGAGCATCCTGCGCGGCGAAACCGCCTTCCTGCCGCCGTTCGATTCCGTGGCCCTGGCGCCGGGCGACGTGCTGGTGGTGGCGGCGCCGCGCAAGGCGCTGACCGACGCGGCCGCCAAGCATCCGGGCCTGTTCCATCCGCCGCGCGGCGGCGGCTCGTCCGACGAGGGGCACGAGCGTGTCGACGACGGGACGGAGCGCGAACGCGGCGAGGAAAGCGAGCAGATCATGGCCGAGGCGATGGTGCCGCCGGCGTCGCGGCTGGTCGGCTTCAGCCTGTCGCAGGTCGGCTTTCGCCGCCGCTACCGCTGCGTGGTGCTGGGCATCCAGCGCCGCGCCCGCATGATCCGCGGCCGCATGACCGATATAAGGCTGGAGCCGGGCGACGTCCTTCTGGTGCAGGGCCGGGCCGAGAACGTGCGGGGGTTGCAGGCCGACCGCGACCTGGTGCTGATCTCCGGCAGCACCGGCGCCCTGCCGAAGCCGCACCACGCCCGCGCCGCGGGAGTCATCTTCCTGGCGGCGGTGCTGCCGGCGGCGGTGGGGCTGGTGCCGATCGTCATCAGCGCCCTGGCGGCGGCGACCGCCCTGGTGGCGGTGGGGGCCATCAATGTGCGCCAGGCGGTGCGGGCCCTGGACCGGCGGGTGGTGCTGCTGGTCGCCAGCGCCCTGGCGCTGGGCGCGGCGCTTGAGGCCACCGGCGGCGCGGCCTGGCTCGCCGCCGTGCTGCTGGGGGTGGTCGGCGACGGCGGCGGCTTGGTGACGCTGTCGGCGTTCTTCCTCATCGTTGCCCTGTTCACCAACGTGCTCAGCAACAACGCCTGCGCGGTGCTGTTCACGCCGATCGCCGTCAACCTCGCCTTGCGCCTCGACGCCGACCCGCACATGTTCGCCATCGCCACCCTGCTGGCCGCCAATGCGTCCTTCGCCAGCCCCATCGGCTATCAGACCAACCTGCTGGTGATGGGGCCCGGCCACTACCGCTTCGTCGATTTCGTGCGCGCCGGGTTGCCGCTGACCCTCTTGACCTGGGTTGTGTTCACCCTGGTGGCGCCGCTGATATGGTCGCTTTAAGGTTCAGCCCTTGCCGGGCGCTCGCAGCGCGACCGGGTGTTGCAGCGCACCTTTCGGCGCGGCGGCGGCCGTGCGGCCGGTGGGGCGCTTTCAGCCATAAGCGCGGCCTATGGCTGATTTTTTTGGCCGCAAGGGTTGCAATATCTCGACCCGCATGGCATATTGTGCATCGCAGCAATTGATTATCCCCCCGCGGGAGACCCGATCGAATGCTGCTTCTTGGACGTTTCCTCCCTGAACTTGAGCCGCGGGGCTGGTCCCCGCGGCTTTTTTTCATTCGCGGGCCAGCCGGGTCGCCAGCGCCAGCGCCGCCACCGCCGCCGTCAGGCGGACCCCGTCGCGGTCGCCGGTGAAGACGTGCCGCTCGTGCCGGGGGGGGCGCCCGCGCCGCGCCGCCGCGATATGCACCAGCCCCACCGGCTTGTCGGCGCTGCCGCCGCCGGGACCGGCGATGCCGGTGACGGCGACGGCGACATCGGCGGCCGAGGCCGCCAGCGCACCCTCGGCCATCGCGCGGGCCACCGCCTCGCTGACGGCGCCGTGCGCGGCCAGCAGCGGCGCCGGCACCCCCAGCGCCGCCTGCTTGGCGGCGTTGGAATAGGTGATGAAGCCGCGCTCGACCACGTCGGAGGAACCGGGAATTGCGGTGAGTCCGGCGCCGATCAAGCCGCCGGTGCAGGATTCCGCCGTGGCCAGCATCAAACCGGCGGCGCGGCAGGCGTGGAGGGCGGCGCGCGCGGCGTCGAGCAGGGGGGCGGGCAGGGCGGCCGTCATGGCGTCGGCCCCCACAGATGGACCAGGACGGCCATGACCGCGATCGCGTACCCCGCCGCCAGAACATCGTCGAGCATCACCCCGAAGCCGCCCTTCACATAGCGGTCGGCCCAGCGCACCGGCCAGGGCTTGGCGATGTCGAAGACGCGAAAGGCGACGAAGGCGGCGGCGTAGAGGTACACATCCAGCGGCACCACCAGCAACACCATCCACTGCCCCACCACCTCGTCGACGACGATGGCGCCGGGGTCGTCGACGCCGGTGCGGCGCACATAGGCATCGGCGGCCCAGCAACCGAGGGCGAACAGCCCCGCGCCGGCGACGGCCAGCGCCAGCGGCCCGCCCGCCATGTGCAGCAGCCAGGCGAAGGGCAGCGCCGCCAGCGCCCCCCAGGTGCCCGGCACCCAGGGCAGCAGGCCGCTGCCGAACCAGGTCGCCAGCAGCGCGGCCGGGTGCCAAGCGGTCATTGGTGGCAAGGTTCCGTTCACCTGGTCGCCTTCCTTCCCCGAAATCGAACCCGCTTTGCCCGTCCGTCCAGGCCAAGCGGCGGCGTCATCATCGGTCCTGGCGTGCCTATGAGCAACAGCCAGTGCGTCTGCGCCGGGACGGCCAACCCTAAGCACGGTTACGCCCTTTGCGTGCCCTGCCCACGTCATTGGCGTGAGGGGAAACGCCGATGCCTGATGTGCATGTACCCCGCGGCGGCCGGGCCGCAACCCTGGCCGTCGCGTTCGTCGGCTCGCTGCTGGCGGCGGCCTGCGTCTCCGAGGGGCGCGTGGCCGCCGGCGGCCCGCCACCGGTCGCGTCCGGCGGCGGCGGGGCCAGCATTCCCATCGGGCACCTGTTGCCACGGCACGCCGAACTGGTGGGGCGCGGCGGCATGATGGATCAGGGCGGCCCCTTCGTCGCCGACCTGTCGGCCTGGCTGCCGCGCCGCGACGAGCAGCCGCTGGAATTGGCGGTGCTGCGTGGGGAGTGGCGGCGCGACCTCCAGCGCACCCTCGACGCGCTGCCGCTGGGGGCGCCGCTGGGCGACTTCTCGATCACCAGCAGCTTCGGGCGCCGCTACGACCCGCTCACCCGCCGCCGGGCCTTCCACGAGGGCATCGACCTGCGCGCCGCCTATCGGGCGCCGGTGCGCGCCCCGGCGCCAGGGCGGGTGAGCTTCGTGGGCTGGCGGAGCGGCTATGGCCGCACCGTCGAAATCGACCACGGGCGCGGTGTCACCACCCTTTACGCCCATCTCAACGCCTTCCAGGTGCGCCGCGGCGACCGCGTCAGCCGCGGCCAGCCCATCGGGCGCCTGGGCAACAGCGGCCGCACCACCGGCGCCCATCTGCATTACGAGGTGCGCCTGCACGGGGTGCCGCGCGATCCGCTGCCCCTGTTCGGGGTGCGCCGTCACTGGGAGGTGTCGGCCTCGCCGGTCAGGCGGCAGAACGCGGCGCGGTCGATGTTCCCGCCCGAGCACACGACGATCACCGTGCCGCCGCCGGCGCCCAAACCCTCGTATTGGTCGATGGTGCCGCCGCCGGGCCGCAAGCCACTGGTCTTCCACGCGCCGCCGCCGCCGCCCGCCGCCAAGCCCAGCGCCGCCGCCAGCGCCACGGCGCCGCCCGGCTCGACCACCAGCCTCAGCCGCGCGAACGCCTCCGCCATTGCCGCGAACGCCGCCACGTCGGGCACCACCAGCCCGCCGGCGGCGCGCCGCTGAAGGATGGGAAACGTGATCGCGCCGGGGCTGGGGACCAGCAGGGCGTCGCAGGCGCTGCGGGCGCCGGCGGCGTTGCCGACACGGGCCCCCGCCGCCAGCGAGCGGGCGGTGTCGTCGAAGCCCTCCGGCTCGACGGTGTAGAGCGCCGCCGCGGGCAGGCTCGCCTCCAGCGCCAGGGCGATGCCGGCGGCCAGCCCGCCGCCCGAGCACGGCACCAGCACCGCCGCGACGTCCTCGCCCAGCCGCGCCGCCTGTTCGGCCAGTTCCAGGCCCAGCGTGCCCTGGCCGGCAATCACCGCCGCGTCGTCGAAGGGCCGCACCAGGGTCAGGCCGCGTTCCTCGGCCAGGGCGGCGGCGATGTCCTCGCGGCTTTCGCGCCAGCGGTCGTAGAGCACCACCTCGGCGCCGAGGGCGCGCGTGTTGTCGATCTTCACCGCCGGCGCGTCGGCCGGCATGACGATCACCGCCGAAACCCCGAAATGCCGCGCCGCCGCCGCCACCGCCTGGGCGTGGTTGCCGGACGAGAACGCCACCACCCCCCGGCGGCGGTCCGCCGCGTCCATGATCGCAAGGCGATTGAACGCGCCGCGGAACTTGAACGAGCCGGTGTTTTGCAGAACCTCGGCCTTGACCAGCACCCGCCGCCCGGCGATGGCGTCGATCTCGGGGGCGTGCAGCAGGGGCGTGCGCACGGCGTGGCCGGCCAGCCGCCGGCGGGCGGCGAGCACGTCCTCGATGCCGGGGGCGGCGCTCACAGGCCCAACAGCGCCGGAAGCTCGTCCAGGGTGGCGATTTCGGCCGCCGGCGTCGCCGGCAGGCGTTCGGCGGGGGCGCGGCCGCGGTTGACCCAGGCCACCTGAAAGCCGAAGGCGGCGGCGCCCGCCGCGTCCCAGCCGTTGGCGGTCTGGAAGGCGATCTGCCCGGCGCTGACGTTCAGGCGTTCGGTGGCGAGGCGATAGACCGACGGATGCGGCTTGTAGATGCCCAGGGTGTCGACCGAGATGATGTCGTCGAACAGCGTGTAGATGCCGGTGCTCTTGACCGCCTCGACCAACATGCTGGGATTGCCGTTGGACAGCACGGCGGTCTTGATGCCGCCGTCGCGCAGCCGCGTCAGGGTGCGGGTGACCTCGGGGAACAGCGGCGGCGCCAGATAGGCCTCCATGAGCTGCGAGCGCAGCACCGCGTCGTCGATGCCGAAGGCGGCCAGGGTGTAGTCAAGGCTTTCGCCGGTGACGTGCCAGAAGTCGTCGTAGCGGTCCATGAGGCTGCGCAGCCAGGTGTATTCCAGTTGCTTGCGCCGCCACAGGTCCAGGAACGGCCCCGTGCGCTCGCCCAAGGCGCGGTCGGCCTTGTCCAGGGCCAGCGATCCCAGATCGAACAGCGTGCCATAGGCGTCGAAGACGCAGACGCCGATATCGTCGAAGCGTGCGGTGGTCACCCGATCCTCCCTGCGCCGGTGGGCCGAATTCAGTTGACGTGCATCTCCAGCGGCAGCGCGGTGGTGACGGTGTCCAGGCGCCGGCGGTAGACGTGCACGTTCTCAAGCACGCGCTGGATATAGTTGCGCGTCTCGCTGAACGGCAGCGACTCTATCCAGTCGATGGCGTCGACGGAAGGCTGGCGCGGGTCGCCATAGGCGCGGATCCAGCGTTCGGCCCGCGCCGGTCCGGCGTTGTACGCCGCCAGCGCCAGCACATAGGAGCCGTCGAAGCGTTCCAGCAGCCGCGCCAGATAGGCCGAGCCGAGGGTGAGGTTGTAGACCGGGTCGGTCAGCCGGTGGGGGCTGTAACGCAGGTCGATAAGCCGCGCCACCTGCTTGGCCGTCGCCGGCATCACCTGCATCAGCCCCCGCGCCCCGGCGCGGCTGACGGCGTTGTCGCGAAAACCGCTCTCCTGGCGGATCAGCGCCAGCAGCAGCGCCTCCTCGACCTCCTCGGCGGGCAGCGGCAGGGGGGGCAGGGGATAGTTGGCGTCGATGAGGCTGAGGCCGTCGAGGTCGAAGGTTCGCGCCAGCGACACCGCCAAGTCGAGGCGGCCGACATCGCGGGCCAGGCGTACCGCCAGCACGCGCTCCTCGGCGGTGGCGGCGGTGCGGCCGATGTGGCGGATGAAGATGTCGGTCAGGCCGTCGGCGCCGTAGCTTCCCAGCAGGCGCGCCACCCGCACGACGTCGCGGGCGTCGAAGGCGGCGCGCTGCTGCGGCATGGGCTGCGGCCCGGGGGGGAAGGGTGGTGGCCGCTCCGCCCCCAGCCGCGCCAGGGCAAGCTGGCCATAGAAGGTGCGGTCGTGGTCGCCGGCGCGGGCGTACCAGGCCCGGGCGCCGTCGGCGTCCCCGCCGGCCTCGGCGGCACGGCCGCTCCAATAGGCCCCGCGCGCCCGGCTGATGGGGAAGCTGACGCCGGCGTGCAGGCGCTCGAAATGCCGGCGCGCGTCGGCGGGGCGGTCAAGGAATCGCAAGGCCAGCCACCCCGCCAGCCATTCCGCCTCGGCAAAGGCGGCGCCTTCCTCGCTGCCGTGGGCGGCAACGATGCGATAGGCCACCTCCGGCTTGCCCTCGCCCAGGGCGTGGCGCGCCAGGACGTGGCGCTCGGTCCACCAGCGGGCGGGCTCGCCGCCATGGCCGCCGTGGGCCAGCAGCAGGTCGATGGCGGTGTCCTTGAGATTGTGGCGCCGCCGCCAACGCACGCGCTCGTAGACGAGGCCGGGGTCGTCGGCCAGATGCGCCGGAACCCGCCGCACGGCGCCGTCGACGCCCCAGGAATTCGACATGAGGGCGATCCGGGCCTGGGCCAGCAGGCGGTGGTCGCGATCGACCCGCATCAGCATCCGCTGCGCCGAGTTGGTGTGGCGGTCCCACAACAGGCGGTCGAGGCGGGCGCGGTGGTCGTCGTCGTCGAGGAAACGCTTGTAGCGCGCCAGGAAACGCCGCTCCTCGATAGGGGTGAAGGTGCCCTCGATCCAGGCCTGCCGCAGCACCTCGGCGGCCTGCTCCGGGCGCCCCAGGTCGAGCAGGGCGTCGCCATAGGCGACCCGGCCGCGGGTGCTGATCGGCGGGTGGCGGTCGAACCATGCCAGCCGGTCCGCGGCGGGCACCTGCCCGGCGGCGTCCTCGACGCGGCGGCGCAGGACGTTCTGGTAGGGCCAGCCGGGATTGTCGCGCATGAAGGCGGTGACCTCGGCGAAGGTCACCTCGTCGCTGCCCCGCGCCAGCCGCGCCCATTGCAGCAGCTTCAGGGCCAGCGGATGCCCGGCCTGGGCGAGGAAGTCCGCCGCCTCGCCGTGGTCGCGCGTCGCCAGGGCCACCAGCCCGGCCCCGAGATAGGCCTCGTGTTTCGGCCGCGGCGGCGGCGTTGCGCCCGCCGCCGCCGGCGCCGCGACCGCCACCGCGGCGGCCAACAGCATCGCCAGCTTCCCCCTCGTCACGCGCACCCCATCGCTCCCCGCCACCAGCGAACAAAAATTGTCGCCGCCCGCCCGGCGGAACCCCTTGCCCGGCCGGCCCGAATATTGTACGGGCCGGGGTCGGCGGGTCGCAAGGCGGCTTTGGCGACGCCTCACTTGCCGCCGCCTACGCCAGCGGCTATTTTCCTCGTTCTTCCGGGCCCTCGCAGGGAGTTTGCGCCGTCATGTTCAAGGGTTCCTTTACCGCACTGGTTACGCCTTTCCGCGACGGTCGCCTGGACGAGAAGGCTTTCCAGGATTTCGTGGCGTGGCAGATCGCCGAAGGAAGCCAGGGGCTGGTGCCGGTGGGCACCACCGGCGAATCGCCGACCCTGACCCATGACGAGCACAAGCGCGTCGTCGAACTGTGCGTCGAGGCGGCGGCGGGCCGGGTGCCGGTGATCGCCGGCACAGGCTCCAACTCGACCCACGAGGCCATCGACTTCACCCGCCACGCCAAGGAGGCCGGCGCCGACGCCGCGCTGGTGGTGACACCCTATTACAACAAGCCCACCCAGGAGGGCATGTACCAGCACTTCAAGGCCATCCACGACGCCGCCGACCTGCCGCTGGTCATCTACAACATTCCCGGCCGCTGCGTGATCGACATGAGCGTCGAGACGATGGCGCGGCTGGCGGCGCTGCCCAACATCGTCGGCGTCAAGGACGCCACCAACGACCTGGCGCGGCCGCTGCGCACCCGCCTCGCCATCGGCGCCGATTTCTGCCAGCTTTCCGGCGAGGACGCGACGATCATGGCCTTCCTCGCCCAGGGCGGCCACGGCTGCATCTCGGTCACCGCCAATGTGGCGCCGCGGCTGTGCGCGCGCCTGCACGACGCCTGGCGGGCCGGTGACATCGCCACCGCCAGCGACATCCGCGACCGGCTGATGCCGCTGCACGCCGCCCTGTTCGCCGAAACCAGCCCGGCGCCGGTGAAATACGCCGTCAGCCTGCTGGGCAAGGCCGGCGGCGAGCTGCGGCTGCCGCTGGTCGAGGTCACCGAGCGCACGAAGGAACAGGTCCGCGCCGCCCTGGCGGGGCTGGAACTGATCTGAGCGCGCAAAGGGGGCGCATGGCCAAGGGGCAGATCGCGGCGCAGAACCGCAAGGCGCGGCACGACTACAGCATCGTCGAGACCCTGGAGGCGGGCATCATCCTGGCCGGCACCGAGGTCAAGTCGCTGCGCCAGGGCCGCGCCAACATCACCGAATCCTACGCCGGGCCGAAGAGCGGCGAGCTGTACCTCTACAACGCCTATATCCCGGAGTATCAGAGCCGCAGCGCCTTCGAGCACGAGACCCGGCGGCCGCGCAAGCTGCTGCTGCACCGGCGCGAGGTGCGCAAACTGCTGGGCAGCATCGGCCGCGAGGGCATCACCCTGGTGCCGCTGGCGATCTATTTCAACGAGCGCGGCATCGCCAAGGTCGAGCTTGCGCTGGCCAAGGGCAAGCGCAAGGCCGACCGCCGCGCCGCCGAGAAGGAGCGCGACTGGAAGCGCGAGAAGGCGAGGCTGCTGCGCGAGAAGGGCTGAGGGGGGCGCGGGGGTATGCCGGTCGAGGAGCAGCAGGCCGCGCGGCTGATCCAGCTTCTGGCCCTGCTGCTGGTGCTGCTGCCCGCCGTCGTTCCCATGCTGCGCCACCACCGCCGCCGCCTGCGCCTCGCCGGCGCCGCCCAGCTGGCGGCGGGGCTGCTGTTCGGCCTCGTGCGGGTGGCGATGACGCGGGGGTGAAGCAGCAGCGGCGCGAGCCGCGAATGGGGCTCCTATGGGCGTTCGAGACCTGCCAGCACCTGCCGGAAGACGTCGTGGAACATGGCCTCGGTCAGCCGGCGGGTGTTGGTGTTGTAGCGCGAGCAGTGGTAGCTGTCGGCGAGCACCCGGCCGTCGCCCAGGTCGTGCAGGGCGCCGTGGGCGAATTTGGCGCTGCTCTTGCGCCGCGCCAGCGCAGTCGACACGGCGTCATGCGCCACCGCCCCCAGGGCCAGCACCGTCCGCAGATGGGGCATGGCGGCGATCTCGGCGGCCAGGAAGGGACGGCAGTTGGCGGCCTCGGCCGGCAACGGCTTGTTGGCCGGCGGCACGCAGCGCACGGCGTTGGTGATCCGGCAGTCGCGCAGCGCCAGGCCGTCGTCGGCGCGCGCCGCATACCGGCCCTCGGCGAGGCCGAACCGCAGCAGGGTGGCGTAGAGCAGGTCGCCCGCCCAATCCCCGGTGAAGGGCCGGCCGGTGCGGTTGGCGCCGTTCAGCCCCGGCGCCAGCCCCACGATCAACAGGCGCGCCGACAGCGGCCCGAAGGACGGCACCGGCGCGTTGAACCCCTCCGGCAGCCGCCGGCGGTTTTCGTCGCGAAAGGCCGCCAGCCGCGGGCACAGGGCGCAGTTCGCCGGCGGCTGGGAGACCGCCCGTGGCGCTCCCGCGCCCAGCGCCGCCGTCACCGCCTAGTCCGCCTGGGCGAAGGGGTCGGCCGGCGCCATCGCCTGCAGGCGTTCCTCACGCCCGGCGCGGGCGATGTCGGGTTCGAGGTCCAGAAGCTCGACGAAACTGTCGGCCTGGCGGCGCAACTCGTCGGCCACCATCGGCGGCTGCGAACGGATGGTGCTGATGACCGTCACCCGCAACCCCTTGCGCTGCACCGCCTCGACCAAGCGGCGGAAGTCACCGTCGCCCGAGAACAGCACCACATGGTCCAAGTGCTGGGCCATCTCCATCACGTCGATGGCCAGCTCGATGTCCATGTTGCCCTTGATCTTGCGCCGCCCGGTGGCATCGGTAAATTCCTTGGTCGGCTTGGTGACGACGGTATAGCCGTTGTAGTCAAGCCAGTCCACTAACGGGCGGATCGGGGAATATTCCTGGTCTTCGATCAGCGCCGTGTAATAAAAAGCCCGCACAAGGCGACCTTTTTTCGAGAACATCTCTAGAAGGCGCTTGTAATCGATATCAAAGTTCAGGGCCCGTGCGGCCGCGTAAAGATTGGAGCCGTCGATGAAAAGCGCGATTCGCTCCTGAGGATGGAAAAACATACCTCTGTCCGTCATATGATTGGCTCAATCCCACTGGTTCATTATCCTGCACCCGGGCCATGACTTTCGGTCCGGGGCCATGCCAAACGGAAGATATCATATGGACCAAAGTAAGCGGGTGCCGGGGCCGCCGCAAGGGCAAAGCGGGCAGGGTGACGGGCGATGATTCTGGTCGGGCTGGGGGCGAATCTGCCCGGTCCCGGCGGCTCGCCGCGCGCGACGCTGGAGATGGCGCTGACGGCGCTGGCGGCGCGCGGCCTGCGGGTGGCGGCGCGCTCGCGTTACTACGAATCCGCCCCGGTGCCTCCATCCGGTCAGCCCTGGTACGTCAACGCCGTGGCGCGGCTGGAAAGCGCCCTGCCGCCGGCGGAGGTGCTGGCGGCGCTGCTGGCCGTCGAGGCCGAGCTGGGCCGCGTGCGCACGGTGCCCAACGCGGCGCGCGTGGTCGATCTCGACCTGCTGGCGCACGGCGGGCGCATCGAGCGCCGCGCCGGGCTGGTGCTGCCGCATCCGCGGCTGCACGAACGCGCCTTCGTGCTGCTGCCGCTGGCCGAGGTGGCGCCGGCGTGGCGGCATCCCGTGAGCGGGCTTTCGGTGTCGGAGATGATCGCCGCCCTGCCGCCCGGACAGGTGGCGCGGCCGCTGCCGCCAGCCTGACGGCTTGCTTTCCGCGCTGCGGCAAAATATATACTACTCTCTTTCGAGACTTCTGAAGCGGAGTGGGGTTGCATGGCTCGCGTCACCGTCGAAGACTGCGTCCTGAAGGTGCCGAACCGGTTCGAACTGGTGATGCTCGCCGCCCAGCGGGCGCGCGACGTTTCCGCCGGCGCGCCGCTGTCGATCGACCGCGACAACGACAAGAACCCGGTGGTCGCCTTGCGCGAGATCGCCGACGAGACCGTCGGCCTCGACGCCCTGCGCAACGAACTGGTGCAGGGAATGCAGCGCCACGTCGATGTCGAGGAGCCCGAGGAGGACGAGCTGGAGCGGGTCGGCACCGAGGCGGCCCCCGCCGGCGAGGCCGAGGCGGCCGAGGGCGAGCCCGCCGAGGAGGGCGCCGAGGGCGAAGGCGAGGCGGAGGCCGAGGCCTCGCCCGAGGAGGAGATGGCCGAAGACCTCCTCTCCGTGCGCGAGACGGGCGGCGAACTGCCCCCCGACGCTTTTTCGGCCGACGATCTGGGCGACATCCAAGAGGACTGAATGACGGCGAGGCGGCGCAATGGCGAATGACCGCGGCCGCCCCTCCTTCCGTCTTCCCGTCCCCGTCGCCGGCACATTCGGTCCCGTGAGCAAGCGGGACGGGCAGGCATGATCCGGCAATTCGAACTGGTCGAGCGCGTCAAGTCCTACGATCCCAACGCGGCGGAGGACGCGCTCAACCGCGCCTACGTCTATGCCATGAAGATGCACGGCTCGCAGAAGCGGGCCTCGGGCGACCCCTATTTCTCGCACCCGCTGGAGGTCGCCGGCATCCTGACGCAGTTCAAGCTCGACTCGGCCTCCATCATCACCGCGCTGCTGCACGACACCATCGAGGACACCCACGCCTCGCTGGCGGAAATCCGCAAGCTGTTCGGCGAGGACATCGCCCGGCTGGTGGACGGCGTCACCAAGCTGACCCGCATCGAATTGCAGTCCGACCACACCAAGCAGGCGGAAAACTTCCGCAAGCTGGTGCTGGCGATGAGCGAGGACATCCGCGTGCTGCTGGTCAAGCTGGCCGACCGGCTGCACAACATGCGCACGCTCAACTACATCGACAACCCCGACAAGCGCCGGCGCATCGCCGCCGAAACCCTGGAAATCTATGCCCCGCTCGCCGAGCGCATCGGGATGCAGGAGATCAAGAGCGAGCTGGAAGACCTCGCCTTCGCCGAACTGCACCCGGAGGTGCGCGCCTCGCTGGCGGCGCGGCTGGCCTTCCTGCGCGAGCAGGGCGGCGACCTCATCAGCCGCATCCTCGAGGAGCTACGCCACACCCTGGCCGAAGCCGGCGTCGAGTGCGCCGTTTCCGGCCGCGAAAAGGCGCTGTATTCGATCTGGCGCAAGATGCAGCAGAAGGACGTCACCTTCGAGCAGCTCTCCGACATCATGGCCTTTCGCGTCAGCGTCGATTCGATGGAGGATTGCTACCGCGCCCTGGGCGTGATCCACAGCGCCTATCCGATGGTGCCGGGGCGCTTCAAGGACTACATCTCGACGCCGAAGCCCAACGGCTACCGCTCGCTGCACACCGGCGTCTTCGGGCCCGAGCGCCACCGCATCGAAATCCAGATCCGCACCCGCGAGATGCACGAGATCGCAGAGCTGGGCGTGGCGGCGCACTGGAAGTACAAGCAGGGCACCCACTCCCTCGACGGGCGCCAGTACCGCTGGCTGCGCGAACTGCTCGACATCCTCGAACACGCCTCCGACCCCCAGGAGTTCCTGGAGCACACCAAGCTGGAGATGTTCCAGGACCAGGTGTTCTGCTTCACGCCGCGCGGCGACCTCATCGCCCTGCCGCGGGGGGCGACGCCGGTGGACTTCGCCTATGCGGTGCATTCCGAGGTCGGCGACACCTGCGTCGGTTCCAAGATCAACGGCCGCATCATGCCGCTGCGCACCCGCCTGCAGAACGGCGACCAGGTCGAGATCGTCACCTCCAAGGCGCAGACGCCCTCGCCGACCTGGGAACGCTTCGTCGTCACCGGCAAGGCGCGGGCGCGCATCCGCCGCTTCGTGCGCACCCAGCAGCGCCAGCAATACCTCGACCTCGGCCGCGCCATCCTCCAGCGCGCCTTCAAGCAGGAAGGCTACGAATACACCGAGAAGGCGCTGGAAGGCGTGCTGAAGATCTTCAAGGCGGGCTCGGCCGACGATCTGTGCGTCGCCGTCGGCGAGGGCGTGCACACCGGCCGCGAGGTGGTGGCCGCCGTCTACCCGGAACTGAAGAACAAGCCGAAGTCCGACAACATCGTGCCGCTGCGCAGCCGCGCCAAGGGCAGGGCGAAGGCGCACGCGGTGCCCATTCGCGGACTCATCGCGGGCATGGCGGTGCATTTCGCCGGCTGCTGCCATCCGCTGCCCGGCGACCGCATCGTCGGCATCGTCTCCACCGGCAAGGGCGTCACCATCCACACCATCGACTGCGACATGCTGGAGCAGTTTGCCGAGCAGCCGGAACGCTGGCTCGACCTGGCCTGGGACGACGGCGCCGACGGCATCGACAGCCATGTCGGGCGCGTCAATCTGGTGGTCATCAACGAGCCCGGCAGCCTCGGCAACCTGTCGACGGTGATCGCCAAGAATCTCGGCAACATCACCAATCTCAAGATCACCAACCGCACCACCGAATTTTTCGAGATGATGATCGACATCGAGGTGCGCGACGTGAAGCACCTGACCAACATCATCGCGGCGCTGCGGGCGACGCCGGCGATCAATTCGGTCGAACGGGCGCGGAACTAGGGCGGGTTCGCCCGGCGCGGGCAAGAGACCGCCCACGGCCGCGAAAGGAATTCCTATGACGACGGGAAGGGAGCACGGGACCATGCAGCGCGACCTCCGCCTGGGGGTGAACATCGACCACGTCGCCACCATCCGCAATGCCCGCGGCGGGCGCCATCCCGACCCGGTGCGGGCCGCGCACCTGGCCGCCGCCGCCGGCGCCGACGGCATCACCGCGCATCTGCGCGAGGACCGCCGCCACATCGGCGACGCCGACATCACCCGTCTGGCGGGCGAGATCGACCTGCCCCTCAACCTGGAGATGGCGGCGACGGAGGAGATGCTGGCCATCGCCCTCCGGCACCGCCCCCACGCCGCCTGCATCGTCCCCGAGCGCCGCGAGGAGCGCACCACCGAGGGCGGCCTCGACGTCGCCGGGCAGGCCGGGCATCTGGCCCCCTTCGTGCGGCGCCTGACGGCGGCGGGGGTGCGGGTGTCGCTGTTCATCGAGCCGGAGATCGCGCAATTGGACGCCGCCGTCGCCATCGGCGCGCCGGTGGTGGAGCTTCACACCGGCGCCTATTGCGAGGCCGAGGGCGCCGCCTGCGCCGCCGAGCTGGAGCGTCTGCGCGCCGCCGCCGCCCATGCCGAACGGGTGGGGCTGGAGCTTCATGCCGGCCACGGCCTGTCCTTCGATACCGTTGCCCCGGTGGCCGCCATCGCCAATATGCGTGAGTTGAACATCGGGCACTTCCTGGTCGGCGAGGCGATATTCGTGGGGCTGGAGGCGGCGATCGGCCGGATGCGGGAACTGATGGACGCGGCGCGCGCAACGGCCGGGACGGAGGCATGATCCTGGGCCTCGGCAACGACCTCGTCGACATCCGCCGCATCGAGCGAAGCCTGGAGCGGTTCGGGGCGCGCTTCGTCGCGCGGGTGTTCACCGACGAGGAGCGGCGTTACGCCGACAGCCGCCCGGCATCGCGCGCCGGTTCCTACGCCAAGCGCCTCGCCGCCAAGGAGGCCTGCGCCAAGGCCCTGGGCACCGGGCTGGCGCAGGGTGTCTTCTGGCGCGACATGGGTGTGGTCAGCCTGCCCTCGGGGCGCCCGACGCTGGTGCTGGCGGGCGGCGCGGCCGACCGGGTGCGTGCCCTGACGCCCGCGGGCATGGCCGCGCGCCTCGATCTTTCCATGACGGATGAATACCCCTACGCCCAGGCGGTGGTCGTCATCTCGGCCGTTCCCGCCGCCCTGGCGCCTTGACACTCAGACGAGGTATTGGCTTTATGCCGACCGCCCCCAGCGCACACCAGGATAAGACATCGATGGAGAAGAAGACATCCGGCGGCCTGCTCGAGACCGCCAAGACGGTCGTCTACGCCATCCTGATCGCGATGGTGGTGCGCACCGTGGCCTTCGAACCGTTCAGCATTCCCTCGGGGTCGATGCTGCCGACGCTGCTGGTGGGCGACTATCTTTTCGTCTCCAAGTATTCCTACGGCTACAGCCGCTATTCGCTGCCCTTCTCGCCGCCGCTGTTCGATGGGCGCGTCATGTCCTCGATGCCGGAGCGCGGCGACATCGCCGTCTTCCGCCTGCCCAGCGACCCCAGCGTCGACTACATCAAGCGCGTGGTGGGGCTGCCGGGCGACCGCATCCAGGTCAGGGACGGCGTGTTGCACATCAACGACGAGCCGGTGCGCCGCCAGCGCGTTGACGACTATGTCCTGCGTGCGCCGGGGCGGGTGCGCCATGTGCCGCAATATGTCGAGATTCTGCCCAACGGGCGCCGCCATCGTATCATCGAAACCGACGGCGACCGGGCGATGATGGACCACACCGCCGTCTACCACGTCCCGCCGGGCCATTTCTTCATGATGGGCGACAACCGCGACAACTCGCAGGACAGCCGCTTTCTGGGGCAGGTCGGGTATGTGCCCGCCGACAACCTGATCGGCCGCGCCGAGGTGCTGTTCCTCTCCGTCGACGGCGGGGCGCCGTTCTGGCAGGTCTGGCAGTGGCGCTTCTCGCGCTTTTTCAACGGCGTCGAATAGGGCGGCCGGGTAGGGATGCCGATCGAGCGACTGTGCAACGGACTGGGGCACCGCTTTCAACGCCGCGAGCTGTTGATGGAGGCGTTGACGCATCCCAGCGCGTCGGCGGGGCGCGGCGCCGAGCCCAGCGGCTATGAACGCCTGGAATTCCTGGGCGACCGTGTGCTGGGGCTGGTGATCGCCCAGATGCTCATTGCCGCCTATCCGCGCGAAAAGGAAGGCGCCCTGGCGCGCCGGCACGCCGCGCTGGTGCGCCGCGAGGCGCTGGCGCGGGTGGCGGATTCCATCGGCCTGCCCGAGGCGCTGGTGCTCGCCCGCGGCGAGGAGGAGGCCGGCGGCCGCCACAATCCGGCGCTGCTGGCCGACGCCTGCGAGGCGGTCATCGGGGCGCTGTTCGCCGACGCCGGTTTCGAGACGGCGGCGGAATTCATCCGCCGGCACTGGCAACCGCTGATGGCCGAGGCGCTGACGCCGCCCAAGGACGCCAAGACCTCGTTGCAGGAATGGGCCCAGGCGCGCGGCCTGCCGCTGCCGGCTTACGAGACGGTGGCCATCGAGGGCCGCGCCCATGAGCCCACCTTCCGCATCGCCGTGCGCCTGGAGGGCATGGAGGCGGCCGAGGGCACCGGGCCCTCGAAGCGGGTCGCCGAACAGGCCGCGGCGGCGGCGATGTTGCGCCGGCTGCCGCAATGAGCCAGGCCGCCGACAGCACCCGTGCGGGCTTTGTCGCCGTGGTCGGCGCGCCCAATGCCGGCAAGTCCACACTCATCAACCATCTGGTCGGCACCAAGGTTTCCATCGTCTCGCACAAGGTGCAGACCACCCGCAGCCGCGTGCTGGGCATCGTCATGGTCGAGCAGGCGCAGGTGATCTTCATCGACACCCCCGGCATCTTTCAGAAGCCCAAGCGCCGCCTGGAGCGGGCGATGGTTTCGGCGGCCTGGACCGGGGCGGCGGACGCCGACCTCGTCTGCCTGCTGGTCGACGCCGAGCGCGGCATCGACGACGACAGCCGCGCCATCGCCGCGCGGCTGAAGGAGGCGGGGCGCCCGGCGGTGCTGGCGCTGAACAAGATCGACCGCGTCAAGCGCGAGAAGCTGCTGGCGCTCGCCGACGAGCTGAACCGCATCGGCGCGTTCCAGCAGATCTTCATGGTCAGCGCGCTGACCGGCGACGGCACCCCCGACCTGTTGCGCCATTTCGCGGCGGCGGTGCCGGCGGGGCCGTGGCTGTTCCCCCCCGACCAGCTCTCCGACATGCCGGAGCGGATGCTGGCGGCCGAAATCACCCGCGAAAAGGTCTTCCACCAGCTTCACCAGGAGCTGCCCTATTCCATCGCGGTCGAAACCGAGGCCTTCGAGACCCGCGAGGACGGCAGCGTGCGCATCGACCAGGTGGTCTATGTGCTGCGCGAGAACCAGCGCGCCATCGTCTTGGGCAAGGGCGGGCGCAAGATCAAGGCCGTCGGCGCCCAGGCGCGCGAGGAACTGGAATTCTTGCTGGGCTGCCGCGTGCACCTGTTCCTGTACGTCAAGGTGCGCGACTGGATCGACGACCGTTCCCGCTATAGTGAATGGGGGCTGGACTTCGAGACGTGAGGCGCCGGACGCCATGATCGCCTGGAGCGACGAAGGCATCGTGCTGGCGGTGCGCCGCCACGGCGAGAACGCGGCCATCGTCAGCCTTCTCACCCGCGCCCACGGCCGCCGCGCCGGGCTGGTGCGCGGCGGCACCGGCAAGCGGGCGCGGGGCGTTCTCCAGCCCGGCAATCTGGTGGCGGCGCGTTTCAACGCGCGGCTGGAGGAGCATCTGGGCCATTACCAGTGCGAACTGCTGCGCGGCCATGCCGGCGCGGCAATGGCCAGCGGCACCGCCCTCGCCCGCCTGGCCGCCGCCTGCGCCGTCGCCGAGGCCGCGTTGCCCGAGGAGGCGCCCGCGCCGCGCCTGTTCGCCATTCTGGCCGCCCTGGTCGCCGAACTGGAGGCGGAGGACTGGGTGCGGAACTATCTGCGCTGGGAGGTGGAGCTGCTGGCCGAACTGGGCTATGGCCTCGACCTGTCGGCCTGCGCCGCCACCGGGGGCACCGAGGATCTCGGCTTCGTGTCGCCGCGCACGGGGCGGGCGGTGTCGCGCCAGGCCGGCGCGCCCTACCGCGACCGCCTGCTGGCGCTGCCGGCCTTCCTGCTCGATCCCGACGCCCCGGCGCCCCCCGATGACCTGCGCGCCGGCTTCGCGCTCACCGGGCATTTCCTCGAACGCCACGCCCTCGCCCACCGCCCCGGCGGCCTGCCGGCGGCCCGAATACGACTTGTTGAACGGCTGGCGCAGTAGACCTACCATATCTCGCGTCTTGCCAAAGGGGGAGCACGATGACCGAAGCCGTACAGCCCGGCGGCGTCGAGGACACGCCGCTGGCCGAGGCGCTGGGGGAGCGTTATCTCGCCTATGCCTTGTCGACCATCGTCTCGCGCTCGCTGCCGGATGTGCGCGACGGGCTGAAGCCCGTGCACCGGCGGCTGCTGTTCGCGATGCGCCAGCTCAAGCTGGACCCGCGCTCGGGCTTTAAGAAGTGCGCGCGCGTCGTCGGTGACGTCATCGGCAAGTACCATCCGCACGGCGACGCGGCGGTGTACGACGCGCTGGTGCGCCTGGCGCAGGAATTCGCCGTGCGCTACCCACTGGTCGAGGGGCAGGGGAATTTCGGCAATATCGACGGCGACAACGCCGCCGCCATGCGCTACACCGAGGCCCGCCTGACCCAGGTCGCCTGGGCGTTGATGGAGGGGCTGGACGAGGACGCCGTCGACCTCCTGCCCACCTATGACGGCTCCGAGGCCGAGCCGGCGGTGATGCCGGCGGCGTTTCCCAATCTGTTGGCCAACGGCGCCGCCGGCATCGCCGTCGGCATGGCCACCAGCATCCCGCCCCACAACGCCGCCGAGCTTTGCGACGCGCTGCTGCACCTGATCGAGCTCCGCGAGGCCGAGACGCCGGTCTGCGTTGACGACCTGCTGCGCTTCGTGCCTGGGCCGGACTTCCCCACCGGCGGCGTGCTGGCGGAATCGCGCGAGGCGGTCGCCGAGGCCTACCGCACCGGCCGCGGCTCGTTCCGGGTGCGGGCGCGCTGGAGCGTCGAGAAGCTGTCCCACGGCCTCTATCAGATCGTCGTCAGCGAAATTCCCTACCAGGTGCAGAAGTCGAAGCTGATCGAGAAGATCGCCGAGTTGCTGGAGGCGAAGCGGCTGCCGCTGCTGGCCGACGTGCGCGACGAGTCGACCGAGGAGGTGCGCCTGGTGTTGGAACCGCGCGCCCGCACCGTCGACCCCGAGACGCTGATGGAGCAGCTGTTCCGCCAGACCGACCTGGAGTCGCGCTTCGGGCTCAACATGAACGTCCTCGACGCCGAGTCGGTGCCGCGGGTGATGAACCTCAAGGAGGTGCTGGAGGCCTTCCTGGCCCACCGCCTGGAGGTGCTGGAGCGGCGCAGCCGCCACCGTCTGGCGAAGATCGAACGCCGCCTGGAGGTGCTGGAAGGCTATCTGGTCGCCTATCTCAACCTCGACGAGGTCATCCGCATCATCCGCGAGGAGGACGAGCCCAAGGCCGAGCTGATGGCCCGCTTCGATCTTTCCGAGACGCAGGCCGAGGCCATCCTCGACATGCGCCTGCGCGCCCTGCGCCGGCTGGAGGAGACCCAGATCCGCAAGGAGCACAAGGCGCTGGGGCGCGAGCGCAAGGATATCCGGGCGCTGCTGGCCAATGAATCGCTGCGCTGGGCGCGCATCGCCGAGGAGGTCGCCTCCGTGCGCGAGCGCTTCGGCCCCGACACTGACCTCGGCCGTCGCCGCACTGAGATCGGCGAGGCGCCGACGGCGCAGGTGGTGCCCATCGAGGCCTTCATCGAGCGCGAGGACATCACCGTCGTCCTCTCGGAAAAGGGCTGGATTCGGGCCGTGCGCGGCCATGCCGCCCAGCCCGAGGACTTCAAGTTCAAGGACGGCGACGGGCTGCGCTTCGTGCTGCGCGCCAGCACCACCGATCGCCTGCTGCTGTTCGGCAGCAACGGCCGCTTCTACACCCTGTCGGGGGACAAGCTGCCGCGCGGGCGCGGGCATGGCGAGCCGGTGCGCCTGATGATCGACCTGCCCAATGACGCCCAGGTGGCGGCCATGCGCGTTCACGATCCCGATGGTCGGCTGCTGGTGGCGTCCTCGGCGGGGCGCGGCTTTGTCGTGGAGGAGAAGCAGGTGGTCGCCCAGACCCGCGCCGGGAAGCAGGCGCTCAATCTGGGCTCCGGCGAGGAGGCGTGTTTCTGCCGCCGCGCCGACGGCGACGCGGTCGCGGTGGTGGGCAGGAACCGCCGCCTGCTGGTGTTCCGTCTCGACGAGGTGCCGACCATGACCCGCGGACGGGGCGTGATCCTGCAACGCTATCGCGACGGCGGCCCGTCCGACATCAAGGTCTTCCGCCTCGACGACGGGCTGTCCTGGGCCTCGGGCGAGCGCACCCGCACCGAGACCGACCTGCGGCCGTGGCTGGGCCGGCGCGGTGGCGCCGGGCGGATGCCGCCGTCCGGGTTTCCGCGCGCAAACAAGTTTACCTGATCGTGGCGGGCTGCTATGACACCTCCTCCGAATGCGCTCGATTCTGCACGGAGGCTTCAGTCCATGCGTGACCCGATTGCGATGCCGACCCTGGCGGCGACACTGCTGCCCGCGGGCCGGACTAAGGTGCTGCAATCGCTGCTGCTGGCAATGGCCGGCACCATGCTACTGACCCTGTCGGCGAAGATCCAGGTGCCGTTCTGGCCGGTGCCGATGACCATGCAGACGGCGGTGGTGGTCATCATCGGCATGGCCTATGGCTGGCGCCTGGGCGGCGCCACCGTGGCGCTGTATCTGGCGCAGGGCGCGATGGGTCTGCCCGTCTTCGCCGGCACCCCCGAAAAAGGCATCGGCCTCGCCTATATGATGGGCCCGACCGGCGGTTACCTCGCGGGTTTCCTGGCCGCTGCCGTCGTCGTCGGCTGGCTGGCCGAGCACGGCTGGGACCGCAGCTTCGTGCGGGCGCTGGCGGCCAGCCTGCTGGGGACGGCGGTCATTTTCGGGCTGGGCGTGCCGTGGCTGGCGGTGCTGATCGGTCCCGCCAAGGCCATCGCCTTCGGCCTGACCCCGTTCCTTGCCGGCGCGGCCCTGAAGATCGCCCTGAGCGCCGCGGTGATGTCGCTGGCCTGGCGCTGGACGCGCGCCTGGCGCGGCTAGAGCCGGGGCCGTGGCGGCGCTGGCCCGGCTGATCCATCTGTTGGTGCGGCTGAACGAGGTCATCGGCCGCACCTTCTCCTGGCTGGCCGTCGTCGTCGTGGCGGCTTGCTTCGCGGTGGTGGTGCTGCGCTACGGCTTCGGCCTCAGCTACAACTGGATGCAGGATCTGTATGTCTGGGCGGCGGCGGTGATGTTCACCGGCGTCGCCGGCTACACCTTCCTGCGCGAGGGCCATGTGCGCGTCGATATCTTCTATCGGCCCGCGCGGGCGCGCACCAAGGCCGTCGTCGACCTCCTCGGCTTCTTTCTGTTCCTGCTGCCCTTCGTCGTCGTGGTGGCGGCGTGGAGCTGGCCCTATGTGGCGCAGTCCTGGGCCATCGGCGAAAGCTCGCGCAACATGGGCGGCCTGCCGGCCCTTTATGTGGTCAAGAGCTTCATCCTGTTCTTCTGCCTCGTCGTCGGCCTGCAAGGGCTGGCGGTGGCGTTGCGCGGCGTGCTGGTGCTGGCGGGACGTGATGATCTGGTGCCGCCGCCGATGCGTTACGAGGGCTCGTGATGGCGGCGCTGGGGCCCGGCGAAATCCTCAGCATCCTGATGTTCTTCGGGGTCGTCGGGATGCTGATGCTGGGCTATCCCGTCGCCTTTACCCTGGCCGGCACCTCGCTGATTTTCGCCGGCGTCGGCTGGCTGTTCGGCGCCTTCGACCCCAGCAACTTCGGCAGCCTCGCCTCGCGCTATGTGGGGGTGATGACCAACGAGGTTCTGGTGGCGGTGCCCCTGTTCATCTTCATGGGGGTGATGCTGGAACGCTCCAACATCGCCGAGCAGCTTCTCATCACCATGGGCCGCCTGTTCGGCACCCTGCGCGGCGGACTGGGGATGTCGGTGGTGGTGGTGGGGGCGCTGCTGGCGGCGGCGACCGGCGTCGTGGGGGCGACGGTGGTGACGATGGGCCTGCTCAGCCTGCCGGCGATGCTGCGCGCGGGCTACGACCCCAAGCTGGCCTGCGGCGTCATCTGCGCGTCGGGCACCCTGGGGCAGATCATCCCGCCCTCGACGGTGCTGATCTTCATGGGCGACATGCTCCAGGGCATCAATTCCCAGGTGCAGATGGCCCAGGGCAATTTCGCCCCCGATCCGGTGTCGGTGGGCGATTTGTTCGCCGGCGCCCTGCTGCCGGGGCTGCTGCTGGTGGGGCTGTACCTGCTGTGGGTGGCGATCAAGGCGGTCATCCACCCCAAAAGCTGCCCGCCGCTGCGGATGACCGCCGAGGAACGCCGCCGCCTGGGCCGCGACGTGGTGGTGACGCTGCTGCCGCCGCTGGCGCTGATCGTCGCGGTGCTGGGTTCGATCCTGGGCGGCATCGCCACCGCAACCGAGTCGGCCTCGGTGGGCGCGGTGGGGGCGACGCTGCTGGCGGCAGCGCGCCGCAAGGCGTCGCTGACGGTGCTGCGCGAGGTCGCCGAGGGCACCGCCCGCATCACCTCGATGATCTTCGTCATCCTGTTCGGGGCCTCGGTGTTCTCGCTGGTGTTCCGGGTCTTGGGCGGCGACCACCTCGTCGAGGGGATGCTCACCGACCTGCCCGGCGGGCAGTTGGGCGCGGTGGTGGTGGTGATGCTGGCAATGTTCCTGCTGGGCTTCATCCTCGACACCCTGGAGATCATCTTCATCGTCCTGCCGATCACCGCGCCGGTGCTGCTGGCGATGGACGTCAGCCCCGTCTGGCTGGGGGTAATGGTGGGCGTGAACCTTCAGACCAGCTTCCTGACCCCGCCCTTCGGCTTCTCGCTGTTCTATCTGCGCGGGGTGGCGCCCGGCAGCGTCGGCACCTGGCAGATCTATCGCGGTGTGGTGCCCTTCGTGGCGTTGCAGATTCTGGCGATGGCGGTGTTGTTCGCCTTCCCGGAACTGGCGACGTGGCTGCCGAAGGTGCTTTACGGCTGAGCCGCCACCGGCGGCAGCGCCATCGGCGCATCGGTCCGCACCGCGCACAGGCGCTGCACCACCGACGGCCGCGGCGTCAATCCCTGCTCGAAGGCCACCACCTGCAAGCGGCCGGCGACCAGCGTCAGCAACTCGTCGGTCGCCAGCAGGTGATCGGGGTTGCGGGGGCGGGAATAGGCCTCGTTGCCGCGCGCGAAGGTCTCGTAGATCAGCACCCCGCCCTCGTCGACGGCCTCCAGCAGAGCCGGAAACAGCGGCCGATACAGATAATTCGTGACGACCACGCCGGCGAAGCGGCGCCCCGGCAGCGGCCAGGGCGAGCCGTCCTCCAGGTCGGCGGCGACAATCTCCGCCCGTCCTTCCAGGTCGCCGACATGCTCGACGACGCGGTCGACCGCCGTCACCGGGTGGCCCCGATCCAGGAACAGGCGCGTATGGCGGCCGCCGCCGCAGGCGAGGTCCAGCACGCTTCCGCCGGCGGCAACCAGCGGCGCGAATCGGCGCACCCAGGGTGACGGCGTCATCAGGCGGGCATGTGCGGGCGGTGCTCCCATGCGCCAAGCTTCGCCGCTCGCGGCCGGCGTGTAAAGCCCGTGGGTGGGCCGGGCGCTACTACGGCGCTACCCGGTACAGCTTCAGCGCCGTCGCGCCCCCCGCGGGCGCCGGCAGCGGCACTGGCCGCAGCCAGGGTGGGGCGTCACCGGCGGCCAGCCGCCGCGACAGCGACCCCGCCCCGCCGAGGGGGCGCTCGGCGCAGACCAGCACCAGCGACATGCCGCGCCGCCGCACCACCTCCAGCGCCGCCG
>JAWLGJ010000077.1:0-8008 GCA_041685145.1 Magnetospirillaceae bacterium | reverse complement strand
GCCGCCGTCACCCACACCGTCGCCACCGCCGCCAGCGCCGCCAGGACAATGGCCAGGCGGGCGACGAAGCCGCCCTCGCCGTGGCGGCCGCGGGCGGCCAGGGCGGCGATGGCCGTCTCCGCTGCCAAGGTGCCGGCGCCGAGGACGACGACCACGGCCAGCAATGCGGCTTGCGGCCACAACATGGCGCAGCCCAGCGCGACGAGCCCGTAAAGCAGCATGAAATAGGCCAGCCACAGCACCGGCGCCCCCACCGCCAGCAGGACCGGCGCCAGCGGCACGGCTAGCCTCCTCCGGCGGCGACGAGGGCCAGCGAGGCTAGCCCGGTGGCGGCCGCGTAGGCCCAGGCCAGCGCCGCCAGCCGCACGACCATGCCGCGCCCGCGGCCGGCCGACCCGGCGGCCAGCCGCAGCAGCGCCAACGCCGAGATCAACGCCGCCACCAGCAGATGCGCGGCCCCGTATACCCCCAGGGCCCACACCACCGCCGCATAGGCATGGGCGGTGGGCGCAAGGGCGCTGTTGAGGAGGGTCAACGCACCGCCGGCGCCGACCGCCGTCGCCAAGGCCACCGCCACGCCCAGCGCCAGCGCCGCCGCTGCGCTGCCGCCGCGCCGCAGCGCCACCGGCGCGATGATGCCGGCGGCGGCAACCGCCGCCAGCAGCACGGCCCCGCCGGCGATGGCGCCGTGCGGCAGGGCGCCGGCCAGCGCCGGCGGCGGCCATGCCGCCGACACCACCCACAGATAGACGTAGCTGCCCGCCAGGGCGGCATAGGCGGACAGGTCGATGAGCATCGCCACGACGCCGCCCCACCAGGCATGGCTGCCGATGGTGTCGAGATGCGAGGGCACGCGCTCGCCGTGGCCGATCTCCGGGCGTGCCGGTACCGGCACGGTGTCGGTGTCCCACGCCCACAGCGCCAGGGCCAGCGCGGCGAGGGCGGCTCCGGCCAGGGTTGGGGGCGCGGACTTGAACAGCAGGCCAGTGAAGGCGGCGCCGGTGCCGATGGCCGCCAGCAGCGGCAGCCAACTCGGCCCCGGCAGCGCCACCACCTGGGCGGCGGCGGTGCTGCGCCAGTGGGTGCGCAGGGTCTCGCGGCCGCCGGTGACGGCGCGGGCCAGATAGCCGCCGCCGCTTTCCGCCAGATCGATCTCCTCGCGGTCCATCCACAGCGGATAGAGGCTGCTGACGCGGGGCAGGCTGGCGGCGCCCTTGGGCGGCTGCGGCGTCGGGCCCAACCATTCCAGGGTGCCCGCCCCCCAGGGATTGTCGGCGGCGGGCGTGCCGGTGCGGGCGCTGCGCACCGCGTCGAAAACCAGCAGCCCCACGCCCGCCGCCATCACAAAGGCGCCGACGGTGGCGGCGAGGTTGAGCCAGTCGAGACCCAGCCCCGGCAGATAGGTGTAGACGCGGCGCGGCATCCCCAGCAGGCCCAGAATGTGCAGCGGAAAGAAGGTGAGGTTGAAGCCGACGAACACCAGCCCGAACACCCACCGCGCCAGGCCCTCGGACATCAGCCGGCCGGTGACGTGCGGGAACCAGTAATAGATCGCCGCGAACAGCGGGAACACCATGCCGCCGATGAGCACGTAGTGGAAATGCGCCACCACGAAATGCGTGTCGTGCACCTGCCAGTCGAAGGGCACCGAGGCCACCATGACCCCGGTGACGCCGCCGGCGACGAACAGGAACAGAAAGCCGAGGATGAACAGCATCGGCGCGTGCAGGGCGGGGCGGCTGCCCCACAGCGTGGCGATCCAGGCGAACACCTGGATGCCGCTGGGGATGGCCACCGCCATGCTCGCGGCGGAGAACAGGCTCATCGACAGATGCGGCAGCCCCACCGCGAACATGTGGTGCACCCACAGCGCGAAGCTGATCGCCCCGGTGGCGATGGTCGCCGCCACCACATAATGATGCCCCACCAGCGGGCGGCGGGCGAAGGTGGGCAGCATGGTCGATATCAGCCCCGCGGCGGGCAGGAAGATGATGTAGACCTCTGGATGGCCGAAAAACCAGAACAGGTGCTGCCACAACACCGGATCGCCGCCCCGCGTGGCGTCGAAGAACGGCCAGTCCAGCGCCCGTTCCGCCTCCAGCAGGATGTCGGCGACCAGCAGCGGCGGAAAGGCGAAGACAATCATCCAGGCGACGGTGAGATAGGCCCAGGCCAGCACCGGGATGCGCCCGAAGGTCATGCCCGGCGGGCGGAACTTGATGACGCCGACGGTGATCTCGATGGCCGCCGACAGCGCCGAGATTTCCACGAAGGTCAGACCCAGCAGCCAGAAGTCCGAGCCCATGTGCGGCGAATAGACGCTGCCCGACAGCGGCGGATACATGAACCATCCTGCGTCGGGGGCCTGGCCGATCAGGAAGCTGGAATAGACCAGCAACCCGCCCAGCACATAGCACCAAAAGCCGTAGGCCGACAGGCGCGGGAAAGGCAGGTCGCGCGCCCCCAGCATCTGCGGCACGACGTAAACCCCGATGCCCTCCAGGATCGGCACGGCGAACAGGAACATCATCGTCGTGCCGTGCATGGTGAAAATCTGGTTGTAGCTCTGGTGGTCCAGCACCCCCAGCAGCGGCAGGGCGAGTTGCAGGCGCATCAACAAGGCCAGGATGCCGCCGGCGAGGAAGAAGCCGAAGGCGGCAAGGACGTACCACACGCCGACCTTGGTGTTGTTGACCTCCGACAGCACGGCGAGGCCGCGCGGCGCCCGCCAGACCTCGTTGAGGCTGGGGCGGTCGGCCTCGGCGCTCATTCCAGCCCCGCCAGCCAGGCGGCGATGGCGCGCAACTCGGTGCTTTCCAGGCGGTCGAAGGCCGGCATCCGGTTGCCGGGCTTGATGGTCTGGCTGTCGGCGATCCAGCCCTGGATGGTGCCGATATTGTTGGGCAGCACGCCGGCGCCGATGGTCAGGCGCCCGCCGACGTGGGTAAGGTCGGGCCCCACCGTGCCGGCGGCGTCGGTGCCGCGCACGGTATGGCAGGCGCCGCATCCGGCGGCGAGGAAGGCCTCGCGGCCGGCGCGGCGCAGGTCGTCCTCGGGCTCGGCGGCGGGGCGCGTCTGCCCGGCCAGCCAGTCGCGGAATCGCGCCGGGCTCTCGGCGACGACATGCAAGGCCATGCGGGCGTGCTGGGCGCCGCAGAACTCGGCGCACTGGCCGCGATAGGTGCCGGCGCTCTCGGCGCGCAGCCGCAGCCTCGCGGTGCGTCCGGGCGTCATGTCGACTTTGCCGGCCAGGGCGGGAACCCAGAAGCTGTGGATGACATCGGCGGTGGACAACTCCAACACCACCGTTCGCCCCACCGGCACGCGCAGTTCGTTGGCCAGCACCGCCCCCGGTCCGGCGTCGGGGTAGCGGACCTCCCACCACCACTGATGGCCGATGACCTCGACGCGCAGCGGCGCCGCCTCGGTCGCCGTCTCCAGCTCGCGCCCGACGCCGGCGCTGTAGACCAGCAGGCCGCTCAAGGCCGCCACCGGCAGCGCGAGCCCGCCCAGATACACGAAGCGCAGCGAGCCGCTTTCCGTTCGCCCATGCCAGGTGCCATAGGCGACCAGCCCCGTGACCAGGGCCACCACCGCCAGCGCCCCGGTCAGCATCACCCACCACAGATCGGCGATGGCCGTCGCCGCCGTCCCGCCGCCCTGCAGCATCGACTGCGGCGCGTCGCAGGCCGCCAGGGCAAGGGCGGCGGCGGGGGCAAGGGCGCGGCGCACGCGGGGCTCCTCAGCGCAGGGTGTAGAGATAGGCGGCGACATCGCGAGCGTCGCGCTCGCCCAGGCCGATGCGGGGCATGGCGGTTTCGGGATCGATGGCGGGCGGGTCCAGCAGCCAGGCGACCAGGTTGTCGGGACGGTTGGGCAGCCGCCCGGCGATGTAGCCGCGCCGGCCGAAATCGGTCAACGGCGGCCCCACCGTGCCTCGCGCCCCCCGCACGCCCGGCACCACATGGCAGGCGCCGCAGCCGACGGCGGCGATGACCGCGGCCCCGCGCGCCGCTTCGGCGCCGGGGATGCGGTGTTCGGGGGCGGGGGCGTCGGCCTCGCAGGCGGCGGCCAGGAGCGAAGCGACCACCGAAGCGGCGCGCCCGCCGCGCATCAAGCATCCCCCGGCAGCCGCGCCGCCGCCAGATAGGCGGCGACGGCGGCGATGTCGCCCTCGGACAGGCGGCGGGCAAAGCGCGCCATGTTGCCCAGCGGGTCGTTGCGCCGCCGCCCATTCCGCCAGCCGTGAAGCTGCGCGGCAATATACTCGGCGTGCTGGGCGGCGAGGGTGGGCACGGCCGGCGCCGTGCTGACGCCGCCGGGGCCGTGGCAGGCGGCGCAGGCCGGCAGCCCGGCATCGGGGCGCCCGGCGTTGAACAGTTGGCGGCCCGTCGCGATCTGGGGCTCGTCGCCCGCCGGCGTCGGCGGCGGTGACGGCGCCATGCCCGCGTAATGCGCCGCCACGTCCAGGATGTCCCGCCCCGACAGCGCCGCCGCGATCGGCGCCATCACCGCGTCGCGGCGGGTACCGGCGGCGTAGTCCCGCAACTGCTTGCCGAGGTAATAGGCGTCGAGGCCGGCAAGCCGGGGCACCGCGCCCGCCGCGTCGCCACCGCCGCCGACACCGTGGCAGCGAAAGCACGCCGTCGCCCCCTGGGCGGCCCGGCTGCCGCTGGCGATCAAAGCCCCCCGCGCCGCGTCGCCGTCCTGGGGAGCGAGGGCCGGCGGCGCCGCCGCGGCGGTGCCCATCGCCAGCGCCAACCCCGCCATGAAACGCAGCGCCATTCCGGCCCCTCCATCGCTGCGGGGGCATATGAGGCGCGGCGGCGGCGGGTCAACGCCGCTATGCGCAGGATCGGGGCGGCGAAAACGTCCTGCCACCTTCGCACCGCCGCCGCCGCCGGCCCCGGCCTTGCCCCGTGGTGCCGGGCCATGCACTATTCCCGGCGAGGAGGCGCCCATGACCCCACCCGCCGGCCGGCATTTCCTGCAGATTCCTGGGCCCACCAACGTACCCGACCGGGTGCTGCGGGCCATCGACCGCCCCACCATCGACCATCGCGGCCCGGACTTCGCGCGGCTGGGGCGCGAGGTTCTCGAAGGCCTGCAATGGGTGTTCCGGACCCGCCAGCCGGTGATCGTCTATCCGGCGTCCGGCACCGGCGCCTGGGAGGCGGCGCTGGTCAACACCCTGTCGCCCGGCGACCGGGTGCTGGCCTTTGAAACCGGCCATTTCGCCACCCTGTGGCGCGACGTGGCGCGGCGCCTGGGCCTGGAAGTCGATTTCGTCGCCGGCGACTGGCGCCGGGGCGTCGATCCGGCCGAGGTGGAGGCACGGCTGAGCGCCGACAAGGGCGGCGCCATCAAGGCGGTGACGGTGGTCCACAACGAGACCTCGACCGGCGTTGCCAGCCGTATCGCCGCCATCCGCGCCGCCATCGACCGCGCCGGGCATCCGGCGCTGCTGATGGTGGACACCATCTCCTCGCTGGGGTCGATGGAATACCGCCACGACGACTGGGGGGCGGACGTCACCGTCGGCGGCTCGCAAAAGGGGCTGATGCTGCCGCCGGGGCTGGCCTTCAACGCCGTCTCGGAAAAGGCGCTGAAGGCGGCGGACTCGGCGCGGCTGCCGCGGTCGTACTGGGATTGGCGGCCGATGCTGGCCGCCAACGCCAACGGCTTCTTTCCCTATACGCCGGCGACCAACCTGCTGTTCGGCCTGCGCGAGGCGCTGGCGATGCTGCGCGAGGAGGGGCTGGAGGCGGTTTTCGCCCGCCACGCCCGCCACGCCGAGGCCACCCGCCGCGCCGTCGCCGCCTGGGGGCTGGAGGTGCAGTGCCGTGTGCCCGAGGAGCACTCCGCCGCGTTGACGGCGGTGCGGCTGCCCGATGGCCACGACGCCGACGCGCTGCGCGCCCTCGTCCTGGAGCGATTCGACATGTCGCTGGGCAACGGCCTGGGGCGCCTGGCGGGGCGGGTGTTCCGGATCGGGCATCTAGGCGCGTTCAACGACCTGATGCTCGTCGGCACGCTGGGCGGGGTCGAGATGGGCCTGCGCCTGGCCGGCGTGCCCCACCGGGGCGGCGGGGTCGCGGCGGCGATGGGATGCCTGGCCGAGACGGCGGGCGGGTAGAGCCTCGGCTACGGCTCCAGGTCGATGCTGTAGTTCTCGATGACCGTGTTGGCGAGGAGCTGGCGGCACATCTGGTCGGCCGCCTCGCGCGCCTTGGCGGGATCGCTCTCGTCGAGGTCGAGTTCGATGTATTTGCCCTGGCGCACCTCGCGCAGGCCGCCGAAGCCGAGGGCGGCGAGGGCGTGCTGCACCGCCTTGCCCTGGGGGTCGAGCACCCCGTTCTTGAGGGTGACGTGAATCTTGGCCTTCACGGCATTCGTCCTGTTACTGCAGCGTCGACGGGCCCTTCATGTCGCGCGGGCCGCCCTCGGGCAGGATGCCCAGGCGCCGCGCCACCTCCTGATAGGCTTCCTCGACCTGGCCCAGGTCGCGTCGGAAGCGGTCCTTGTCCAGCTTCTCGTTGGTCTGGATGTCCCAGAGGCGGCAGGAATCGGGGCTGATCTCGTCGGCAAGGACGATCTGCATCTCGTCGTTGTCCCACAGGCGCCCGAACTCCAGCTTGAAGTCCACCAGCTTGAGCCCGATGCCCAGGAACAGCCCCGACAGGAAATCATTGATGCGCAACGCCAGCGCCATGATCTCGTCCAGATCCTGGATTCCCGCCCAGCCGAAGGCGGTGATGTGCTCCTCGGTGACCATCGGGTCGTCGAGTTCGTCGGACTTGTAATAGTATTCGACGATGGAGCGCGGCAGCGGCATTCCCTCGGGGATGCCGAAGCGCTTCGACAGCGAGCCGGCGGCGACGTTGCGGACCACCACCTCGACGGGAATGATCTCGACCTCGCGCACAAGCTGCTCGCGCATGTTCAGGCGGCGCACGAAATGCGTCGGGACGCCGATCTCGCCCAGCCGCGTCATCAGGTATTCCGAGATGCGGTTGTTGAGGACGCCCTTGCCGGTGATGACGCCGCGCTTCTTGTTGTTGAAGGCGGTGGCGTCGTCCTTGAAGTACTGCACCAGCGTGCCGGGCTCCGGCCCCTCGAACAGCACCTTGGCCTTGCCCTCGTAGATCTGTTTGCGTCTGGCCATTTTTTCGTCGTCCGAATGCGAAAGGGCGCCGCGGGCGGCGCCGAATCGGAGGCGTGCGTCGGATGTCGTGCCCGTATAGCAGGGTTCCCGCGCCAGCACAACGGGAGGTTCAGGCCGCCACCGGGCCATAGGGGGCGGCGCAGGGCGGGCCGGGGGCGAACAGGTGCACCGGGCGCACGCCCTCGCGCCCGACGGCGGGCAGGGCGAGCAGGCTGCCGCAGACGGTGCCGAAACCGTTGCGCCGGGGCAGGCAGAGGGGATGGGGGGGCGCGTCGTCGGCCAGCAGCGCCGTCCAGGCGCGCCAGTCGCCGGCATCGGGATCGGGCGCCACGGCGGCGCGAAAGCGGGGCAGATGGCGGGCGATGCGTGGGGCGTCCACATCATTGCGGTCATTGGCGGTGATCATCGACACCCCCGCCGGCACCGCCCGCACCTCGACGTCGGCGCCGCCGTCGTGGCGCAGCCAGAAGACGTCGCGGTTGTCGGCTACCACCAGGTTGAAGGGCCGCCAGGCGCGGCCGTCCAGATGCGCCAGCGCGGCGGCCGCCTCGGCGGCGTCGGCGTGCTCCAGCGCCTCCAGCGGCAGTTCGCCGCGCGAGCGCTTGCCCGGCGAGGGGCCCAAGCTGTGCGGGCGGTTCAGCACCGCCGCCACCAAGCCGTCGTCATTGATGCCCAGCCAGGTGCCGCCGGCGTCCTCGTCGAACCCGCCCACCACCTGCGGCCGGTCGGGCCAGTGGCGCGCCGGCGGCCGCCAAGGGCGCCCGGCCATTTCGTCGCGGTTGGCCGCCAGCAGCAGCGGCCATTCATGCCCCGGACGGTGTAGAATGACGACGGTGCACATGC
>JAWLGJ010000025.1:0-48869 GCA_041685145.1 Magnetospirillaceae bacterium | reverse complement strand
CGGGGGGGCGCCCAACGCCGCCCCCTGGTCGCGCTGGCTGTCCAGGAAGAAGAAGGTCGGCGCCTCCTCCGGCAGACGCTCGTAAAGCTGGCGCGACAGATTGCCCTCTATCAGCGCCACCGCCACCAGCACCGTCAGCCCCAGGCCCAGCGACAGCACCACGCTGGCGGTGGGGGCGCCGGGACGGTGCAGGCCGCCCAGGCCCAACCGCAGCGCCGGCCGCGGGCGGCGCGAGGCCAGCCAGGCCGAGCCCGCCCGCGCCAGCCGACGCACCCCAACCGCCGTCGCCCGGAACAGCGCCAGCGACACCACGGCGCCGCCGACGAACCAGACCGCGATGGTGCGGTTCTCGGCGGTGGCCACCGTCAGCACCGCCAGCGCCAGCCCCGCCGCCGCCACCATCGCCAGCACCGCCGCCCCCGGCCGGCCGCCGGGCTCCACCGACGGGCTGCGGAACAGCGCCGCCGGGCTGACCCGCCCCGCGCGCGCCAGCGGCCACAGCCCGAAGGCCAGCGCCACCAGCAGCCCGAAGGCGCCGGCCAGCAGCAGCGGGCCGGGATGGAGACCCAGCTTCACCGGCACCGGCAGCATTCCGCCCAGCGCGGCCA
Source organism: Magnetospirillaceae bacterium (assembly GCA_041685145.1). GTDB lineage: Bacteria > Pseudomonadota > Alphaproteobacteria > Rhodospirillales > Magnetospirillaceae > JAWLGJ01. The sequence goes on along the minus strand of JAWLGJ010000025.1, from coordinate 48,261 downwards.
CCGCCAGCGGCGGCAGCGCCAGCCCCGCCAGCAGGCCCAGTGCCACCCCCGCCAGCGCCAGCACGCCGATCTGCAACAGATAGACCCGGAACACCAGCCCGCCTCCGGCGCCGAGGCATTTCAGGGTGGCAATGGTCTCGACGCGGCCCTCGACAAAGCTGCGCACGGCGTTGGCGACGCCGATCCCCCCCACCAGCAGCGCCGTCAGGCCGACCAGGGTGAGGAAGACGGTGATGTTGTCCATGAAACGTTCCAGCCCCGGCGCCGCCTGCTCGGTGGTGCGCACCCGCCAGCCGGCGTCGGGAAAGGCGGCGTTCAGCGCCTCGACGAAGGCGGGCACCGACGCCCCCGGCGGCAGGCGCAGCAGATAGTGGTAGTGGATCAGGCTGCCGGGCTGCACCAGCCCGGTCGCCGCCAGCGCCGCCGGCGCCACCATCAGCCGCGGCCCCAGGGTCAGGGCGGTGGCGACGCGGTCGGGCTCGTGGCGGATGAGGGCGCGCAGCTCCATTTGCGCCTCGCCGACCCGCACCACGTCGCCCACCTCCAGGCCCAGCCGCGCCAGCAGCCCCGGCTCCGCCGCCGCGCCCCAGCGACCGTCGCGCAGCCGGAACGGATCGTCGTCGGCCGAGGGCGGCTCCAGGTCCAGCGCCCCGTACAGGGGATAGGCCCCCGGCTCCACCGCCTTCAGCTCCACCAGGGCGCGGCCGTCCGCGCCGCCGCGCGCCATCGCCCGCATGGTCACCGCCGGCACCACCTGGGCCCGCTGCTGCATCCAGGCAAGCTGCGCCTCGCTCGCCGGGCGGTGCACCAGCCGCAGGCGCAAATCGCCCCCCAGCAGCGCCCGCGCGTCGGCCTCCAGCCCGGCGCGCACCGAGGCGTTGAGCAGGCCGGCGGCGGCGATGGCGGCGACGCCGATCGCCAGGCAGGCCAGGAAGACCCGGAAACCGCGCAGGCCGCCGCGCAGCTCGCGGCGGGCGATGCGCCAAGCGACGGAGGACGGCATCGGGCGGCCCCCGTCAGCGGCGGAAGGGAACGACGGAGTCGTCGGCGCCGGTCTGCGCCGCGTCGGCGACGATGCGGCCGTCGCGCAGGCGCACCAGCCGCCGGCAGCGGGTGGCGAGCCCGGCGTCGTGGGTGATCAGGATCAGCGTGGCGCCGAAATCGGCGCACAGCGCGAACAGCCGCTCCATGACCAGGGCGCCGGTGTCGTGGTCGAGATTGCCGGTGGGCTCGTCGGCCAGCAGCAGGCGCGGCCCGCCGGCAAAGGCCCGCGCCACCGCCACGCGCTGCTGCTCGCCGCCGGAGAGCTGGTGGGGGTAGTGGTGCAGGCGTTCCTTCAGGCCCACCGCCGCCAGCAGCTCGGCGGCCTCGGCGGCGGCGGTGCGGGCGCCGGACAGCTCCAGCGGCAGGGCGACGTTCTCCAGCGCCGTCATCGTGGGGATGAGGTGGAAGGACTGAAAGACGATCCCCACCTCCTGGCGGCGCAAGTCGGCCAGGGCGTCCTCGCCCAGGTCGTCGATGCGCCGCCCGAACAGGCGCACGGCGCCGGCGCTGGGCCGTTCCAGGCCCGCAATAAGCATCATGAGGCTGGTCTTGCCCGAGCCCGACGGCCCCACCAGCGCCACCGTCTCGCCGGCCGGCACCGCCTGGGCGAGGTCGGGCAGGATGTTGACCTCGCCGGCGGGCGAGGACAGGCTCAGACTCACGCCGTCGACGTCGACGGCGACCGGAGGAACCTTGCGCATGACGCGGTGTCTTTCCCCAAGCTGCGGAGGCGGCTTCAGAGCATATATGGTGTTGGCGCTGCTTGTCAGCGCCACCATCGCCGCCCCGGCGCGGGCCGAGACCGTCATCCTGGCCCTGGGCGACAGCCTGGTGGCGGGTTTCGGGCTGCCGGAGGAGGATTCCTTCACCGCCCGGCTGGAGAGCGCCCTGCGCGCCGAGGGCCACGACGTGCGCGTCGTCAACGGTGGCGTCTCGGGCGACACCACCGCCGGGGGGCTGGCGCGGCTCGACTGGATGCTCGCCGACCCGGCGGCGCGGCCGGACGCCGTCATCGTCGTGCTGGGCGGCAACGACACCCTGCGCGGCCTCGACCCCGCCCAGACCCACGCCAATCTCGACGCCATCCTGGCGCGGCTGGGCGACGAGGGCATCCGCGTGCTGCTGGCGGGAATGCGGGCGCCGCCCAATATGGGCGCGGACTTTGTCGCCGCTTTCGACGCCGTCTATCCCCGCCTGGCCGGGGCACACGACGTCGTCTTCTACCCCTTTTTCCTCGACGGGGTCGCCGCCCGGCCGGAGCTCAACCAGTCGGACGGCATCCATCCCAATGCGCGCGGGGTCGCGGTTATCGTTGAGCGCCTGCTGCCCCATGTGAAAGAATTGCTTGCGGCCTCCGGCTGATCCCTTCCGCCGCGAGACACGGGGCAGCGATGTCCAGCACCTTCAAGGCCATCCACGCGCGGGGCGAGCATTGGGGACAGGCGGCAAAGGCCTGTCTGGCGGGGCTGGAGCCGCTGCCGCCGGGCAGCAATGTCGGCTTCATCTACGTCACCCCCGCCTTCGCCGGGGCGCTGTCCAGCATCCTGACCTTCCTGCGCGAAACCACCGGCCTGCATGACTGGGTGGGCGCCGTCGCCGCCGGCGTCGTCGCCAACGCCACCGAGTACCACCAGGGCGGCGCGCTGGCGGTGATGGTGGGGCGGCTGCCGCCGGGGTCGTTCCGGCTGGTCAACGGCGCCGCCGACCCCCGCGACATCGCCCGCGACCACGGCGACTGGATCGCCGCGCACCAACCGCTGACGGCGGTCGTGCACGCCGACCCCCGCGACCGCGCCGTGGTGGCCATGCTGGCCGGGCTGACCGAGATGACCGACGCCTTCCTGGTCGGCGGCCTCACCGCCCCCGCCGAGCCGCCGACGCTGGTGCTGGGGACGGCCGATGCCGGCGGGCTGTCGGGGATGCTGCTGGGCAGCGAGGTGCGGCTGGTGTCGGGCCTCACCCAGGGCTGCTCGCCCATCGGCGGCGTCCACACCGTCACCGGCACCGCCGATTCGGTGCTGCTCAGCCTCGACGACCGCCCGGCGCTGGAGGTTCTGAAGGAGGAAGCCGGCGAGATCATCGCCCGCGACCTGCGCCGCGCCGCCGGCTATATCCACGCCGCCCTGCCGGTGCCGGGCTCGGACACCGGCGACTACATGGTGCGCAACATCACCGGCATCGACGTCGCCCGCGGCTGGCTGGCGGTGGGGGCGCAGCTTTCGCCCGGCGATTCGCTGATGTTCGTGCGCCGCGACCCCGACACCGCGCGCCGCGACATGCGCCGGATGCTCCACGCCCTGCGCGAGCGCGCCGCCCGCGAGGGCGGGCGCATCGCCGGCGGCCACTATGTCTCCTGCGTGGCGCGCGGGCCGCACATGTTCGGCCGCGCCGGGGCCGAGGCGCGTATGATCCGCGAGGCGCTGGGCGAGTTTCCCCTGGTGGGCTTCTACGCCAGCGGCGAGATCAGCCGCGACCGCCTGTACGCCTATACCGGCGTGCTGACCCTCTTCCTGCGGGACGAGGCATGATCCGCCTGTTCGTCGGCCTGGAACTGCCCGACGCGGTGCGCCGGCGCCTGGCGGCGACGGCGGGCGGCATCCCCGGCGCCCGCTGGGTGCCCGAGGAGAACCTGCACCTGACGCTGCGCTTCATCGGCGGCATCGACGAAGGCCTGGCCCAGGAGGTCGCCGAGGGCCTGGCGGCAATCTCCGCCCCCGCCTTCGAAATGGCGCTGACGGGGTTCGACACCTTCGGCTCGGCCCGCCACCCCCATGCCCTTTGGGCGGCGGTGGAACGCCAGCCGGCACTGACGCATCTGCGCGAGAAGGTCGAATCGGCGGTGGTGCGCTGCGGCCTGCCGCCCGAGGGGCGCCGCTTCACCCCCCACGTCACCGTCGCCCGCTTCAAGGAGCCGCCGGCGCCGGGGCGGCTGCAGTCGTTTCTGGAGGCGCACAACCTGTTCCACGCCGGGCCGTTCCCGGTGGAGGCCTTTACCCTGTTCTCCAGCCACCTTTCCCGCAACGGCGCCCTCTACACGGCCGAGGCGCGGTATCCGCTCGGCGGGTAGGCCCTCAGGCGAAGCGCGCGACGATCCGCCGCACCGCGCCGACATAGCCGCCGCCGAACAGGCGCACATGCACCAGCAGCGGATAAAGGTTGTAGAGGTCGCGGCGGACCTCGAAGAAGCCCGGCCGCAGGGGGCGCAGTTCGGCATAGCGGCGGACGAAGGCGTCGTTGAAGGTGTGGAACAGGGTGCCGAAGGCCAGCTCGATCTCGGGATCGGCGTAGTGGATGGCGGGGTCGATGAAGGCGGCGACGCGGCCGTCGCGGCAAAGGATGTTGCCGCCCCAGGCGTCGCCGTGGATCAGCGACGGCGCCGCCGGTTCCTCCAACCATGTGTCCAGGCGCCCGGCGAGGCGCTCGATGTCGGCCCGCAGCGCCCCCGGCAGGCGCCCGGCGCGGTGGGCCTCGGCGGCCATGAACAGCAGGCGATGGTCGCGGAAAAACTCGATCCAGCGGGCGGTCCAGGGGTTGGGCTGCGGCAGACCGCCGATCACCGTGGCCCTTTCCAGGCCGAAACGATCGGCGGTGACGGCGTGCAGATCGGCCAGAAGCTCGGCGGCGTGGGCCTCGGCCCGCGCCTCCAGGCCGTCGGCGCCCTCGACGCATTCCATCAGCAGCAGGTCGTCGTCGGCGTGCCGGACCGCCGGCACCGGCAGGCGGCTGTGCGCGGCCAGATAGCGCAGCATCCAGCCCTCCGGCTCCAGGCCGGGGCCCAGCTTGGCGACCAGGGCCGTGCCGTCGTCGAGGGTGACGCGCCAGACCTCGCCGACGCAGCCGCCGGACAGCGGCGCGGCGGCGGCGACGCGGCGGCCGGTGGCGGCTTCGACCCGCGCCCGGCCGCGGCGCATCACAAATGCTCCCGCCGCAAATGCTCCAGCAGCCCCCGCGCCCCCGCCTCGACGAGGTCGAGCACCTCCTCGAAGCCGCCGGCGGCGCCGTAATAGGGGTCGGGCACGTCCTCGGCGCCAAGGTGCGGCGCGAAGCTCAGGAACAGGCGCAGGCGCTCCTCGCGCCCCGGCGGGCACAGGCGCCGCAACTGGCGCAGATGGCCGCGATCCATCGCCAGGACGAGATCGAAACGATCGAAATCGGCGCGGGCGACTTGGCGGGCGCGCTGGTCGTCCAGCGACACGCCGCGCCGCCGCGCCGCCGCGCGCGAGCGCGCGTCCGGCGCCTCGCCGACGTGATAGCCGGTGGTGCCGGCGGAGTCGATCTCCACCGTCCCGGCCAGCCCCGCCTCCTCCACCAGGCGGCGGAAGACGCCCTCGGCGGTGGGGGAGCGGCAGATGTTGCCGGTGCAGACGAACAGAACCCGGACCACGGCAGGGCCCCCCGTCATTCGCTGTTCGCCAGCAGCCGTTGCCGCAGCGACTCGGGCATCGGCGCGGCGCGTTCGGCGGCGGCGTCGATGTAGCAGGCCACCATGCGCCCCCGGAAATGCTCGTCCCCGCTCGGCCCGCGGGCGCTGAGGGCATAGGTGACCGAGGCGGTGCCGACCTCCTCCACCCGCACCTCGATGTCGAGGACCAGATCCGGCGGCAAGGGGCGGACCATGTCGGCCTCGGCGTGCACGATGGGGGCGCCCATTCCCATCTCGGTGCGCAGGCGCAGCCAGTCCACCCCCAGGATGTCGCGGTGCCAGGCCTCCAGCGCCTCGGTCAGGCAGTCGAAGATGCGCGGGGTGTAGGCGATGCCGGCGGGGTCACAGTCGCCCCAGCGGATGATGCGCGGATAGGTGTAGGGGGAGGAGGGCTGCGTCATGTCGGTTCCGTCATAGCCACTGCGGTCGAACACCAATAGGGGGGCGCCGGCGGGCCGTCAACGCCTGGCGGGCGGGCGTCGCCGCCGCCGGCCCGCCGTGCTATGCTCGCCGTCGCAACGGATTCCGAGGCGTGAGGACGCGATGAGCACCGGACAGGTCGCCTTGCTGGTCATGCTGGCCGTCGTCGCGGCGGTGGCGGTGGCCCTGCACCGGCGCGGGGCGACGGGGACCGTCGTCCTGTTCGCCATGCTGGTGGCGGCGGGGCTGCTGGTCGCCCTGGTGATGACCGGCGTCGGGGCTGCCGGCGGCTGAGATCATGAGCGACCACTCCATCGTCATCCTCACCGGGGCGGGCATCTCGCGCGAATCGGGCCTGGCCACCTTTCGCGATCCCGGCGGCGTCTGGGACCAGGTGCGCCTGGAGGACGTGGCGACGCCCGAGGCCTTCCGCCGCGACCCGGCGCGGGTGCAGGCCTTCTACAACGCCCGCCGCCGCCAGCTTGCCGACGCCGCGGTGCGGCCCAACGCCGCCCACGCGGCGCTGGCGCGGCTGGAGCGCGACTGGCCGGGCACGGTGCTGCTGGTGACCCAGAACATCGACGACCTGCACGAGCGCGCCGGCAGCCGCAACCTCATCCACATGCACGGCGAGTTGGGCAAGGCCCGCTGCACCAGGTGCGGCGGCGTCATGGCCTGGCCCGGCGACCTGGGCACCGGCGACTATTGCCCGCTGTGCAACAAGACCGGCGCGCTGCGCCCGCATGTGGTGTGGTTCGGCGAGATGCCCCTGGAGATGGAGCGCATCACCGCCGCCCTCGCCGCCTGCGATCTGTTCGTCTCCATCGGCACCTCGGGCGCCGTCTATCCCGCCGCCGGCTTCGTCGCCGAGGTGCGCGGCCGCGCCCGCACGGTGGAACTCAACCTGGAGCCCTCGGACGGCGCCGGGCGGTTCGACGAGGCCCGCTACGGCCCCGCCACCGCCATCGTGCCGGCCTTCGTCGACGAATTGCTGCGCGCCCGCGAGTGAGCCTAGGGTTGTTTTGCGTGGCCCTCGCCGGGCGCGCGCTCCGCGCGCTTGGCCGCCGCCTCAACGGCGGCTGGTGTCATGGTTGTCTTGCCTCGAACCCCGTTCGTCACCCCCGCGAAGGCGGGGGTCCATGTGGGCTCCACACGGGTCGTTGGCTTCTACACCGTGTGGCGGATGCGCCCCCCTGTATTCCCGGCTGCGGGAATGACGAGAGCATCTTTGCGTGTCCCGGCGTGGGGCTGCTAAAGCTCCGCCAGGCTGCGGAGCTGGCGGTTGGCGACGGTGATCACCGCAAGGTCGACGCTGCCGGCGGCGCGCAACTCGGCGATGAGCTGGTCGGCGCGCTCGACGGTGTTGGCGTGGCTGTCGGTCCAGGCGGCGATCAGCCCGTCCACGGCCGCGCCCTCGTCGGCGGCGGCGGCGATCTGCTGGCTGAGGTCGCGCTGCAGGGCGTAGAGGTCGTCGATCACCGCCGCGACGGCCAGCTTCTGCCAGTGGCCGCTGCCGCCGGGGGCGGCGGGAATGGTGTCGGCGGCGCTGCGCAGCCAGCCGAGGCCGAAGCGGGCGCCGACGGCGAAATACAGCTCGCCCGCCTTCTCGACGGGCAGCGCCGAACGGTGGGCGATGCGGCCGATGTCGTTGGCCGAGGCCAGCACGATGGTATGCGCCGCCTCGCGCGCCAGTTCGTCCGGCACGCCCTGGCGGCGATAGGCGTCGGCGCGCGCCGCCACCACCTCGGCGGTGTCGGGCGGCAGGATGTCGTCCAGCACCGCGCGCAGGCTTTCCACCTGCGGCTGAAGCTGCGCCCGCGCCGCCGCCAGATCCAGCGGCTTGGCGCCGTGGTGCAGCAGCCACATGGTGCCGCGGGCGATCAGGCGGTTGGCCTCGACCAGCATGTCGGTCTGCACCTGCGCCGGCACACGGTTGTCGAGGGCCTCGATGGCGTCCCACAATTCGCGCAGGCCGAAGGAATCGCGCACGACGACATAGGCGCGGGCGATCTCGACCGGGGCGGCGCCGCTGCGCTCCGCGATCTCGCTGACGAAAGCGCCGCCGGTGCGGTTGATCATGCTGTTGGTGGCGCGGGTGGCGATGATCTCGCGCCGCAGCCGGTGCCCGGCCAGCCGCGCCGGATAGCGGGCGGCCAGCGGGGCGGGGAAGTAACGCTCCAGTTCCTCGACGAGCATGGGGTCGTCGGGCAGCTCCGATTCGAGCAGGCGGTCGAACAGCCAGATCTTGCTGTAGGCCAGCACCACGGCGATCTCGGGGCGGGTGAGGCCGCGGCGCGCGGCGGCGCGTTCGGCCAGCGCCTCGTCGTCGGGCAGGTATTCGACGGCGCGGTTGAGGCCGGCGCTTTTTTCCAGCAGGCGCATCAGGCGCTCGTGCTGGTCGAGCATGTCGCTGGCCATGCATTCGATCAGGCTGATGGCCTGGCCCTGCAGGTAGTTGTCGCGCAGCACATGCCGGGCGACCTCGTCGGTCATCGCGGTCAGCAGTTCGTTGCGCTGCTTCACGGTCAGGTCGCCCTCGGCCACCGTCTCGTTGAGCAGAATCTTGATGTTGACCTCGTGGTCCGAGGTGTCGACGCCGCCGGAGTTGTCGATGGCGTCGGTGTTGATGCGCCCGTCGGCCAGGGCGTATTCGATCCGCCCCAGTTGCGTCACCGCCAGATTGGCGCCCTCGCCCACCACCTTGCAGCGCAGCGCCGCGGCATCGACGCGCACCGCGTCGTTGGCGCGGTCGCCGACGGCGGCGTGGCTTTCGCGGCTGGCCTTGACATAGGTGCCGATGCCGCCGAACCACAGCAGATCGACCTCGGCGGCGAGCATGGCGCGGATGAGCGCCGAGGGCGTGACCACCGACTCGCCGAGGCCGAAGCGGTCCTTGATCTCGGGCGTCAGGGTGATGGTCTTGGCGTCGCGGCGGTAGACGGCGCCGCCCTTGGACAGCGCCTTGGCGTCGTAGTCGCTCCACTGCGAGCGCGGCAGCGCGAAAAGCCGCTGGCGCTCGGCGAAGCCGGCCGCCGGGTCGGGGTCGGGGTCGCAGAAGATGTGCAGGTGGTTGAAGGCCCCCACCAGCCGGATGTGCTCCGACAGCAGCATCCCGTTGCCGAAGACGTCGCCCGACATGTCGCCGACGCCGACGACGGTGAAGTCGGTGGTCTGGGTATCGACCCCCAGTTCGCGGAAATGGCGCTTGACCGACTCCCAGGCGCCGCGGGCGGTGATGCCCATCGCCTTGTGATCGTAGCCGTGGCTGCCGCCGGAGGCGAAGGCGTCGCCCAGCCAAAAGCCGTACTCGGCGGCCAGGGCGTTGGCGATGTCGGAAAAGGTGGCCGTGCCCTTGTCGGCGGCCACCACGACATAGGGGTCGTCGTCGTCGCGGCGCACCACGTCGGGCGGCGGCACCACGGCGCCGCCGACGCGGTTGTCGGTGATGTCGAGCAGGCCGCGCACCATGATGCGGTAGCACTCCACCCCCTCGCGCCCCAGATCCTCGCGCGCCGCCGGCGGGCGCTTGACGACGAAGCCGCCCTTGGCGCCGACGGGAATGATGACGGCGTTCTTGACCGTCTGCGCCTTCATCAGGCCGAGGATCTCGGTGCGGAAGTCCTCGCGGCGGTCGGACCAGCGCACGCCGCCGCGCGCCACCTTGCCGCCGCGCAGATGCACGGCCTCGACCCGCGGGCTGTAGACGAAGGTCTCCGCCCACGGCCGCGGCAGCGGCAGTTCCTCGACCTGGCGGCTGTCGAGCTTGAGGGCCAGATAGGGCTTCGGCCGCCCCTCGGCGTCGCGCTGGTAGTAGTTGGTGCGTAGGGTGCACAGGACGAGGTTGAGGAAGCGGCGCAGGATGCGGTCCTGGTCGGCGCTGGCGACGGCGTCCAGCGCCTCGGCCAGCCGCTCGGCCAGCGCGGCCTCCCGGGCGGCGCGGTCGTCGCGGCCGGGCTCGAAACGGGCATGGAACAGATCGACAAGATGGCGCACCACCGCCGGATTGTCGGCGAGGGCGTCCTCCATATAGGCCTGGCTGAAGGTCACCGCCGCCTGGCGCAGATATTTGGCATAGGCCCGCAACGCCGCCACCTCGCGCCACTCCAGCCCCGCCAGCAGCACCAGCCGGTTGAAGCCGTCGTCCTCGGCGTCGCCGTGCCAGACGCGCAGGAAGCATTCCTGGATGCGCTCGCGTAGGCGGGTGATGTCGATGTCGCCGCCGGCGGCCGACACCAGCGCGAAGTCGTGCAGCCACGCCCCCAGGCCCTCGCGCCCCTCGGCGCGGATGTGGTGGGGCACCTCGCCGATGACCCGGAAGCCCATGTTCTCCAGCATCGGCAGCACGTCGGACAGCGGCACCGGCCGGCCGCGGTTGTAGACCTTCAGCCGCGCCTCGTCCTCGGCGGCCTCGACGGGGCGGTAGAGATTGAGCGCCAAACCGGCGCCGGCCAGCACGCCGTCGAGGCGGGCGATGTCATAGACGGCGACCTGGGCGCTGTGCGCCTCGCGGTAGGAGGCGGGAAAGGCGCGGGCGTAGCGGCGATACAGCCGCAGGCCCCGCTCCTCGCCGTGCTGGGTGACCAGCGCGTCCTGCAGGCGGTCGCTCCACGAGCGCGCCGCCTCGGCCAGGCGGGCCTCGACCTCGTCGACGTCGACGTCGCCACTGGCGGCATCCCGCGACAGCTTGACGATGAACTGCAGCCGCGCCAGCGGCGATTCGCCGACCTGGGTGAACCACGCCGAGACGGTGCCCCCGAAGGTCTCCTCCAGGATGGCCGTCACCGCCAGCCGCAGGGCGGTGTCGTAGCGGTCGCGGGGCACGAACACCAGCGCCGAGACGAAGCGGCCGAATTCGTCGCGGCGCACGAACAGGGCCACGCGCGGGCGTTCCTGCAGGCGCAGGATGGCCTGGGCCGTGGCGAAGAGATCGTCCTCCTCGATCTGGAACAACTCGTCGCGCGGGTAATTCTCCAGGATGTTGAGCAGCGCCTTGCCGTCGTGGCTGGAGGGGCGGAAGCCGGCGCGGCGGATCACCGTCGCCACCTTGCGCCGCAGCACCGGGATCATCGTCGGGTTGCGGGTGTAGGCCGAGGAGGCGAACAGCCCCACGAACACATGCAGGCCGGCGACGCGCCCGGCGTCGTCGAGCCATTTGACGCCGATGACGTCCATCGGCACGGCGCGGTGGACGCTGGCCTCGCGGTCGGACTTGGTGATCTGCAGCAGCGTCGGGCGGCGCAGGTGGTCGAGGACGTGCTTGGGCATGGCGCCCAGGTCGCGCCAGGAATCGAACACCCGCGCATCGGCGTCGCGCAGGATGCCCAGGCCGCTTTCGGCGTCGATGTCGATGCCGTCGTCGCGGAAGAGGGCGCGACGATAGCCCAGAAAGGTGAAGTGGTCTTCGTGCAGCCAGCGCAGGAAGTCCAGCGTCTCGTGCACCTCTTCGGCGGTCACGGCCGGCTGCGGCGCGTGCAACCCGGCCAGGATGTCCTCGATGCGCTCGCGCATCGGCTGCCAGTCCTCGACCGCCTCGCGGACGTCCGTCAGCACCGTCGCCAGCCGTTCGTGCAGGCGGCGCAGGGCGTCGTCGTCGGTCTGGCGGTCGACCTCGATATGCATCATCGACTCGACCAGCGCCGCCTCGCGCCCCTTCTCGGTCACCTCGCGCAGGCGCCCCTTGTCGTCGCGTTCGACGCCCATGATGGGATGGACGACCAGATGCACCCCCAGGTCCATCCGCTGGAGGGCGTTGGTGGTCGAATCGACCAAAAAGGGCATGTCGTCGTTGACGACCTCGACCACCGTGTGATCGGAATGCCAGCCATGCTGCTCGACCGAGGGGTTGTAGACGCGGATGCGCGGCGTTCCCGGCCGGCGCTCGCGCGCCAGCGCCCGCAGCCCCATCGCCGCGCCGTAGAGGGATTCGACCTCGCGATGCACCATGTCCTCGGGCGCGACATTGGCGTAATATTGCCGCATGAACCGCTCGGCCATCGGCGCCTTGTCGGGATCCAGGCGCTCGTGCGCCAGCCGGGCGACCTTGTCGACGAGTTCCGCCTTCAGATGCTGGGTCCGCTGCGCCATTTCCGTCCCGCCGGAAGAGGGGTCTGAATGGAGGCTACCGCGCATTCAGGGAATTACAAGTGTTCCACGCCCGCCACGGCCATGAGCGCCATGCTCCGGCTTGAAGGGGTCAGCGTCTGCTACGGCCGCGCCCAGGTGCTGTTCGGCGTCGACCTTGCCGTCGAGGCCGGCGAGGCGGTGGTGCTGCTGGGCCGCAACGGCGCCGGCAAGTCCACCACCCTGCGGGCGATCCTGGGGCTGGTGCCGGTGTCGGCGGGGCGGGTCGCGTTCGGCGGCCGCAACGTCACCGGCCTGCCCACGCATGTCGTCGCCCGCCTGGGGCTGGGCTATGTGCCCGAGGACCGGCGCGTCTTCGCCGACCTGACGGTGGCGGAAAACCTGGAGGTGGGCCGCCAGGCGCCGCGCGCCGGCGTGCCCGCCTGGAGCCGCGACGGCGTGCTGGCGCTGTTTCCGGCCCTGGCGCCGCTGCTGCACCGCCGCGGCGGCAGCCTCAGCGGCGGCGAGCAGCAGATGCTGGTGGTGGCGCGCACCCTGCTGGGCAATCCCCGCCTGCTGCTGCTCGACGAGCCGTCGGAGGGGCTGGCGCCGCTGGTGGTGGAGCAGCTTGTCGCCGCCATCGCCCGAATCAAGGCCGAGGGGGTCGCCATCCTGATGTCGGAGCAGAATTTAGCCGCCGCCGAGGCGGTGGCCGACCGCGCCTATGTGCTGGAACGCGGGCGCGTCGCCTATGACGGGACAATGGCGGCGCTGGCCGCCGACGAGGCGGCGCGCCAGGCCTGGCTGGGCCTGGGCTGACGGCGCGCATCGAAGGGCTTGAGCGGCGGCGGCGCCTGCGCAAGGATAGCGGCATGGACGAGAAGGCGCCGGCACCCAACATCGACGAACTGGCCGCCCTGCCGCCGGCGGCGCGGGCCGAGGCGTGGCGCCGGGGGCATCCGTCGTCGTGGACGCGCCACCATCCGATCAATATCCGCCTCAGCCTGCCCTTGCCCGGCCGCCGCCTGTTCGTCACCGTCGTCGCCGGCGCCGACAAACGCCGCCCCGACCGCCGCCGCCGCGACCGGCCCCTGCACCCGCTGCTGACGCCGGGCAATGTCGGCTTTCTGCTGTTGGCGGCGGTGATCGGCGGCGGCCTGTGGCATTTCATGCTGCGCGGCCTCGACCTCATCGGCCGCCTCTAGCCTTGTCTCGCCCCGGCCGGGACGCCTATATCTAGCCGGCCATGACTCCCACAGCGCAATCATCGCCCCGCCCCACCGATCTGGTGGGGCTGTCGCGCGCCGAGATGGCCGCCGAGATGGCGGCGCTGGGCGAGAAGCCTTTTCGCGCCAAGCAGCTTTGGCACTGGATCTACCACCGTGGCGAAACCGACTTCCTGCGCATGAGCACCCTGGCCCGGCCGCTGCGCGAGCGCCTGGCCGAGCGCTATGTCATCGGCCGCCCCCACATCGCCGCCGAGCAGCGCTCCGCCGACGGCACCCGCAAATGGCTGCTGCGTTTCGCCGACGGCAACGAGGCCGAGGCGGTCTACATCCCCGAGGACGACCGCGGCGCCGTGTGCGTGTCGGCGCAGGTGGGCTGCACGCTGACCTGCCGCTTCTGCCACACCGGCACCCAGCGGCTGGTGCGCAACCTCACCGCCGCCGAGATCGTCGGGCAGTTCATGGCGGCGCGCGACAGCTACGGCGAGTGGCCCTCGCCCACCGACGACACCCGGCTGCTGTCCAACATCGTGCTGATGGGCATGGGCGAGCCGCTTTACAACTACGACAACGTCGCCAAGGCCATGCGCATCGCCATGGACGCCGAGGGTCTGGCGCTGTCGCGGCGGCGCATCACCCTCTCGACCTCGGGGGTGGTGCCGCTGATCCGGCGCTGCGGCGAGGAACTGGGGGTGAAGCTGGCCATCAGCCTGCACGCCGTCACCGACGAGTTGCGCGACGTGCTGATGCCCATCAACAAGAAATACCCCCTGGCGGAATTGATGCGGGCCTGCCGCGACTATCCCACCAACAACGCCCGGCGCATCACCTTCGAGTATGTGATGCTGAAGGGCATCAACGACTCCGCCGCCGACGCCCGCGCGCTGGCGCGGCTGGTGGAGGGGGTGCCCGCCAAGTTCAACCTCATCCCCTTCAACCCCTGGCCGGGGGCGGAGTACGAGTGCTCGGCGCCGGCGATCATCCGCCGCTTCTCCGAAATCCTCAACGACGCCGGCTATTCGGCGCCCATACGGATGCCGCGCGGCCGCGACATCCTCGCGGCCTGCGGCCAGCTCCGCTCGGCCAGCGAACGCCGGCGGCGGGCGTCGCTCGACGCCGCCGCCGGCTAAGCGCGCCCCCCAGCCGCCGTTGAGGCGGCGGCCACGCGAGTCGGGCGCCCGCGCCCGGCGAGGGGCACGAAAACTTAGGCGGCCTCAGGGCGCGAAGCGGTTGCTGAGCACATAGGCGGCGACGGCGCGCCGCTCCAGTTCGGAAAACTCCTCGGCGAAGGACGGCATCCCGCGGAAGCCGTGGGTGACGCGGTTGTAGATGAAGGCGGGATCGTAGCGCGACGGCCGCAGCCGCGGCGCCTTGCCATAGGTGGCACGGCCGTGGCAGAAGCGGCAGCGGCGCTGCCACACCTCGGCGCCGGTGGCGATGACGTCCGGGTCGTCGAGGAAGTCGTCGCTGAAGCTCTCCGCCCCCGGCGGCAGGGCCGCCTCCTCCTCGCCGGCGCCCAGGGCGGGGACGGCGAGGAGGGCCAGAAGCGCGGCGGTCACCAGGCACAGGTCTCGCGCGCACGCCATGCCGCCACCCTATTCCTGTGGCGACGGCTGTTGCGGCTCCTGTTCGGCGCCGGCGGGCTCGCCGCCCTCGCCGGGCGCCTCGGCCTCGGCCGGCGCCTCGGCGGTGGCGCTGCCCGGCGGCGCGATGCGGTAGACGCGGTCGAGGCCGCCGACGGGGCCGGTGGTCTCGGAGGTCATGACATAGATCTCGCCGTCATTGTCCTGCCCGAAGCCGAGGACGTAGCCGCTGAAGTCCGGCATGTTGCCCACGGCGACGTCCTCCATGCTCCAGTCGCCGTCCTCGCCGGGCCGGGCGACGAAAAGCTGCCCCTCCTTGACCGCGAAGCTGCGGCTCCAGTCGCCGAAGAAATACTGCCCCTGCCAGTCCTCGTGGGCGCCGCGATAGACATAGCCGCCGGTCACCGACAGGCCCTTGCAGTCGGGGAAGACGTTGCAGTTCTGGTATTCGACGATGGGGTCGGTGAGGCCGCTGTCCTCGCAACTGTCGGGGTGGCTGTTGGGGTTGACGTAGTCGAAGCAGTGGCTGGCCTCCTTGACCCGCCAGCCGTAGTTCTCGCCGGCCTCGACGATGTTGACCTCCTCATAGGCGTTCTGGCCGACATCAGCGCAGAAGAGCGCGTTGTCGCCTCCCATGTCGAAGGCGCAGCGCCACGGGTTGCGCAGCCCCGCCGCCCAGATTTCCGGCAGCGCCTGCGGGTCGTCGACGAAGGGATTGTCCTCGGGAACGCCGTAGGGCTGCTGCTCGGCGTCGACATCGACGCGCAGGATCTTGCCCAGCGGCGTCGTCATGTCCTGGCCGTTGCCGTTGACGACGTCGTGGCCGATCCCCCAGTCGTTGGCATAGCCGCCGTCGCCGGTCGAGATGTAGAACAGGCCGTCGGGCCCGAAGCCGATCCAGTGGCCGTTGTGGTTGAACTGCGGCCAGTCGATGGCGCTGATGATGCGCTCGGTGGTGGGGTCGGCGACGTCGGGGGCGTCGGGATCGACCCGGTACTCGGCCACATAGTTGGTGTGGTCGTACCACAGCTTGTGATCCATCGGCGCGTCGCCGGGGAGGCGGCCGCTGTAGGAGACGAAGAAGCGCCCGTTCTCGGCGAAGTCGGGATGGAAGGCGAGGCCCAACAGGCCGCGCTCGTCGAAGTCGGGCATCAGGTCGACGATCTTGTGCCGGATGTTGAGGAAGGGCTCGGGGTTGAGCGTCCCGTCCGGTCCCAGGACGCGGATGACGCCGATCTGCTCGACGATGAAGCGGCGATCGTCGCCGGGGGGCGAGACCATCAGCAGCGGCGCCGTCAGCCCCTCGGCAACCGGCTGCAGATCCACGCTGACTTCGGCCAGGGCCGGCGCGGCCCCCAGCGCCGCCGCGGCGGCAAGTGCTGACACCAATGTGGCGCGCATGGTTCCTCCCTGTGCTGGCCAATCCTGTGCTGGCGATGGTCGGGACGGAGACGCGCGCCGGCCGCTGGCCCGCATCGGCGACTCCGCCGGCCGGCAATGATCCCGCGCCGCCTTCCTCGCCCGCAACGGAGCAGCGGGATTACGACCAATCCATTCGCCTTCCCCCTTGGTGTTGCGGCAGGACAAACCGGCGGCAAGGCAATAGAACGGCGGGAAAACCCTGAAAAGATGAATGACGCATGAACGTGATGGCGCATTTCGTCTTTTCGTGCCGACACTTGCTTACGAATCCACTTGCGCAACACCGGACTTGCACCACATATCTGTTGGTGTAAGGGCAAAGCCTGGAGTTGCGAATGACCTTCGAGGGCACAATGACGTCGAGAACCAACGAACCTCGCATCACCCCCGCCGGCGACAAGCGCTCCCCGGCGGCGGCGCGGGCGCCGCTGCCGCTGTCGCAGGCGCTGGGGCTCCTGTTCTGGGCCGGCGTCGCCGTGGCCGGCCTGTTCATCGTCGGCACCCTGGTCACCAACCCCGAGGCGTTCGTGACGGCCACCTTCGGCGGCTGAGGGCGCGCCGCCGCCCCCCGTCCCCGCGCGCCTTGCCCGCGCGGCGCGATCGCCTATACTGCCGCGCCATCGTCAGCGACACGGCGCGGAGAGAATCATGGGCGAGGTCAAAAAGGTGGTGCTGGCCTATTCGGGCGGGCTGGACACCTCGATCATCCTGCGGTGGCTGCAGGACACCTATGGCTGCGAGGTGGTGACCTTCACCGCCGATCTCGGCCAGGGCGAGGAGCTGGAGCCGGCGCGCAAGAAGGCCGAGCTTCTGGGCATCAAGCCCGAGAACATCTATGTGGACGACCTGCGCGAGGAGTTCGTCCGCGACTTCGTCTTCCCGATGTTCCGCGCCAACGCCCTCTACGAGGGCACCTATCTGCTGGGCACCTCCATCGCGCGGCCGCTGATCGCCAAGCGCCAGATCGAGATCGCCAACGCGACCGGCGCCGACGCCGTCGCCCACGGCGCCACCGGCAAGGGCAACGACCAGGTGCGCTTCGAGCTGGGCTATTACGCGCTGAAGCCCGACATCAAGGTGATCGCCCCGTGGCGGGAATGGGATCTGGCCTCGCGCACCAAGCTGATCGAATACGCCGAGCAGCACCAGATCCCGATTCCCAAGGACAAGCGCGGCGAGCCCCCCTACTCCACCGACGCCAACCTGCTGCACATCTCCTATGAGGGCAAGGCGCTGGAGAATCCCTGGGTGGGGCCCGACGAGGACATGTTCACCCGCACCGTCAGCCCCGAGCGCGCCCCCGACCGGCCGACGGTGGTCGAGATCGATTTCGAGGCCGGCGACCCCGTGGCCATCGACGGCCGGCGGCTGTCGCCGGCAGCACTGCTGACCCGGCTCAACGAGCTGGCGGGCGCCAACGGCATCGGCCGCATCGACATCGTCGAGAACCGCTTCGTGGGCATGAAGTCGCGCGGCGTCTACGAGACCCCCGGCGGCACCATCCTGCTGACCGCGCGCCGGGCGATGGAAAGCATCACCCTCGACCGCGGCGCCGCCCACCTCAAGGACGAGGCGATGCCGCGCTACGCCGAGCTGATCTACAACGGCTTCTGGTACGCGCCCGAGCGCGAGGCGCTGCAACGCATGATCGACGACATCAGCCGGCCGGTCACCGGCACCGTGCGCCTGAAGCTCTACAAGGGCAACGTCATCGTCGAGGGCCGCAAGTCCCCCAACAGCCTGTACCGCCTCGACTACGTCACCTTCGAGGAGGACGAGGTCTACGACCAGCGCGACGCCGAGGGCTTCATCAAGCTCAACGCCCTGCGCCTGCGGCTGGGGCGGGTGCGCGAGGGCTGAGCCGCGGGGCATTGGCCACGGCCGCCGCCGCCCCCATCTCGACGGGGTAACCCGCTGATGGAGGGCGGCGCATGAACGACCTGTCCGGCAGAACCATCGCCGTCCTGGTCGCCAGCGGCAGCGACCAGGGGGAATTCGTCACCATCCGCGACGTCCTCGCCGACGCCGGCGCGGAGGCGGTGGTGGTCTCGCCCAAGAAGCAGTCCTTCCGGGCCTGGCGCAACACCGGCTGGGGCGACGACTTCCCCGTCGACGTGCCGGTGATGGCGGCCCGCGCCGAGAGCTTCGACGGCCTGATGATCCCCGGCGGGCTCATCGGCGCCGACACCCTGCGCAGCGACGGCCAGGCGGTTGATCTGGTGCGGGCGGTGCACCGGCGCCGCCGCCCCCTGGGCGCCATCGGCCACGCCGCCTGGCTGCTGGTCGAGGCCGATCTGGCGCGGGGGCGGGCGGTGACCGGCATCGAGGCGGTGCGCACCGACCTCGCCAACGCCGGCGGGCGCTGGGTCGATGCGGTGAGCGAGGACGGCGGCCTCGTCACCGGCCGCCACCGCGACGACGTCGCGGCGGTGATGGCGCGCTTCGCGGCGGCGGCGCGGGCCTGACCTCAGTACGGCAGCGGCCACACCCCGATCACATAGGGGTGCAGCCAGATCAGCAGCAGGTAAAGGCCGAGCGCCACCCCCAGGCGGACGGCGCCAATCTCGCGCAGCATGGCCCAGCGCGGCCGGCCGGTGTGGCGGGCCAGACGGGCGAACTCCTCGCCGCCCAGCGCCTTGCGGCGCTTGCGTTCCATCAGCGCCGGGCCGGCCAGGGCCAGCAGCAGGAAGGGGCCGAACAGCACCAGCGCGGCGGCGTCGCCGTTGGGGGGGATGTGGGCGCCCGCCCACAGCGCCAGCCCCCACAGCGCCGGGTGCCGGGTCAGCCGCAGGATGCCGGGGCGCGCGGGGTCGTAGCCCTTCGACCCACGGCCCAGCGAAAACGGATTGGGCTGCGAAAAGCCCGCCACCAGCAGCACGCAGGCTGGCAGCATCAAGACCGGCGGCACCCAGCGCGTCCAGGCGTGGGGCGGCCACAGGGGCACATAGGGCGCGGCGGCGTAGGCGTGCGCCACCCAGCCGATCAGCACCACCGACAGCACCGCATAGCCGACGATGAAGCCCGCCTCGCCCAGCCGCGCGCTGATGCGATCGCGAATCGCCGGGCGCGCCGGAATGGCGTGGCTGAGGACGAACACCAGCATGGCGAGGACGAGTTCGGTCATGCCGACGCACCTAGCCGAGGGCGGCCGAGGCGGCCTTGATCGCGGTTAAACCCAGTCGCAGCCTTCGAGCTTCACCCGGTGCTGGCGGCACGCCGCCACCAGGGTATTGCGCAGCAGCACGGCGATGGTCATCGGCCCGACGCCGCCGGGCACCGGGGTGATGGCGCCGGCGACCTGGCGGGCGGCGGCGAAATCGACGTCGCCGAACAGGGTCTTGCCGTTCTCGTCGGGTTCGTCGAGGCGGTTCATGCCGACGTCGATGACGGTGGCGCCGGGCTTGATCCAGTCGCCCTGGATCATCTTCGCCCGTCCCACCGCCGCCACCAGGATATCGGCGCGGCGGCACAGGCCGGCGAGGTCGCGGCTGCGCGAATGCGCCACGGTGACGGTGCAGTTCTTCTGCAACAGAAGCTGCGCCATCGGCTTGCCGACGATGTTCGAGCGCCCCACCACCAGCGCGTCGAGCCCGGCGAGGTCGCCGAGGGTGTCTTCCAGCAGCATCAGGCAGCCCAGCGGCGTGCAGGGCACCAAGCCGGTACCGCCGGTGACCAGGCGCCCGACATTGAAGGGGTGGAAGCCGTCGACGTCCTTGGCGGGGGCAATGGTTTCGATGACCTTCTGGGGGTCGATGTGCCCGGGCAGCGGCAGCTGCACCAGGATGCCATGCACCTGGGGGTCGTCGTTGAGGCCCTCGACCAGGGTCAGCAGTTCCTTTTCCGACATCTTGGCTGAATGCTCGAACTTGATCGAGCGCATCCCCGCCCGCAGGCAGGTCTCTTCCTTCTTTTTCACATAGATGCGGCTGGCGGGGTCGTCGCCCACCAGCACCACCGCCAGGCCGGGGGTGATGTGGTGGGTTTGTTTCAAGGTGGCGGCGAAGGCGGCGACCCGGTCCACCAGGCCGGCGGCGAAGGTCTTGCCGTCGATGATCTTGGCTTCAGGCATTGCTCTCGATCCACTCCTCCAGGCGCCGGCGCAGCGTGGCCGCCTCGCCGGCGATGTGCAGCGTCTTGCGCCGGTCGGTGGCCCCGGCGACGACGGTGATATCGGATTTGGGCAGCCGCCAGGCTTTCGCCAGCAGCTTGATCAGGGCGGCGTTGGCCTTGCCGGCCTCGGGCGCGGCGGTCACCGCCACCTTCAGGACCACGCCGCCGTCGGCCTCGGGCGCCAGCCCCTGCACCCCCGCCCGCGCCGCCCGGGGCGTCAGGCGCACCGCCACGCGCACCCCGTCCGCCACCGTGGTCAGGGGCGAGGCCCGCTCAGACGATCTGGACGGCAATGTTGTGCAGCACCCCCCGCAGGAAGATCAGCAGCAAAATCAGCACCAGCGGCGAGAAGTCGACCCCGCCGGCCACCGGCAGGAAGCGACGGATGGGCCGCAACGCCGGCTCGGTGACGCGGTGCAGGGCGTCGCCGACGGTGTAGACCAGCCGGTTGTGCGGGTTGACGACGTTGAAGGCCACCAGCCAGCTCAACACCGCCGAAATGATCAGCGCCCAGATGAACAGCGAGATGGCGATATCGATCACTTGGAACAGTGGAATCAGGATCACCTCCATCGCCGTCCCCGCTTGCCAATGTTCGCAGCCGGGCTAAAACCTAACGGTTGCGCCGCGCCGGCGCAAGCTGCCGGCGGTGGCGATTGCGGCCGGTCGCGGCGCCGCCTAGGATGGGAGCGATGGCTCTGGAAAGGCACGGGCGGGCGACGGCGGCGGGCGTGGTGGTGTTCTGGGCCGCGCTTTTGTCGCTTTCCCTGGCGCACACGCTCAGTCTCCACGACGGCCAGCGCGAGCGCCTGGCCCTGGAGCAGGCGCGCGGGCTGTTCGGACTCATCGAGACGGTGCGGCTGTGGAACGCCGGCCACGGCGGCCTCTACGCCCCGGTCACCGAGGCGACGCCCCCCAACCAATGGCTGGAGGTGCCCGACCGCGACGTCGAGATCGCGGGGCGGCCCTACACGATGGTCAACCCCGCCTATATGACGCGCCAGATCGCCGACCTGGTGCGCGAGCGCGGCGAGGTCGTCTTCCACATCACCAGCCTCAAGCCCATCCGCCCCGCCAACACCGCCGACGCCTGGGAGGAGCGGGCCCTGCACCGCTTCGAGCAGGGCGCCGAGGAGATCATCGAACTCACCGATTACCGGGGCCGCCCCGCCTACCGCTACATGTCGGCCCTGACGGTGGAGCAACCCTGCCTGGCCTGCCATGAACGGCAAGGCTACGCGCTGGGCGACGTGCGCGGCGGCATCAGCATCACCATCCCCGCCGGCCTGATCACCGCCGAAACCGGCGCCGCCCGCCGCCAGGCGGTGGTGCAGCATGTGCTGGCCTTCCTGATCCTGTCGTCGCTGTCGGTGCTGTTCCTGAACCGCCTGCAGCGCGACTGGCGGGCCCTGAAGGCGGCCAAGGCCGAGCAGGAGGCGATGGTGGCGGCGCGCACCGCCGAGCTGCGCGCCGCCAACGCCGAATTGGAACGCTCCAACCAGCAGTTGGAGCAGTTCGCCTATGTGGCCTCGCACGACCTTCAGGAACCGCTGCGCATGATCGGCTCGTATGCGCAGCTCATCGACCGCCGCTATGCCGGGCGCCTCGACTCCGAGGGGCAGGAATTCCTGGGCTACATCACCGACGGCTCGCGGCGGATGAAGGCGATGGTGGACGCGCTGTTGGCCTATTCCCGCGTCCAGCGCGGCGAGTTGCGCCGCCGGCCGGTGGCGGCAGCCGAGGCGGTGGCGGCGGCGCTGGCCAATCTGCAGCGCGCCCTGGCGGAAACCGGCGCCGAGGTCACCTGCGGCGACCTGCCCACGGTGTCGGGCGACGCGGCGCTGCTGGCCACCCTGTTCCAGAACCTCATCGGCAACGCCGTCAAGTACCGCCACCCCGAGCGGCCGCCGCGCATCACCATCACGGCGCGCCGCGACGGCGCCGCCGGCTGGCGCTTCGCCGTCGCCGACAACGGCATCGGCATCCCGCCCGAGCAGGCGGAGCGCATCTTCCGGATCTTCCAGCGCCTGCACCGCCCCCAGGACTACGCCGGCACCGGCATCGGCCTGGCCATCAGCCGGACCATCGTCGAACGCCACGGCGGGCGCATCTGGGTGGAATCGGACGGCGCCGCCGGCGCGGTCTTCCGCTTCACCCTGCCCGCGGCGGAGTAAGGGGCCGACGGCCGAAAAAAATGGGGGGAAGGGTTGGCGGCCCTTCCCCCCGAGGCACGGGGTACATCTTCGATCACGATGGAGGGGGAGGCGGGTCAGACCTCCCCCTCCGAAGCACGGGGGTACAACGGGTCAGTTGCCGTGCTTCATGTGCTGGTGCTGCATCCCTTTGCCGCCCATCGCGCCCTGCATGGCGCCGGGGCCCATCACCGGCACCTCGACGGTGACCTCGCCGGCCTTCTCGAAGGTCAGGGTGAGGGGGAAGCTCTCGCCCTCGATCAGCGGTTCGTGCAGGCCCATGAACATCACATGCAGGCCGCCGGGCTGCAGGACCGTGGCCTCGTCGGCGGCGACGTCGATGCCGTCGACGCGGCGCATCTTCATCACCCCGTCCTCCATGAGGTGGGTGTGAGTCTCGGTCTTCATCGCCACCGGCGCGCTGGCCGATACCAGGCGGTCGGCGGTGCCGGCGCTGGAAATGGTCATGAAGGCGGCGCCGTTGCGGGCGGGCCCGGCCGAGGCCCGCGCCCAGGGGTCGGAGACGGTGATGTTTTCCTGGGTGACGCCTTCGGCGGCGGCGGCGGCAACGAGCCCGCCGGCAAGGGCCAGACCCAGAAACAGCGTGCGGAACATGCTTTCACTCCTGAGAGAGGTGATGACGATGGATGGAGGGCGGCGTCGCCCCGGAGGGGGAAGTATGGAGGGGGCACCGGGACGACGCCGCGGTCCGCCCCGCGCCCATGCGATTCCGGTTGCCGGGGACGGCGGGCCGGATTCCGGGCGCGGGCGGACGGGGAACTAGGCGGCGGGCGGGGCCCGCGCGGCGTTGGGCCGGTGGTGAAGCCGGGCGACGGGCGGCCGTTCGGCCGCCGGCAAGGCCGCCAGGCGCAGCGGCGCCGCCGGCAGCGGCAGCACCGCCGGGGCCGCCGGGGTGGCGGCGACGCCGTTGGTCAGCGGCAGGCAGAAGGCGCACTGGCCCTGCCCGCCGGCGGCGTCGAGCGGAATGTTGTCGCCGACCTGGTTGCCGTCGCGGTCGACGACGCGCAGGCCGCTGGGCGTGCACAGGACGATCAGGTCGCCGTCCAACCCGGCAAGCAGGCGCTGGCCGTGCTCGGCGGCGGCGGCGGGAAGCAGCGCGGCGCCGAGGGCGTTGAGGACGATCAGGACCGTTCCCAGCCACGCGGCGGCGAACCGCCGGTTGCCGGGTGGGCGTCGTCTGCGCTGATGCCGAGACGCGGCCACGGCCATGAAACTCCCCTGATCAGGTCAGGCTGACACTGTTGCCGTCGGCTTCGGCGATGTCAATAGCGCACGACGGCCCCGGGGCCGTCGAGGACGCTTGACGCCGGCCCCGGCGGGAACGAAATATAGACAGGCGGTGCCGCTGGGCGGACCGCCGCCCGTCGTGGGCAATTCCGCGGGTGCCGGATTCCGGGCCCGGGGCAGTCTCGCTCGAACGAGGAGGACGTGCCGGTGACTCGCCTGTCCGTTTTCAACAGTCCCCTTCTGCTGGGCTTCGACCATGTCGAGCGCCTGCTCGACCGGGTCGCCAAGACCTCGGCGGAGGGCTATCCCCCCTACAACATCGAACAGATCGGCAACGACCGCCTGCGCATCACGCTGGCGGTGGCCGGGTTCGCGATGGCGGACCTTTCCGTCTCCGTCGAGGACAATCAGCTCATCATCCGCGGGCGGCGCGACGAGGACGAGCGCGACCGCGTCTATCTGCATCGCGGCATCGCCTCGCGCCAGTTCCAGCGCGCCTTCGTGCTGGCCGAGGGCATCGAGGTCGAGGCGGCGACGCTGGACAACGGCCTGCTGCACATCGACCTGGTGCGGCCGCTGCCGGAGTCCCGCGCCCGCACCATCGAGATCAGCTCGGCCAAGGGAAGCGGCGCGGGTGGGGCCACGCTGGACCTCAACACCGCCGAGGCCCGCCGGCCGGCAAAGGAGGCGGAATGAGCGAACACAGCCTGAAGAACCCCACCGACCCCATGCGCGGCATGAGCGTCCACGACCTGGCGGCGTGGGGGATGCCCGACGTCGCCTATGTCAAGGCGGTCATCGGCGAGGAAGAGGGCGACGAGATTCGCTGGGCCATCCACGCCGCCGACGGCACCCAGATGGGGCTGGCGCCCTCGCGCGATTTGGCCTTCGCCGCCGTGCGCCAGCACGACCTGGAGCCGGTGAGCGTGCACTGACGGCGGCGGCCGTCAGGCCCCCAGCAGCGCCGCGATCACGGCGTTCAGGCGCAGCCGCCCGGCGGCGGTGGCGCGCAGCCGGTGCCCGTCCCAGGCGACGAAGCCCCCGGCGCGCAGCCGCGCCAGCGCCCCGGCGTCGACGGCCTCGGCCAGCGCCAGGCCGCAGCGGTCGCGAAACCGCGCCACCTCCACCCCCTCGGCGAGCCTGAGGCCCATCATCACCAGTTCCTCGGCCCGCTCGGCGGCGGTCAGGGCGACGTCTTCGCGGGTGGCGTGGCCCTGCGTCTCCACCAGCGCCAGCCAGCGCTCGGGCGCCCGGTGCTGGCGCAGCGCCCGCGTGGGCCCCCGCCGCGTCAGGCGCCCATGCGCGCCGGGGCCGATGCCGACATAGTCGCCGCCGCGCCAATAGATCAGGTTGTGGCGGCTTTCGGCGCCGGGAACGGCGTGGTTGGAGACCTCGTAGGCGGGCAGGCCCCGGGCGGCGCAGGCGGCCTGGGTGTGCTCGTACATCGCCGCCGCCGCGTCCTCGTCGGGCAGCACCAGCGCCCCGCGCGCCTCCAGGGTGTAAAAGGCGGTGCCGGGCTCGATGGTGAGCTGGTACAGCGACAGGTGGTCGGCGGCGATCTCCAGCGCCCGCGCCAGCTCCGCCGCCCACGCCTCCGGCGTCTGGCCCGGCCGGGCGTAGATGAGGTCGAAGGACAGGCGCGGGAACAGGCGCCGCGCCGCCTCCAGGGCGCGCAGGGCCTCGTCGCGGCCATGCACCCGCCCCAGGAAGCGCAGCGCCTCCTCCTCCAGCGCCTGCACCCCCAGCGACAGCCGGTTGACGCCGGCGGCGCGGAAGGCGGCGAAGCGGTCGCGGTCGACGGTGCCGGGATTGGCCTCCAGGGTGATCTCGGCCTCGGCCGGCAGCGTCCAGTGCCCGGCCACGGCGTCCAAGAGCGCCGCCACCGTCTCCGGCGCCATCAGCGACGGGGTGCCGCCGCCGAAAAAGACGCTGTCGACCCGCCGCCCCGGCACCTGGGCGGCGAAATGCGCCAGCTCCGCCAACAGGGCGCGGCGCCAGCGGTCATGGTCGGCGCCCGCGGCGGCGTGGCTGTTGAAGTCGCAATAGGGGCACTTGGCGAGGCAGTACGGCCAGTGCACATAGACGCCGAAACCGGCCATCACGGCACGAGGCGGTAGCCGCCGGGCTCGGTGACCAGGATCTCGGCGCGGGCGGGGTCGCGCTCGATCTTGCGGCGCAGGCGGTAGACGTGCGTCTCCAGGGTGTGGGTGGTGACGCCGGAATTATAGCCCCAGACCTCGTGCAGCAGCACCTCGCGGCGGATGGGGCGGCCGGCGCGGTACAGGTATTTCAGTATCGCCGCCTCCTTCTCGGTCAGACGGATGCGGCGGTTGCGGGCGTCGATGAGCATCTTCGCCGCCGGCTGGAAGCGGTAGGGGCCGATGGTCAGGGTGGCGTCGTCGCTGTGCTCGTGTTGGCGGATATGGGCGCGCAGCCGCGCCAGCAGCACCCCCAGCCGAAACGGCTTGGCGACATAGTCGTTGGCGCCCGATTCGAGCCCGACGATGGCGTCGGCGTCGGTGTCGGCGGCGGTGAGCATGATGACCGGCACCGTATGGCGGCGCGCGCGCAGGGTGCGGCAGACGTCGCGGCCGTCGCCGTCGGGCAGGCCGATGTCCAGCAGCACGGCGTCGACGTCCTCGCCCTCCAGCGCCGCCAGCCCGGCCGCCGCCGTTTCCGCCTCCCGCACGTCGAAGCCCTCGGCGGTCAACTGCTCGCGCAGTGACTGCCGCAGCAGGTCGTCGTCGTCAACGATAAGGATGCGCTTGCGCCCGATCATGGTTTCCGCGGCGGAAGGGGTGGCGTCACATGCTATCCTATATAAGGGTGGCGGCAACACCCGGCCATCGCTGTTGCCGGAACCGCAAAATCGGCTATTGTGCGCGTCGCCAAGCGCAGGAATCTGGGATGTCACGGTCGCTCAACGTCAAGCCCGCCGCCGTACCGCCGCCGCCGCCGTCGCTGGTGGCCGTCGACCGCGCCGCCGCCGAATTGCGGCGCGGCGGCCTCGTGCTGGTAAGCAATGGCGGCAGCGGCGGCGTGCTGGTGCAGGCGGCCGAGGCGGTGACCGCCGAGGCCCTCGCCCGCTTCGCCGCCGTCGCCGGGCGCGCCGGCGAACTGGCGGTGACGGCGCGCCGGGCCGCGGTGCTCAAGCTGGTGCCGCCGGGGGAGCGGGTGGTGACCCTGGCGCGAGACGGCGGCCTCAAGGCGGCGCAGATTCGCGACCTCGCCGATCCCTGCGCCGGCGGCGCCCTGGCGGCGCCCCCGGGGCTGAGCGTCGCGCCGGCGGCGCCGGATTCGGCGGTGGCGGCGGCGGTGGCGCTGTGCAAGCTGGCGCGGCTGCTGCCGGCGGCGCTGGTGGCGCCGGTCGAGGGCGAGGCGGCGGCCTTCGCCGCCCGCCATGACGTGATGGCGGTGGCGGCCGCCGACATCGAGCATTACCAGCAGACGGCGGCGCGCACCCTGCGGCCGGTGGGCGACGCGCGCGTGCCCCTGGAAGGGGCCGAGAACGCCCGTGTCGTCGCCTTCCGCCCCGCCGACGGCGGCGTCGAGCATCTGGCCATCGTCATCGGCGAGCCCGACGCCGACGCCCCCGTGCTCACCCGCCTGCATTCGGAATGCTTCACCGGCGACCTGCTGGGCTCGTTGCGCTGCGACTGCGGCGACCAGTTGCGCGGCGCCATCGCCGAGATCGCCCAGCACGGCAGCGGCGTGCTGCTGTATCTGGCGCAGGAGGGCCGCGGCATCGGCCTGGTCAACAAGCTGCGCGCCTACCGCCTGCAGGACCAGGGCTTCGACACCATCGACGCCAACGAACAACTCGGCTTCGACGACGACGAGCGCATCTATCTGCCGGCGGCGGAAATGCTGCGGCTGCTGGGCGTCCACCGCGTGCGGCTGATGACCAACAATCCCGGCAAGGTGCAGGCGCTGGCGCGCCACGACATCGAGGTCGTCGAGCGCGTGCCCCACGTCTTTCCCGCCAACGACCACAACGAGCTTTACCTGCGCACCAAGGCCAACCGCAGCGGCCACCTGTTCTAGCCCCACGCCGGGACCGAGGCGAAAGGCGCGCCACCTGGGGCGTGATCGCGCCGCGCGGAAAGACGCCTTCGTCATTCCCGCGCAGGCGGGAATCCAGCGGGCCCATCCGCCACGCGGTGTACGAAGGCCGGCAACCCGGACGGGACCAACATGGACCCCCGCCTTCGCGGGGGTGACGAAGGCGATTTGAGGCAGGACAACCCCATCACCAGCCGCCGTTGAGGCGGCGGCCAAGCGAGCGGAGCGAGCGCCCGGCGAGGGCACAAGAGACTCACCGCCGTTGAGGCGGCGGCCAGGCGCGCGGCGCGAGCGCCCGGCGGGGGCCGTCCTCAGAGCATGTTGGCCAGCACGCGGTCGGGCGGGTTGTGGCCGTCGACGAAGGTCTTGATGTTGATCAGCACCTTCTCGCCCATGTCGACGCGGCCCTCGATGGTGGCCGAGCCCATGTGCGGCAGCAGCACGACATTGTCCATCTGCAGCAGCTTGGGGTTGACGGCGGGCTCGTGCTCGAAGACGTCGAGCGCCGCCCCGGCGATCTCGCCGCGCACCAACATGCGGGTCAGCGCGTTCTCGTCGATGACTTCGCCGCGGGCGGTGTTGACGACATAGGCGTGCGGCTGCAACAGCTTCAGCCGCCGCGCCGACAGCAGGTGATAGGTGGCCGGCGTGTGCGGGCAGTGCACCGAAATCACGTCCATGCGCGCCAGCATCTGGTCGAGGCTCTCCCAGTAGGTCGCCTCCAGCTCCGCCTCGATGTCGGGATGCACGCGCTTGCGGTTGTGGTAGTGGATCGACATGCCGAAGCCGCGCGCCCGGCGCGCCACCGCCTGGCCGATGCGGCCCATGCCGACAATGCCGAGGCGCTTGCCCCAGATGCGGTGCCCCAGCATGAAGGTCGGCCCCCAGCCCTGCCACTGGCCGGTGCGCACCAGGCGCTCGCCCTCCACCAGGCGGCGCGGCACGGCGAGGATCATCGCCAGGGTCATGTCGGCGGTGTCCTCGGTGAGGACGTCGGGGGTGTTGGTCACCGTCAGGCCGCGCTGGCGGGCGCTGGCGACGTCGATGTGGTCGATGCCGTTGCCGAAATTGGCGATCAGCCGCAACCGCGGCCCGGCCTGCGACAGCACGGCGGCGTCGATGCGGTCGGTGACGGTGGGGACAAGAACCTCGGCCTCCTTCACCGCGTCGATCAGCTCGGTCTTGCTCATCGGATGGTCGTCGACGTTCAGGCGCGTGTCGAACAGCTCCATCATCCGCGTCTCGATGACGTCGGGGAGCTTGCGCGTAACGATAACCAGCGGCTTCTTGGTGGCCACGGGAGCCTCCCTTCCCCACAAAGCATGTGCTGCCTGCCCATAGCAAGCCGGGGTGCGCTTGTCCAGAGCAGGGGGATCGCCGCGGTTGGCGCCCCCCGTCCGCTGGTGTAGTTTGCATGGCGCGCGGGAGCAACGGTTACATGAACAAAGCGGCCATCCTTCTTTGGCTGGGCCTGGCGGTGCTGCTGGGTCCGGCGGCCCCGGCGGCGGCCCAGACGACGGGCCTGCCGCTGCCGCGCTATGTTTCGCTGGGCGCCGACGAGGTCAACATGCGCGCCGGTCCCGGCCGCAGCTATCCCATCGAATGGGTGTACCGCCGCCACGGCCTGCCGGTCGAGGTGGTGGCCGAGTTCAAGCACTGGCGCAAGATCCGCGACTGGCAGGGCACCGAGGGCTGGGTGCATCAAAGCCTGTTGTCGGGACGCCGCACCGGCATGGTGATGGCGCGGCGGCGCGAACTGCGCGCCGAGCCGGGGGCCGAGGCGCCGCCCGTGGCGCTGCTGGAGCCGGGGGTGGTCGTGCAGGTGCTGGGCTGCCCGGCGGGGCGGGGCTATTGCCGCGCCCGCGTCGCCAGCATCGAGGGCTGGCTCGACCGCCGCGACTTCTGGGGCGTCTATGCCGACGAGGCGTTCGAATAGGGCGTGCGTGTTTTGTTGTCCTCGCCGGGCGCGGGCGTCCGCCCGCCTGGCCGGAGCCTCAACGGCGGCTGGGTTCCCCTCGGGGCCCGCGGCGGTAGAAGGCGATCAGCGCCGACAGGTCGCCGGCGGCGAAGGGGTTTTCCAGCGCCGTCACATGATCGCCGCGGATGCCGTTGAGCATCCGGGCCGCGAACTCCTCGGTTGGCTGCTCGGCGGCCTCGGCGAACAGGTCGCGGGCCGGCAGCGGCACGTCGGCGGCCGCGGCGCCGGCGGCATGGCAGCCGGCGCAATAGGCCTCGTGCAGCGCCGCCGCCAGCGCCAGCGCCTCGGGGCGGTCGTCGGGGGGCAGGATGCCGGTCAGGTCCAGCGGGTGGCGGGCGGCAAGGGTGTCCAGCCCGGCGCCCAGGGCGGCGCGGTCGTCCTCCGCCAGCGCCCGCCGCAGGGCGGCGACCGCCTCGCGCTCGGGCGGGTGCCCGGCCTCGCGCCGCAACCACGGCAGCGCCGCCAGCGCCCCGGCCAGCCGGAGCCGCAGCCCTTCGGCCTGGGCGGCGGTAAGCGCGGCATCGTCGCGCAGCCGGCGCAGGTCGCCCCGCATCACCCGGATCTCGGCGGCGAGGGCGCGCGCGGCGGCCGAGGCGGGCCAGGCCGGTTCCGCCGCCGCCGGCGCGGCAACGGCCGCGAGGGCCAGAACCCCCGCGGCCGCCGCCACCCCGATCACCTTCAAGCAGCGGGGCATCGAGCGCCTAGAGATTCGCCTCGCTGGCCATCGGCATGTCCCTGGCGGTCCAGTCCACCATCGAGCCGTCATACATCTTGGCCTCGCCGTTGCCGAGAATCTCGCTGGTGACGAACCAGCCGATCGACGCCCAGTGGCCGGTGTTGCAGAAGCTGACCTGGGCCGCGTCGACGGGAACGCCGGCGAAGGCATACAGCTTGCGCAGGGTGTCGGCGTCGCGGAAGGTGCCGCCGCCATTCTCGGTCAGCCAGTTCTGCGGCAGGTTCACCGCCCCCGGGATGGTCCCCGACGCCGTGGCCTTGGGATGGCGGTTGACGCCCAGGAACTGATCATGGGTGCGGTTGTCGACCAGGGCGACGCCCGCGTCCATCATCGCCTTGACGTCCTCGGCGTCGATCAGCATGTCCTGGCGCAGGCTGGCCGTGAAGCTGGCGGCCGACGGCTGCGCGGCGCCCTGCTCCAGCGGGTTGACGGGCTTGCCGTCCTTGTCCGCCTCGGCCAGATAGGCGGTCATGCCGCCGTTGAGGATCGACACCGCGTCGTGGCCCAGAACCTTAAAGGTCCAGTAGACGCGGGTGCCCATGCCCATGTCCGAGGAACTGGCGCCCGGCGGCACCAGCACGACATGGCTGTCATTGCCGATGCCCAGGCCGCCGATGAGGGCCTCCAGCTTGGAGACGTCCTCCGGGAACAGGCCGATGATGCCGTCCTTGGCCACCCGCCAGCCGTCCTTGCCGTAATTGGTGTGCACGGCGCCGGGAATGTGGCCGCGCAGATAGTCGGTCTTGCCGCGCAGGTCGACGACGACGACGCCGTCGGCGCCGGCGTTGCCCTTGATCCAGTTCACGTCGACCAGCGGGTCGGCGGCCGCCGCCGGCGCCGCCAGCGCCAGGCCGCCGGCGAGCGCGGCGGTCGCCGCCGCGGCACGCAGGCTCTTCAGCAGTGTCAACATGGCCAACCTTCTCCTCCCTGTCGTATGTGCCGCCGGTGGCGGCGTTAAACGGTGACGACCCGATCCGCCTGTCGGATCAGCGCCACCACCGCATCCCAGTCCGCCGGCGTTTCCCGCGTCGAAAGGTCGAGGCGCCGCCGCTCGGCGCCCGGCAGGGCGGCCAGCGCCTCCGTGAGCGTCTCGCGGTCGGGAAACAGGCCGGTGGTCAGTTCCAGCACCAGCATGGCCGGTCCTCCCTACAGGTTCAGCACATGGTCGCTGGCGGCAATCGCCGCCGCCAGCGCCGGCGGGTCGAGCAGGGGCAGCGCCTCGGCCATCGCCGCCACGGTGGTCTCGGGGGCGATATCGGCCAGCTCCAGCAGCTCGGCCTGCTGGGCGTTCTCGGGCGTCTCGGCCACCGGCCCGGTCATGAACACCAGCCGGACCTCGTGACCGAATATGGTCAGCCCGGCCGCCACGCGCATCGCCTCGGCGTGGTCGCGGCGGGCGAGGACAAGGATGGACCGGGTCGCGCTCATAGGCTTACCACCTTCCCCGCTTCCGCCATCAGGGCGCTGTTGACGGTCTGGCTGCCCAACTCTATGGGGCAGTCGTGGCCGGGCATGTGCGCCTGCCAGGAATGCTCGCAGACGGCGGCGCGGGCGGCCCCGGCCAGCGCGGCGGCGAAACCGGGATCGGCCAGCAGCCGCACGCCGTCATTGGTCAGGAAGCAGCCCCAGGCGATGCCGGCGCGGCCGCAGGCCTCGACCAGGGGCCGCGCCAGCGGCGCCGCCGCCGCGCTGCTCACATGCACCAGAATCTCCATCACCCTCCCCTTTTCTGCGCGCGCGGAAAGCTGGCGCCGTCGGCCGGCAGGGGGCTGGCCGCCCACTCCGCCCAGCCGCCGGCATAGGCGCGGGCGTCGACGCCGAAGCCCGCCACCAGCAGCGTGTAATAGGCGATGCCGGCACGGGCGTCGGCGGCATAGACGATCGCCTCGCGCCCCGGCGGCGGCGCCAGCACCGGCGGCACCTCCGCCCCCCTCGCCTGGCGCAGCAGCGCCGCCGGCAGGCTCTGGGCGCCGGGAAGGCGCCCGCCGCGAGCGGCAAGCACGGTGGCGCCCCAGAAGGCCTCTTCGTCGCGCCCGTCCAGCAGCAGCACCCCACCCCGGCGCAGCCGCGCCGCCACCTCGTCGCGGCGCAGCAGCCGGTGGTCGCGCGCCGGGGCGGCATACACCGCCAGGCGCACCGACGACGCCGTCATGCCCGCCGCCGTCGCCGCCCCCGCCGCCAGCAGCGGCGTCAGCGGCCGGTCCAGCACCGCCACCTCGGCCTGCCCCGCCAGATGCAGGACACCGGCGATGAAGTCGCGCCCCTCGGGCGCGTCGCCGACCACCAGCACCGCCTCGGCGCCCGTCAGCCCCAGGGTGCCCAGCCGCCACAACAGCGCCCGCGGCGCCAGCAGCCGCCCCTGCGGCCCCAGCAGCGCCCGCGGCGGCAGGCACAGCACCGCGCCGCCGCCGCCGGCCGCGAGGCTGCGGCGCGGGCAGTTGTCGCCGTCGCGGGCGTCCACCACCGTCGCATCCGGCACCGCCCGCGGCGTCGCGACATAGCGGAGCGCGGCGGCGGCGGGGCCGGTCAGCAGGACGGCGGCGAGCGCCAGGGCGGCAAGGGCGCGCATCGCCTCAGCAGCCCCCGAAGCGGCGCTGGGGCGCCGCCGGCGCCGCCGTCTCGCCGGCGGGGGCCGGCGGGTTCTCCAGGTAGTAGCCCAGCAGCTCCACCACCGGCAGGCGGCCGAAGCCGTCGCCCAGCTCCACCTCGCCCAGGCTCTCGGCGGGCACCCCCGCCGTCGCCGCCTCGACCGTCGCCTCGGGCAGGGCGGCATGGGGAAACGCCAGCCACGCCACCGCCAGCGACGCCAGCAGCGCGCCCAGGCAGAAGATCACGCTGGCGGTGTCCACGCGCATCGCCATTCCTCCGTCACAGCGTGTCCTTGAGCAGGGCGACGTACAGCACGCCCATCGCCACCGCGAACATCACCACTTGCGCCAGGGTGGGCAGGTCCACCGGCATGGCTCAGCCTCCCTTGTAGTGCCGCACGAGGGTCTCCAGGGGGAGGGCCTCGCCGGTCTCGGGGTTGATGACCTTGGGCGCGAAATGCGGCGCGCCCTCGGCGGTGGTGCGCAGGCTTTGCGGCGGCGCCGCATAGACCCAGGCGAGCCCGGCGAGGGTCACCGCCGCCGCCAGAACGCCATAGACGCGCATCAGCAGGGTCGCGTTCATGCCCGCCTCAGTCCTTGCGCAGATAGACCTGCCAGCAGTGGTCGGCCTTCACCGTCTCCAGGTGCGTGGCCGCCATCTCATCGCACATCGGCGGCAGCGCCTCGACCGAGGAGGGGTTGTCGACCAGCACCTCGACGACGTCGCCGACGGCGGCCTTGGACATCGCCTTCTTGGTCATCAACTGCGGCCGCGGGCAGGAATCGCCCAGGCAGTCGATCTGCTGCGCGATGCGATAGGTCTGGCCGTCGCCCAGCGTCACCTCGCGCCCTTCCGCCACGCTCTCGGCCTTGCGGCCCTTGAATCCGAACAGTCCCATGCCTGCGTCCTCCCTTGGATCATTCCGCGGCCGGCTGCGGCGCCGGCGCGTTTTCGGTGTGGCGGTGTAGGTCGGCGACCTTGGCGTGGCGGGCCTTCTGGCGTTCCTCCTTGCGGCGGATGGCGCGCAGCAGGCCGTACAGCACCAGGCACTGCACCAGCCCGAAGACCACCGCGGGAACGCCCAGCGTCTCCTGAAGGGTCTCGGCGTTGGCGAAGCCCAGTTGCAGCGCCTCGGGATTGGGGGCGCCGGTCATGCTGGCGGGCGCCGGCGGCCAATAGTTCACCGACCACAGCAGCGAGAACAGGAACATGCCGATGAAGGTGAACAAGAGCGCCCAGGCCGCCCCCAGATTGCCCTCGCCGAATTTCACCCAGGTCGACACCGTGCACGCCCCGGCCAGCACCATGCCGATGCCGAACAGGAACAGCCCCGCAAAGGTGTTCAGCCCGACATCGAAGCGCATCGGGTGGCCCTCGCCGATGGAGATGAACAGCGTGAACCCGAAGGTCAGGATGATCATCGCCACCAGCATCGCCTTGGTGTTGCGATAGCTCTTGAACAGGATGGCGTCGCGCAGGGCGGCGGTGTTGCAGAAGCGCGAACGCTGCACCAGCAGCCCCACCACGCTCCCGAAGACGAAGGCGACGACGCATTCCCCCACCGTCGACAGCATGGCCCTCAGCCCTCCAGGATCTTCTTGTAGATCATCGACCCCACCCAGGCGCCGGCGACGATGCCGCTGACGGCCAGATAGCCGCCCAGATTCATCTCGGCGGTGACGCCGAAAAAGGTGGAGACGTTGCAGATGAAGGCGAGCCGGATGCCGATGCCCATCAGCAGCCCGCCGACGGTGATCAGCACCCACTCCTCAAGGCGCCGGGGCATCCGCAGATAGAACTCGCGGCTGAGCACCGCGCCGACGAAGGCGCCGAACAGCATCCCCAGCGAGATATAGATTTTCCAGTAGCCCCAGTCGGGCGGAAACACCAGCGACCAGAACGGGATGCGCTGAAGGTCGTCGCCCATGACCGCCTGGGCGACAAGGCCGGTGAGCATGGTTTCGCCGCCGCCCACCGTCCAGGCGCCCACCAGCAGGAACAGAAAGATGTTCAGCACCGCGATCGCCGACAGCGCCACCACGGGGTCGAGCGTTTTCTTGAACAGGTCCATCCTGCCCCAGCCTCCCTCTCGTTACCGTTGCCGTTTCTCGTTGCGGCGCTTGCCGACAGCGCACAGGTTAATGACGGTCGGTAAAGGGGTGGTAGTATCTTTTGCCAACCGCATCGACGGTGGACGGCGGCGTTGTGGAGGGCCCAAGGCGGTGGCGATCTATCTGGAGCCGGAAGACTTCCTCTCCCACATGTTCAACGCCTGCACGCTGGACCAGATCAACGAATTCCTGCCCGAAAAGCGCGGCTTCCGCATCCACGGGCACAGCACCACCATCCGTCTGGAGCGGGCCTATTGGGCGGTGGTCGAGGACATGGCCCGCAATCTGGGCCTGAGCGTGCCGCAGTTCATCGAGCGCATCCACGACCAATGCCTGGTCGCCAACGACAAGAACCTGGCCTCGTGCCTGCGGGTAATCTGTTTGAAATACCTGAACATCTACGCCTAGGTGGCTTGTCTGCTGCCCGAGCCTCAAACCGCGCCCGTCACCCCCGCGAAGGCGGGGGTCCATGCTGACCCCGGACGGGGTCTCGGCCTCGACAGCCCGTGGCGGATGGGCCTGGATTCCCGCCTGCGCGGGGATGACGGGCGGCCCGCTAGAGGATGTATTTCGACACGTCGACGTCGCGCGCGAGGTCGCCGACGCGCTCGCGGACCATCTCCGGCGTCACGGTGACGGTGTCGCCGGAGCGGTCGGGGGCGTCGAAGCTGATCTCCTCCAGCAGGCGCTCCATCACCGTTTGCAGGCGCCGGGCGCCGATGTTCTCGACCCCGGCGTTGATCTCGGCGGCGAGGTCGGCGATGGCGTCGACGGCGGCGTCGGTGAAGTCCAGCGTCACCTCCTCGGTGCCCAAGAGCGCCTTGTACTGCTTGATGAGGCTGGCCTCCGGCTCGGTGAGGATGCGCTTGAAGTCGTCGCGGGTCAGGGCCCGCAGCTCCACCCGGATGGGCAGGCGGCCCTGCAGCTCGGGCAGCATGTCGGAGGGCTTGGCGAGGTGGAAGGCGCCGGAGGCGATGAACAGGATGTGGTCGGTCTTCACCGTGCCGTGCTTGGTGGCCACCGCCGTGCCCTCGATCAGCGGCAGCAGGTCGCGCTGCACGCCCTCGCGGCTGACGTCGCCGCCGGCGCGCTCGCCCGAGCGGGCGGTGATCTTGTCGATCTCGTCCAGGAAGACGATGCCGTTGTTCTCGACGGCGTGGATGGCCTCCTGCACCACCTTGTCCTGGTCCAGCAGCTTGTCGCTCTCCTCGTCGATCAGCACCTCGTAGGATTCGGCCACGTTCATGCGCTTGGGCTTGGTGCGCCCGCCGAAGGCCTTGCCGAAGATGTCGCCGAGATTGAGCATCCCCATCTGCGCGCCGGGCATTCCGGGGACGTCGAACATGGGCAGGTTGCCCATGCCGCTGTCGGTGACCTGGACCTCGACCTCCTTGTCGTCCAACTCGCCCTGGCGCAGCCGCTGGCGGAATTTCTGCCGCGTCTCCTGGCCGGCGTTCTCGCCCACCAGCGCGTCCAGCACCCGCTCCTCGGCGGCCAGTTCGGCGCGGCCGCGCACCTGGCGGCGCAGGCGCTCGCGGGTCATCATGATCGACACCTCGACCAGGTCGCGGACGATGGATTCGACGTCGCGGCCGACATAGCCGACCTCGGTGAACTTGGTCGCCTCGACCTTGAGGAACGGGGCCTGCGCCAGCTTGGCCAGGCGCCGGGCGATCTCGGTCTTGCCCACCCCGGTGGGGCCGATCATGAGGATGTTCTTGGGCAGCACCTCCTCGCGCAGGCCCTCGGGCAACTGCTGGCGGCGCCAGCGGTTCCTGAGCGCGATGGCGACGGCGCGCTTGGCGTCGTGCTGGCCGACGATGTAGCGGTCAAGCTCGTGGACGATCTCGCGGGGGCTGAAGGCGCTCATGGGGTTACAGGCTCTCCACGACGATGGCGTCGTTGGTGTAGACGCAGATGCGCGCGGCGATGGCCATCGCCTTGCGGGCGATGGCCTCGGCGTCGAGGCCGTCGACGTCGATCAGCGCCCGCGCCGCCGCCAGGGCGTAGTTGCCGCCCGAGCCGATGCCGATGAGGCCGTCCTCGGGCTCCAGCACGTCGCCGGTGCCGGTGAGCACCAGCGAGGTCTGGGCGTCGGCCACCGCCATCATCGCCTCCAGCCGGCGCAGATAGCGGTCGGTGCGCCAGTCCTTGGCCAGCTCGACGCAGGCGCGCATGAGCTGCTCGGGGTGGCGCTCCAGCTTGGCCTCCAGGCGCTCGACCAGGGTGAAGGCGTCGGCGGTGGCGCCGGCGAAGCCGACGACGATGCGGCCATTGCCGATGCGCCGCACCTTGCGGGCGTTGGACTTGATGACCGTCTGGCCCAGGCTCACCTGTCCGTCGCCGGCCACCACCACCTGGCCGTCCTTGCGCACCGACAGGATGGTGGTGCCGTGCCACTGGGCGGGGTCGTCTCGGGTCATGGGCTCCTCGAAGCGCGGGACGGGCGATGTCGGCGGGACACTAGCAGAGGACGTGGGGCGGCGCAGCCCCCGATCAAGCGGGCCGCTGGTCTGCCCCGGCCTTTCCTGCTAAAACCGCGCTGTCCGATCGCAAGCGGGAGCAACCGGCCATGCGCAAGGCCGCCGTCGAACGCAACACCACCGAAACCAGGGTGCGGGTCGAGCTCGACCTCGACGGCACCGGCGCCTATGACGTCGCCACCGGCGTCGGCTTCCTCGACCACATGCTGGAGCAGTTGGCGCGGCACGCGCTGATCGACCTGACCCTGAAGGCCGAGGGCGACCTGCACATCGACGCCCACCACACCACCGAGGACGTCGGCATCGCCATCGGCCAGGCAATAGCGAAGGCGCTGGGGACCAAGCGCGGCATCCGCCGCTACGGCAGCGCCTACACGCCGATGGACGAGGCGCTGTGCCGGGTGGCGCTGGACATCTCGGGGCGGCCCTACCTGATCTGGAAGGTGGCCTTCAGCCGCCAGAAACTGGGCGACATGGACACCGAGCTGTTCCGCGAATGGTTCCAGGCCTTCGCCCAGAACGCCGGCATCACCCTGCACGCCGAGTGCCTGTACGGCGAGAACAACCACCACATCGTCGAGGCCACCTTCAAGGCCCTGGCCCGCGCCCTGCGCCAGGCGGTGGAGATCGACCCCCGCCGCGCCGGCGACGTGCCCTCGACCAAGGGCCGCCTGGGCGAGGAGGGCTGAGTGGCCGGCGTCGCCATCATCGACTACGGCTCGGGCAATCTGCGCTCGGCCGCCAAGGCCTTCGAGCGCGCCGTGGCCGAGGCCGGGGTCGTCCTGCCGGTGACGGTGACCGCCGATCCGGAGGCGGTGCGCCGCGCCGAGCGCGTCGTCCTGCCCGGCGTCGGCGCCTTCGGCGACTGCAAGCGCGGGCTGGAGGCGCTGCCGGGCATGGTCGAGGCGCTGCGCGAGCGGGTGCTCGACGCCGGCACGCCCTTCCTGGGCATCTGCGTCGGGATGCAGCTTCTCGCCACCTGGGGGCGCGAGCACGGCGACCACGCCGGCCTGGGCTGGATCCCGGGCGAGGTGGTGGCGGTCCGCCCCAGCGATAGGCGCCTGAAGGTGCCGCACATGGGCTGGAACCAGCTTGAGGTGAAGGCGCCGGCGCACCCCGTTCTGGCGGGGCTGCCGGGCGACGCCCACGCCTATTTCGTGCACAGCTATCACGTCGTCACCGACGACCCGGCGCACACCCTGGCGACGGTCGACTACGGCGGCCCCCTGGCGGCGGTGGTGGGGCGCGACAACATCCTCGGCACCCAGTTCCACCCGGAAAAAAGCCAGGCCACGGGGCTGCGGGTCATCACCAACTTCCTGCGGTGGACGCCGTGAACAAACCACGGAAACGCGAAGGACGGGAGGGAATCGGGTCTTGTCACCCCCGCGAAGGCGGGGGCGCCTGCGCGGGCATGACGAACCTGTGAACGACCCTGAACAGTAGGAAACGGATGATCCTTTACCCCGCCATCGACCTGAAGGACGGCAACTGCGTGCGCCTCTTGCGCGGCGAGATGGAGCAGGCGACGGTGTTCAACACCGATCCCGGCGCCCAGGCGCGGGCCTTCGCCGACGCCGGCTGCGAATGGCTGCATGTCGTCGACCTCAACGGCGCCTTCGCCGGCCGTCCCGTCAACGCCGCCGCC
This sequence comes from Magnetospirillaceae bacterium, assembly GCA_041685145.1. Lineage (GTDB taxonomy): Bacteria > Pseudomonadota > Alphaproteobacteria > Rhodospirillales > Magnetospirillaceae > JAWLGJ01. Next base: position 8,926 of record JAWLGJ010000025.1, on the reverse strand, counting down.
GTCGACGCCATCCTGGGCGCCGTCGACATTCCGGTGCAGCTGGGCGGCGGCATCCGCGACATCGGCACCATCGCCCTGTGGCTGGACAAGGGGGTGCGGCGGGTGATCCTGGGCACGGTGGCGCTGCGCGATCCCGATCTGGTCAAGGAGGCCTGCCGCCGCTTTCCCGGCCGCGTCGCCGTGGGCATCGACGCCCGCGACGGCATGGTGGCGGTGGAGGGCTGGGCGACGACCTCGCGGGTTTCGGCGCTGGACCTGGCGCTGCGCTTCGAGGACGTGGGCGTGGCCGCCATCATCCACACCGACATCGACCGCGACGGCGTGCTGGGCGGCCCCAATCTCGACGCCACCGCCGAGCTTGCCCAGCGCCTGAGCACGCCGGTGATCCTGTCGGGCGGGGTGGCGTCGCTGGACGACCTCGCCGCCGCCAAGGCCCGCGCCGCGACGGGCATCGCCGGGGTAATCTCGGGGCGGGCGCTTTATGACGGCCGCCTCGACCTGCGCCGGGCGCTGGCCTTGCTGCGGGACTGAGCCGATGCTGAAGATGCGCGTCATCCCCTGCCTGGACGTCAAGGACGGCCGCGTCGTCAAGGGAGTGAATTTCGTCGACCTGGTCGACGCCGGCGACCCGGTGGAGCAGGCGCGGGTCTATGACCGCGAGGGCGCCGACGAGCTGTGCTTCCTGGACATCACCGCCAGCCACGAGAACCGCGACACCATCCATGACGTGGTGGCGCGCACCGCCGAGCAGTGCTTCATGCCGCTGACCGTCGGCGGCGGCGTGCGCGTCAACGACGACATCCGCAAGCTGCTGCTGGCCGGCGCCGACAAGGTCTCGATCAACACCGCCGCGGTGAAGCGCCCGGAATTCGTCCGCGAGGCCGCGGAGAAATTCGGCAGCCAGTGCATCGTCGTCGCCATCGACGCCAAGAGCGTCGGCGAGGGCCGCTTCGAGATCTTCACCCACGGCGGGCGCAACCCCACCGGCATCGACGCCGTTGCCTGGGCGCGGCGCATGGCCGAATACGGCGCCGGCGAAATCCTGCTCACCAGCATGGACCGCGACGGCACCCGCCAGGGATTCAACATCCCGCTGACCCGCGCGGTGGCCGACGCCGTGCCCATCCCGGTGATCGCCTCGGGCGGGGTGGGCACCCTGGACCACCTGGTCGAGGGCATCCGCGACGGCCACGCCACCGCCGTGCTGGCGGCGTCGATCTTCCATTTCGGGCAGCACTCGATTTCCGAGGCCAAGGAGCACATGCGCCGCGCCGGCGTGCCGGTGCGGCCGGCGGACGGAGGGTCGGAAGGATGAAAGACGCGCGCGTCATCGACGAACTGGCGGCGGTGATCGCCGCCCGCCGCGGCGCCGATCCCAAAAGCTCCTACACCGCCAAGCTGTTCGCCAAGGGCCGCGGCAAGATCGCCCAGAAGCTGGGCGAGGAGGCGGTGGAGGCCATCGTCGCCGCCCTCGCCGAGAGCCCCGAACGCCTGGCCGGCGAAAGCGCCGACCTGCTCTATCACCTGCTGGTGCTGTGGGCGGAATGCGGCGTGAAGCCCGAGGACGTCTGGGCCGAGCTGGAACGCCGCCAGGGCACCTCGGGCATTGCCGAGAAGAAGGCGCGGAAACGATCCTGAAGGTTCCGACGGAGGTAAAGCCGATGGCCTATGATCCCGACAACATCTTCGCCAAGATCCTCAGGGGCGAGATTCCCTGCAACAAGGTCTATGAGGACGACTTCGCCCTCGCCTTTCACGACATCAACCCGCAGGCGCCGGTGCATGTGCTGGTGATCCCCAAGGGCGCCTATGTCAGCATGGACGACTTCACCGCCACCGCCACGGCGGACGAGGTCGCCGGCTTCTGGCGGGCGGTGGGCGCGACGGCGCGCCAGCTCGGCCTGCCGGGGAACGGCTATCGCGTCCTCTCCAATGTCGGCCGCGACGGGCAGCAGGAGGTCGAACATCTGCACGTCCACATCTTCGGCGGGCGGCGGCTCGGATACATGGTTCAGCCGGCCTGATCCGGCGCCAGCAGGGCGCGGCCGCGCGCCCGTTCCGCCGGCGACACCCGGCCGTCCTGGTCGGTGTCGAACATCCGGAACAGCCAGGGGCGCGTCGGGTAGGCGCGCCGGAAATCGTCCCGCGACAGCGCCCCGTCGGCGTCGCGATCGACCAGCGGCGGCGCCTGGGCGCGCGGGCGGCGCGGGGCCGGGGCCGGCCGCGGCGCGTCCAGGCCGCGGCCGAGATAGTCGGGCACGACGTTGCCCGCTCCCCGGGCCGGCACCTGGGTAAGGCCCAGCCCGCCGCCCTCGGCGGCCGCCGGCGCCGCCAGCAGCAGGCCGACGACCACCACACTCCCGAATATCCCGCATCCACGCATGGAGGGAAGGTTCGCCGCCGGGCCGCCGGGCGCAATACCACCAAGGAGGCAGGCGGTCAGCGGGCCAGCGCGTTGCGCCCCGGCACCACGCGGCGATAGGACAGCGCCTCGGCGACGTGGATGCGGCGGACCGCGTCGCTGCCGTCGAGGTCGGCGAGCGTGCGCGCCACCCGCAGCACCCGGTGATAGCCCCTGGCCGACAGCCGCATCCGCTCCACCGCCTCGCCCAGCAGGCTCCGCCCGGATTCGTCGGGCGACGCCACCCGCTCCAGCAGATGGCCGTCGGCCTGGGCGTTGCAGCGCGCCTCGTCATCGGCGTAACGCTCGCTTTGGCCGGCACGGGCGGCGGCGACCCGCGCCGCCACCTCGGCGCTGCCCTCGGCGGGCGGCGGCAAGGTGAGGTCGGCGGCGCTGACCGCCGGCACCTCCACATGCAGGTCGATGCGGTCGAACACCGGCCCCGAGACGCGGCCCTGGTACTCCTGGGCGCATTTCGGCGCCCGCGCGCAGGCCAGGCCGGGGTCGTCGAGGTGGCCGCAGCGGCAGGGATTCATCGCCGCCACCAGTTGCACCCGCGCCGGATAGGCGACATGGGCGTTGGCGCGGGCGATGACGGCGCGCCCCGATTCCAGCGGCTGGCGCAGCGCCTCCAGGGCGCCGCGCTGGAATTCCGGCAACTCGTCCAGGAACAGCACCCCGTGATGGGCCAGCGACACCTCGCCCGGCCGCGCGCGGTGGCCACCGCCCACCAGCGCCGCCACCGAGGCGGAGTGGTGCGGGTCGCGAAAGGGCCGGCGGCGCAGCAGCCTGCCCTCCGGCAGGGTACCGGCGAGGCTGTGGATCATGCTGACCTCCAGTGCCTCGGCCGGGGCCAGCGGCGGCAGCAGGCCGGGCAGCCGCGCCGCCAGCATCGACTTGCCCGAGCCCGGCGGCCCGATCATCAGCAGATTGTGGCCGCCGGCGGCGGCGACCTCGATGGCGCGCTTGGCGCTCTCCTGCCCCTTGATCTCGCGCAGATCGAGGTTGGACTCCTCGTCGGGCGCCAGCGCGCCGCGCGGCGCCGCCAGCACCTGCGAGCCCTTGAAGTGGTTGACCAGCGCCAGCAGCGTCGCCGGGGCGAGCACGTCGTCGCCGCCGGCCCAGGCCGCCTCGCCGCCCTGGCCGCCGGGGCAGATCAGCCCCCGCCCGGCGCCGCTGGCGGCCAGCGCCGCCGGCAGCACCCCCGCCACCGGCGCGATGCGGCCGTCCAGGGCCAATTCGCCCAGCACGGTGTAGCGCGCCACGTCCTCGGCGGGCAGCACCTCCATCGCCACCAGCAGGCCGACGGCGATGGGCAGGTCGAAATGGCTGCCCTCCTTTTGCACGTCGGCGGGGGCGAGGTTGACGGTGATGCGCTTCGGCGGCAGCGCCAGGCCCAGCGCCCCCAGCGCCGCCCGCACCCGCTCGCGGCTTTCCGCCACCGCCTTGTCGGGCAGGCCGACGACGGTGAAGGCCGGCAGCCCGTTGCTCATCTGCACCTGGACATCGATGTCCAGAACCTCGATGCCCTGGAAGGCGACGGTGGCGACGCGGGCGGTCATGGGCGGGCCTTGCTCCTTTTGCGCGCGCAAGTTTAGGCGATCCGCCCCCGCCCGACCAGCCGGGGGCGGCCGCATTTTGTTTGCCCGCCCCGCCGCCCCCCCTCTATAACCAAAGGGGGATCGGCAGCATCGAGAGACGGGGGGATATGCCGGGGCGTTTCGCCATGCCCTTCCTGCAGGTGACGGCCGCGGCCGCGACCTTTGCCGTTTTCGGCTGGGCGGTCGAGCGCACCGCCCTGTTCGCGGGGTGGGAACGCCTGGCCCTGGCGGTGGTGGGCACGGCGCTGGTCGCCGGCGTCGTCGTCCTCGCGCGCCGCGAAAACCAGCGCGAGCAGGCCCGCCTGCGCCAGACCAACACCGAGCTTGAACAGGCGCTGCGGGCGCGCACCGACGATCTCGGCCAGGAGGTGGAGCGCCACGCCCAGGCCATCGACGCCTTGCGCGCCGCCGAAACCCGCTTCCGCGACCTCACCGAAACCATGACCGACTGGGTCTGGGAAACCGGCCCCGAGCTTGACATCAGCTATCTGTCGCCGCGCTTCGCCGAGGCCGTCGGCGTCGACCCGCAACTGCTCGTCGGGCGTCCGGTGGGCGAGGTCTTCCGTGACCCCCTCGCCGACGCCGAAGGCTCCTTCCACGCCAACCACCTTGCGGCGCGGCGGCCCTTCAACGACGTGGCGGCGCGGCTGCAGGTCGAGGAGGTCGTCCACCATGTCAGCCTCAGCGGCCGGCCGGTGTTCGATTCCTCCGGCGGCTTTCGCGGCTTTCGCGGCACCGGCGCCACCGTCACCGACAGCGTCGCCGGACGCCAGGCCGCCGAGCGCCTGCACCGCCGCCAGGAACTGGTGCTGTCCCTCATCAGCGAGGGGGTGTTCGGCCTCGACCGCCACGGCCGCGTCACCTTCGCCAATCCGGCGATGGTCGAACTGCTGGGCTGGTCGCTGAACGAACTGCTGGAGCGGCCGGCGCATCGCACCTTCTGCCGACCGGCCGAAGACGCGGATGGCGGCGGCTGCCACGTCGACGGCTGCCACATCTATGAATGCCTGGAACGCCCAGGCCTGCAGCGGGTGCGCGACCGGCCGTTCCGCCGCAAGGACGGCAGCACCATTTCCGTCGATTATGTGGCCATGCCCCTCAGCGAGGACGGCATGGCGGTGGGCGCCATCGTCGTCTTCCACGGCGCCAGCGAACGCCACCGCGCCGAGCAGGCGCTGCGCCGCGCCAAGGAGCAGGCCGAGCGCGCCACCCGCGCCAAGTCCGACTTCCTGGCGGCGATGAGCCACGAATTCCGCACGCCCCTGAACGCCATCATCGGCTTCGCCGACCTGATCCTTGCCGAGCTGCTGGGGCCGCTGGGCAACGACCGCTATCGGGAGTACCTCGCCGACATCCGCCGGTCGGCGCAGCACCTGACAGACATGATCGCCGACATCGTCGATTTGTCGAAGGTCGAATCGGGGCGCATGGAGCTGGTCGAGCAGCCGGTGGACATCGCCGCCCTGATGAGCGAGGCGATGGTGATGGTGCGCCAACAGGCCGCCAAGGGCGGCTGTTCGCTGGTCAACAACGTGCCCGGCAACCTGCCGTCGGTGCGCGCCGATTCGCGCCGCCTCAAGCAGGTCTTCCTCAACCTGCTGTCCAACGCGGTAAAATTCACGCCCCCCGGCGGGCAGGTGCGCATCGGCGCCGAGGTCACTGGCGACGGCGCTCTCAAGGTGGCCGTCGCCGACACCGGCGTCGGCATCGCCGATGAGGATCTGCCGCGCGTCACCGAGGCCTTCATGCAGGGCAACATCGCCGTCAGCCGCAAATACGAGGGCGCCGGGCTGGGCCTGCCGCTGGCCAAGGAACTGATCGAGCGCCACGGCGGCCGCCTGGAGATCGACAGCGTTCTGCACGAAGGCACCACCGTCACGCTGTGGCTGCCGCCGACGCGGCTGATCACCTCGGGCGAGGCGGCGCTGACCTACAAAGGCTGAGGCTCAGGCGGACCCTTCGCGGCGGCCGCCGAGGCGGGCCTCGATGGCGTCCCACACCGCCGCCTCCAGCCGCACGCCGTCCAGGCGGTTGATCTCCTGAATACCCGTGGGCGAGGTGACGTTGATCTCGGTGAGGTAATCGCCGATGACGTCGATGCCCACGAACAGCAGGCCGCGCTCGCGCAGGGCGGGGCCGATGGCGCGGCAGATTTCCATCTCGCGGGGGGTCAGCGCGGCCTTTTCCGCCCGGCCACCGACATGCAGGTTGGAGCGCGCCTCGCCGCGCGCCGGCACGCGCTGCACCGCCCCCACCGGCTCGCCCTCGACCAGGATGATGCGCTTGTCGCCGTCGCGCACCTCGGGCAGGTAGCGCTGCACGATCAGGGGTTCGCGGTAGAGCTGGGTGAACAGCTCCAGCAGGGCGTTGAGATTCTCGTCCCCGGGGGTAACGTGGAAGACGCCGGCGCCGCCGTTGCCGAACAGCGGCTTGACGATGATGTCGCCGTGCTCGGCGCGGAAGGCCAGCACCCGCTCGCGCTCGGCGGTGATCAGCGTCGGCGGCATCAGACCCTCGAAATGGGTCACGAACAGCTTTTCCGGCGCGTTGCGCACCGACACCGGGTCGTTGACCACCAGCGTCTCGGGATGGATGTGCTCCAGCAGATGGGTGGCGGTGATATAGGCCATGTCGAAGGGGGGATCCTGGCGCATCAGCACCACGTCGACGGCGGCCAGGTCCAGTTCCATCGCCTCGCCCAGCTCGGCATGGCGGCCGCGCTCGCGCCGCAAGCCCCGCAGCGGCCGCGCCGTCGCCACCACGCGGCCGTCGCGGAAGCTGAGCTGCTGGGGCAGATAGTGGAACAGCGCGTGCCCGCGCCGCTGCGCCTCCAGCGCCAGCACGAAGGTGCTGTCGGCGTCGATGTCGACGGCCTCGATGGGGTCCATCTGGATGGCAACGGCCAGGCTCATGGCGTGGGCTCCGCGATTCAGGGCAGGCGGTCGCGCAATTCGCGCAGCAGGCTGGCGATGCGCCGGCCGCCGCCGTCGTCGCTGCCGGCGCGGGCGACGAAATGCTCCAGCGCCGCCACCGCGGCGCGGGTGTGCCCCAGCCGCAGGTGCAGCAGCCCCACCTCGCGCCACAGGGCGCTTTGGCAGGGCGCCAGCAGCAGCGCCCCTTCCGCCGCCGCCAGGGCCGGCTCCAACGCGCCGCCGCGCAGCAGGCGCAGCTTCGCCGCCTCCTGCATGTGCAGCAGCACCTGGCGGTTCGACAACGGGGCGTAGTGGTCGAAGCGCAACTCGGCGCCGTTGCCGCAGCTTGCCTTCAGCAGCGCCCGCAGCCCGGCGGCGTCGAGGGTGCGGCCGTCGAAGGGGTCGAGGATGGCGCGCTCGCCGCCCTGCCCCTCGACGCGGATCAGCAGGTTGGCGGGAAAGGCCAGCGCGTGCGCCGGCCAGCCCTGCGAGCGCGCCACATGCAGATACACCAGCGCCAGCGGCGCCGCCGGGCCGCGCCGCCGGTCCAGCAGCCCGAACAGCCCCACGCCGCCGTCGCCGCCGGCCTCGGCGCGGGCGCTGCCGTGAACGCCGTAGCGCCCGCGAAGGGTGCGCCGCAGCACCTCGACGCGCTCCTCGGCGGCCTCGGCGCCGGAGCCGCAGCGCGCCGTCGCCTCGCACATCTCGCGCAGCAGCCGCCGATAACCCGCCAGCGGCACCCCCGGCCGCACCAGCCCCGCCAGGGCGAGGGCGGCCTCGGCCAGATCGATGGCCTCGTCGGGCAGCGCCGCCGCCTCCCGCAGCCGCTGGCGCAGGACGGCCGCCGGCGTGTTCACGGCTCGAACCGGCGCGGGTCGTCGCGGATCAGCACATAGCTGACCACCTTCTGCACCCCCTTGATGTTGCGGGCGTGGTCGAGCACGCGGTCCAGTTCCTCCTGGTCGCGCGCCAGGCCGATGAGATAGACGACGCCGTTCACGGCATCGACGGTGTAGTTGATGTTGCGCACCTCCTTGTCGAACAGCAACTTGGTGCGCAGGCGGTTGGCGAAATAGACGTCCTTGCTGAAATCGAAGGCGTCGTTGGAGCCGACCTGCAATTCGTTGATGACCTCGCGCACGCCGTCGCCCTGCCAGGCCAGGCGGGTGGCGATGTCGCGCATCTCCGGCGTCGGCACCGCGCCGGTCATCAGCACCCGCCCCTCGCTGATCGACAGGTTGACCTTGCGGAACAGCGCCTCGTCGTGCTGCAGCAGGTGATGGTTGATTTCGGCCGCCAGCACGGTGTCGTTGGTGGCGCCCGACAGGCCCTTTTCCTTTTGCGAGGCCACGCCCACCGCCGCGGCGCCGCCGACGGCGGCGGCACAGCCCGACAGCATAACCAGCAACGGCAGCAGCAGGAACAGACGACGCGGGTTCACGGTGCCTCCGGCTCAGAGTGGATCGGCGCCTACTTTAGCCGTGTCGTCGCAGGGGCGCCAAGCATCGAAGAGGTGAAGGGGCGGACGCCAGGGGCGCACCACCATCACGTCGAAGCGCATGTGCATTCCGCCCAGGTCGGGGCGCCGCGCCAGGAAGGCCTCGGCGCCGCGCCGGATGCGCCGCTGCTGGCGCGGGGTAACCGCCGCCAGCCCCGACGCCGTTGCCGCCCGCGCCTTGACCTCGATGAAGGCCAGCACGGCGCCGCGCCGGGCGATGATGTCGATCTCGCCACCCCCCGAGCCCCGCCGGGGGCGCCAGCCCCGCGCGACAATGCGCCAGCCGCGCAGCCGCAGGCTCAGCCGGCACAGGGCCTCGGCCCACAGGCCGCGGGCGCGGGCGCGGCGGCGGGCGGCGGCGGCCGTCATTCCTCGCCGCCGCCGCCGCCGCCGTCGCGCAGGCGCAGGGCCAGGGCATAGACCTCGCGCCGCGGCCGCCCCGAGGCGGCCGCCACCGCCGCCACCGCGTCCTTGAGGCTGCCGCCCTCCTCCCGCGCTTGGCGCAGCATCGCCG